>NZ_LZLQ01000090.1 GCF_001673315.1 Mycobacterium asiaticum | reverse complement strand
CGGCCTCGGGTTCCGCGACGGCAGGCTGGGCCGGCGCGGACTCTTTTACCGGCTCGTCCTCCAAGCCGGGCAGCGGCAGCACGGGTTGGGAACCCGTGTCGTCGAAGTCCGGCACGAACGGCACCGAGGGCTCGCCGGTGTCGTACTCCGCGCTCAGGGGCACCTCGCCGCTGTCGAAGTCCGGCACAAAGGGTTCGGTTCCCGGATTGGACTCGCGGTCAGCCTCGTCAGCCACCGTTGACCACCCGCAGCGCGACGAGCATGCCCAGCCAGCCGGGCGCCAGGGCCAGGATTGCCGCTCCCAGCATGGTCACCCAGCGCCGGCCGGCGAACACGATCAGCGACAAACCGATCACGCTGGGAATCCCCACAACAAGCGCGACCGCGACATCCGGACGCATCCGGGTGTGGACCAGCAGGTTGGTCGCCACACCGAGCAGTTGCCCGAGGGCGCTCCCGACCAGCATGGCGCCGGCGAGCAACCACGCACGCGGAAGGGGAATCACGCTGTACGACTCTACTGAGTCAGCGTCCGGGGCTCGGGCACGTTCCCGGCGCGTCCTGCGGGTCCCTCGGGTCCACCACAAAGCCTCGGGCCGACGGGCGTTCGCCGCGTTCATACGCCGCCCCGGTAATCACTGCAACGTCCGCCAACCGCTCCTTCTCGGCGTCGGTGAAGACCCGGCCGCGGCTCAGAAACCGCACTCCCTCGGGTGCCTCCAGACTGAACCCGCCGCCACGTCCCGGCACCACGTCGATCACCAATTGGGTGTGTTTCCAGGCTTGATACTGCGGACCTGAGATCCACACCGGCACACCCTCCGGACCGACGTCGAGCACACCCAGCAGGACGTCGCGGTCCCCGATCAGGAAGTCGTCGCGCGGGTAACACATCGGCGAGGACCCGTCGCAGCAGCCACCTGATTGGTGAAACATCACCGGACCGTGCCGGTCGTGCAGACGGGCCAGCAGCGCGGCTGCCTCCGTGGTGATGAGCGCTCCGGGCGGAGCGTCCATCAGAAGAATCCCAGCGCCTTGTCGGAGTAGGACGTCAGCAGGTTCTTGGTCTGCTGATAGTGCTCGAGTGCCATCTTGTGGCCTTCTCGACCGAAACCCGACTGCTTGTAGCCACCGAACGCGGAGTGCGGCGGATAGACGTGGTAGCAGTTCACCCAGACCCGTCCGGCCTTGATTTCCCGGCCGGCCCGGTAGGCGGTGTTGCCGTCGCGACTCCACACGCCGGCGCCCAGGCCGTACAGGGTGTCGTTGGCGATTCCCATGGCGTCGTTGTAGTCGGTGAACGGCGTAACCGTCACGACCGGACCGAATATCTCCTCTTGGAAAACCCGCATCTTGTTGTTGCCGGTGAAGATCGTTGGCTGCATGTAGAAGCCGCCGGACAGGTCCCCGCCCAGCTCGGCGCGCTCACCGCCGGTGATGATCTTGGCGCCCTCGCCCTTGCCTATCTCGATGTAGGACAGGATCTTTTCCAGCTGGTCGTTCGAGGCCTGGGAACCGAGCATGGTTTCCGAATCCAGCGGGTCGCCCTGCCGCACCGCCTTGGTGCGGATCGCCGCCAGTTCCAGGAACTCGTCGTGGATGTCGGACTGGATCAGGCTGCGCGACGGGCACGTGCACACCTCACCCTGGTTGAGGGCGAACATCGTGAACCCTTCCAGCGCCTTGTCCTGGAAGTCGTCGTTGGCGGCCATCACGTCGGAGAAGAAGATGTTCGGGCTCTTGCCGCCGAGTTCCAGGGTGACCGGAATCAGGTTCTGCGAGGCGTACTGCATGATCAGTCGCCCGGTGGTGGTCTCACCGGTGAACGCGATCTTGGCGATCCGGTCGCTGGAGGCCAGCGGTTTGCCGGCTTCGGCGCCGAATCCGTTGACGACGTTGACCACACCGGGCGGCAGCAGGTCACCGATCAGAGACATCAGGAACAGAATCGAAGCCGGGGTCTGCTCGGCCGGCTTGAGCACGATTGCGTTTCCGGCTGCCAGCGCGGGCGCCAGCTTCCAGGAGCCCATCAGGATCGGGAAGTTCCACGGGATGATCTGCCCGACCACGCCGAGGGGTTCGTGGAAGTGGTAGGCGACGGTGTCCTCGTCAATTTGGGACAGGGCACCTTCCTGGGACCGGATGGCCGCGGCGAAGTACCGGAAGTGGTCGGCGGCCAATGGGATGTCGGCGGCTATCGCCTCGCGGATCGGTTTGCCGTTGTCCCACACCTCGGCCACGGCCAACGCATGCTTGTGCTCGTCGATGCGGTCGGCGATCTTGTTCAGGATCGCGGCCCGTTCGGCGGGAGAGGTCTTGCCCCACGCCGGCGCCGCCGCGTGCGCGGCGTCGAGAGCCTTCTCGATGTCGGCTTCGTCGGAGCGTGGGATCTCGCAGAACGGCTGACCGGTTACCGGCGTCGGGTTCTCGAAGTACCGGCCCGCGGTGGGCGCCACCCACTCGCCGCCGATGAAGTTGCCGTACCGAGAGTCATACGACATCAACGCGCCGGAAGCTCCCGGACGTGCAAAAACAGGCATCTGCTCGGCTCCTCGTTAGTTCATGTAATACGGCTCACATTACCGCTGTGGCCACAATGGGGGTCATGACAGCTGAGGCGGAAGACCCCTACCTGTGGCTCGAGGATGTCACCGGCGAGGAAGCACTGGACTGGGTGCGGGCGCGTAACGAGCCGACCAAGGCCGAGTTCTGCGACGACGAGTTCGAAAGGATGCGCGCCGAGGCGCTGGAGGTGCTCGACACCGACGCCCGGATCCCCTACGTACGTCGACGCGGCGACTACCTCTACGACTTCTGGCGCGACGGCACCAACCCCCGCGGGTTGTGGCGGCGCACCACTCTGGATAGCTACCGCACCGATGCGCCGGAATGGGACGTCCTGATCGACGTCGACGAACTGGGTCGAACCGACGGCAACAACTGGGTGTGGGCCGGCGCCGACGTGCTCGAACCCGAACTCACCCGCGCGCTGGTCAGTTTGTCGCCCGGCGGTTCGGACGCTGTCGTCGTGCGCGAGTTCGACATGCAGACACGTGAATTCGTCGCCGACGGATTCGAGTTGCCCGAGGCGAAGTCGCAGATCGGTTGGGATGATCCGGACACGGTCCTGGTGGGCACCGACTTCGGGCCCGATTCGCTGACCCAATCCGGTTACCCGCGCATCGTCAAACGGTGGCGCCGTGGCACACCGCTGGCCGAGGCCGAGACGATCTTCGAGGGGGAAAGCACCGACGTCAGTGCCGGCGGTTCCACCGACCGCACACCAGGTTTCGAACGCACCTTCGTGGGCCGCTCGCTGGATTTCTGGAACCGGCAGCGCTACGAGTTACGGGGCACCGAACTGATTCCCGTCGACGTGCCCACCGACGCGAGCAGCATGTCGGTGCACCGCGAGTGGTTGCTCATCGATCTGCGCACGGATTGGTCCGTCGGCGGGACGACCTACCGCGCCGGATCCCTGCTGGCCGCTAAATACGACGAATTTTTGTCCGGCTCAAGGGATTTGCAGGTGGTGTTCGAACCCGATGAGCACACCTGCCTGTATCACTACGCATGGATTCGGGACCGCCTGCTGCTCGTTTCGCTGGCCGACGTCGCCAGCCGTGTCGAGATCGTGACGCCGGGCAGTTGGCAGCGCGAATCGATCCCGGGCCTCCCCCCGTCTACCAACACGGTGATCGTGGCCGCCGACGACACCGGCGAGGAGTTCTTTCTGGACTCCAGCGGGTTCACCGCGCCATCGCGGTTGCTGCGCGGTACCGATCCCGGAACCGGCGCGGTGGAACTCGAGGAGATCAAGTCCGCGCCGTCGTTCTTCGATGCCGAAAACATTGCGGTGGCACAGTATTTCGCGACATCGAAGGACGGAACCTCGGTCCCGTACTTCGTGGTGCGGCCCGCCGGGAGCGACGGGCCCGCCCCTACGCTGCTCTACGGTTACGGCGGCTTCGAGGCGGCGAACACGCCGGGCTACAGCGGTGTGCTGGGCCGGTTGTGGTTGTCCCGCGGCGGCACCTACGTGCTGGCCAACATCCGCGGCGGGGGCGAGTACGGCCCCGGCTGGCACACCCAGGCGATGCGCGAGGGCCGGCACAAAGTGGCCGAGGACTTCGCCGCGGTGGCAGACGACTTGGTGGCGCGGGGCATCACCACCCCCGCGCAACTTGGCGCTCAGGGCGGCAGCAACGGCGGCTTGCTGATGGGCATCATGTTGACCAAGTACCCGGACAAGTTCGGAGCACTGGTCTGCAGCGTGCCGCTGCTCGACATGAAGCGCTACCACCTGCTGCTGGCCGGCGCCTCCTGGATGGCCGAATACGGCAATCCCGACGACCCCGATGACTGGGCGTTCATCTCCGAATATTCGCCCTACCAGAATATTTCGGCCGATCGGAAGTACCCGCCGATCCTGATGACCACCTCCACCCGTGACGACCGGGTGCATCCGGGCCATGCCCGCAAGATGACCGCCGCATTGGAAGCGCTCGGCCACCAGGTCTGGTACTACGAGAACATCGAGGGCGGACATGGCGGTGCGGCGGACAACGAGCAGCTCGCGTTCAAGTCGGCGTTGAGCTACTCGTTCCTGTGGCGAAAGTTGGCTCGCCGACCATAGCCGGCGGTATCAGCTGGACAATTGGTCGTTCAGCCGTGCCTCTACGTGTTCGAGTTCGGTCGCCGCTTCGGTGTGGCCGTGCTGCGAGAGCACCCGGCGCAATTCGGTCAACACTCGATCGAGGTCGGCGGTGAAGGGGTGCCGGGTGGCCGTCGGCAGCGCATAGCGCAACTGCATCGCCGCGGTGCGCTGGTCGTCCTCGGACAGCTGCGGAATCGCCTTCGCGAACACGTCCAGCACCCTGGCACACGTTTGATGCTGGCCACCGTTGATGGCACCGACCGCGATGCTGGCCAGTGACGCCAGCACCTCGGAAATCGTGTCGTCGGTGTAGACCACCGGCAGCGCCGGTTCTCCGTCGCTGGGCGTGGCAGCAGCTGCGGACTCGCGCGACCAGCGGGCAAGCAGAACGTAGAGGCCGTCGACCGCCACCAGGGCGGCCTCCGGATCCCGTTGTGTCGCAGCGGCCCAGCCCATACTGGACAGCTGGTGCACACCGTAGGACGGTTCGCGGTCCAGTTGCCGCTCCCTGCCGCACCGCAACGCGTCCAGCACGGCATCGGCCAGGCGGGCGCGTTCCTCGGCGCTTTCGGCTCGCACGGTGGCCAGCTCGGAGCCGGAGACGAAGTGACTGCCCAGCTTGGCGACGAACTCGATCTCGGCTTCACCACTAGTTGATTCGAGGGCACGCCGCAGGGTGTTCAGGTGGATGTCCACGAGATAGCCGCTGCACTCGGAACGCACGGTGGTTGCCGGCAGATGCTCGAGCAACGACTTGTCCCGCATCCGGCGTATCCAGCTCAGCTGTTCGGTGCGGGTTGCGATGGTGTGCTGCACGATGCGTTCCACGACCGAGGGCGGCCGCAGCTGGTCGAGCACCAGGTAGCCGAAGACCACCAGACCGGACAGGGCCAGCACGCTCAGGATCAGGGCGAGCGCGGTACTGAAAACCGCATGCTCGGGATCGACGAGCGCCAGCACAACCACGTAGTAGGCCGACAGTCCGGCGAAGTATCCGAAAAAGGCCTGGTTCACCCGGCGCCGCAGAAACTGTTCGACCACCACCCAGGTGAAGACATCGGACATTCGGTGCACCAGGGTGAGCAGCAGCACGAAGGTGATGGTCATCAGGGTGAGCATTCCGGGAGCCACCGTGCGCAGCATCGATTGGTTTTCCTGCGGCGGGGCCACTTTGGCCAGCACATGCGTGGCGGGCTTGAGCCATTCGGCATCGGAGCCGTCCAGCACGCTGGTGATCAGTCCCAGCACGATGAACCCGGCGATGATTGCCAGCGGCACCGACAGAAACTCTTGGAGCGCCCGCTGCAAGCCGCTCTCGCGCCGCGGCCGCGCCGTCCCTGCCGTGGGGCGCATTCTGTTCCCACCCTCCCGCCGGTGACTGCTCGCCGTCGTTGATACCCGTTTGAGCAGGCGGCGAACCGGCCCTGACCGCCGCAATGTCTAGTTACGCCGGACTTCGGGCACCCTGTGCTGATGTCCTCACAGCTGCCAGGAGTGTTCCAGTCGTTTGCCCCCACGCTCGATCGCTACGGGTACGCGGCCGTGATCCTGCTGGTCGGACTGGAGGGTGTGGGAATCCCGTTGCCCGGCCAGATCATCCTGATCGCCGCGGGAATCTATGCGGGCGCCGGTGAGCTGAGCCTGGCGCTGGTGTTGATCGCGGGGTTCCTGGCAGCGGTGTGCGGTGACAACACCGGTTACGCCATCGGGCGCTTCGGGGGCCGCGCGCTGGTGTTGCGGTTCGGGCGATACGTGTTCCTCACCGAGAAGCGGCTCGCGGCGACCGAGCGCTTCTTCGCCAGGCGGGGCGTTTTCGTCGTGCTCATCGGCCGGTTCGTGGACGGGTTGCGTCAGGCGAGCGGGATCGTGTGCGGACTGGCACGGATGAAGTGGCGGCGCTACTTCGCCTTCAACGCGCTCGGATCCACCTTGTGGGTCGGCGCCTGGGTGTTCGCCGGTTACCTCGCCGGCAGCCACATCGCGGCGATCTACGCCACGGTTTCGCACCACGCGAAGTACCTGTTCGCCGGGCTGGCCGTGCTTGTGACGGCCGCTTTGGCGGGCTGGGCGCTCAAGCGCCGTTACAACCGGCAGGCCGCTGCCGAATGCTGACCGGCGGAGCTTGACACTGTCGTCCGCGACCGGCTTCGCTTCGGGCTATGTCCTCTCACATGCCCACTGACATGCCCTCTCACATGCCCCCTGAATTCGAAACGCTGCTCTATCGCACAGCCGGCCCGGTGGCCACCATCACCCTGAACCGTCCAGAGCAGCTCAACACCATCGTTCCGCCCATGCCGGACGAGATCGAGGCTGCGATCGGGCTGGCCGATCGCGACGACGACATCAAGGTCATCGTGCTGCGCGGCGCGGGACGCGCGTTCTGCGCCGGCTATAACTTCGGCGAGGGCTTTCGCCATTGGGAAGACGTGATGAACACCGACGGACGGTGGGATCCGGGCAAGGACTTCGCGATGGTGACCGCCCGGACGGGCCCGCACCAGAAATTCATGGCCATCTGGCGGGCCACCAAGCCGGTGATCGCCCAGGTGCACGGCTGGTGCGTCGGCGGCGGCAGCGACTACGCGTTGTGCGCCGACCTGGTCATCGCCAGTGAGGACGCCGTGATCGGAACCCCGTACAGCCGGATGTGGGGCGCCTACCTGACGGGCATGTGGATGTACCGGCTGAGCCTGGCCAAAGCCAAGTGGCACGCGCTGACCGGACGGCCGCTGACCGGCGTGCAGGCCGCGGAGATCGAACTGATCAACGAGGCGGTCCCGTTCGACCGACTGGAAGCCCGGGTCGCTGAAATCGCGGCCGAACTGGCGCAGATCCCGTTGTCGCAGTTGCGGGCGCAGAAACTGGTGGTCAACCAGGCCTACGAGAACATGGGCCTGGCCTCCACCCAATTGTTGGGCGGCATCCTCGACGGGTTGATGCGCAACACTCCTGAGGCGCACGACTTCATTCAGACCGCGCAAGCCGACGGTGTGCGGGCCGCGGTGGAGCGCCGGGACGGCCCGTTCGGGGACTACAGCCAAGCTCCGCCCGAGCTGCGGCCGAACCCGTCACACTTGATAGTTCCTGATGGTGACGGGTAGTAAGATCGCCTAGGAAATTGTCTGGGAATTCCTCGCCACCTCGAAAGTGTTACGGTAATCAATATGTCTCGGCTGAGTATCGGCCTGCGTGCAGGCGCTGTTTTCATTGCTTTTTTCACCGCTCTCGCGATCGCCGCCGCGGTCTTCCCGAAAGCCGCAGTGGCCGATTCCACCGAGGATTTCCCGATACCGCGCAGGATGATCGCGACCACCTGCGACGCCGAACAATATTTGGCGGCCGTCAGGGATACCAGTCCGGTGTACTACCAGCGGTACATGATCGACTTCAACAACCACGCGAACCTGCAAGAAGCGACGATCAACAAGGCGCACTGGTTTTTCTCGCTGTCACCCGCGGAGCGTAGGGACTACTCGGAAAACTTCTACAACGGCGATCCGCTGACATTCGCTTGGGTCAACCACATGAAGATTTTCTTCAACAACAAAGGCGTGGTCGCCAAGGCCACTGATGCGTGCAACGGATACCCGGCCGGCGACATGTCGCTCTGGAACTGGGCCGGGTAGGGCGCATTCATGGGCGCACGCAGGTTCGTCGGTGTGACGACAATGATGGTGGCCGCTGCAGTCGCGGCCTTGATCGGAAGTAGTCCAGCGCACGCCGATAGCGACCTCGGGAAACAATGCTCGCCAGAAGGCGCGAAAGTGTGGGGAAAACCAGGCCCGATCTACTGTGAGCGGCAGGCGGACGGGCAGCTGCAATGGGTTTCCATTCCTGTCTCAGCAATGTGTGTGGCGTTCTGCGTCAATCAACCCTGAATAGTTCCTGAGAATCTGTCCTCGGCCGGTCCGGAGTAATCCCCATCCGGTAGTGACCATTGCTCGGACTGATCCGACTCCTTACCAGGGAAATGCCGGACGCAGGCAACCGAAAGTATCGTTTTTCGGCCGAAGTTCGACCTCTGCTGCGGCCGTATCAACCTCATCTCCACCCTTGCCGCGGCGGGGTATAGGTATCCATAATGGAACCTCCGGCCAGCCGAACATCCGCTCGGTGTGCAAGCGATGGGTGCGACTGGTTCCGGAAGCTGGAGGTCATCGCATGAGCCAAACTACTGGCAACGGGATCCCTGGCACGCTGGCGGCACTCGACTGGCAGGCGATCGAGTGTCAATCCGACATCGGCTGCAGCAACCGCGCGACCTTCATCGTCCACCGGCACGCGGTGGACGAATGCAACCACCCGCAAGTCGACCCGTTCGGGAACATCGTCGAGATCCTGTGCATCGCCTGTCTGTGGCGCGCCGAGGCCGAAGTCCTGGTCCAGGTCGGTCAGCTGCGCCGCTCACCGGACGCCTACTGCCTGACGTGCGGTGCGCCGGTCACCGAACTCAGCGACATCATGCGCGACGTCGCTTCTATCTGATCTCAGTAGTGCGGCTCGTGCTGATCTCAGTAGTGCGGCTGCGTGGCGACGCGGTTTGCGTTCGGCGGGTCGGAACGGTCGTCGTCCTCCCGTAGCAACGCGCGAACCGCTGGGCGTGGCCCGAAGGGCCGCAGCATCTGACTGGACGGGCGGGTGCGTACCCGCGTGGGCCACCAGAACCAGCGGCCGAACAAGGTAGCTAGCGACGGCGTCATGAACGATCGCACGATCAAGGTGTCGAACAACAGCCCGAGCGCGATCGTCGTACCCACCTGGGCCATCACCCGCAGTGGGCTGAACATGAACGTCGCCATGGTGGCGGCGAACACCAGACCGGCGGAGGTCACCACCGAACCCGAACCGGCCATCGCGCGGATCGTCCCGGTCTTGAGCCCGGCGCGGATTTCCTCCTTCAACCGCGATATCAGCAGCAGGTTGTAGTCCGAGCCCACCGCCAACAGCAGGATGATCGCCATCGCCAACACCATCCAGTGCAACTTGATGCCCAGGATGTACTGCCACAACAGCACCGAAAGTCCGAACGATGCGCCCAGGGAAAGCAACACGGTGCCGACGATCACGAAGGCCGCCACGACGCTTCGAGTGATCACCAGCATGATGATGAAAATCAGTGTGGCCGCGGAGATTCCGGCGATCAGCAGGTCAATGTTGGAGCCGTCGTGCATGTCCTTGTACGTCGCGGCGGTGCCCCCGAGGTAGACCTTGGCACCTTCCCAGGGCGTGCCCTTGATCGCCTCGTGCACGGCCTGCTTGATCGGTTCGATGTTCTTGATGCCTTCGGGCGTCGCCGGGTCGCCTTCGTGCGAGATGATCAGCCGGACAGCGTGCCCGTCCGGCGATATGAACTGTTTGAGACCCCGCGCGAAGTCTGGGCTCTGGAACGCCTCTGGCGGAAGGTAGAACGTGTCGTCGTTCTTCGCTCTGTCGAATGCATCTCCCTGAGCGGTGGCGTTGTCGGCCTGCGCTCTTGCCTGCGCGTTGAGACCCGCAGTGGTCGCATAGTTCGACATGATGGTGTCGAGGTTGCGCTGCTGGCTCTCGATTTGCGGGGGTATCAAGGCCACGAGCTTGGGCTGAATCTGGTCCAGCTTGTCCAGGTTCGCGCTCAGGCTCAGGATGTTCTGCGCCACTTGGTCGATCCCGTCGAGCGCATTGAAGATGGACCGCAGCGCCCAGCAAATCGGAATGTCGTAGCAGTGTTTCTCCCAGTAGAAGTAGCTACGGATCGGCCGGAAGAAGTCGTCGAAGGTGGCGATGTCGTCGCGCAAAGCCTCGGTGATCTGCACGGTCTCTTTGGTGAGCACGGTGGTTTCGTGCGTCGTATTGCTGAGTTCCTGGGTGACCTGCATCTGCTCGTGCAGCGTTGCCATCGTCTTCCGCAACTCGTCGGCCTGTGTCAGCAGATTTTTCGCCTGCTCATCCTGATAGTGCTGCGTCTGGATCCGTCCGGCGGCTTGGGCACCCATCTGGAAACCAAGGGTGCTGTGGTCCAGTGGCGTTCCCAACGGTCGGGTGATGGTCTGCACCCGGCCGATGCCGGGGATGTGGAAGACCGCCTTGGCGACTTTGTCCAGGACGAGGAAGTCGGCCGAGTTACGCAGATCATGATCGGTCTCGATCATCAACAGCTCAGGATTGAGCCGCGCCTGGTCGAAGTGCCGGTCCGCGGCCGCGTAACCGACATTGGCTGGCGTGCTTGCCGGCAGATAATGCCGGTTGTCGTAGTCCGTCTTGTAGCCGGGCAGCGCGAGCAGACCGACCAGTGCAATCGCGATGGTCACCGCCAAAACCGGTGCCGGCCAACGCACGACGGCGGTGCCCAGGCGACGCCAGCCGCGGGTCTGCAGCTTGCGCTTCGGATCCATCAGCTTGAAAAACGAAGCCACCGTCAGCAACGCCGGGCCCAGCGTCAACGCGGCTAGCACCGCGACCAGCATGCCTACCGCACAAGGCACCCCCAGCGACGAGAAATAGGGCAAGCGGCAGAAGCTCAGGCAATACATTGCCCCGGCGATGGTCAGTCCCGATCCCAGCACGACATGCGCAGTGCTGTGGAACATGGTGTAGAACGCTTGTTCGCGGGTCTCGCCGATACCACGGGCCTCCTGATAGCGGCCCACCACGAAGATCGCGTAATCCGTCCCCGCGGCGATTGCCATCAGCACCAGCATGTTGTTGGCGAACGTGGAAAGCCCCATGATGCCGTAGTTTCCGAGCGTCGCGACCACTCCGCGGGCCGCGGCCAACTCGATGAAGACCATGGCCAGCATGACCAGCACGGTGGTGATCGATCGGTAGACGATCAGCAGCATCACCACAATCACCAGGATGGTGATGAGGGTGACCAGCATGATGCCCTTCTCACCCGAATGGGACTGGTCGGCGAACAGCGGACCCGCGCCGGTGACGTATGCCTTGATTCCAGGCGGAGCGGGCACCGAGTCCACCATTTTGCGGAGCGCCAGCGAAGACTCGTCCGCCATCCCGCCGCCCATGTTGCCGGACAGGTAGACCTGGACGTATGCGGCCTTTTGATCGTGGCTCTGGGAACCCGCGGCCGTCAGCGGATCACTCCAGAAATCCTGTACGTGCTGCACGTGTTTGGTGTCTTGCTCGACGCGTTTGACGATCTCGTCGTAGTAGCGGTGCGCCTCGGCCCCGAGTGGCTTGTTGCCCTCGATCAAGATCATGGCCGAGTTGTCGGAATCGAACTCTTTGAACGTCTTTCCGATATGCATCATCGACTGAAAGGACGCCGCGTCAGTCGGACTCATCGACACCGAGTGGGTTTTGGCAACGACCTCCAACTGCGGAGCGACGGTGTTGGTCACGAACACAATGCCCAGCCAGATCAGGACGATCGGCAGCGCCAGTCGATGGATCATCCGGGGCAGGAACGGCGGGATCAGCGGCTGCTCGACGCGCGGCGGAGCCTCGGCAGTCTCGCTCATGCGGACTTGTCCAGGCAGTAGACGAACGCGTTCACCGTCTGTTCGGGGGGTGACTGGTTCGGCGCCTTGATGACGTCGCCGCGGCCGTCGTTGTTGTTCACCAGAAACCGGCAGGCGATCCAGCTGCCGGTCCCCTGCGCTATCAGATTGGCCGGGATCCCGGGCTTCGTCGACTTCAACTCCGTCTTCCAGGGTAGGGGCACGTTGAGGGCCTGCTGAGGATGAGAGTTCTCGTCGAGGTAGTTGATGGTTGCCGTGCTACCCGGCGAACCCCATACCTCGAGTGTGATCGTTTTCGGGTTGAACTGGTCGATGACGTCACCGGATGAACCGCCACCGAATGAACCGCTGTGCACGCCGAAGACACCGTGCAACCGGTGGACCACAAATCCCGATAGTGCGACGACGACTAGCACGGTGAGGATGAGCCAAAACCGGGTGACGAGGCGCATGAATCCTCTGCGCTTAATCGGTTGGCGAGTCGCTGCGTTGCTTTTGTCGCCAGCGGAGCTTTTGCCGCTAGCCGAGTCCGGGATGGTCAACGGCTCGGTCCTCGGCTCTGTCGTCGTCATCGGAGCTTTCCTCACCACTACGAGAGCCGCCAACTAGTTAGCCTGTATGTCAACTTAGCTACCCTAACCTGTGCAGAACCGTGGCTGACACCTTTCGACGCGCTTGTCATCGGGCCCCCGAAATCGAGCCGATGCAGGTGGCGGTGAGCACCCGGGTGAGCGCCGGGCCGAACTCGATGTTCCATTCGGCCGGCAGCACCTCCGGTTCCTCCTCGTAGACGTCGGAGATCTTCGCCGGCGGATTGGCGATCTGCCAGAACGCGGCGGCCAGCGAGTAAGCGGCAATCAGGACGTCAAAGGATCCCGAGCGCCCCAGCACGGGCAGTGCCTGTTCGATGGCGTCGGCCAGCGCGATCGCGGCGGCCGAAATCGTTCGCCGGATCTCGATGACTCGCTCGATTTCTACCTCGTGTTCGAGGTGCAGATGAAGATTGGCAAGCAAGTCACAGAACAGGGGATCGGCGGCCAAGCCGTTGGCCAGCACCTCGGCAACCTGCTCCGGGGTGAGATCGGGTTTGCTCAGCTTCTCGCACACGGTGCCCGACCATTTCACCCAGCCCTCGGCGGCCAGATGTAACAGGACTTCTTTGTGTGAGGTGAAGTAGCGGCGCACGGCCGAGTAGTGGATTCCGGCGCGACTGGCTACCGCCGTCAACGTCACCGAGGCGACGCCGGCCTCGACTGCGAGCGAGCGCGCGGCTTCGACGAGCGCGGCGGCGCGCTGGCGCTTGTTCTCCTCCGTGCGAGCCCGCCGGAATGCAAGTTGCGCCACCGGCAGAGGATAACGCACAGTATGTGATTTGCATAACGCACGGGATGTGATTTGTGCTGGTAGGCGCGCCCGCGCGGCTTCTTTTACGCACGTGATATGCGTTACACTCGTCGCGCGAGACCGGCAACGCGGAGCGAGCCCACGCCGGCGTGTTTAACTTAGGTTAGGCTTGGTTGCTCGCGAGGGCGCGAATACGGCTATCGCTGAACAGGTTCGAACCTGCGCGGAAGGGTATCGTTCCGCCGCAGCATTTGCCGACCGATGAAAGGGATCCGAGATTTTCAAGGTGCTGTCGCGGGCGTGGATCCCGTTGGTGGTCCTGGCGGTGATCGTCGTCGGGGGTTTCACCGTGCACCGGGTCCGCGGCTTCTTCGGCTCGGAAAAACGCGAGTCATATGCCGACAGCAATCTCGACAACAGCAAACCCTTCAATCCCAAAGAGCTCACTTACGAGATCTTCGGCCCGCCCGGGACGGTCGCCGATATCAGCTACTTCGATGTCAACTCCGACCCGGTGCGGGTGGATGGCGCCGTGTTGCCGTGGTCGTTGCATGTCACGACCAATCTGGCGGCAGTGATGGGAAATATTGTGGCGCAAGGCAATAGCAACAGCATCGGTTGCCGGATCACGGTGGACGGTGTGGTGAAAGCCGAGCGGGTGTCCAACGAGGTCAACGCCTATACCTATTGCCTGGTGAAATCCGCGTGAGCGTGCAATACGCGAACGATCCCGACAACGTCCGTACCCACACCGAAAGGCCAATGGTCGCGCGGGTCATCCATGCGCTCGCGCTGCCTATCATCCTCGCCTGGCTGGCGGTGTGCGTGGTGCTCAGCGTCTTCGTGCCGTCCCTGGAAGTCGTCGGACAAGAACGTTCGGTATCGCTGAGCCCTCAAGAGGCCCCGTCGTTCGAGGCGATGGCCCGGATCGGCAAGGTGTTCCAGGAAGGCAACTCCGACAGCCAGGCGATGCTCATCCTGGAGGGCAAGGACCGTCTTGGTGACGAAGCCCACCGGTATTACGACAACTTGATCCGTAAATTGCGGGCGGACAAGCACGTTCAGAGTGTTCAGGACTTCTGGGGTGATCCGCTCACGGCGGCGGGCGCGCAGAGCAACGACGGCAAGGCCGCCTACGTCCAGCTGGCGCTGGCCGGCAACCAGGGTGAGCCGTTGGCAAACGAGTCCATCGATGCCGTCCGCAAGATCGTCAAAGAGACTCACGCCCCGCCGGGGATCACCACTTACGTCACCGGCGCGGCCGCCCTCGCGTCGGACATGCATATCGCGGGCGACAAATCCATGGTCAAGATCACGGCCACCACGGTGGCGGTGATCTTCGTGATGTTGATGTTCGTGTACCGCTCGGTCATCACCGTGATTGTGCTGCTGCTCACCGTCGGGGTCGAGTTGAGCGTGGCGCGCGGCGTGGTCGCGCTCCTGGGCCACAGTGGCGCCATCGGGCTGTCCACCTTCGCGGTGAGCCTGCTGACGTCGCTGGCCATCGCGGCCGGCACCGACTACGGGATCTTCATCTTCGGCCGATATCAGGAGGCCCGCCAGGCCGGGGAGGATCGGGAGACCGCGTTCTACACCATGTATCGCGGTGTCGCACACGTCATCCTGGGCTCCGGATTAACGATCGCCGGCGCAACCTTCTGCCTCAAGTTCGCCCGGATGCCGTACTTCGAGACCCTCGGCATCCCCTGCGCGGTGGGGATGTTCGCTGCGGTCATAGTCGCCCTGACTCTTGGGCCGGCGGCACTGGTCGTCGGCAGCCGGTTCGGGCTGTTCGACCCGAAGCGGTTACTCAAGGTCCGCGGCTGGCGACGGGTCGGCACGGTCGTTGTCCGTTGGCCACTGCCGGTTCTCGCCGCGACGATGGCCATCGCCCTGGTCGGGTTGCTCGCACTGCCGGGCTACCGGACCAACTACAACGACCGGGCGTACCTGCCCCCGGATATCCCTGCGAACGAAGGGTTCGCCGCCGCCGATCGCCACTTTTCCCAAGCCCGGATGAAACCGGAGATCGTGATGATCGAGTCCGATCACGATTTGCGTAATCCCGCGGATTTCCTCGTTTTGGACAAAGTCGCCAAGAGCATCTTCCGGGTGCCCGGCATCTCGCGCGTGCAGGCGATCACCAGGCCGGACGGCACCGCCATGGAGCACACATCCATCCCGTTCCAGATCAGCATGCAGAACGCCGGTCAGGTGCAGACCATGAAGTACCAGCGCGACCGCATGGACGACATGCTCAAGCAGGCCGACGAAATGGCCAAGACGACCGCGCTGATGAAGCGCATGTACGCGCTGATGACGCAACTGGTGGGCACCACCCACAAAATGGTGCAGGACACGGTGGAGATGCAGGAGATCACCACCGAATTGCGGGATCACATCGCGGATTTCGACGACTTCTGGCGGCCGATCAGGTCCTACTTCTACTGGGAGAAGCACTGCTACGACATCCCGATATGCTGGTCATTCCGGTCGATATTCGACGCGTTGGACGGGTTGGACCAGATCGACGAGCGACTCGACGTCCTGGTTTCCGACATCAAGGATCTGGACCGGTTGATGCCGCAGATGATTGCCACGTTCCCGCCGATGATCGAAACCATGGAAAGCATGCGAACCATGATGCTGACCATGCACAGCACCATGAACGGCATCTACAGCCAGATGGACGAGATGACCGAGAACGCCAACGCCATGGGCAAGGCGTTCGACGCTGCCAAGAACGACGATTCGTTCTACCTGCCACCAGAAGTGTTCAAGAACAAGGACTTTCAGCGCGCGATGAAGTCCTTCCTGTCGCCGGACGGGCAAGCGGCCCGCTTCATCGTTTTGCACCGCGGAGATCCGCAGTCCGCCGACGGCATTGCCAGTATCAACAAGATTCGCACCGCGACCGAGGAGGCCCTCAAGGGAACACCCCTGGAAGACTCCAAGATCTACGTGGCGGGCACCGCGGCGGTGTTCAAGGACATCTCCGAAGGCGCCAACTGGGACCTGCTCATCGCGGGTATCGCCTCGCTGTGCCTGATCTTCATCATCATGCTGATCCTCACCCGCGCGTTCATCGCCGCCGCCGTCATCGTCGGCACGGTCGCCCTGTCGCTGGGCGCCTCGTTCGGATTGTCGGTGTTGGTCTGGCAGCACATCCTTGCCATCGACCTGCACTACATGGTGATGGCGATGTCGGTGATCGTGCTGCTGGCGGTGGGATCTGACTACAACCTGCTGTTGGTATCCCGGTTCAAAGAGGAGATCCACGCCGGCCTGAATACCGGAATCATCCGCTCCATGGGCGGCACCGGCAAAGTGGTGACCAACGCGGGTCTGGTGTTCGCGTTCACCATGGCGTCCATGGCCGTCAGCGACCTTCGGGTGGTCGGGCAGATCGGCACCACCATCGGTCTGGGTCTGCTGTTCGACACCCTGATCGTGCGTTCGTTCATGACCCCGTCCATCGCCGCCCTGCTGGGCCGCTGGTTCTGGTGGCCGATGCGGGTGCGCTCGCGCCCGGCCCGCAGCCCCGCGCTGCCTCGCACCGACCAGCCCACTGAACGCGTGGCCGCGCTGCGCGGCGAGCACTGAACCCCCGGCACCCGACCATCCGCGCCGCTGGGCGCTCCGAATACTCGGTATGCGGCAGATGGCGGCCCCGGCGTTAGGCTACCCAGCGATGGATGGGCCTTTGCAGACCGGCAGCGACCTGGACGCCTTGCTGCGTCGGGTCGCCCGTGGTGACGACGCCGCGTTCGCCGCGTTCTACGACCAGACCAAGACTCGGGTGTACGGACTGGTCACCAGAGTGTTGCGTGATGCCGGCTACAGCGAGGAGACCACTCAGGAGATCTACCTCGAGGTGTGGCGGACGGCGTCGGGCTTCGATGCAGCCAAGGGTTCGGCGTTGGCCTGGCTGTTGACCATGGCGCATCGGCGAGCGATCGACCGGGTGCGTAGCGAGCAGGCCGGTACCCAGCGTGAAACACGTTATGGCGTAACAAATCTTGAGCCGGCTATCGATGTGGTCGCGGACTCGGCCATCACCGGTGACGAGCGCCGCCGGGTGCTTCGGTGCCTGGAAGCATTGACTGATACGCAGCGCCAATGCATCGAATTGGCGTACTACGGCGGGCTCACCTATGCCGAGGTGTCCCAGCGTCTGGCCGCAAACCTGTCGACGGTCAAATCGCGGATGCGTGACGCGCTGCGTGGCCTACGCAACTGCCTGGGCGTGGCATGACTGAACCCACCGAATTCGAGTTGCTCGACCTGGCGACCCCCTATGCGCTGCACGCGATGTCCGACACCGAGCGTGCTGCGATCGACGATCGGCTCGCGGCGCTGCCCGCGCCGGTCGCGGCGGCCTTCCACGACGAGGTGCGCGCCGTCCGAGAGACGATGGCGGTGCTCGCCTCGGCCAACACCGCCGAACCGCCGGACCGGCTGCGCACTGCCGTCCTCGCCGGGACAAACCCGCCGAAGCCCGATATCGGGTACCAAAACCGCTGGCGCAGAGCACTTCTTGCCACTGCCGCGGCGGTCGTGATTGGACTGGGCGCGTACGGACTCGGCACGCTGACCCGGCCGCCGGCAAAGCAGACCGTTGCTGAGCAGGTGCTGGGTGCGCCGGATGTGCGGACAGTCTCCCGGCCATTGGGTCCCGGGACAGCCACAGTGATGTTTTCCCGCGACCGCAATGCCGCGGTGCTGGTGATGAACAACGTGCCGCCGCCATCGCCGGGCACGGTGTACCAGATGTGGTTGATGGGAGCCAATGGCCCGACGTCGGCGGGCACCATGGGCGCGGCCGCCGTGGCGCCGTCGACGAAAGCGATGCTGGACGACTTGGGCGGTTCGACGGGGCTGGCCTTCACCGTCGAACCGGGTACCGGATCGACGCAACCCACCGGAGCCATCCTGGCCCAACTGCCACTTAGCTAGCGGGGCGTTTCTCCGAAGCTGCCCAGCATCGCCACCAGCACGCCGACCAGCACCAGAACCACACCCGCAGCAAGGGTCAAATTGAGCCACAGGTGCATGCTGCCTTCGGCGTGGCCGACCATCACGTCGGCGATCCGGCGGATGTCGCCGGTGGTGCGATTGAGCGCCACGTTCAGGTATCGCCCCGCGACCTCCATGCCTGCCCATCCCGCCGCACCGACCAGCAACGCAGAGATGCCCAGGCCGGTCAGCGCCTTGCCGCGACGTCGGGCGAGCGCCAGCATCAGCAGACCGAACAGACCGGTGAGTCCCGCCGCACCGACGCTCACCCACGGTCCCCAAACCGCCCACCGGTGCAGTTCGCCCTGCCGTAGCGGCTGACCCTCGGTGACGGTGAGCGGGACGGTCAATGTCTCGGGCACACTGACGTGGTAGCCGCTCAACACCTCCATGATCGTGCTGTCTCGCAGCAGCGGCGCGACGTCGATCACCAGCTGGTCGCCGCCGGCGCGGGGAGCGCTGAACAACCAGTCATGCGCGGCCCGGTTCACGCGGGCGAACAGCGGCGGAAACGCCGGGCTCGCGGTGAAGGAGGCGGCGACGAGACGGATTCTCGAAGTGTCGGCCGGCCCGGGTCCGCCATCTTGCTCAGGGCTGCGCTCAGCAATCAGGGTCGTCGCTCTGGCACTGAGTTCGGCCGCCATGGCCGCCTGCAGCGCTGGATCCTGCGCCGCCCGCTCGGCCAGCTGCGCGTACCCGTCCTCGTCGACAATATTGCGCTGTGCCCACACGGCCGGGACCGCGACGGCCAGGGCGACCGTGGCGGCCAACCAGAACACAACGACCCCCAGGAAGCGCACCCCAGGAATCTACTGTGCGATCCCCCGCAGGTACGCCGCCTGACCGAGGTGCTGCGCGCAGTCGTCGATGATGCTGACCAGGCGCGCACTCGCGGTCACCGGCGGATCCCAGTTGGTGTCCACGACGCGCGCCAAGTCCGCTGGGGTCACACCGGCGACGTACTCCAAAGTGAGCTCATGCACGGCGTGGTAATACCCGGCCAGCAGGTCGGCGGGCGCATGCACCTTGGCGACGTCGTCGGGGCCGTGCCCGTACCCGGTGTCGTCGCGGGGAAGGTCGAGGGCGAACCGGTCCGCCCAGCCATCGCGGGTCCACACCTGCTCCACACCCGCAACGTCAGCCAGCTGAGCGTCTTGAACCCGGGCACTGTGCCACAGCAGCCAGGCGACGCTGTTCGCGTCCGGCGTCGGACGGTAGTCGGCCACCTCCTCGGTGAGACCGTCGGTGACGTCGTCGGCATGCTCGATCAGCCGGGTGAACGCGTCGCGTAGCAGTTCCTGGGCGGCGAGGGCATCAGTGGGGGCCATCTACCCGACCCTACGGGCGGGAGGCCAGTCGATACCGAGGTGATCGATCACACGGCCGATCCTGGCACGAGGCACCGACACGGTCGTAGATTTGTTCAGGTGAGCTACGACCTTCTCCTGCGCAACGGCACCATCGTCGACGGGTCAGGGGGTGAGCCGTACGTCGGCGACGTCGCTGTCAAGGACGGGGTCATCGTCGCGGTGGGCAGCGTTGGCGGCGATGCGGCCCGGGAAATCGACGCCACCGGACTGCTGGTCACTCCGGGTTTCGTCGACCTGCACACCCATTACGATGGCCAGGCCATCTGGTCGGAGCGCCTGACGCCGTCGTCCGCGCATGGCGTAACGACGGTGGTGATGGGTAACTGCGGGGTCGGCTTCGCGCCCTGCCGCCAGGAAGATCACGACGTGCTCGTCGACGTGATGGCCGGCGTCGAGGACATTCCCGGGGTTGTCATGACCGACGGCCTGCCGTGGACGTGGGAGACCTTCCCCGAATTCATGGACGCGCTGGAGGCCGGCAGGCGGGATATCGACGTCGCCGCCTATCTGCCGCACTCGCCACTGCGGGTCTTCGTGATGGGCCGGCGCGGCGCGGACCGCGAGCCTGCCACGCCCGACGACTTGGCGCAGATGCGCCACCTGGCGCAGGAAGCTTTGGAGGCCGGAGCCCTCGGCTTCGCCTCGTCCCGGTTGACCATCCACAAGACGGAGAGCGGCGCTGCGATTCCGAGTTACGACGCCGCCCGCGAGGAGATCGAAGAAATCGCTCGCGGTGTGGTTGACGGCGGTGGCGGCTTGCTCCAGTTCGTCCCCGACATTCCTGCCGGTGGCTACCAGCCCGTACTCCAGACGGTGTTCGACGTTGCCGAGGACGTCGGGTTGCCGGTGACTTTCACGCTGATCGTCGGCAATACCGGTGATCCGTTCTGGCCCGATGCCATCACCATGGTCGAGAAGGCGAACGCCGCGGGCGGCGATATCACCGCGCAGTTACTCCCCCGCCCCATCGGGTTGATCATCGGCCTGCAACTTTCGGCCAACCCGTTCGTGCTCTATCCGAGCTACCGGGAAATCGCGGACTTGCCGCTCGCCGAGCGCGTCGCTGAGATGCGCAAGCCCGACGTGCGTGCCCGGATCCTCGCCGACAAGCCGGGCACGGGGCATCCGATCCTGTACGTCGCGCAGGCGTGGGACTGGATTTTCCCGCTGGGCGACAATCCCGACTACGAGCCGTCGCCGTCGGACAGCATCGGCGCCCGAGCACGGGCGCGCGGCGTGAACCCGCTCGAGGAGGCTTACGACCGTCTCCTGGACGACGACGGCCACGCCATGTTGCTGGTCGCCATGAGCAACCTGGAGAACAACTCGCTGGACACCGTCGGCAAGCTGTTGCACCGCGACGACGTCGTGCTCGGCTTGGGTGACGGCGGCGCGCATTACGGCATGATTTGCGACGCCAGCTACTCCACCTACTTCCTGGCGCACTGGGCCCGGGACCGCGACTCCGGGCGGTTCACGATCGCCGAAGCGGTCCGCGAACTCACCTCCGTGCCGGCCCGGGTGGCCGGGCTCGCCGACCGCGGCCGGATCGCCGTCGGCTACAAGGCGGACCTCAATGTGATCGACCATGCCGCGCTGCGGCTGCACAAGCCGATCATCACCCACGACCTGCCCGCGGGCGGTAGACGGCTGGATCAGAAGGCCGACGGGTATGTCGCGACGGTGGTGTCCGGGGAGGTCATCGCGGAGCACGGAGTGCCCACCGCCGCCCGCCCCGGCAAGCTGATTCGGGGTCGCCAGGCCGCTCCCGTCCCGGTCTGACCTCCATAGGGAAGACGGTCGGGCCGCCTAGAATTCGCGGCACCGGGATAGCCAATCCGCCCACGTTAAAAGCGTCCGGCGGGTAGGTTGAGTTGGTGACAAGCCCGCATTTCGCGTGGTTGCCGCCAGAAATCAACTCGGCACTGATGTTCGCCGGTCCCGGCGCGGGGCCGCTACTTGCTGCTGCCTCGGCGTGGGGCGGCTTGGCCGAAGAGTTGGCTTCAGCGGTGTCATCCTTCACTCAAGTTACCGAGGAACTCACCAGCGGATCCTGGCAGGGGGCATCGGCCGCAGCCATGATGGTCGTCGCTACGCAATACATGGGATGGCTGAGCGCGGCGGCGGCCCAAGCCGAGCAAGCCGCCGCTCAAGCGACGGCGACAGCGTCGGCATTCGAGGCGGCGCTGGCATCGACCGTGCAGCCCGCGGTGGTCGCAGCAAACCGCGGCCTGGTGCAAATGCTGGCCTCGACGAACTTCTTCGGCATGAACTGGCCGGCGATCATGGACACCGAATCCGCCTACGAGCAGATGTGGGCGTTGGACGTGGCCGCGATGGCGAACTACCACTTCGACGCGTCGGCGGCGGCGGCCCAGCTGGCACCGTGGCAGCAGGTGCTGCGCAACCTCGGAATCGATATCGGCAAGAACGGCCAGATCAACTTCGGCTTCGGCAACAGCGGCAGCGGCAACATCGGCAATTACAACGTCGGCAACAACAACCTCGGCAGTGGAAACTTCGGCAGCGGCAACCTCGGTAGCGGCAACAGTGGTAGCGGCAACATCGGCATCGGCAATACGGGCAACAACAACCTCGGCCTCGGCAACCTCGGCAGCAACAACATCGGTTTCGCCAACACCGGCAGCGACGCGTTCGGCTTCGGTCTCACCGGCGACAACAAGTTCGGTTTCGGCGGGTTCAACTCCGGGAGCGGGAACAGCGGCTTCGGGAACTCCGGCACCGGCAACACCGGCTTCTTCAACTCCGGCAACGGAAACCTCGGGGTGGGCAATTCCGGTTCGCTGAACGCCGGGCTGGGCAACTCGGGAACGATCAACAGCAGCATGGGCAGTGCCATGAACTACTGGCACTCTGGGTTTGCTGACAGCCTGGGCCACGTGGTCGGCGCCGACGGGCTGGCCGGTTCGGCGCACTACGCGACCGGCGGCCTGAGCACGGCGGCGTTGGGCTCTGGCCTGATCGGTTCGGCGCTGGCCAATACCGGGGGGCTGCACTCGGGACTGGTGGGCGCGCTGAACTCCGGACTGGGCAGCGCGCCCGTGGTTGCGCCGGCCGCCGGCGGGGTCGCCAGTGTCGACGCGGGCAGCGCCGGACCCGTTTCCGCCAACGCGACCAGCAGCCCGGCCGCCAACGCGGGTCTGCGCACAGCCGCCGGAACCCCGGTGACCGGCTTCGTCAACCCCAGTCATGCCGACCAGGGCCTGCGAACCACGCTGGGCCGCGAATCGGGCATCGGCAACCCGAGCCTGCCGAATTCTGGCATCCCCAAGTCGAACTTCTACCCGGCCGCCGAACGCGATACGGGTGACCAGAGCCGGATCATCCAGTTCCCGATCCGGCCCGAGTGATCCTGAGTAACACGACGCCTATCCTCGGGTCCCATGAGTGCTAAGACCGCCAAGAAGGTAGATTTCGACCGGCTGGCGACGGCGCTGCCGGACTTCCCGTTCGGTTATCTGGTCAGCGTCGACGACAACTACCGCGTGCACACCGTCACGGTCGATCCGGTGCTGCGGGGCGGGGTGCTGGATGTCGGGGTGATCGGCGGTGGCACCCGCAGGAACGTCACTCGACGCAATTCGGTCACCGTCCTGTTCCCGCCTGCCGAGCCGAGCGGCTACTCGCTCATCGTCGATGGCACCGCGGAGCTGTCCGACGACGACCCCGACATCGGCACCGTCCGCTGTGTGGTCGTTCCCACGCGCGCGCTGCTGCATCGCAACGCCGATGCCCCCTCGGCGGCGAAGGGTTGCCTGCACGACTGCGTGGTGTTCTCGCTTCCGGCTCAGGTTCCGGGTCAGTGAGCCGCGTAGCACCGCTCGCTCCACCGTGGAGTGCCGAGGACGCTGCTTCGATCAACAGTTGGGGCCACCCGGACCGCACCTACGAGCCCCTGCTGCTGGTGCGTTGCCTACAGCGGCATCCCGCGCTGGCCACCCGGCTGCGCAAGCTCGGCGAGTCGCTGTACGTCACCGCGCTGTTGCCGCCGCGGACCCGCACGATCGCCATCCTTCGGGTCTGTGCACTGGTGGGTTGCGAGTACGAATGGGGCGGGCAGGCGGCCTTTTGGGGGCCGATCGCCGGGGTCGCCGACGACGAATGCGACGCGCTGGTCACGGGCGGAGCGGACGACTCGCGCTGGGCACCGGCGGAGCAACAGCTGATCGCCGCGGTAGATGAACTGGAGCAGACCGGTACGTGGTCGGAGGCGACCTGGACGGCGCTCGGTCGCGACCTCGACGACGAGCAGCGCATCGAGTTGCTCACGGCCATTGGTTGGTACCGGACCATCTGCACCCTGTGCAACGCTCTGGCGCTGCCCGCGGAACCGTGGATGCGGCGCTGGCCCCGGTCAACTCACTGACAGGTCCCTCTTCAGACCGGGGTGCTGACTCTTCAGCAGCGGCAGCAGCAGCCGTCGCGGCATGAACTGAAACAGTCGGGTGCTGACCACATTCGGGATACCGGCGATGACCGTGCCGCGATCGCCGGCCAGCGCTTCGATGCCGGTGCGCGCGACCTCACGGGACGGTTTCCACAGGAACTTCGGGAAGGCGGCCGCGAAGGTCCGCTCGTCCATGCCCGCGCTCTTCAGGAACTCGGTGCGTACCGGTCCGGGTACCAACAGCGCCACGGTGACGCCGGTGCCGGCGAGTTCGCCGCGCAGCCCCTCGGTGTACGACTTCACGAATGCTTTGGTGGCGGCGTAGCCGGCCTGCCCCGGGAAGGGGTGGTATCCCGCGGTGGAACCGACGTTGAGGATCGCCCCGCGGCCGCGCGGCACCATCTGCTGAACGGCGCGCGTTGACAGGTCGATGACCGCCTCCACGTTCACCCGCACCTGCGCGACCTCGTCCGCGACGTCGACCTTGGTCACCGATCCGATGGTGCCGACGCCGGCGTTGTTGACCAGGATGTCGACGGTCAGACCACGGCGCCCGGTCTCGTCGAACAGGGCCGCACGGGCTGCCGCGTCCCCGACATCACCGGCGATCACCTCGACGCGGACATCCTTGGCAAGTTCGTCCGCCAAGGCTCGGAGCCGGTCCTCGCGCCGGGCCACCAGCGTGAGGCCGTACCCGCGCTGGGCCAGCTCCCGCGCGATGTCGGCACCGATGCCCGACGACGCTCCGGTGACGATGGCGGTGCTGGTCGGTGCGGGAGGCGGGAGGGCCATTTCTCAACCCTACGCACGCCGACTGTGACGCTAGCGTCACGCTCGGCGTCGAACGTGCGGCTAGCGTCACGTTCGGCGCGCGCGGCGCGACAAGCACGAAAAAGCCCGGCCCCACAAGGGAGCCGGGCTTTCTCGTACAGACTTAGAAGTCCATACCGCCCATGCCGCCGGTCGGGTCGCCCGCAGGTGCGGCCGCCTTCTCCGGCTTGTCGGCGACGACAGCCTCGGTGGTCAGGAACAGCCCCGCGATGGACGCCGCGTTCTGCAGCGCCGAGCGGGTCACCTTCACCGGGTCGGCCACGCCGGCCTTGAGCAGGTCCTCGTACTCGCCGGTAGCGGCGTTCAGGCCGGTACCTGCGTCGGAGTTGCGGACCTTCTCGGCCACCACACCGGGCTCCAGCCCGGAGTTGAAAGCGATCTGCTTCAGCGGAGCCTCGAGCGCCACGCGCACGATGTTGGCACCGGTCGCTTCGTCACCCTTGAGGTCCAGCTCGGCCAGCGCCGGAGCCGCCTGCAGCAGAGCCACGCCACCACCGGCGACGATGCCCTCCTCGACGGCCGCCTTGGCGTTGCGCACTGCGTCCTCGATGCGGTGCTTGCGCTCCTTGAGCTCCACCTCGGTGGCTGCTCCGGCCTTGATCACCGCAACACCGCCGGCCAGCTTGGCCAGGCGCTCCTGCAGCTTCTCGCGGTCGTAGTCGGAGTCGCTGTTCTCGATCTCGGCCCGGATCTGGCTCACCCGACCGGCGATGGCGTCGGCGTCACCGGCACCCTCGACGATGGTGGTCTCGTCCTTGGTGATGACGACCTTGCGGGCCTTGCCGAGCAGCGAGATGTCGGCGGTCTCGAGCGACAGACCGACCTCTTCGCTGACGACCTGACCACCGGTGAGGATGGCCATGTCCTGCAGCATCGCCTTGCGACGATCACCGAAGCCGGGGGCCTTGACCGCCACTGACTTGAAGGTGCCGCGGATCTTGTTGACGACCAGGGTGGACAGCGCCTCGCCCTCGACGTCCTCGGCGATGATCAGCAGCGGCTTGCCGCCCTGAATGACCTTCTCCAGCAGCGGCAGCAGGTCCTTGACGGTCGACACCTTGCTGGAAACCAGCAGAATGTAGGGGTCCTCCAGGACCGCTTCCTGACGCTCGGCGTCGGTGACGAAGTAGCCCGAGATGTAACCCTTGTCGAACCGCATGCCCTCGGTGAGCTCGAGCTGCAGGCCGAAGGTGTTGGACTCCTCGACCGTGATGACGCCCTCGTTGCCGACCTTGTCCATCGCCTCGGCGATCAGGTCGCCGATCGACTGGTCGCCGGCGGAGATGCCCGCGGTGGCAGCGATCTGCTCCTTGGTCTCGACGTCCTTGGCCGAGGAGAGCAGGGTCTGGGTGACCTTCTCCACGGCCTTCTCGATGCCCCGCTTGAGACCCAACGGGTTGGCGCCGGCCGCAACGTTGCGCAGGCCTTCCTTGACCAGTGCCTGTGCCAGCACGGTGGCCGTCGTGGTGCCGTCACCGGCAACGTCGTCGGTCTTCTTGGCAACTTCCTTGACCAGCTCGGCGCCGATCTTCTCGTACGGGTCCTCCAGCTCGATCTCCTTGGCGATGGACACACCATCGTTGGTGATCGTGGGAGCGCCCCACTTCTTCTCGAGTACGACGTTGCGACCCTTGGGGCCCAACGTCACCTTTACCGCGTCGGCGAGGGCGTTGAGGCCCCGCTCGAGGCCGCGACGGGCCTCTTCGTCGTACGCAATTGTCTTGGCCATTGCGAAGTGATTCCTCCGGATTGGGAATGACGGGTCGCCAGGGCGACCCCGTTACTTACGCTGGCCGGGCGCAGTGCCCGCGACGGACGACCAGACTGGCCTCACCGTCCCGACCTAGCACTCGCCGGTCGCGAGTGCCAAACTCATTCTTAGCACTCGCCTATGCCGAGTGCAAGAAAGGGGGGTGGCGACCATGGAGAACCGGGCGGTGTCAGGTCGCCGTCGACGTAGCGCTGCAGATTAGGACCCATCGCAGCTATTACCTCCTCCTCGCTCATCGAGGCAATCGGTTCGATCTTCCAGATGTAGCGCATCAGGCCGAAGCCCATCATCTGCGATGAGATGAGGCCACTTCGCACCAGGCGATCGCGCTCGTCGCTGCCGATGTGCGAGACACCCATCAGGCTGCTCGCCACCACGCGCCCCAACTTCTCCCGGGTGGTCTGCTCGTGCGCGGCGGTTTGCATGATGGCCCTAAGTGTGGGCCCGATCTCCTCGTCGGCCCAATTGGCCAGCAACACTTCCACGAGGGCCCTGCCGAGCTGTTCGGTGGGCGTGGTCCAGACCTTGGCGACGTTTTCCAGAAATTTCTGGGGTGGGTTCGTCGCGGCGTCGAGCAGCCCTTTTTTTGACCCGAAGTAGTGGTAGACCAGCGCAGGGTCGACGTCGGCGACGCGTGCAACCGCCCGGATGGTGGTCCCTGCCCAGCCGTTCTGCGCGAACTCGTCCCGCGCGGCGGCGACTATGCGGGCCGACAACACGCCCCGTTCGTCACGGGGACCAGGCATAACCGACTCCCTTGGCACGAGTTTCATCATAGCGTGAAATTCTTCTTGTGTTGAGACTAGTTTCAACGTAGCGTGAGACTCGCCAGAGTTTCAACACAGCGTGAAAAGGAAGCCACCTCGATGAACACCTCCCGAACCCCCGAAGTCCTGGTGGTAGGCGCCGGACCGGTCGGCCTGGTCGCCGGTTGTGAACTCGCGCGGCGCGGTGTGTCCGTGCGGGTGATCGACAAGCTCGCGCGGCCCACGGACCAGTCCCGGGCCATCGCGGTACACGCCCGCAGCCTCGACATGTTCGACCGGATGGGCATCGTCGACAAGTTGATGAGCACCGGCATCAAGGCCACCGCAATGCAGCTCTACGCCGGGAACCGCAGGCTCTTCCGGGTCCCGCTGGGCGGGGTTGACGGCGCGTTCCCCTTCACCTTGACCACCGCTCAGACGGAGACCGAGGCAGTGCTTGACGAGCACCTGCAGTCGTTGGGGGTGACCGTCGAGCGCGGCGTCGAACTCATCGCACTGGCCCAGCAGGATCAGGCAGCGCACGTCACGCTGCAGCACCCGGACGGGTCAACCGAGCAGGTCCGCGCAGCCTGGGTGATCGGAGCCGACGGCGGACACAGCGCGGTGCGCCGGCTGGTCGGTACCAAACTCGAGGGCCGCTTCGAAGGTGAACGCTTCCTGCTCGGCGACGTCGACGCCGAGCACCAGCTGGACATGGAGTCCATGCACACCTTCTTCTCACCCGACGGGCCGGTGGTGGTGCTGCCGATGCTGGCCGGCCGGATGCGGTTCCTCGCCCAGGTGCACGTCGCGCCCGGCACGCCGATCGATGCGACCCAGGAAGCACTGCAGGCCGTCATCGACCGGCGGATCGGGGGCATTCGCATAACGCGGTCACACTGGCTGACCAGTTTCGAGATCCGTCATGCGCGAGTGCCGGCGTACCGCTGGGGTCGGGTCTTCCTGGCCGGCGACGCCGCTCACATTCACAGCCCGGCAGGTGGCCAGGGCATGAACACCGGCATGCAGGACGCGTTCAACCTGGCGTGGAAACTGGCCGCGGTGATCGCCGGGGAAGCCGGTGACACCCTGTTGGACAGCTATGAGGCCGAGCGCCTTCCGGTCGCCGACAGCGTCATTGCCTTCACCGATCGCCTGACCAGGGCCGGCACCCTGTCCGGTCTGGCGAGCCGGGTTCGCAACACAGTCGTGCAATTGGTGTCCCATGTCCCTGCGGCGCGCCGAGCCATGGCGAACACGGCCGAGGAAACCAATCTCGTCTACCGCAACAGCCCTCTTGCGGTGGGCCGGCGCCCGCGCCGCGCCAAAATCGCTGCCGGCCAACATCTGCCACCGGTGCCCGACGCGGCGGTGCAAAAACAACTGGTCGCCGTACAGCACACCGGTCACGTGGTTCTCACTGTCGCCTCGGGTTGGGTCGCTCCGGCAGCCGCAGGCGTCGGTCACACCCAGGTGCTGGTGACCGGCAGCGACGGACCGGCCGCCGGTTACGACAACGTCATCACCGATCCCGAGGCAGTGGTGGCCCAGCGGTTCGGCCTCACTGACGGCGGGCGGGTCGTGATCCGCCCGGACGGCTACCTCGGTGCCGTTTCCTCCCTCGACGACACCACCACCATCGCCGGATACTTCAACGCGCTCAGGAGCTGAACAGCCATGTACACCTATGACATCGACGCCGCCGAGATGTTCATCGACCGCACCCACCAATTCGAGAAATTCGGCATTCCGCTCGCCGACATCGAACGAGTCCGCGCAGCGACCACCGATATGTGGATCGATGCCCCCGGCGGCTGGCCATATGAATGGTCCAAGCTTGCTCAGGAATACGCCGAGCGCGGCGACCACTACCTGGCGTCACTGACCTACGGCTGCGCCAAGTTTCCCTGCCTCACGGACGAGGCACGCGTGCGTGCCATGCGGAACCAGGTTGAGCAGTTCGAGCTGGCATCCAAGGATTTCCCGGTGGTCTTCGAGCGCCGCAACATCACAGTCGGATACCGGGGCGGCACGGTCGAGGTGCCGGTGCACCTGTACTCGGTCGACGGTGACTACGCGGCCCGGCCAGTGTTGATCGCCAGCGGCGGGGTGGACACCTGGAAGATGGACATCCATCCGTGGTGGGTGGGGTTCACTCTCAACGCAGACGTGACGACGCTGGCCTTCGACCACCCGGGCACGGGTGAGACGGCGATCCCGCTCGACGAGCACGCCGACGACGTGATCGCCGGAATCGCTGACTACGCCCGCTCGCTGGGTGACGGCCACGTCGCCCACCTGGGCGTCTCGTTCGGTGGGAACTTCGCCGCAATGTCCGGCCTGGCCGGCTTGGTCGACGCCGCGGTCGATCTGGGCGGACCGGTGGTCGATTCGTTCGAACCCGAGCACGCCAGGAACCTGCCGTTCGGCATGCACGACATCGTGGGCAACGCCATGCACTGGGACCACTCGCCCACCGTGGCCGAACTCAGTGCCGGACTGGCGCGCCTGAGCCGGCGCGACCTGCTTGAGCAGCAACGGAATTCGGCGATGCTGGTGATCAACGGCGCCGATGACTACTTCGTCCCCCAGTCGGACACGCTGGTTTTCCAGGGCCGCCCGAACACCGAGGTCCATCTGATGGAGGGCACCGGACACGTCGCAATGAGCAAGGCCCCCGAAGTGGTGCCGATGATCATCAGCTGGCTACGCAAGGTATTGAGCGGCGCCGACCAGAAGACCGCGTGAAATTTCGCGGCCATTACCTCTGCCGGCGCACGCGCCCGGGCAGGAGACCCTTCCGCGCTTGAGTATGTTCGGGCCATGGCCTTTCACGACCACAAAGACCACAAAAGCGACCACAAATGGGCGGTCGCCGACATCCCCGACCAGACCGGCCGCACCGTCGTCGTCACCGGCGCCAATACCGGAATCGGCTATTACACCGCCGCTGAACTTGCGTTTCGCGGGGCGCACGTGGTGCTGGCGGTCCGCAACCTGGAAAAAGGCAACGCGGCGCTGGCCCGCATCGTCGCCGCCGCGGGCCGCAAGTCCATCGATGTAGACGTGACGCTGCAGGAACTCGACCTGGGCTCGTTGGCTTCGGTGCGTAGTGCCGCCGACGCGCTGCGCGGCCGTTATCCGCGGATCGACCTGCTGATCAACAACGCCGGGGTGATGTGGACACCCAAGGGAGTCACCGCGGACGGCTTCGAGCTGCAATTCGGCACCAATCATCTCGGCCACTTCGCGTTGACGGGTCTACTGCTGGATCACCTGTTGCCGGTCCGCGGATCCCGGGTGGTCACGGTCAGCAGCCTCGCCCACCGGATGTGGGCCGCCATCCACTTCGACGACCTGCAGTGGGAACACAGCTACAGCCGGGTCGGCGCCTACGGTCAATCCAAGCTCGCCAACCTGCTTTTCACCTACGAACTGCAGCGCCGGTTAGCCGAAGCGGCGGCGCCCACGGTCGCCGTCGCCGCACACCCCGGCGGTTCCAACACAGAACTGGCCCGCAACCTGCCCAGGATTTTCGCGCCGATCAAGGCCGTGCTGGCACCGGTGCTGTTCCAGGGTCCCGAAAGCGGCGCATGGCCGACGCTACGGGCGGCCACCGACCCTGCTGTCGAGGGCGCGCAGTACTACGGTCCGGACGGCCTCGGCGAACAACGCGGGCATCCCAAGGTGGTCCAATCCAGCGATCAGTCGCACGACGCGGATCTGCAGCGCCGGTTGTGGGCCGTCTCCGAAGAGCTCACCGGCGTCGAGTTTCCTGTTTGATATGCGATCCGTCACCGAACACCAGCGCATCGTCGCCGAGATGATCCAGCGGCGTCCCGCCGTCGCAGTTGCCCTCGCGGACGCCCTGGGGCTGGCGCTGGCCGAAGACATTGTCGCGCCGCTGGCGCTGCCGGTGTTCGACAACTCGGCGATGGACGGTTACGCGGTGCGCGCCGAGGACACCGCCACCGCCACACCCGAGCGTCCGGTGGTTCTGCCGGTCACCGAGGACATCCCGGCGGGCCGCACCGACCCCCTGCACTTGCAGCCCGGGACCGCCCACCGAATCATGACCGGCGCGCCGCTGCCTGCTGGTGCGACGGGCATCGTGCCCGTCGAGGCCACCGACGGCGGACTGGCCTCGGTGCAGATCCGCCAGCATGCCGAACCGGGCAAACACATCCGTCGTGCCGGTGAGGACGTCGCCGCCGGCGCCACCGTGCTGCGCGCCGGGCAAGCGGTGACGCCCGCGACGCTGGGACTGGTGGCCGCCCTGGGTCTGGGCGCCCTGCCGGTGTTACCGCGGCAGCGGGTGCTGGTGATCTCGACCGGATCGGAACTGGTATCACCGGGCACCCCGCTGCAGCCGGGGCAGATCTACGAATCGAATGCCATCATGCTGGCGGGCGCCGCCCGCGAGGCCGGCGCCGACGTAGTCGCCACGCCCACCGCGGGCGACGACGTCGCGCAATTCAGCGCCGTACTGGACCGGTACGCGGGCGAGTCCGACCTGATCATCACCAGCGGCGGCGTCAGTGCCGGCGCCTACGAGGTGGTCAAGGACGCGTTCGGCCGAGACGGCGACCAGGGGGTGCAGTTCGTCAAGGTGGCGATGCAGCCGGGCATGCCGCAGGGCCTAGGACTGGTGGCCGGCATCCCGATCGTCACCCTGCCCGGCAACCCGGTGAGCGCGCTGGTGTCGTTCGAGGTGTTCATCCGGCCCGCGCTGCGCAACGCGATGGGCCTGCCCGACCCACAGCGGCCGCAGCGGACGGCGCTGCTCACCGAGTCGGTGACCTCGCCCCGGGGAAAGCGCCAGTTCCGTCGTGCCGTGCTCGACGCGGCCACCGGCCATGTCACCAGCTACGGTCCACCGGCCTCGCACCATCTGCGCTGGCTGGCGCAGGCCAACGCGCTGCTGGACATCCCCGAGGACGTGGTGGAAGTGCCGGCCGGGTCGCCGATGACGGTGTGGGATCTGAGTTAATCCCGGTGGAATTCGTCGGCCGCGTCGAAAGCCCGGCTGCCGGCGATCGCGACCGCGGCGACCAGGATCACCACCGGAATGCCCACCAGCGCCCCGCTCAGTCCGATCAACTGCGCCAGGTGTCCGATCAGCGGCGGCGACAGCAGGTAGCCCAGCCAACCGGTTGCGGCGACGATCGCAATGGCCGAACCGCGCCTGCCGGCTGAGTAGGCGGCACTGAACGCGGTCGGCACCAGCAGCGCAACGCCGGCGCCCAGGCTGGCGAACCCGATCACACTCAGCAGGGGGTTGGCGGTCGCCAGCGTCACGCTCATGCCTACGGCGGCGATCACCGCGAGCGTCGGAAGCAACCGGCGTGCGGGAACCCGCGAATGCAGTCGCATGGCACCAAAACGAACGATCACCATCGCCAGGGTGTAGGCCGCGTAGCTCAGGCCGGCAATGCCTGCTGCGGCGCCGACCACGTCGTGCACATAGATCGCCGACCAGTCGGCGGCCGCACCCTCGCACAGGAATGACGCGAACGCCACCGCTGCCAGGATCGCCACCGTCCGGTTCATCCAGCTACGCCCGCGCCCGTCGGCATCGGACCCGGTGGGGGCGGCCTCGTCGGCCATCAGGCCCCGGGTCAACGCGGCCCCGACGATCAGCACCACCACTCCAAGCACCGTCAACTGCGGCGCCAAGCCGATGCCGACGCTCACGCAGGCCGCTCCGATGGTCGCTCCGAGTAGGGCTCCCACGCTCCACATGCCGTGGAAGCGCGCCATGATCGGGCGGTGCGCGACGCGCTCGACCGTCCCGGCCTGGGTGTTCATCGCGACGTCCAGACCACCTTGGAACGTTCCCCAGAGCGCGAGCGCCGCGAACAGCCATCGGCCGGATGGAGCCAGGCCGACTGTCATCCCAGCGAAGGCGTAACCCGCCACCATGACGGGCACCACTCGGTGACTACCCCAGCGCGGCAGCGCCCAATGGCAACCCACCGTTGCCAGCACCGACCCCAGCGGCGCACCGAACAAGGCCGTGCCCAGCGCCGCGTCCGACAACCCTAAATGGGCCTTGACCTGCGGAATGTGCGCAGCCCACGACGAAAACACCACAGCATGAGCGACGAATACGGCGGTGACACCCAGTTTCGCGCGGCGCAGTCGTGCCGCGTCCAGAACGTCCGGCGGAATTGGAATCAGACTCCTCAGCCAAGCAAATCAGTTCTATGCGTTCCCAGGGCGGGCCAGAACGAACCCCCGTTGCGCGGCCTTCCGTAAGATGACCCGCGTGGCACGACGCCCTGGTTCTTCCGATGGTCCAGCACACTGGCTCGAGTTGGTGCGGTCCACCATTCCCCCGGTGCACCCGGCGGGGATCCCTTTCGTCTCCGCCGGCTTGGCCGTGGCCGCCGTGGGATACCGCCGCCGGTGGGTGCGGCGAGCCGGTCTGTTGGCGGCGGGGGCCTGCGCCGGGTTCTTCCGGCACCCGACGCGCGTGCCGCCCAACCGGCCCACCGCGGTGGTTGCACCGGCCGACGGCACGGTCGCCCTGGTCGATGTCGCAGCGCCGCCCGCCGAACTCGGCCTCGGTGACACGCCGCTGCCCCGGGTCAGCATCTTCCTGTCGCTGCTCGATGTGCACGTGCAGCGGGCACCGGTCAGCGGTGAGGTGCTTGCCGTGCAGCATCGTCCCGGACAGTTCCTGTCGGCGGACCTGCCCGAGGCCAGCGAGGCCAACGAGCGCACCAGCATGCGGCTACGCACCGCCAGCGGCGCGGAGGTGATCGTCGTCCAGATCGCCGGACTGTTGGCCCGGCGCATCGTGTGTCAGGCGCATATCGGCGACAAGCTGTCCATCGGTGAAACCTATGGCTTGATCCGGTTCGGCTCCCGGCTGGACACCTACCTGCCGACGGGCACGGAGCCGCTGGTAACGGTCGGACAGCATGCCGTCGGCGGCGAGACCGTACTGGCCGACCTGTCATGATCGACAAACCCCGCGTCCGGCGAACGGTCGATCTGCACCTGTTGCCCAGCGCCATGACGGTGCTGTCCATCTGCGCCGGTCTCACGTCGTTCAAGTTCGCTCTCGACCACAAGCCGATTCCCGCGATGGCTCTGATCGCCGCGGCAGCGATCCTCGACGCGCTGGACGGTCGGGTCGCGCGCATCCTCGACGCTCAGTCGCGCATGGGCGCCGAAATCGACTCCCTTGCCGACGCGGTGAACTTCGGCGTCATCCCTGCCCTGGTCGTCTATGTGACGATGCTGTCCGAGTGGCCGGTGGGCTGGGCGGTGGTGTTGCTCTACGCGGTGTGCGTGGTGTTGCGGCTGGCCCGGTACAACGCCCAGCAGGATGACGGAACCCTGCCGCCCTACGCGAAGGAATACTTCGTCGGGATGCCCGCGCCCGCCGGCGCGGTTTCCATGATCGGCACCATCGCCCTCAAGTTGCAGTTCGGCGAAGGCTGGTGGACGTCGATCTGGTTCCTGGCCCTCTGGATCACCGGGACGTCGCTGCTGATGGTCAGCGCGCTTCCGATGAAGAAATTCCACACCCTGGCCGTGCCGCCGAACCTGGCCGCGCCGCTGCTGGCGCTCCTGGCGATCATCGCTGCAGCCGCGGTCCTGCAGCCCTACATCCTGATCTGGGTGATCATCATCTCCTACGTGTGCCACATCCCGTTCGCCCTGCGCAGCAGACGCTGGCTGGCCAAACACCCCGAGGTGTGGGAAGACAACTCCAAACAACGCCGCGCCGCCCGGCGCGCGACCCGACGGGCCCAGCCGAATCGACGGTCGATGGCGCGGCTCGGGCTGCGCAAGCCGGGCAGGCGACTTTGACCGGAAGCAACCAGCTCGCTTTCGTCGCACGTCTGAACACCTCGGCCGTCGACTCGCGCCGCGGGGTGGTCCGCCTGCACCCGAATGCCATTGCCGCGCTTGGCATCCGAGAATGGGATGCGGTGTCGCTGACCGGGTCCCGCACCACGGCGGCGGTGGCGGGCATGGCCGCCGGCACCATCCCGTTCGGGACCGTCTTGCTCGATGACGTCACCCTGTCCAACGCCGGCCTGCGCGAGGGCACCGAGGTGATCGTCAGCGCGGTCACCGTGTACGGCGCCCGCACGGTGACGTTGCGCGGTTCGACGATGGCGATGCAGTCCATCTCGTCGGCCACGTTGCGGCTAGCCCTGCTGGGCAAGGTGATGACGGTCGGTGACGCGGTGTCCCTGTTGCCTCGCGATCTGGGACCGGGCACGTCCACCTCGGCCGCTACCCGCGCACTGGCGTCGTCGGTCGGCATCAGCTGGACCTCGGAACTGTTGACCGTCACCGGCGTGGATCCGGACGGCCCGGTCAGCGTGCAGCCGAACACGTTGGTCAGTTGGGGCAGCACGGCCGCCCGGCGCGGGAGTGACCCGGCCGCGCAACAGGTCAGTGTCGCGAGTCCGGACATTCAGGTCGAGGAACTCAAGGGTGCCCAGCCGCAGGCGGCCAAGCTGACCGAATGGCTCAAGCTGGCCCTCGACGAACCTCATCTGCTCAAGTCCCTGGGCGCCGGTACCAATCTGGGAGTTCTGGTGTCGGGACCGCCGGGCGTCGGCAAGGTGACGTTGGTACGGGCGGTGTGCGCTGGGCGCCGGTTGGTGGAGTTGGACGGACCGGAGGTCGGCGCTCTGGCGGCCGACGAGCGGTTGCAGTCGGTGGCCTCGGCCGTGGCGACCGTGCGGGACGGCGGTGGGGTGCTGCTCATCACCGACGTCGACGCGCTGTTACCTGAAGCCGCAGAACCGGTGGCGGCGTTGATTCTGGCCGAGTTGCGCGACGCGGTGGCCACCGATGGCGTCGCTTTGATCGCCACCTCCGCACGGCCCGACCAACTCGACTCGCGGCTGCGTTCCCCGGAGTTGTGCGACCGTGAGCTGAGCGTGCCGCTGCCCGACGTGGGAACCCGCCGCGCCCTGCTGGAGGCGGTGCTCAAGCCCGTCCCGACGGGAGATCTCGATCTGGATGAAGTGGCCGGTCGCACACCGGGTTTCGTTGTCGCCGATCTGGCCGCGCTGATGCGGGAGGCGGCGTTGCGCGCGGCGTCGCGGGCCAGTGCCGACGGCCAGCCACCGAAGCTGAGCCAGGAAGACCTGCTGGGTGCGCTCACCGTCATCCGGCCGTTGTCGCGGTCGGCCAGTGCGGAAATCAACGTCGGCAGCGTCACACTCGCTGATGTCGGCGACATGGCCGAAGCCAAGCAGGCCCTGACCGAAGCGGTGTTGTGGCCGTTGCAGCATCCCGACACCTTCTCCAGGTTGGGCGTGGACCCACCCCGCGGGGTGCTGCTCTACGGCCCGCCCGGGTGCGGAAAGACGTTTGTCGTCCGCGCGCTGGCCAGCACCGGACAGCTGAGTGTGCATGCGGTCAAGGGTTCGGAACTGATGGACAAGTGGGTGGGATCGTCGGAAAAGGCGGTGCGCGAATTGTTTCGCCGTGCCCGGGATTCGGCACCTTCGCTGGTGTTTCTCGATGAGGTGGACGCGCTGGCCCCGCGTCGCGGTCAGAGCTTCGACTCCGGGGTGACCGACCGGGTGGTGGCCGCGCTGCTGACCGAACTCGACGGCATCGACCCGCTGCGTGACGTCGTCGTGCTGGGCGCGACGAACCGGCCGGACCTGATCGACCCGGCGCTGCTGCGGCCCGGCCGGCTGGAACGGCGGGTGTTCGTCGAACCGCCGGACGCGGACGCCCGTCGCGAGATCCTCCGCACGGCCGGCAGAGCGATCCCGCTCAGCGACGACGTCGACCTGGACGCAGTGGCCGCCGGCCTGGACGGCTACAGTGCCGCCGACTGCGTGGCGTTGTTGCGCGAGGCCGCGCTGTCGGCGATGCGGCGCTCCATCGACGCCGCCGATGTGACCGCGGCCGACCTGGCCGCCGCCCGGGAGAAGGTACGGCCCTCACTGGACCCGTTGCAGGTGGAGTCGCTGCGGGCGTTCGCCGGCACCGGTTAGCCAACTACTCCGACAACTGGAACTCGATCATGGCCGCGACCGAGTCCACCGCTTCCAGCAGTGCGACCAACCGGTCGGCGGGTGACCCGGCCGACAGCACCGCGTACCGGTCAGCCGGGCCCATCGGGACCCGAGATGCCAAGGCGTACAGTAACTTTCCGATGTCGTCGGCGGTCCCTTCGGGATAGCCGAGCAATACGTCGCGTCCCGGCAGTTCGACGTCTCGTGCCGCTGCGATTCGCTCGAACAACGCCAGCACCCGATCCTCGAGGTCGCGGAACTGGGCAGCGGTCACGGGCGGTCCCGGCTCGTCCGGCCATGCTCGAACGCGGGCCCGCGGGTAGGGGTCGTCGGGCAGCCATTCGGCCACCTGGATGCGTTCGCCGATTCGGCAGTCCAGCGTGTACCGCCCCGCACCGGCGTGCACGTAATCAACGATCCGCGCCAGCGCACCGACATCGCAGCGGCCGTCGCCACCGCCCACTTCGCGGCCACGGGCGATCAGGACCACCCCGAACCGGGGTTCCGGACGGTCCAGGCAGTCCCGGACCAGGGCGCTGTAGCGGGGCTCGAAGATGCGCAACGGCAGGTCTTCGCCGGGTAGCAGCACGGATTCGAGTGGGAACATGGCCAGTTCGACCGGGTCACGATCCATTACGCGTCGCCCCCTCGCTACCTCCTGGCCCAATATAACTATGCAGCACCGCCCGGGCAGCGGCCGCGACGTCGTCTTCCAACCAGGCGGGCAGCGGGTCGTCGTAGGCGTGCCGCCGCACGACGGCGTACGGCAGATCAGATACGGCACGATTCACCGCGTCGACGGCACGCGGATCCGTGCTGGCGTAGAGCTGTTGCGCCAACTGCCGCACCCGTTCAATCAGCGGTGCGTTCATCGCTGCCAGGGTTTTATGGAACGCCGCGTCGGGTCGGCCATCGACCAGGTCGTCGGGTCGGACAGTCAGCAGCAGTCGCGCGTCCTCGGGCTGCTCCCGGGCGAATCCTATTGCCGCGACGGCCATTGCCACGGCCGCCGCCTCGGCGGTGTCTGCCGAGGCCGCAAGCGCACGAGTCTGGAAACGTTCCAGGGCGCGCAGCCACGCCGCGATCACCACCCCGTCGCGATTACCGAAGCGGTGATAGAGCGTGCCCGCGGGAGCTCCACTGACGCTGGCGATTGCCGCGACGCTCGCCGCGCGGGGGCCACCTGCAAGAACCAGCGCGCGCGTGGCGTCCAAAATCACATCGGTCTCATGCTTCCGCGGTGGCGCCACGTTCTAGTACGATCCTTCCATATGAAACGATTACCCTATATCGATGAGCATGCTATCTCCATCCACGCCCCGGCCCCTGCCGTGTGGTCGGCGCTGCTACGACGGATGTGTCGAAATCCGCAGGATCCGTCGACAGTGCCGTTCGGCTTCGTCCTCGACGAGGCCACCGAACCGCACCGCCTGGCGTTGCGGGGCCGGCACCTGTTCGCCGTCTACCGGCTTGTCTTCGAGCTAGACCCCGATGTCGATGGCGTCCGGTTGCGAGCCCTTACCTTCGCGGCCTTCCCAGGACTGCACGGCAAGTTCTATCGCGCACTGGTCATCGGAACCGGCGCGCACCGGGTGGTTGTCCGTCGAATGCTGAGGCGCATCGCAGCACTGGCAGATCGGCGAGAGCCGGCGGTGCCGTGATTCCGCACGCGTAGGTCGCGGTTCGGCCTGACCTGACCTGGCCGTGCGGGAGAGCGCCGGGCCCTAGATGTCCAACTCGGCAACGAGCGCGTCCACCACGGAACGCAAATCGCCATCGTGTTCCTCAGCGACCCGGCGCTGCCGCTGGTAGGACGCCCCGAGGCGCGGGATGTCGGCCACCGCCGCCAATTCGTCGGCGCACTTGAGGGATCTGGCGACGGGTTCCAGCCGGTTCAACACCTCGTCGAGATCTTCGGTGACCAATCGCTCGTTGCTGTCGGCATCCAGGATGATCACCGCGTCCAACCCGTACCGGGCCGCGCGCCATTTGTTCTCCTGGACATGCCAGGGCGGCATGGTCGGCAATGACTCATCGGCTTCCAGCCGGCGGTCCAGGTCCACGATCAGGCAATGCGTCAGCGCTACCAGGGCCCCGAGCTCGCGCAGGTTGGACACTCCGTCGCAGATCCGCACCTCGAGCGTGCCCAGATGCGGCGAAGGCCTGATGTCCCAACGCACTTCGTCGACGTGGTCGATGATGCCGGTCTTCTTCTGGTCGTAGACGAAGCCTTCGAACTCCGACCATTTCTGAAAGTGGAACGGCAGCCCCGCCGTCGGCAACTGCTGGAACATCATCGACCGGTTGCTTGCATATCCGGTGTCCTCACCACCCCACCACGGCGATGACGCCGACAACGCCAACAGATGTGGGTAGTGGTTGAGCAGTGCCGACATGATCGGCATCACTTTGTTGGCCGAGGAGATGCCGACGTGCACGTGCACGCCCCAGATCAGCATCTGCCGACCCCACCACTGCGTGCGCTTGATGAGCTCGGCGTAACGGGGCGCGTCGGTCAGTTTCTGGCTGGACCACTGCGCGAATGGATGAGTGCCCGCGCAGAACAGTTCCATGCCGCGGTCCCGGACGATCTGGCGGGCGGGACCCAACGTGCCCCGCAGATCTTCCATCGCCTCGCCAGCGTTCTCGCAGATGCCACTGACCACTTCGACCGTGTTGCGCAGTAATTCCTTGTGCACGCAAGGGTTTTCACCGATCTCGGCGATGACGGCGGTGGCCTCGTTGCTCAGGTCCCGGGTTTCGGCGTCGACGAGGGCGAACTCCCACTCCACGCCCACCGTCGGGCGCGCCGAACGAGCGAAGTCGATGCGGTTCGCCGCTCTGCTGGCCGGCAGGCTGCTCGGACCCTTACCCAGACCCTTACCCAGACCCTTACCCAGACCCAATGACACCGCACGCCACCCGCTTGCCGGCGTCACCGGTGGTCATCGTCGTCTCGTCAGGCCCGGGCGTTCCGTTGACCTGATAGCGGTCGGGGATGTTCGTGAAATTGTCCGCACCGGCGTGAATCATGATCGCGGTCTTGCTGCCGGCCAACAGGTCCTCGGCGGTGAAGCCGTCAGTGGTGGTCACTAGCATTCCCGCCCCGTCCTTGCGGACCTGCAGGGACGTCAGGTCGCCGCTGGCGTGTCCGCCGCTGGACCCCGGGACCGTGAAATGTCCGCCGGCGGAGAGGAAGTCACCTGGCGCGCCGCCGTTGGGCGCGACCGAATTGGGTTCACACTTTCCGACCTTGTGGATGTGCACGCCGTGGAAGCCGGGGGTGAGCACACCGGAGCCCGTCGTGGTGATGGTCACGGTCGCGTAGCCGTTGGCGAACTCGAACTTCGCCGTCGCGACCTCCTTGCCGTCGGGGCCCTTGAGCACCGACATCAACGTCTGCGCCGCGGCTCCCGCTTGCGGGCTCGGGGTGGCCTCCTGATGCCCGGAGGTCGCCGGCGCCGGGGTGCCGGTCCAGACCGACGGTGTGGTGCCCGGTGTCGTCGACGCTTGCTGAGGTGACGAGCACGCGCCTACCAGCGCAACGCAAGCGGCGGCGGACAGGGTGGACATGGTGGCGGCTGCGACATTGAGACCTGCGAGCTTAGGCATAGCGGAGAGCCTAGCCTGGCCGTGCGTCGAACTCAGGCTCAACCCGTCACCAAAACGATGACACCCGGCGGCTGCTCGGAAAGTGCCGGGATGCGCTTTTCGACCGGTGCGCCCAGCTTCTGGCCGACCGCGTCTGCGGTCGCCTTCTCGCCGTCGTCGTTGTAGTAGACGGTGGTCGCCGAGACATCCGGGACAGCCAGGTTGGTCACTTCGGTGACTTTGAATCCGGCGGCCTTCAGATCGTCAGCGGTGCGTGCGGCGATGCCCTCGCGCGAGGAGATGTTGTAGACCCGCACCTCGGCCTGGTTGGCAGCAGGCTTTGCGCTGCTCGATGTCCGCCCCGCGGTGGTGGACACGCTGGTCAACACCGACGTGTCGTCGTCGGCCTTCCCCGCCGAGTCCAGTGCCTGCCAGCCCAGCAGCAGGAAAATGACGCCCAGGAACAGCAGCACCATCACCATGGCCCGCAGTGGAAGACCCGAAGAATCAGGTACGCGCTCGTTCATCGAGCCAACTGTAGCTGGGGACGCTCAGGTCACTTCGAAGCCGAGGCGCCGCGCGGCCCGGGCTTTCTGGCGGCTGGCACGTAACCGCCGTAACCGCTTCACCAGCATCGGGTCGGCCGCCAGCGCCTCAGGCCGGTCAACCAGGGCGTTGAGCACCTGGTAGTAACGGGTAGCCGACATCGAAAAGAGCTCCTTGATGGCGTCTTCCTTCACCCCGGCGAACTTCCACCACTGACGTTCGAAGGCCAGGATGTCGTGTTCGCGACGAGTCAGGCCATCGACGATCTCTGACGCGTCCCCCGCTTGATTTGCCCGCGCCATCGCGCTGTCCATATCGCTTCCCCTGGACCCTTCCGGCGAAAACTCGAATGACTCGAATGACCATGACCTACATAGGGGCAAATGTTGTGCGCGAATATTGAAACACGCCTGATTGTGTTCGACCGGAATCCAGCCCCGCGCGTCGGCTGAGTTGTTTCGCCTGTCCCAAACTGCGTAGCAGGCAGACGCATATTGCGGGTCCCCTCCGTCGCCTTGGTCACACTTGGATGTCAGGCCGGGCCGCGCTCCCCTTAAGCTAGCCGACCATGGCCGTCGTACCCATCCGCATCGTGGGAGATCCAGTCCTGCACACCCCGACGACGCCAATCGCGGTCGGCGCCGACGGATCTCTGCCAGCCGAGCTGCCTGAACTCATCCAGACCATGTACGACACCATGGACGCCGCACACGGAGTCGGCCTGGCCGCCAACCAGATCGGGCACGGCCTGCGGCTGTTCGTCTACGACTGCTCCGACGACCGCGGCGAGACGAAACGCCGCCGCGGAGTCGTGATCAACCCGTTGCTGGAAACCTCCGAAATCCCCGAGACCATGCCGAGCGCCGGGCACGACGACGACGAAGGGTGCCTGTCGGTTCCCGGCGAATCCTTCCCAACCGGTCGCGCCGACTGGGCACGTGTCACCGGACTCGACGCCGACGGTAGCCCGGTCAGCATCGAAGGCACCGGATTGTTCGCACGCATGCTGCAGCACGAAACCGGCCACCTGGATGGCTTCCTCTACCTGGACCACCTGATCGGCAGGCACGCCCGCGCCGCCAAGCGGGCGGTCAAGTCGCACGGCTGGGGGGTTCCCGGGCTGTCCTGGCTACCGGGCGAGGGGCCCGACCCGTTCGGTCACTGATGATTTCCTGGCCGGCCTTCGGCACGCGGGTGACGCTTCGATACCGGCGGCCCCCCGGGTCGGTCCCGCCGCTGACGGACGCGCTGGGCCACCTGCTGGCCGTCGACCCCGCCGTGCGGGTGCGGACGAAATCCGGCGTGATCGTCGAGGTGGCGCCCGCCGACGTAGTGGCGCTGCGCATCCTGACCGACGCACCCGTGCGTACCGCTGACATCCGGGCCCTCGAGCACGCTGCCGCAGCGGCCTGGCCCGGCACCGAGCACGCCTGGCTGGAGGGCTGGCTGCTGCGCGCACACGGAACTACGCTGGCTGCCAATTCAGCTATGCCGCTTGATATTTCGGCCTCGGTCCGCGCAGTCCCGGCGATCATCCGCTGGTATCTCGACCGCGGTATGACGCCACGCCTGGCGGTTCCCGACCGCTTGCTGCCGACGCCACCGGAATCGAGCCGCGAGAGCGTCGAGCAGGTTCTGGTACGTGACATCGGGCCGCGCGAGTTCGACCCTTCTATCGGTCCGAATGAAGGTGAGCAGGTCGCAGTAACCGATGCGCCCGACGGCACTCGGTGGGTGGCCCTGTCGGCCATGCTCGCCTGCGATGCCGAGCGGTGTGCAGCGGCACTGGCCTGGGGCGCGAGTCGCGGCGCAACCCGCGCGCACCTTGCCGTGCCGGACGGCGATTCGCCCACGCCGGCACAGTCATTGGGCTTTCGTTTGCACCATCGTCGGCGGTATGTCCTGCCATCTGTGAGTTAGGAGAACCCATGCCCGATGGCACGCTGCGGCTGGCCACCTGGAACGTGAATTCGATCCGCAGCCGTCTGGACCGCGTCGTCGATTGGCTGCAGCGCGCCGAGGTCGACGTGCTCGCCATGCAGGAGACCAAATGCTCGGACAGCCAGTTCCCGACTCTGCCGTTCTTCGAACTCGGCTACGAGGTGGCGCACGTCGGTTTCAATCAGTGGAACGGCGTGGCGATCGCCTCCCGTGTCGGCCTCGACGACGTGCAGGTCGGCTTCGACGGCCAGCCCACCTGGAGCAGCAAGCCCGACGTGGCCGCGGCATCCGAGGCGCGCGCCCTGGGCGCCACCTGCGCCGGTGTGCGCGTGTGGAGCCTGTACGTCCCGAACGGCCGTACCCTCACCGATCCACACTACGTGTATAAATTGGAATGGCTTGCAGCGCTTCGTGATACAGCCGCAGGCTGGCTGCGGGACGACCCGACCACCCCGATCGCGCTGGTTGGCGACTGGAACATCGCGCCCACCGACGAGGACGTCTGGAGCACCCAGTACTACCAGCACAGCACGCACGTGTCCGAGCCGGAGCGACAGGCGTTCCGCGCCATTGTCGATGCGCAATTCACCGATGTAGTAAGGCCTTTCACGCCCGGCCCGGGGGTTTATACCTATTGGGACTACACCCAGCTGCGCTTCCCCAAGAAGCAAGGTATGCGCATCGATTTCATCCTCGGCTCGCCGGCGCTAGCCGCACGCGTCGCCCACGCGGAGATCGTCCGGGAGGAGCGGAAAGGCAAGGCGCCGAGTGATCACGCACCAGTTTTGGTCGACCTGCGTACCACCTGATTCGCGCCCGCAAGGTTGGGACCTCCTGTGAACCGCATTGCCCATTCTGGTGAAGTACGCAGCAGCGGGGTATACAGGCAGGAGAGTCAAGCCAGGGAGTCATCATGGGTGTCGTCGACGGAGCGGTGCGCGGTATAGGTCGAACGGTGAGTCGGGCGGCGACCGCGACGACGGCGGCCGCCGGCGCCGTCGGCGGCGCGGCGGTCAATGGCATCGTCGGCGGTGTCAAGGGCGCGGCCGAGGGCATCCAACAAGGGATCAGCACCGGCACCAAGTCGACTCCAGCGGCCGCGCTGGCCCTCGGCGTCGTCGGCGCTGCGGGTCTCGTCGAGTGGCCCATTCTGTTGGCTGTCGGAGGCGGTGCGCTGTTACTGCGCAAGATGAGTCACGCACCCCAGCAATCCGCACAACCGACTCCGGCGAAGCTCACGGCGGTGCCCGCCGACGAGACTCCGCCGGAAACCCCCGCGCCGCGCAAAGCCCCCGCGAAGAAGGCGCCCCGCAAGACAGCCGCCAAGAAGACCGCCGGCCGACGGGCCGGCACGAGCAACCTGCGTAGCACCAACTAACAGGTGGCGATCGGTACCTTTTGACCATTGTCATTTCGATAAAGCAGTTGCCGCTAAGCGCTTTCGCGAGCATCGGGGTGCGCGGCCGGGATGACGGCGGTGACCCGCGCACACCGCTGCACGACCATTGCCGTGTGGTCGATTACGCCGAAAGGTGTTGTCAAACAACAGGACTCGCCTACCGGTCAGTACCGCCACCAGAGGCGATCGCCGCCGCCGGTTCCCTGCCGGCAATGCGCACGTTGATCAGCGCGCCGGTGATCAGCCAGTTGCTTGGCGGTACCCCACTCGACGCGAGCGTGGCGCTGCCGCCCGATCGACATCCTGCGACGTACCACGAGGTGCATTGGCCGTCGTCGCGACCTCGAGCACCCCGACGCGCCACAGGAGCGCATAAAGCTCGGTCAAAGGGCCCTTCAGCAACGCAGCGAACGACGAAACCAGTGGGTCAGCCGGGTGATCTGTCGTCGTCATATACCTGAAGGTGACCGGTTCATCGGGCAGAATGGCAAACCCTTCGTTACTGAAAGGCAAATGATGGCGGAAAAGAAGACGCGCCGTGGCACCTCGCAGCGCGACGCGGTGGACACGATTCGGGAGGGTCAGACCTTTGCCATCAACCTCCCAGTCGTAGGCAAGGTAGCCGTACCCAGGCCCGAGCAGCTTGCCTATTACGGTGGTTTGGCAGCGCTTGCCGCGTTTGAACTCATCGACTGGCCGGTGGCGTTGGTCATCGCCACCGGACACCTGCTGGCCAACAATCACCACAATCAGGTCCTGGAGGAACTCGGCGAGGTGCTGGAAGACGCCGAGTAGGCGATGCGCCTGGTCAGCGGCCCTGCACCGCGTCGGGCACCGTTGGATAGATCTCCAGGATTCGGTCCAACTCAGTCACCTGGATCGGCTGCAGGACCTCCGGATGGTCGGCAACCAGCCGTACCGAGACCCCGGCGGCCAGTCCGTCCTCGTGACAGTCAAGCAATGCGTTCAGGCCGGCGCTGCCAAGCAGCTTTACCTGTTGCAGATCGACGATCACCAGGTGCGCCGGGTGGCCGGCCGCGGCGTCCAGCGCATCTTTGAGCCGAACGATCAGCCGTTCGACGCTATTCGAATCGATATCCCCGGTCGCAAGTACGACGACCGCGTCCGGACGCGACTCGCACGCGACCTCCCGCAGCTCCATCCCGTGTTACCCCGTGTATGTGTGTCAGGTTCGGCCGGACGCGAAAGCTCGGAAGCCCGATTCCGCTGCCTCGCCGTCCTGGGTACTGAGCCTAACCCGCTGGTGAGGGGGTGGATTCGTCAGGGATGCGTTCGTGCACCGTCAACAACAAGTGGTCGAACTGACCCTGCGCGGCGGTCGACGGATTCGGCAGCGACCTGACCTCCTCCAGCAGTTGCTTGGCCAGCGCGCGCAGCTTGGTGTTGCTCTCCTGGGATCGCCATTGCAGCACGCGAAACGCCTGCTCAGCGGTGACTCGGTAGACATACATCAACACGCCTTTGGCCTGCTCGATCGCCGCTCGATTCTCGAACAGGTCCGGCAGCGCTTCGTCCAGCATTTCCTGGCGTGCCTCGTCGAAGGTGTCGGTGAGGTCGATGTAGTGCCCGGCGGTCCCCAGCACCGCGCCCTCGTCATCCAGCATGCGGTCCGCCACCACGATCGCGTCATGCACCTGGCCGCGGGTATCGATGAACCGGTGCCGGCTGGAAAACGACTCTCCGGACCGCAACGCGTAGTCCAGCAGATCCTGCACGTGCGCGCGGTCCTCCGGATGCTTGTGCGACAACAGTAGTTTCGTGGTCGGTTCCACCGCTCCGGGCTCGTAGCCGTGCATCCGGGCCACCTCGTCGGACCATTCCCAGCGCTGGCCGACGAACCAGAACCGGAAGCTGCCCACATTCAGATAGGGGCGGGCTGCGGCGGGCAGAACGGGAATCTGCGATCCCCGGTCGTCCTGCTGGGCCTGGGGGTGCTTCGAGCTGGGCTGCACCGAGAAATCATCCCATCTGCCATTTGGCCTGCCAATCGCCACGGCCGAGACCTCGCATGCCGAGGCCATGCTGCGCTAGCGTTAGGGACACCACCAACAAAATGACGCGGGAGCGCATGCCTAGTGCGCTGAGAGGACGGCTGGGGCCGTCGACCGTACGAACCTGACCGGGTAATGCCGGCGTAGGGAGATGCAGGATGACCGTAACCATTGAACCGTCTGTCACCACCGGGCCGATCGCGGGCAGCCACAAGGTCTATCGCGACGTCGACGGGATGCAGGTGCCGTTCCGGCGGGTGGACCTGTCCACCGGCGACCACTTCGACCTGTACGACACCTCCGGGCCCTACACCGACCCGAACGCCGTGATCGACCTGGCGGCCGGGTTGCCGCCACGTCCCGGCGTGGTTCGCGACCGGGGCACCCAGTTGCAGCGCGCCCGCGCCGGCGAGATCACCGCCGAAATGGCGTTCATCGCCGCGCGGGAAGGCATGTCCGCCGAACTGGTCCGCGACGAGGTCGCGCGCGGCCGCGCAGTGATCCCGGCCAACCACAACCACCCCGAAAGCGAGCCGATGATCATCGGCAAAGCGTTCGCGGTCAAGGTGAACGCGAACATCGGCAACTCGGCCGTGACGTCGTCGATCGCCGAAGAGGTCGACAAGATGGTGTGGGCCACCCGTTGGGGCGCGGACACCATCATGGATCTGTCCACCGGCAAGAACATCCACGAAACCCGCGAGTGGATCCTGCGCAACTCCCCCGTCCCGGTCGGCACCGTGCCGATCTACCAGGCGCTGGAGAAGGTCAAAGGCGACCCGACCGAGCTGACCTGGGAGCTCTACCGCGACACCGTGATCGAGCAATGCGAGCAGGGTGTGGATTACATGACGGTGCATGCCGGGGTACTGCTGCGCTACGTGCCGCTGACCGCCAAGCGCGTCACCGGAATCGTTTCCCGCGGCGGGTCAATCATGGCCGCGTGGTGTCTGGCACACCACCAAGAGTCGTTCCTATACACCAACTTTGAGGAACTCTGCGACATCCTGGCCCAATACGACGTCACCTTCTCCCTCGGTGACGGTCTGCGGCCGGGCTCCATCGCCGACGCCAACGACGCCGCGCAGTTCGCCGAACTGCGCACCCTCGGCGAGCTGACCAAGATCGCCAAAGCCCATGGCGTGCAGGTGATGATCGAAGGTCCCGGGCACGTCCCGATGCACAAGATCGTGGAGAACGTGCGCCTGGAAGAAGAGCTGTGCGACGAGGCCCCGTTCTACACCCTGGGTCCGCTGGCCACCGACATTGCGCCGGCCTACGACCACATCACCTCAGCGATCGGCGCTGCCATCATCGCCCAGGCGGGCACCGCCATGCTCTGCTACGTCACTCCGAAAGAGCACCTCGGCCTGCCGGACCGCAAGGACGTCAAAGACGGCGTGATTGCCTACAAGATCGCCGCGCACGCAGGCGATCTGGCGAAGGGACACCCGCACGCGCAGGAGCGTGACAACGCTTTGAGCACCGCGCGTTTCGAGTTTCGGTGGAACGACCAGTTCGCATTGTCGCTGGATCCCGACACCGCACGGGCATACCACGACGAGACGCTGCCCGCTGAACCTGCCAAGACTGCGCACTTCTGCTCGATGTGCGGACCGAAGTTCTGCTCGATGCGCATCACCCAGGATGTCCGCGACTACGCTGCCAAGCACGGGCTGGAGACCGAAGAGGACGTCGAAGCCATGCTCGCCAGCGGTATGGCCGAGAAATCCCGCGAGTTCATCGAGCACGGCAACCGGGTGTATCTCCCTATCACGCAGTGACTTTGCCATCTTGGTTCCTGCCTGTGCCACCGGCAGGGGCTACACCGTTGCGGGTGTTGAGCATTGCCGGGTCCGACTCCGGCGGCGGCGCCGGCCTACAGGCAGACATGCGCAGCCTCGCCCTACTGGGCCTGCATGCGTGTGTGGCTGTTACCGCCGTAACCGTGCAGAATACGTTGGGCGTCAACAGCTTTCATGAAGTGCCCGAAGACGTGGTGGCCGGCCAGATCGAGGCGGTGGTCACCGACATCGGTGTCCAGGCCGCCAAGACCGGAATGCTGGCATCGTCGGCCATCATCGACGCGATCGCCCGCACGTGGCGACAGCTGGAACTGACGGTGCCGCTGGTCGTGGACCCGGTGTGTGCGTCCATGCACGGCGATTCACTGTTGGCCGACTCGGCGCTGGATTCGCTGCGGACTCAACTGTTTCCGTTGGCCACGGTGGTGACACCGAATCTCGACGAGGTGCGACTGCTGGTAGGCATCGATGTAGTCGACTCCGATACCCAGCGTGCGGCAGCCAAAGCACTGCACGCCCTGGGTCCGGCCTGGGCGCTGGTCAAAGGTGGGCACCTGCGATCGGCGGACCGCAGCTGTGACCTGCTCTATGACGGCGCCGACTTCTACGAGTTCGACACGCCTCGACTGTCCACCGGCGACGACCATGGCGGCGGCGACACCCTGGCCGCTGCGATGGCCGGTGCGCTTGCGCACGGGTACCCGGTGCCCGACGCAGTCGCGTTCGCAAAGCGCTGGGTTACCGAATGCCTGCGTGCCGCTTACCCATTGGGCGGCGGTCACGGACCTGTGTCGCCGCTGTTTCGGCTCCACCGATGAACCTGGACGCGATCGGCGGGGTCGCGCACCGGCCCGAAGGCACTCCGCGCGGCGTCGTGGTACTCACCCACGGCGCCGGGGGCAACCGGGATTCCCCTCTGCTGCAACGGGTTTGCGACGAGTGGGCGCGGTGTGGCTGGTTGGCCGTACGCTACAACCTGCCCTACCGCCGGCGGCGGCCAAAAGGCCCACCCTCCGGCTCTGCCGCTACCGACCAGGCGGGAATCGTGGCGGCAATCGACGCGTGCCGAACCCTGTCTGACGGGCCACTGATCGCTGGTGGACATTCCTACGGCGGACGACAGACGTCAATGGTGGTGGCCGCGAACCAAGTCGCCATAGACGTGCTGACGCTGTTCTCCTATCCGCTCCATCCGCCCGGCAAGCCAGAACGTGCCCGCACCGAACATCTGCCGAATATCACCACACCGACGGTCTTCACCCACGGCACCTCGGATCCGTTCGGCACCCTCGCCGAATTACGTGACGCGGCCGCACTGATCCCAGCACCCACCGAGATCGTCGAGATCACCGGAGCCCGACACGACTTGGGGTCTAAGACCTTGGATGTCCCTCGGTTGGCCGTGGCGGCGGGACTGCGCCTACTCCCCTGACTTTTGCCTTCCCGGCTACCAACGCACCGGAACCTCCATTAACATATGGGATACCAGGGGTGGTCCGATGTTGGGGCGGGACACATGTTGACGTTGATTCGCCGGGTGCTGAGCTATCAGTTGGCAGTCGGCCGACTGTTAGCTATCGGAATCGTCGTCGGTACGCCGTACCTGCTGGTAGGGGCGATATGGTCGAACACCCACACCGAGCATCTGCGCGAGTTGCACAGTGCCGACATGGCGGTTTCCTATCTGGGATCGGTGGTGTCCTGGCCAGTCCTTCTATTCTCGGACGTGTGCATGACCTGATTATTGACCGTCAAATCATCCGTTAACATCGTGGAGAAGATGTGACTCACCGTCAGATATACATCGGGATCGCCGGCCTGGTCCTGGCGCTGATCGGTGCTGGGGCTCTTTTGTTTCCGGTCTACCTGGATCAGTTCGACATCTACGGCATGAAAATTAACTGCGGTAACGGCATCGGCACCGTGATGGTTCAAACACAGGTCGAGGGCGAGACCGCGCAACGCTGCGGCACCGCCTTGCTGGTCCGGCGTTTGTGGGCGATTCCCACCCTTGTCCTGGGGTGGCTCCTGGTCACCGGATTCCTGGTGATGTGGGTGCGCGACGGGCAACGGGAGCCTGACCCCGCCGCGGAGCCACCGCACTACGTCCCACACCCCGAAATCGCCGGACCCACCACCAGGCGGTGGAACGAAGGGGCCTCCTAGTTACGACGGGTAGTCACGCCGGGTAGTTAAGCCGGGTAGTTAAGCCGGCACCATCAGGACCGCGGGCGCGCCCGAATAGGTCCTGTCGTGCTCCGAATTCGCTCCCACGATAATCGCGGCGATCAAGACGATCACTCCCACCGCCATCGTGATGCCCCCGATGATCAGGCCGGCGATCGCCAGTCCGCGCCCACCCTGACCGGTATTCCTGATCTGGTTCAGCGCGATGATCCCGAAGATCACTCCGAGCAGGGATCCGATGGTGCAGAGGAAACCGACCAGAGCTGAGACGAAGGAAGCAATCGCCATCCCGTTCGTGCCGGGACTCTGCTGTGGATAGCCCGGCGGCGGGTAGCCGTAGCCGTAGCCCGGCGGCTGCGGCGGCGGATAACCGTAACCGCCGCCGCCACCTGGTGGCGGGGGTGGATAGTAGGGCGGTTCGGTCACAGGCCTCTCCTTATCCCGGGTAGCGCGAGTAGCAGCCTTCCACTTCCCCGCCCACACCGGCGCGGAACGCGGCGATCCGGGTGAACCCGGCGGGCACGCTGACGCCGTCGGCGTCACTGGCGACCAGGTGGTTGGTGAGCAACCCGGCCACCGCTTCGTCGAGGTCGCCGGCGGTCAGCACCAACGAATTGCCCGACGGCAACTCGATGTTGCCGGCCATCTTCTTGTGCGCGACGCCGGTGAGGCAGGCCGTCCGCAGCGCGGTCCAGGGGCTTTGCATTGCGAACTTGCGCTCATGCTGCACTGCCAGCGCGTATCTCGACATCACGATCGACAGCGCGGTGTCATCACCTTGGGGCAGGCTGTGTTGCTTTTCACCGGCAACCTTGCCCATGGTCGCCAGTGCCGGCAGGTCAACCGCGATGGTGTTGGTGGCCGGGCAGTAGGACGCCGGCGGACTGGGCTTGGCATCCGAACAGCCGCCCTGCTTCATGGACAAGGTCGGCGGGTTCTTCGGCGCGAAGATCTTGCCCATCAACTCCATCAGTGTGTTCAGGGTGTCTTCGGTGATCTGCACTTCACCTGTCTCCGACGCGCCACTGGTGTCCACTCGCAGGGCGGTCGGCAGGTCACCGCGACGCTGCTCGACTTCGGCCTTGTTGATGGTGGCGCAAGCTTGAGTGCCGGTGACGAAGCCCATCTGGAACGCGCTGATCCGGTCCAGGGCCGAACCGTGTTCGTCGTCGTTCTGCGAGTCCGCGTCCATCACCGGGTCGCGGGTGGTGATGATCCCGGCCAGTACGTGATCGAGACCGTCGGCGGTACTGAGGGTGAAGCGCGGCGACTTACCGTCCGCCACGTTGTACAGGTAAACGCCGGCAAAGCAGTCGGCTTGCTGCTCGCGAACGATTGTGGGGTCTTTGCGGGTAACCAGCTTGGCCATCGTCTGCAGCGCGTGCCCGAATTCATGTGCCAGCACACCATTCACGGACATGTCGCCGAAGTACTGCTGCGCGACCGCCATGAACACCCCCCGGTCCCACGCGATCATGTTGCAGCGCGACGTGAAGAAGGCGTTGACCAGCTGATAGGTGTCGTTGTAGCAGACGATCGGGCTTCTGCGGTCGTCGGAGTCGTAGGAGACCAGCTTGGCGACGGGTTTGAACGATCCCTGAAGCGGCGCTTTGTAATTGGCCTTCCAGAACTCTTCGATGTCGTTGATCGAGTACAACGACAACTTGTCGATGGGACCGTTGTTGGTGTTGAGCACGGTGCCGGTGGGCGCCGGCCCGTTCGGCCGGGTTCCGCTGGGCCCGTTGGTTGCCGGCAGACCGCCCACCCGGAACGGATCGTTGAGGATCGACACCGCGCGTCCCGGCACCATGGTTGTGCAGCCCGCCACCACCAGCACTGCCCCGAGGGAGGCCGTTGCGCCCCGAAACCAAGCGATCACTGTGCGCGAGCGCAACTTCATCCACCAACCCCGTCCCGACCGGCCTGCACGCAAGGATTCCTTAGTTTAGACATTTGAGCGCCTACCGCTAAGAAACTCGCGTCCGATGCCGCTTGTCGTGCGGCGTCACGCCGTTGACTCCCCCGATCGACCCGGCGTAAGTGCCCACCGCGAACGCCACCCCGGCGCCCATCACGGCCAATGCCGCACGGTTGACTGCCTCGACGTTGTCGACGGCCTTGCGGTAGTTGGGGTCGAACGCGGCGCCGGCCTGCCCGCCCCAGAGGCGAGCCTGCACAGTCGTCTTGGTTTGCGATGCGCCGGTATTCATGCCCCCGACCGGCACCCCCGCGACCAGGAAGGGGTGGTAGTCGGTATTGGTGTTCAACGGCATGTCGGCCGGCCGCTCGCCGGCCAGGTTCAGGTAGCCGGCCAGGGTGCGCTCGATACCGGCCGAACCTTCCGGCACATCCGCCGACGCCACCTCGGCGCTTGCCGGACCGGACTGGTCGCCGTCGTCGGTGAAGAAGCCCGGATTCGGGGATCCGAGCATGTCGAAATTGAGGTAGAGCGCGATGTTGTTCAGCTGTGCGTTGTCGAGACCGAATACGTAGTCCATCGCGCCGTTGAGTCCGTTCTCCGCGGCGCCCCAGAACGCGAACCGCACCGCGTTGGTCACCGGCGGCAACGGACCCATCTGCAGCGCCGTTTCCAGCACCGCCGCCACCCCGGACCCCGCGTTGTTGATGCCCGGACTGTCAACCGGGCTGTCCAGATGCGAACCGACCATCACCACCTCGTTCGGCGCACCGGTTTTGGTCTGGGCCAACACATTGCGCGAGATGATCCTGACGTTTTCGGCATCGAGGACCAAGCGCACCGTGCCGGTGGTGCGCGCCAACGCGGCCGCTCCGGCGGCACCGACCACCGCGACCGGCAGGGTCAGCTGGTTGTAATACCCGGGATTGAACAGGGTGGGTGGCACGCCCCGCCCGGTTGGCTGGCTGACTACGATGACCCCCGCCGCACCTTTGGCCACCGCGCTGTTCTGTTTGTCGACCACCGAACAGCGGCTGTCGTCCACCACCGCGATGGCACCCCTGGGTAGGGCTGCCGGGTAATCTCCGGCAGCACAGCCGGCCGGCTGAGTGGGCCGCGCCACCGGCCCGGCCAGGCCGCCGGTTGGTGTCCGGACCAATAGCGAGGCCTGCTCGACGGGGAAGCTGCGACCGGCCGCAGTCAGGGTCGGCTTTCCCTCGGACACCGTGTGCAACCGCTCGAAGCGAGGCGTCGAGACCTCAAACCCCTTGTTACGCAACGCGCCTGCAATGTATTCGACACTCGCGTCGTAGCCCGGTGTGCCCGCCGCCCGGCTGCCGTTGTGGGCGTTTGCGATGTCCTGCAGGGCGCGCAGGTGGACGAACATCGCGTCGGCGGTCACCTTGGCCGCCAGTGCATCACCTGGATCCGGCGCGGGCGGCGACGGCCGCGACGAGTGCGACGCCGAGCACGCGGCGAGTACAACTGCCAGCAACAGGACGGCGAGCCGGCCCATCATGGCTTGGCGAGCACGTGTCGCGTGCGGTCTCCCATGATCGGAACCCCGTTTCGGCCGGTCACATCCTGCGCATACAAAGCGACGGCGTAGGCGACCCCGGCACCCTGGATACCTAGCGAGGTGCGGTCGATGTGCTCGAGGTTGTCGCCCTTCTGGTGATAGTTCGGGTCGAACGGCTCGTTGGCCTTACCGCCCCACAGCTTGGCCTCTTCGTCGGACTTCTTGGCCTCGGCGCCGGAGAACAACCCGCCCGACGGGATCCCCGCCAGCGTGAATCCGTCGTAGTCCGAGCGGCCGTCGAACGAGGTGTCCCGCGCGGTCTTTCCGGCCTGCTTCAGGTAAGCCACCAGGGTGCGTTCGATGCCCGCCGACCCTTCTGGCACCACGGGCTGACCGCGGGTGTCCAGCGGTAGCGACTGGTCACCGTCGTAGGTGAAATAACCGGGATTGGGCGATGCCAGCATGTCGAAGTTCAGGTACAGCGCGATGTTCTTCAGCGCGTCCAGATCCAGTGACTCGACGTAGTTGCGCGATCCGATCAGCCCGAGCTCCTCGGCCCCCCAGAAGCCGAACCGCACCGCATTGTGCACCTGCGGTGAATTTCCTAGTTGCACAGCGGTTTCCAGAACCGCCGCAACTCCCGAGCCGTTATCGTTGATGCCCGGCCCTTCCGGCACACTGTCCAAATGGGCACCGGCCATCACGACGTCGGTCGGCGACCCCGTCTTGGTTTGTGCAATGACGTTGCGCGCCTTGAAAGTCTGGGTGTTCGCGTCGAGCTTGATGGTCACGGGCCCGGACTTGGCGCGAAGTTGGAAGCCCACCGATTTGGTGACGCTCACTACCGGGATCTTGACATCGGTGTTTGCTCCGAGGGTGCCGCCCATCGCCTGTTCGTCGACATTGTCGATGACGATAAGGGCTGCCGCGCCACGCTGGGCGGCGGCGTCCTCCTTCTGCGCGAATGGGCAGGAGCCGCGATCGGTGACCACCACCGCACCCTGAACCGGCAGCTTGTCGTAGTCGGACGGGGAGCATCCCGGGCTCTCCTCGCTGGGCGCGAACAACAGTGGCCCGGTTACCCCTTCCGCGGGAGTCGCGCGACTGTACTCCAGCGCGCGTGCCTCCGCGGTCAGGTCACCGGCTGTCACCGAGCCCTTTTCGGAGTGGAACACGCGGGCGGAGAACTCCGGCGTCTGCACGTCGAAACCCTTCTTGCGCAACGTTTCCACCACGTAGTCGACACTGGCTTCATAACCGGGGGTGCCGACCGCCCTGGTGCCGTTGTTGGCGTTGGCGATGTCCTGCAATTTGGACAAATGCGCCATCATCGCATCGGTGGTGACCTTGTTGCGCATCGTGGCGGCGAACTCGGTGGCGGATTGGTTGCTCCCGCCGGATTGCTGACTGGTACCACGTCCGCAACCGACGATCAGGAAAGCAGCGATCGCGACCACGGCGAGCACCGCGGGCATCGCCTTCGATTTGTGCACCATTGCGCCCAGGTTAGACCAGTCTCGGATCGGGATCGCCGCAGCACACGAAAGCCGCATTCGCACAGGCGAATGCGGCTTCCGCATCTCTAGACGAACAGCGCATTGAACGGCGCGAACGGCAGGTTACGCACCACGAACCAGGCCACCACCAGTGACAGAGTCACCACTGATGCCCAACGACTGTGTTGCCAACTTCCGATCCGGCGACCCACCACTCGCCCATACGTCCAAGCGAGGTAGGCCCACACCAGGAGCACGAGTGCCGCCAGGCCCAACGCGTTAAACCTGGCGGCCGCCAACACATTGCCGTGCAACAAGCTGTAAACCATGCGCAGACTGCCACACCCTGGGCAATCGATACCCAGTAGCGCCTTGGTGGGGCAGACCGGCAACGGGCCGTTCGGGCTCGTCGGGTCACCCAGCCAAATGCCGACGCACGCCACCGTCGCGGCTGCCGCCACGAGTAGTGGCGCACCCACTTTCGCGGGCGCCGACCCTTGGCGGGTCACCATGGGATCAACCCAAATTCAGGACATCGAACGCGACCATCGCGGTGTTCACGTCGGTGTTCATCGCGCCCATCGCGATCAAGATGCCGTAGATGATGGCCACCACGACGCCGGCGATCACGGAATACTTGACGAACTTCTTGGCGCTGTCCGCGGACGCCTGCGCCTCGGCGTACTGGCCCTGGGCCCACAGTCCACTGACCTGAGTGGACTTCACAATGGCCACAATTCCGAGCGGAAGACAGCAGAACAGCGTCGCCAGGATCGACCAGACCAAGTAGTTGTCCGGTTGCTGCGCCGGCGGCGGCTGCTGCGGCGGGTAACCGGGCGGTGGTGGTTGCGTCATGGATTCTCCCGATCGAAAGAAGTGAAGTTAGCTGGCGTGAAACGTGCCTTACCATACCGGAGACCCGTGCCTACGGCACCTCCAATCAGAAATTGATGTTTTGCGGCTGTTACCGTTTCGCCTCCGGGCCCGGCACCAATACCGGGTGAACGTCCCGGCCGGCCGCTAACCTGTTGCTGGGCAATGTGTTTGGTAGCTAGTACGGGAGCGCATCGATCGCCTGCCGGCGGCCCGGAAACAGCCCCTGTTTTCCGATGCGCCGGAGAAATACACTCCTGAGATGTCTCACATCAACACTGTGCTGTGTGCCGCGGCGGCCGCAGCGCTGACGGGCACCTTCGTCTACACCGGCATGGCCACTGCGAATGCCGACCCCAACGACACGCTTGCCGGCGCGTTGTCGAAGGGCTACTCCCTGAGCAATTGCACCCCGAAAGACCCGCCCCCGGCGGGGGTGGCAGCCGCAATCAACTGTGGGCAGAACGCCGACCCGGCCGGACCCGTCAAGGCGACCTACCTGCTGTACAACAACTCCGACGATCTCAACGCGGGATTCACCGCCAGCATCAAGGACGAGGTGTTGACCGCCTGCGGGGACAGCGGCCAGTCGCCCACCACCTGGCACCAAGGCAACGGCGGCACCGCCGGGCAGGTGGCCTGCGGGACCTACCAGAATGCGGCCGAAGTCATCTGGACCACCGACGCCAAGAATGTGCTGAGCTACGTCCGTGGGTCCAACACCGACGTGCCGGCGCTTTATCAATGGTGGAAAACCAACGGCTGACGGGCGGGCGAATAGGGCATATTCGAACTCCTAGACCGCTGGAGAATTCTTTGCGAAACATAGTGCGTCAGCGAAAGATGGCCCTACGATTTCCGTGGGCAAACCAAATTCACATTCCGATCAGCGCCACAACCACTAGGAGCTACACATGAGTCACCTCTCGCACGCGCTGCGTGGTCTCACCACTGCCGCGCTCATTGGTAGCTTCGCCTGCGCCGGCGCTGCTACCGCTTCCGCGGACCCTAGCGACACGCTTACTTCGTCGCTCTCGAAGGGTTACAGCTCCAGCAATTGCTCCTCGCAACCGGTTTCGGAGGTGCAGTCGGCATTCCCCACCGTGCAAGCCGTGATGCAGTGTGGGCAAAACACCGACAGCGCGGGCCCCGCCTCGGCGAAATATTTCCAATTTCCCAACAGCGCGGACTTGGCCAGTGCATTCACCAAGCTCATCGGCAGCGATGAACTGACCAATTGCGGGGACGCCAAGTCGCCCACCACGTGGCACCAGGGCAGTGCCACCGAATCGGCCGGGCAGGTGGCCTGCGGCACCGACACCGGCAAGGCCGAAGTCATCTGGACCACCGACGCCAAGAATATTCTGGCCTTCGTCCGCGCATCCGACGGCAACACTTCGGCTCTCTACCAGTGGTGGCGGACCAACGGCTGAGTCTTACAACTCGGTCAGGATCAGGTCGGCGACGGCGCGCATTCCCGCGCCGTTAGGATGTAGCGGAGCCGGCCGAAAAGGAAGCGGCACACCAGGTTTGGTGGTCCAGGGCAGTTCCGACCACGCATGATGATCGCGGCTGGCCGCCGCGGCGTGCACGACCTCGCAGTCGGTTGCCGCGGCGGCTTCTGCCGTCAAGCGCTCCAGCGTGGTGGCCACCCAACGGGCCAGGTCGGCGTGCTCGGTGGAGATCGGCGGCGCCGGATCGCCCGCGGGTGGCAGCATCGTCAGGTAGTCCACGAACAGAACGCGGGCCTGTGGTGCACGCCGCCGCACTGAACGACCCACCTCGCACAGCGAACCGAAAACCTCGCCCAACGCACGATCGCGCGCATCGCGGTCGAGTAGCTCACCGGTGAACCCGCTCAGCAGGCGGCGTGCCAACGCCGGCAACGACGCCGCCATCAAGAGCGGAACGTAGCCGACATCGTTGCCGCCGATGGTGACAGTCACCAGCGCCTCCGAGCCGTTCAGTGCTTCGATCTGGGGCGGCGCCCCATGCTGGCGGTCGGTGAGCACGTGGGCGGTGGTGGCCCCGGAGTAGGTGACGTCCATCAAATCCAGGCCGGCGCGCTCGGCGACCAGATGCGGGTAGTTCCGGGCCGACCGCCCCGCCCGCCATGGGGCACCCGGTGCTTGCGGCCGTATCCCGGGACCAGCTGCCATTGAGCTTCCCAGCGCCACATAACGTTTCATTACTTGTCCGGGCTGGATGCCTGCGCCCAGAAGCGCTTCGGAATCCGTCCGGCGCGCCGCGCCAGGTACCCGGCGGTGACTCCGGCGGCCATCGCCGCGGCCATCGCCGCCGGATCTCCCGCGCGGGTGACCGCGGTGGCCAACAACACGGCGTCACAACCCAATTCCATGGCCAGCGCGGCGTCGCTGGCCGTGCCGATGCCGGCATCCAGCACCACCGGAACTCCGGCCCGGGCCACGATCATCTCGATGTTGTGCGGATTGGTGATGCCCAGGCCGGTGCCGATCGGCGAGCCCAGCGGCATCACCACCGCGCAACCGGTGTCCTCCAACCGCCGCGCCAGCGCCGGGTCGTCGTTGGTGTACGGCAGCACCACGAACCCGTCGTCAACTAATTGCTCTGCGGCCTTTACCAATTCAACGGCATCGGGCAAAAGGGTGCGCTCGTCGGCGATCACCTCGAGCTTGACCCAGTTGGTGTTCAACGCCTCCCGGGCCAGGTTCGCGGTGAGCACCGCCTCCGCGGCGCTGCGACAGCCGGCGGTATTGGGCAGCGGTGTGATGCCGAGCCGGTTCAGCAGATCCAGCAGTCCGGTGCCACCTTCGGCGTCGACGCGGCGGATCGCGACGGTGGTCAGTTCAGTTCCGGAAGCGATCAGGGCCTCTTCCAGCACCGCCAGGTTGGTCGCTCCCCCGGTGCCCATGATGAGCCGGGAGGAGAAACTGCGGTCCGCGATCGTGAGTTTCGAGTCAGCCACCTTGCACCGCCGTCACTACTTCGAGTTGCGCCCCGTCCGAAAGGGTCGTGGCCCAACTGGATCGTGGCAGCACCGTCGCGTCCACCGCCACGGCGATCCCCCGATCCGGAAAGCCCAACGACTGCAGCAGTGCGGCCACCGTGGTCTGCTCGTCCACCTCGACCCGCCGCTCATTCACCACCACGATCACGAGGCCGCTCCCACCGGAACCAGTTCGGACACAATCTGCTCGGCGGTCCACGGCGCCAGCAGGAATCCGGAGCGGCCGTGACCGGTCGCCACCAAAGTGCGCTCGTCCAATCGCTGCACGATAGGCAGATTATCTGGGGTCATCGGCCGCAGGCCCGCGGCGCACTCGGCCAATTCGTACTCACCGAGGGCCGGCAACACCGCACACGCGTCGTCCAGCAGGTCCCGTACCCCCGAGACAACCGGGGCGGTGTCGCGGCCGTGCTCGTACTGGGTAGCACCCACCACCACGCCGTCCGCTCGTGGCACCAGGTACACCTGGCGGCCGTGCACCCGCGCTCGAACCACTCGCTGCGGCAACGGCATACAGCCCTTTCGCCATCGCAACCGCAATACCTCACCCTTCACTGGCCGCACCGGCAGACCCGGCCACAGCGCCGGAGCGTCAATCCCGTTGGCGATCACCACGGTGTCACCGTGGGCTGCAGACGTCTCGCGCACCGGCGGGGCCGAGCGAACTCCCAGCCGCTCGCAGTCGCGGTCCAGCGCCGCCAAGACGCCGCGATTGTCCACCGCCAACTCCGTGGGTGCCCGAAATCCGTGCCGAATGCCTTGCGCCAGTAGCGGTTCGACGTCGCGGGCGGCGGACTCCCAAATCACCGGATGCCCCTGCGTGGCCAGCCAGTCCGCCACCGTCCGCAGGTCGGCGACGTCGGCCCGGTCGACGGCGACCACCAGGGATTCGCGTGCAGTCACCACCTGCGGGCTCAGCCCGTCGAGGAACCCGCCTTCGCGCCAGAGTCGCAGCGACTCCAGGCCCAGCCGCAACAGCCGCTCTTCGCCGGGCCAACCCTCGCTGTGCGGGGCCAGCATGCCGCCGGCCACCCAGGAGGCGCCCTGTTCGGCGCGGCGGTGCAGGGTCACTGAAAGGCCGGCCTGTGCGGCCCGGCGGGCCACCGACAGGCCGATGACACCGCCACCGATGACGGCCACCGAGTTCGGCATTGTCGCTCCCTTCGCCGGCATTACCCGGATCAGGTGTGACGGTCAGGGCAGGTCCCTCGAAAGGGCTGTGCCCACTCTCAGCCCCGCTGATCCCCGGGACTCCCGTGTTCTACATGTCTTCTTCCCGGTCCACGCTAGCGCGATAACGTCGCGGTGTGCAGCCTCCCCTGACCCGTCTCGACGAAGCACGGTTGTACCTGTGCACCGACGCCCGCCGGGAGCGGGGTGATCTGGCCGAGTTCGCCGACGCTGCGCTGGCCGGTGGGGTCGACATCATTCAGCTGCGTGACAAGGGTTCGGCCGGTGAGCAGCAATTCGGTCCGCTGGAGGCGCGCGAGGAGCTGGCGGCCTGCGAGATCCTCGCGGACGCCGCCCGCCGGCACGGCGCGCTCTTCGCGGTCAACGACCGTGCGGACATCGCGCGGGTCGCCGGCGCGGACGTGCTGCACCTCGGTCAGGGGGACTTGCCGCTGCACTCCGCGCGAGACATCGTCGGCCCGGACGCGGTGCTCGGCCTGTCCAGTCACGACGCCGACCAAGCGGCGGCGGCGGCCGCGTCCGACGCCGACTATTTCTGCGTCGGGCCCTGCTGGCCCACCCCCACCAAACCGGGTCGCCGCGCGCCGGGCCTGGACCTGGTGCGGGCCGCGGCCGCGCTGGACGCGGCCAAGCCCTGGTTCGCGATCGGTGGCATCGACGCCAAGCGCCTACCGGAGGTACTTGCCGCCGGAGCGCGTCGCATTGTGGTGGTGCGCGCAATCACCGCGGCCCAGGATCCGCAAGCCGCGGCGCAAGAACTCAGTGCGGCGCTTGCAGCAGCGCGCTGATCTGCCGACTGAGCTGCGACGGCTCGTGACCGGCGTCGCCCGGCGTGCACCAATAGAACCTTGCGCCGTCTTCGACCGTCCGGGGCACGTCGTCATGTTCGGGCGGCAGGGTCACCGCGACGGTGCGCAGCCGCTCCCAGCTGGCCGCGAAGCCGGGATGCAACGGCAGGTGGTCGACCTCGTCCTCGCCGACCCAACGCAGCTCGGCGCTTTCCCCGTTGGGCACGGTGTCCAGCATCGCGTCGGTATCGGCGACGACGGTCGTGTAGCTCCAGCGGATGCCGCCCATCCCGGCGACCTCAGCGGTGACCAGCGTCGCGCGCACCGTTACCCGCTCGGCATCCAGCCCCGCCTCTTCGTGCGCTTCACGCACCGCGGTCTGTTCGGGGGTCTCATGGCTGTCCCGTGCACCGCCGGGCAAACCCCAGGTGCCACCCTGGTGGCTCCACACCGCTCGGTGCTGAAGCAGGACCGCGGGGGTGCCATCGGGTCGGGGAGCCCGCAACAGCAGCCCGGCCGCACCGAATCTGCCCCAGTAGTGGGCGCCGCGTTTGGAGATCACCCAGCCGTCACCGTCGCCCCGCACGAATTCAGGATATGCGGGCAATTGGTCCCGCCTCCCCCCATCTGTCCCCGCTTGCTCTTAGAATTTGCTTATACGGGTTCGTAAGATGGCCGGAAGATGAGGGCTGAGCAGACGTGACGGTTGAGCTAGCGCATCCGTCGACCGAACCACTGGGATCACGCTCGCCCGCTGAACCGGCTCATCCCCGCTGGTGGTTCATCTCGACGACGCCCGGGCGGATCCTGACTATCGGGATCGTGCTGGCCGCGCTGGGAGTCTCCAGCGCATTTGCCACCTCGACCACGATCAACCACCGTCAGCAAGTGCTGACGACGGTGCTCGAACACACCGAGCCGTTGTCGTTCGCGGCCGGGCAGCTCTACACCACGCTGTCGGTAGCCGACGCCGCCGCGGCCACCGCGTTCATCGCCCAGGCCGAACCGCGTGCCGTCCGGCTGCGCTACGAGCAGGCCATCACCGATGCCTCGGTTGCGGTGACCAGGGCTTCCAGTGGGTTGACGGACGAAAGGCTGGTGCAACTGCTGGGCCAGATCAATGCCGAATTGGCGGTCTACACCGGGTTGGTGGAGATCGCCCGGACCAACAACCGGGCGGGCAACCCAGTCGGTTCGTCGTATCTGTCGGAGGCGTCCGGGCTGATGCAGAACACGATCCTGCCCAACGCGCAGCGCCTCTATCAGGCGACGTCGGACCGGGTGGACAGCGAAACCACTGCGTCCACCCAGATCCCGGCCCCGGTGATCCTCGTGGTGACCACCACGGTGGTGTTCGGCGCCTTCTGCCACCGCTGGTTGGCCCGGCGGACCCGGCGCCGGATCAATCCCGGGCTGGTGGTTGGCGGTCTCGGTATTCTCATCATGGTGGTGTGGGTTGGGACGGCGTTGACAATTTCGACGACGGCGAGCCGTAGCGCGAAAGACACCGCGGCCGAGTCGTTGAAGACCGTCACCAACCTGGCCATCACCGCCCAGCAGGCGCGCGCCGACGAGACGCTGTCGTTGATCCGGCGCGGCGACGAAGAGGTGCGCAAGCGGGCGTTCTATCAGCGCATCGACGCCATGCACCGCGAACTCGACGGATACATGACGCGCAACGACGCGGTGGACAAGCCCGACCTGTTGGGCGCCGGACAGTTGCTGGTCCGCTGGCAGCAGGCCAACGACCGGATCAACGCCTACATCTCGGTGGGCAACTACCGCGCCGCCACCCAGGTTGCGCTCGGCAAGGGCGAGGACGACTCCACCCCGGCATTCGACAAGCTCGACGAGGCGCTGACCAAGGCCATCGAGCAAAGCCGCAATCATCTGCGCAACGACGTGCTGAACGCGAAGCGGGGACTGGCCGGAGCGCAGGTGGGCGCCGTGGTGCTGAGCCTCGGCGCGGCCATCGCGGTCGCCCTGGGCCTCTGGCCTCGGCTGAAAGAGTATCGGTGATGAAGCGGCGCTCTCTCGTCCGGCGGGCCGCTGGGCTGATTGGCGTTGCGGTTCTACTGGCCGGCTGCGGCCATTCCGAGCCGCTCAAGGCAGAGGTGACGCCGACGCTTCCGCAGCCGACACCGGTCGGTATGGAGGTGCTGCCGATCGAGGCTCCGCTGCGCGCGGACAAGACCGGACAGGACTGTAACCCCACCGCAAGCCTGCGCCCTTTCCCGAAGAAGGAGGACGCCGAGGCCGCGGTCGCCAACATCCGCAGCCGGGGCCGACTGATCGTCGGCTTGGACATCGGCAGCAACTTGTTCAGCTTCCGCGATCCGATCACCGGTGAAATCACCGGCTTCGACGTCGACATCGCCAACGAGGTGGCACGTGACATCTTCGGTGCCCCCAACCACGTCGAGTACCGGATCCTTTCGGCCGACGAACGCATCACGGCGTTGCAGCGCTCGCAGGTCGATGTCGTGGTGAAGACCATGACGATCACCTGCGAGCGGCGCAAACTGGTGAACTTCTCCACCGTCTACCTCGACGCCAACCAGCGCATCCTGGCCCCGCGCGACTCCTCCATCGCCAAACCGGCCGACCTGTCCGGCAAGCGGGTGTGCGTAGCCCGCGGCACCACCTCGCTCCAACGCATCCGCGAGATCGCGCCGCCGGCGATCATCGTCTCGGTGGTTAACTGGGCCGACTGCCTGGTGGCGATGCAGCAGCGCCAGATCGATGCGGTGAGTACCGACGATTCGATTCTGGCCGGTCTGGTGGAGGAAGATCCTTATCTGCACATCATCGGTCCCAACATGGCTACTCAGCCCTATGGGATCGGGATGAACTTGGACAACACCGGCCTGGTTCGGTTCGTCAACGGCACGCTGGAACGCATCCGCACCGATGGGACCTGGAACACGTTGTACCGCAAGTGGTTAACGGTGCTCGGACCTGCGCCGCTGCCACCCCAACCTAGGTACCTGGACTGATGGCCAAATCCTCCAAAGCGGATCAGGAAACCGAACTGACCCAGACCGCGGACCACGAAGATCCGTCCAGCGGCCAGGCCGCCGACGCGCAGACCGGCGCGACCGCTACAACGGGCAGTCGGCCGCAGGAAACCCAAGCGTTGTTCCGGCCCGATTTCGACGACGACGATGACGACGACTTCCACATCTCGCTGGGCAGTCTGGACACCCAGCCGCAGGACCGGATAGCAGGAGCCACCCGAGCGCTTCCGGCGGTCAGACAACTCGGCGGTGGCCTGGTAGAGATTCCGCGGGTTCCGGACATCGATCCGCTGAAGGCCCTGATGACCAATCCGGTTGTGCCGGAATCGAAACGGTTCTGCTGGAACTGTGGACGCCCGGTCGGCCGGTCGGGTCCGGAGGGCAAGGGCAGCTCGGAGGGCTGGTGCCCGTACTGCGGTAGCCCGTATTCCTTTGTCCCGCAACTCAGTCCGGGCGACCTGGTCGCCGGCCAGTACGAGGTCAAGGGCTGTATAGCCCACGGCGGCCTGGGCTGGGTCTATCTCGCGGTGGACCACAACGTCAACGACCGCCCGGTGGTGCTCAAGGGTCTGGTGCATTCCGGTGATGCGGAGGCGCAGGCGATCGCGATGGCCGAGCGGCAGTTCCTGGCCGAGGTCGTGCACCCATCGATCGTGCAGATCTTCAACTTCGTCGAGCACAAGGATAAGCACGGCGCTCCGGTCGGCTACATCGTCATGGAGTACGTCGGCGGGCAGTCGCTCAAGCGAAGTAAAGGCGCCAAGCTGCCGGTCAGCGAGGCGATCGCCTACATACTGGAAATCCTGCCCGCGCTAAGCTATCTGCATTCGATCGGTCTGGTCTACAACGACCTGAAGCCGGAGAACATCATGCTCACCGAGGAGCAGCTTAAGCTGATCGACCTGGGTGCGGTTTCGCGGATCAACTCGTTCGGCTACCTCTACGGCACGCCCGGCTATCAGGCCCCGGAGATAGTGCGCACCGGCCCGACCGTGGCCACTGACGTCTACACGGTTGGCCGCACGCTGGCGGCGTTGACGCTGGAGCTGCGGACCCGCAACGGCCGTTACGTCGACGGCTTGCCCGATGGCGACCCGGTGTTGGCCAAGTACGACTCGTTCGGCCGCTTGCTGCGCCGCGCAATCGATCCTGACCCCCGGCGACGGTTCAGCAGTGCCGAGGAGATGTCCGGGCAGTTGATGGGCGTGCTGCGCGAGGTGGTCGCCCAGGACACCGGCATCTCCCGCCCTGGTCTGTCGACGATCTTCAGCCCCAGCCGGTCGAGCTTCGGGGTGGACCTGCTGGTCGCTCATACCGATGTGTACCTGGACGGTCAGGTGCACTCGGAGAAGCTGACCGCCAAGGAGATCGTGACCGCACTGTCCGTGCCGCTGGTCGATCCGGCCGACGTGGCCGCGCCGGTGCTGCAAGCGACGGTGCTCTCCCAGCCGGTGCAGACCCTGGACTCGTTGCGGGCTGCGCGGCACGGGTCGCTGGACGCCGAAGGGCTGGACCTGTCGGAGTCGACCGAGCTGCCGCTGATGGAGGTCCGGGCGCTGCTGGACCTCGGTGATGTCAGCAAGGCCACCCGCAAACTCGAAGACCTGGCCGAGCGGGTCGGCTGGCAGTGGCGATTGATTTGGTACCGGGCCGTGGCGGAGTTGCTCACCGGTGATTACGACTCGGCCATCGAGCATTTCACCGAAGTGCTGGACACCTTCCCGGGCGAATTGGCACCGAAATTGGCGCTCGCCGCGACCGCGGAATTGGCCGGCAAGCCCGACGAGCAGAATTACTACCAGACGGTGTGGAACACCAACGACGGGGTGATCTCTGCGGCCTTCGGGTTGGCCAGAGTCCGGTCGGCCAAAGGCGATCGCAGCGGAGCGGTACAGACCCTGGACGAAGTACCGCCCACTTCAAGGCATTACACCACCGCGCGACTGACCAGTGCGGTAACACTGCTGTCCGGCCGTTCGCAGAGCGAGATCACCGAGGAGCAGATCCGTGACGCCGCACGGCGCGTGGAGGCGCTGCCGCCGACCGAGCCTCGGGTTTTGCAGATCCGGGCGTTAGTCCTGGGCGGGGCGATGGATTGGCTGCAGGACAACGGGGCTGATCATCAAGCCAGCACCAACCACATCCTGGGTTTCCCGTTCACCGATCACGGGCTGCGGTTGGGCGTCGAGGCATCGCTGCGCAAACTGGCGCGGGTGGCGCCGACCCAGCGGCACCGCTACACCCTGGTCGACATGGCCAATCAGGTCCGCCCCACCAGCACGTTCTAGGTCCTTGGCATCGGGTGTGCGGCTGGGGCGTCGCGTGTGCACTTATGGCTTTCCGTGTGCAGCTTGGGCATCGCGTGTGCACTCATGGCTTTCCGTGTGCAGCTTGGGCATCGCGTGTGCACTCATGGCTTTCCGTGTGCAGCTAGGGCATCGCGTGTGCACTCATGGCTTTCCGTGTGCAGCTAGGGCATCGCGTGTAACTTATGGCTTTCCGTGTGCAGCTAGGGCATCGCGTGTGCACTCATGGCTTTCCGTGTGCGGCTATGGCATCGCGTGTGCAACTGGGGCGCCGCGTGTGCACCTGAGGTGTCGGGTGTGCGGTCAGGGCTTTGAGTGTGCGATCACGGTGGAGATCGGCCGGGATTTCCGCCATAGCCGCACACGGAGAGC
>NZ_LZLQ01000089.1 GCF_001673315.1 Mycobacterium asiaticum | reverse complement strand
GCGGGCCACCTCGGTGTCCCAGCCGGCCTCGATCAGGGCCAGGAACGCGTCGGCGGTGCCCGGCAGCGGCGGCCGGGACTCGAAAACACCCGTGCCGCCGCTGCCGGTGCCGCTGCCGGAGCCAATGTCGCTGTCGGTGTGGTGGTCGCGTTTCCACGCCGCGATCAGCGCGTCGCGGTGCGAAGCCAGGGCGGCATCGAATTTCGCGGCGTCGTGGTGGTCGAGCTTGATGCGGTAGCAGCTGCCGACCTCATCGGAGGTCTTGCTGATCACCGGCCGCGCCGGGGGCGCGACCGGGTCGGGTTCGGGTCGGGGTTCGAGGTTGACCGCGGTGCGCAGCTGGTTGACCGTGGCCACCGCGGCCAACTGCGCGTAATGCTCATCCGAGCCCGCACCGGCCCGGGAGGCGATGACACCGACCTGATCCAGTGAGAACCGGCCCTCGCGCATCCCCTGCACACAGCGCGGGAACTCCTCCACCCGGCGCGCGATGGTGGTGATCGTTTTCGCATTAGCCGAAGACGAAGCGGTCTTCCAGGCCACCAACGACTCCACCGAACGCGCCCCGGTCATCCCGCACAACTCATCGCGCTCCAGCTCGGCCACAATCTCCACGATCTGCCCGTCAATGGCGTTGCGCTGACCGGCCAACTCCGCCAACTGCTCGAACAACACCGCCAAGCGCTCTTTAGGACTCACCACAGCCGACGCACCCGAAGACATAACCCCATCATCACA
>NZ_LZLQ01000088.1 GCF_001673315.1 Mycobacterium asiaticum | reverse complement strand
GCGCGAGGACGTGGAGCGCGGTCAGGTTGTCATCAAGCCCGGCACCACCACGCCGCACACCGAGTTCGAGGGACAGGTCTACATCCTGTCCAAGGACGAGGGCGGCCGGCACACGCCGTTCTTCAACAACTACCGACCGCAGTTCTACTTCCGCACCACAGACGTGACCGGTGTGGTGACGTTGCCGGAGGGCACCGAAATGGTGATGCCCGGTGACAACACCAACATCACCGTCAAGCTGATCCAGCCCGTCGCCATGGACGACGGTCTGCGGTTCGCGATCCGTGAAGGTGGCCGTACCGTCGGCGCCGGCCGGGTCGTCAAGATCATCAAGTAGCGCTTACCGCGACAGACGCAAAAGCCCCCGAAACGAAAGTTTCGGGGGCTTTTGCGTCTGTTCGGCCAGGGGACCCGCCAGGGGACCCGCCGTCATTTTTGGGATCGGTAGCGGCGGTTCGGGCGCTAATGTGAATCAACTTTCGGGGCGAACACGAGGAGCGAAATCACATGCTGGCGCGGTACATCAAAATGCAGCTGTTGGTGCTGTTGTGCGGCGGCCTGGTCGGGCCGATCTTCCTGGTCGTGTACTTCACTCTGGGCTTCGGGGAGCTGCTGTCCTGGATGTTCTATGTCGGGCTGCTGATCACAGTGGCCGACGTGCTGGTCGCTATCGGACTCACATATTGGAGTGTCAACACCAGCGCCAGAAACGAGCAACTCGAGCAGTCCGGCGTGCTCGCCCTGGCGCAGATCACCGGCCTCACCGAGACCGGCACGCGGATCAACGAGCAACCGTTGGTGAAGGTGCATCTGCACATCTCCGGCCCCGGCATCGCGCCGTTCGACACTGAGGACCGTGTGATCGCCAGCGTGACGCGGCTGGGCAACCTGACCGCCCGCAAGCTGGTGGTCCTGGTCGACCCCACCACCAACCAGTACCGCATCGACTGGGATCGAAGCGCGTTGGTCAACGGTCTGGTGCCGGCCCAGTTCACCGTCGCGGAAGACAACCAGACCTACGACCTCAGTGGGCAGGCCGGGCCGTTGATGGAGATCCTGCAAATCCTCAAGGCCAACAACATCCCGCTCAACCGCATGGTGGACATCCGGTCCAATCCAGCACTGCGGCAGCAGGTGCAGGCCGTCGTGCGTCGCGCCGCCCAGCAGCAGGCCGGACCGGCGGCTGCGACCGTCGGCTCGCAGGCCTCGATCGGTGACAGGTTGCAGGAGCTGGAGTCGCTGCGTGCCAGCGGTGTGCTCAACGACCAGGAATACGCCAGCCGGCGGGCGCAGATCATCGCGGAGATCTAGAGTCGCGACTCGCTCGCGAGCCGAACCCCACTGCGATCCCAGGGCAAAATTTTCGCAGTGCGGTTCGGCTGACGGGGCAACTAGAACACGTTTCAGTTTCGCTGCTAGCCTGACCCCATGGGATCACTGCAGGGACGGGTGGCATTGATAACCGGCGCCGCGCGTGCCCAGGGTCGGTCGCACGCAGTGCGGCTTGCTCGGGAAGGCGTCGACATCGTCGCTCTGGACATCTGCGCCCCGGTGTCCGACACCATCACGTATCCGCCGGCCACGTCCGAGGATCTGGCCGAGACCGTCCGGGCCGTGGAGGCCGAGGGGCGCAAGGTGCTGGCTCGAGAGGTGGACATTCGCGACGACGCGGCACTGCGCGGAGTGGTGTCCGACGCGATCGAGCAGTTCGGTCGACTGGACATCGTGGTCGCCAATGCCGGCGTGCTGGGTTGGGGCCGGGTCTGGGAACTCTCGGATGAGCAGTGGGACACCGTCATTGGGGTAAACCTCACCGGCACCTGGCGGACCCTGCGGGCGACCATCCCGGCGATGATCGAAGCCGGCAACGGCGGCTCCATCGTGGTGGTCAGCTCCTCGGCGGGCCTGAAAGCCACGCCAGGCAACGGCCACTATGCCGCCAGCAAATATGGTCTGACCGCGCTGACCAACACGCTGGCCATTGAACTCGGTGAATACGGCATCCGCGTCAACTCCATCCACCCCTACTCGGTCGAAACCCCGATGATCGAGCCGGAGGCGATGATGCAGGTGTTTGGCGACCATCCGCGCTTCGTGCACAGCTTCCCGCCAATGCCAATGCAGTACAAGGGATTTATGTCGCCCGAAGAGGTATCCGACGTCGTCGTCTGGTTGGCCGGTGACGGCTCGGGCACGCTGTCGGGGACGCAGATCCCGGTGGATAAGGGCGCATTGAAGTACTGATTGTCTACCGTGCTATGAACTCCACGTGACCAGTACCAACGGAATTGTGATCGTCGGCGGCGGGCTGGCTGCGGCACGGACCGCCGAGCAGTTGCGCCGAGCCGAGTACGCCGGTCCGATCACCATCGTCAGCGACGAGGTGCACCTACCCTACGACCGTCCGCCGCTGTCCAAGGAGGTGCTGCGCGCCGAGGTCGACGACGTGGCCCTCAAACCGCGTGAGTGGTACGACGAGAAGGGCGTCACCCTGCGGCTGGGTGCGGCTGCCACCGGCGTCGACATCACCGCCCGGACCGTGACGTTGGCCGATGGGACCTCCCTGGGGTACGACGAGCTCGTCATCGCCACCGGCCTGGTGCCGCGACGCATACCGACTTTTCCCGACCTGGAAGGTATCCGGGTGCTGCGGTCGTTCGACGAGTGCTTGGCGTTGCGGACTCATGCATCGTCGGCGAAGCGGGCCGTGGTCGTCGGCGCCGGGTTCATCGGTTGCGAGGTGGCGGCGAGCCTGCGCGGCATGGGTGTGGAGGTGACGCTGGTCGAGCCGCAGCCGACGCCGCTGGCGTCGGTACTCGGTGAGCAGATCGGCAATCTGGTGACACGGCTGCATCGCGACGAAGGGGTCGACGTGCGGACGGGGCTCGGAGTCGCCGAGGTGCGCGGTACCGGACACGTCGATTCGGTGGTCCTGAGCGACGGCACCGAGGTCGGCGCCGACCTCGTCGTCGTGGGTATCGGGTCCATTCCGGCGACCGACTGGCTGGCCGGCAGCGGTATCGAGATCGACAACGGCATCGTCTGTGACGAGGCGGGCCGGACCAGTGCACCGAACGTGTGGGCGCTGGGCGACGTGGCCTCGTGGCGCGACACGACGGGACACCAAGCGCGCGTGGAGCATTGGAGCAACGTCGCCGATCAGGCCCGGGTCGTGGTGCCGGCGATGCTGGGTCGGGACGTGCCGACAAACGCCGTCGTCCCGTACTTTTGGAGCGACCAGTACGACGTCAAGATTCAGTGCCTGGGGGAACCGGTGGCCACCGACGTGGTGCACCTTGTCGAGGATGACGGCCGCAAATTCCTGGCCTACTACGAGCGCGACGGTGTGCTGGTTGGCGTGGTCGGTGGCGGATTGCCCGGCAAGGTGATGAAGGTGCGGGGCAAGATCGCTGCCGGCGTGCCCATCGCCGAGATGCTGGGTTAGAACTGGCCCAGGTAGAAGCGCGCACCCTGGTCGTCGGTGCATTCGGCGCTCAGGCCGTACGGCTGACGTGACGGCTCGGCCAGCACGCGACCGCCCGCCTCCCGGACCCGCGCAACGGCGGCGTCGATGTCGGCGACGGTCCACATCGGAACGGTCGCGGGGTGTTTGCTGCCGCCCGCGGCCCCGGACATCGGATGCGCCTGCTGCACCTGCCAGCCGTCCTCGATCCGGCCCGGTTCGAACGTCCAACCCAGCACCCGGCCGTAGAAGTCGCGGAACGATGCGATATCGCCGACCTCGTAGGTGACATACGCCAATTCGCCGGGCCCGGAACCGTTGAGTTCTGGTCTCTTTCGCGCTGCTGCCGCATCGAAGACTGCGAACGCAACGCCCTGCGAGTCGGTGGCGTCCACCGTGGCGCCGTGTGCGGTGTGGTTGATCTCGTCCGCGGTGCCGCCGGCTTCGGCGATGGCCGCGCGTGCCGCCTCCAGGTCGGTGACGGCGTAGCAGCAGAACAGGGTCGGACGGCCGGCGCTGACATGGATGCCGGTCGGTAGGTCGGTGTTCGTCACCCGGTGTGAGACGGGGTCGTAGGTCCAGCCGAGGACGTGGCCGTAGAACGCCGCGGCACGGTCGGTGTCGGGAGTGGCGATCGAGATGAAGCCGATGTCGCCATGCCGGATACCTTCGGTCGGCGCACCGAGAGGACCGCTGAGCATCCACCGGTGGCCGAACGGGTCGATGATTGTGGCGTTGCGTGAGCCATGGGCCTCATAGATGTCGCGTGCGACGGTGGCGCCGAGCTCGCGCGCCCTTTGCAATGCCGCGTCGGTGCTGGGGACATGCAACATCAGGCTGACCGAAACCGCTTGCGGTGCGGGGGCTTTCAGGCCTATTTCGGGGAACTCGTCGGCCAGATACAGGACGCCACCGGCGATGCCGATCTCTGCGTGCCCAATTCGGCCGTCCTCCATCACGATTGGTTCGCCGATCACCACAGCTCCGAAAGCGTCCGTGTACCAACCGATCGCTGCCCGAGCATCGGCGACACTCAGATACGGCTGGGCGGCGGGACGAGGGACCTCGGAGTTCTCGGGTTCGACTACTGCTTGGGTGCTCATGTCAATCCTTCCTAACGTCGCCGGCGACAGGGACAGCACCGCCTCCAGGCGATGCCGCAGTCGCACGGCGAACGCGGGATCGGGCTGGACCGGAAGGTCATCGGTGTGCAGCACGCTGAGTGGATCGTGCTTACTCATGACTGCCTCCCTCCGGATACTCTTTCCTGAACGCTCTTTTGGCGCGGACCAGCAGGGCTTCGGTGGCGTGCACGGTGCGCCCGAGCAGCTGCGCGCATTCGCTCACACTGCAGTCGTCCATGTAGCGCAGCACCAGCACCGCGCGGTGTGGTTCGGTCAGCTTGGCCAGTACATTTTCGGCGATCATCCGATCCAGCTCGGCATCCCAGTCGTCGGCCCCGCCTGGCGGCTCCGGTGGTTCTGCCACCGGCACCGGATCTGGACGGCCGCGGTAGTGGTCGGCCAGCTTGTGCCGGGACACGCCGAGCAACCACGGCATCCCGATCGGCGGCGGAGCGCCTCGTTGCGCACCTGCGCCGGCCGTTTGGAACGCCGCCAGGAACGTTTCCGACGTCAGGTCCTCGGCGATGCCACGGTCCCGGCAGCGGCGGGCGAAGTAGCCGTACACCGTCGGCAGGGCTTCGTCATAGAGCGCCAGCAGCGCGCGCTGGGTGTCGCGCTGGTGGTCGGGTTGGGCGCTCACATCCCTATCGTCGTTGCAAGGAGACAATTTCCGACGGCCTCGGACCGACAATTTTCGAATCGTGCCTGCAGCGCATGGCCGGTGCTGCTCAACGGAGCTCGCCGAGCCGGTTCAGTCCGGTGCCGACGACGTCGAACGCACTGCCTAGCGCGTCGGGCAGCGCGACCGATTCGTCGCGGAGCCAGTGTTCGTACGCACTCAAGGCCACCCCCAGCATCGTCCAAGCGACCGTCTGGGGCAGCAGCTCGGTTGTTTTGACGCCCAGCCGACGGGCCGTGAACCCGGCAATCACTTCCCGCCAGCCCGCGTACATTGTCATCGAATAAGCCTGCAGCTCAGCGGTTTCCAAGATTACCCGCATTCGTTGCCGGTGTCGGATGGATTCACACGCGTCGAAGGTGTTGAACGCCAACAGCGCCCCGCGCAGCGCCTCGCGCAGCGGCACCTTCGGGTCCACGCTGTCGAGCAGTTCGCTCAACTGGGCGAGGTGGGTATCGAAATCGCCCCACGGGATGGCGTTCTTCGAGGCGTAGTACCGGAAGAGGGTGCGACGAGCGATGCCGGCCGCTTGGGCGACGTCGTCGACGCTGACGTCGGCGAAACCGCGGGCAGCGAACAGGTCGATGGCGACATCGGTGATGTGATGCGGTGTCGTCGAGCGGCGTCGGCCCACCCGCGCCTCTTGCAGCATCAGACTCCGCCCTTCCGTTTCGGCACTCGATGCCATATTCTGGCCACGACGTGAGATTGTGACCAGCACCACCCATCATTGTCGAGTCCTCTCTGTGAAAGGCAGCCACATGGACAACGAGAACCAGACCGAGACCGAACTCGTCACCGAGACGCTGGTGGAAGAAGTGTCAATCGACGGCATGTGCGGGGTCTACTGACGGTGACCGCGCCCGCGAGCGCGCCGGCCGACCAGATAGCGCTCGACCCGGGCAGCGGCTGGCGACTGCATCCTCAGGTAGCGGTTCGTCCGGAACCGTTCGGTGCCTTGTTGTATCACTTCGGCACCCGCAAACTGTCGTTCCTGAAGAACCGCGACATCCTGGCGGTGGTGCAGTCGCTGGCCGAGCATCCCGACGTTCGGTCCGCTTGTCGCGCCGCGGGAATCGCCGATCCCCACCAGGGTCCATACCTGCACGCGCTGGGTGTGCTGGCCCGCTCCCAGATGCTGGTACCCCAGGAGAGCGAATGACCGTAGCAGTACCGTCCCTGATCGAGCAGTTCGAGCACGGCCTCGACGCGCCGATCTGTTTGACCTGGGAACTGACGTATGCCTGCAACCTGGCGTGCGTGCACTGCCTGTCGTCGTCGGGCAAACGCGACCCCGGCGAGTTGTCCACGCGTCAGTGCAAGGACATCATCGACGAACTCGAACGCATGCAGGTCTTCTATGTGAACATCGGCGGCGGCGAACCCACAGTGCGCCCGGACTTTTGGGAATTGGTGGACTACGCCACCGAACACCACGTCGGGGTGAAGTTCTCGACCAACGGCGTCCGCATCACGCCGGAGGTGGCCGCGCGGCTGGCCGCCAGCGACTATGTCGACGTCCAGATCTCCCTCGACGGTGCGACGGCCGAGATCAACGACGCGGTTCGCGGTCCAGGGTCCTTCGACATGGCGGTGCGGGCGCTGGAGAACCTGGCCGACGCGGGTTTCTCCGACGCCAAAATCTCTGTCGTCGTCACCCGGCACAACGTCGGTCAACTCGACGAATTCGCCGCGTTGGCAAGCCGTTATGGCGCCACGCTGCGGATCACCCGATTGCGTCCGTCCGGACGCGGTGCCGATACCTGGGACGAGCTGCACCCCACCGCCGCGCAACAGGTCGAGCTGTATGACTGGCTGGTCGCAAAGGGCGAGCGGGTGTTGACCGGAGATTCGTTCTTCCATCTGGCACCGTTGGGATCTGCCGGCGCACTGTCTGGACTGAACATGTGCGGCGCCGGACGGGTAGTTTGCCTGATCGACCCGGTCGGTGACGTCTACGCTTGCCCCTTCGCCATTCACGACCGGTTCCTCGCCGGGAATGTGTTGCGCGACGGCGGTTTTGACAACGTTTGGAAGAACGCCCCGTTGTTCCGCGAGCTGCGTGAGCCCCAGTCGGCCGGAGCGTGCGGTAGCTGCAACCATTACGACAGCTGCCGCGGCGGCTGCATGGCAGCCAAGTTTTTCACCGGCCTGCCAATGGATGGCCCCGACCCGGAATGCGTCCAAGGCCATGGCGCACCAGCGCTGGCCGCCGAGCGCGACACACCGAAACCCCGTGTCGATCATTCGCGCGGCAAGCGGATCAGCACGCCCGTTCCCCTGACCCTGTCGATGAGGCCGCCGGCGCGCCCGCCGGCCAGGCTCTGCAACGAAAGTCCCGTATAACCGTGGCCGACGAATGGTTCGAAACGGTCGCAATCGCGCAGCAACGCGCGAAGCGCCGGCTGCCGAAGTCCGTCTATTCCTCTCTGATTTCAGCCAGCGAAAAAGGCATCACCGTCGCCGACAATGTCGCGGCGTTCAGTGAACTCGGCTTTGCGCCGCACGTGGTCGGCGCCAGCGAAAAGCGCGACCTCGCTACCACCGTGCTGGGTCAGGATATTTCGTTTCCCGTGTTGATCTCGCCGACCGGCGTCCAGGCGGTCGATCCGGACGGTGAGGTCGCCGTGGCCCGCGCGGCCGCCGCCCGCGGCACGGCGATGGGGTTGTCCTCGTTTGCCAGCAAGCCGATCGAGGAGGTCATCGCCGCCAACCCCAAGCTCTTCTTCCAGATCTACTGGCTCGGCGGCCGGGATGCGATCGCCCAGCGCGTCGAGCGCGCGCGAGAGGCCGGAGCGGTCGGTCTTATCGTCACCACCGACTGGTCGTTCTCGCACGGGCGCGACTGGGGAAGCCCGAAAATCCCCGAAGAAATGAATTTGAAAACCATTTTGCGGCTGTCGCCCGAGGCGATCACCAAGCCGCGGTGGCTGTGGAAGTTCGGCAAGACACTGCGACCGCCGGACCTGCGGGTACCTAACCAGGGTCGCCGTGGCGAGCCCGGTCCGCCCTTTTTCGCCGCTTACGGCGAATGGATGGGAACGCCCCCGCCCACCTGGGAAGACATCGCCTGGCTGACCGACCTGTGGTCTGGACCATTGATGCTCAAGGGCGTGATGCGCGTCGACGACGCGAAAAGGGCTGTGGATGCCGGTGTTTCGGCGATCTCGGTGTCCAACCACGGTGGTAACAACCTGGACGGGACGCCGGCGTCGATTCGCGCCCTGCCCGCGATTGCGGCCGCGGTCGGCGATCAGGTCGAAGTATTGCTGGATGGCGGCATTCGGCGAGGCAGCGACGTGGTCAAGGCAGTGGCGCTGGGAGCGCGCGCGGTCATGATCGGGCGCGCCTACCTGTGGGGGCTGGCCGCGGCCGGGCAGCCGGGCGTCGAGAACGTTCTCGACATTTTGCGCGGCGGCGTCGATTCGGCATTGATGGGTCTCGGTCACTCGTCGATTCACGATCTGCGTCCCGACGACATTCTCATTCCGGACGGGTTCACCCGCGATTTGGGCACGGCTTGAGCTATCGAGCAGCAGGCGCGCGTAATACCACACATAATGCGTTCCAGGAATGAGTGATTCGCCAAGTTTGATACGGGCGGTGCAGCCGTGGCGGACGAGCAGTGATTTCGGCCCGGTGCTCAACTATGTGAAAAATATTTTCGATAGGTAGGGCAACAATTGGTGCACGCCAGGTGAATTCGTCCTACCATCGGCGAGTGCCCGTACTCGGCGAACTGGGGAGTGCGACGTCGAGGCAACTCTCAATATCGACCTCCGCGTCAATATTGATTCCCCTGGGGTCGACTGAACAACATGGTCCGCACCTGCCGTTGGATACCGACACCAGGATCGCCAGCGCAGTGTCCCGGGCCGTCGCGGCGCGACTGCACGCACTAAACGAGCCGGGCTGGCTGGTGGCGCCGGCCATCGCCTACGGCGCCAGTGGCGAGCATCAGAGCTTCCCGGGAACGATCTCCATCGGAGCGGAAGCGTTGACGCTGCTTCTGGTGGAGTACGGCCGCTCGGCGGCTAGTTGGGCGGACCGGCTGGTGTTCATCAACGGTCACGGAGGCAACATCGACTCCTTGCGTCACGCCACCGCGCTGCTACGGTCGGAAGGCCGCGACGCCGCCTGGAGTCCGTGCGCCGCGACCGGCGCTGACGCCCACGCGGGTCACACTGAAACCTCCGTGTTGCTCCACCTTTCACCGGCCGATGTTCGAACTGACCGATTTGTGGCCGGCAACGCTGCGCCGCTGGAAAAGTTGCTACCGTCGATGCGCCGCGGCGGAGTCGCGGCGGTAAGCGAGATCGGCGTGCTGGGGGATCCGACTACGGCCACCGCGGTCGAGGGGAGACGGATCTTTGCCGAAATGGTCGACGATTGTTTGGGTCGAATTTCACGGTGGGTACCCGGACCCGGGGGGGTCCTGCAATGACAGAGCCGAGCGTACCGAGGAGGAGCGGCGTTGACCACCCAGACCCGACTCCCTGACGGGTTTGCGGTGCAGGTCGATCGTCGAGTGCGGGTGCTCGGCGACGGCCGGGCGTTGCTCGGTGGTTCACCGACACGGCTGTTGCGTTTGGCGCCTGCCGCGCAAAGCATGCTCTCCGACGGTCGGCTGAAGGTTCGGGACGAGTTGAGTGCCGAATTGGCGCGCACCCTGCTGGACGCCACGGTGGCTCATCCGCGCCCTGCGACCGGGCCGTCGTACCGCGACGTCACTGTAGTCATTCCGGTGCGGGACAACGTCTTTGGTCTGCGCCGCTTAGTGGCGGCCTTACGCGGTCTGCGGGTGATCGTGGTCGACGACGGTTCCTCAGTGCCGATAGAACGGGAAGACTTCGCCGACGCCTACTGTGACATCGAAGTGCTGCATCACACTCGCAGCAAAGGCCCCGCGGCGGCCCGCAACACCGGGTTGTCCGCCTGCACCACCGACTACGTCGCCTTCCTGGACTCCGATGTCACACCGCGGCGCGGCTGGCTAGAAGCTTTGCTGGGACACTTCTGCGATCCCACCGTTGCGCTGGTGGCGCCCCGCATTGTCGGCCTGGCGCAGACCGAGAACGTGATCGCCCGCTACGAGGCGGTGCACTCGTCCCTGGACCTCGGGCTGCGAGAGGCGCCGGTACTGCCGCACAGTTCGGTTTCCTATGTTCCCAGCGCCGCGATGGTGTGCCGCGCCGCAGCCATCCGGGAAGTGGGCGGCTTCGACGAGACGATGCACTCGGGTGAGGACGTCGATTTGTGTTGGCGACTCGTGGAGGCCGGCGCCCGGCTGCGGTACGAGCCGATTGCGCTGGTAGCCCACGACCATCGGACCGAGCTCCGGGAATGGCTCGCGCGCAAGGCGTTCTATGGAGGTTCGGCGGCACCGCTTTCGGTGCGGCATCCCGACAAGACCGCGCCGGTGGTGATATCGGGCTGGGCATTGGCGGCCTGGATTTTGGTGTCGCTGGGTTCCGGTCTTACCAAGCTGGCCTCGATCGTGATCGCCATGCTGACAGGACGCCGCATCGCCAAGGCGCTGGACGGCGCCGAGACGACCCTGTGGGATGTGGTCGTGGTCGCCACCCGCGGGCTGTGGTCAGCGGCGCTGCAGTTGGCCTCGGCCATTTGCCGGCACTACTGGCCCCTGGCGCTGCTAGCGGCCATTCTGTCGCGGCACTTCAGACGGGTTGTAGTTATAGCCGCGATTGTGGACGGGGTGGCCGACTGGTTGCGCCGCCGCGGCGCGGTCGACAGCGAAGCCGAACCTATCGGATTGTTCACCTTCCTGGTGCTCAAGCGCGTCGACGACCTGGCCTACGGGATGGGGCTGTGGTGCGGCGTGGTGCGCGAACGCAATATCGGTGCGCTGAAGCCACAGATTCGGACGTAACGGTTCATCTTGTCCGCAGCCGACCGGCACAGCGATGTATTGATAGTTGGTGCTGGAAGTGCCGGTTCGGTTGTAGCCGAACGCCTTTCCCTCGACTCGGGGTGCCGGGTGACCGTCCTGGAGGCCGGCCCCGGCCTCGATGATGACGAGCTGCTGTCCCGCACGCGCAACGGCTTCCAGCTTCCGATCGGCGCGGGCAGCGTGCTGGCCGAGCGTTACCTGACGACGCTCACCGACCACCCGGCCCGACAGTTGCCGGTGGTGCGCGGGGTGACAGTAGGCGGCTCGGGCGCGGTCAACGGCGGTTATTTCTGCCGCGGGTTGCCCGGCGATTTTGATCGCCTCGGGCTGCCGGGGTGGGCGTGGTCCGATGTCCGCGAGCACTTCCGGGCCATCGAGACGGACCTGGATTTCGACACCCCGGCGCACGGCGACGCCGGTCCCATTCCGGTGTGTCGCACATCGGACATGACGGGTGCGACCGCCGCTTTCCGCACCGCCGCACAGCGCGCCGGCTTCCCCTGGATTGCCGACCTGAATGACGTGGGGCCCGAACTGCCAGCGGGCGTGGGCGCCGTGCCGCTGAACATCGTCGACGGTGTACGCACCGGCTCCGGCGCGGCTTTCCTGGTGCCTGCACTCAACCGCCCCAACCTGACCTTACTGGCGCAGACCCGGGCGCTGCGGCTGCGTTTCAGCGGCACGAGAGCCGACGGCGTCGAGGCGGCCGGTCCCGACGGCCCGATGACACTGACGGCGGATCGAATCGTGTTGTGTGCCGGAGCGATTGCGTCGGCACACCTACTGATGTCGTCAGGAGTGGGGGAGGAGGCCGTGTTACGCGCGGCAGGCGTGAAAGTTGTTGCGGCGCTGCCGGTCGGGATGAACTGCAGCGACCATCCGGAATGGGTGATGCCGACCAATTGGGATGTGGCAGTTAACCGTCCGGTCTTGGAGGTGGTGCTGAGCACCGCTGACGGCATCGAAATCCGGCCCTACACGGGTGGTTTCGTGGCGATGAGGGGTGACGGAACGGCGGGGCACCGCGATTGGCCGCACATCGGCGTGGCGCTCATGCGGCCCGTGGCGCGCGGACGCATCACCCTGCTGTCGGCAGACCCCCGGGTTCCGCCGCGGATCGAACATCGGTACGACAGTGCGCCAACCGATGTCGCGGCCCTGCGTGCGGGCAGCGAGCTGGCTCGCGAAATCTGCGCCGCGGCAACCGATATCGGGCCGGCCGTATGGTCGACTTCGCAGCACCTATGTGGCAGTGCCCCGATGGGTCTCGACAGTGACGCAGCTGCAGTGGTCGACAGTCGTTGCCGGGTACGCGGTTTGGAGAACCTGTGGGTGGTCGACGGTTCGGTCCTGCCGGTAGTCCCCAGCAGAGGCCCGCACGCAACCATCGTGATGCTGGGGCATCGTGCGGCGGAATTCGTCGCCTGACTTGCGCGCCCGATCAGCCGGCCGCGGCTGACTGGCCGGTCGCCTCGAACCGGGGTGCTGCCGCAGCGGCCGGGGCCGCCGCCGGTACCGCCCGCGCCGCCAGTGGGGCGGGCAAGGCAGAAACCGCCGCCGTCTCGCTGAGTTCGGTTGGCTGCGCGGGGCTCGCCGGTAGCGACGGGATTGGCTGACGCTTAGCCGACCCCGCCGATCCCGCCGCTACTGCCGACCCCACCGATCCCACCGGCGCTGCCGCCGGTGCGATCGCCGAGCCTACCGGTCCGGCCGCTGCCGGACTGATAGCCATTGTTTGCGCCGCTGCCGCGGCCGCCGGCGCCGCGTAGGCGCCCTGGTTCAGGACCCCGTGCCCCAGGGTCTGTTGAGGCAGGTTGCCTGTCTCGCTCTGAATGCTCGATACGTTCGCCGCCTCGCTCACGGCGTACTGCTGGGAACCGAGACTCATCAGTTGCACGAACTGGTCGTGAAAGGCCGCTGCCTGGGCCGCGATCTGTTGGAATGCCTCGGCATGTGCACCGAACAGGGCGGCCACCTCTGCCGATACCGCGTCGGCGCCCGCCGGAATCAGCGCACCGGTCGTCGGCATGGCCGCGGCCGCGCTGGCATCACCCAGAGCCGAGCCGATATTGGCCAAATCCGTTGCTGCGGCGGCCACGTACTCCGTAGCAGCAATTACATACGACATACCGTCCCCCAAGCCAAGCTGGACCGCGTCCGTCTCCCACCACGAACTCCATCCCTGGTTCGGATGCTAATTCAGCGGCACCCCCGCCCGAGGCGTTTTTGCTTGATTCGTCCATTTTTCTCGAAGCGAGCGGCGGCTTGTCAGAACGTGGATGTCAGCGCCGCCCACTGCGGATGCGGCGGGCCAGTCGCAACTGGCGCCCGTCGCGCCCCGGGGCCCAGAATCCGATCAGCAGCGCGGCGACCCCGACGATGGCGGCCATCGTGATCATCGAGTCGTGCATGGCCGTCATGAACGCCGTTTGACTCGCAGTGGTTAGTTGCTCACCTTGGCGGCCAAGCCTTTCCGATATCTCGACGGCCTTGGCCAACGAGTCCGACGCGGGCCCGCGCACCGGTTCGGGGAACGCCGCCAGCTGAGGGATCAGCTCGTTGCTGTACCGGCCGGCCAGAATCGAACCTGCCACGGCGATGCCCAAGGCGCCGCCCAACTCGCGCGCGGTGTCGTTGACCGCGGAGGCGACTCCCTGCTTTTCGTCTGGAACCGCGGCCATGATGGCCGACGTGGTAGGCGCTGTGCAGAATCCGATACCCGTACTGAGGATCAAGGTCGGCCAGGCCAGGTCGAGATACGAAGACTGCAGGTCGAGGATCAACATGCACAGGAAGCCCACGGCCATCATCAGGGTGCCCGCGAACAGCACCACACGTAGCCCGAGCTTGGGCACGTACCAGAAGGACAACGCCGAGCAGATGCCCAGCGGCACCATGAACGGCCCGAAGGCAACCGCGGTCATCAGCGGCGAATAACCCATGATCTGCTGCACATATTGCATGCCGAGGTAGAAGAAGCCGAACGTTCCGCCGAAGAGCACCACGATGGTCGCGACCCCCGTCGCGAAGCCGGCGTCGGCGAACAACCGGACATCCAGAAGTGGTTGCTGTTTCCGGAATTCGACGACTCCGAACAGGGTTGCGATCAGCGTCCCGATGGCGAGTCCGCCCCATACCTGGGGGTCGCTCCATCCGCGTGACGGCGCTTGCAGGATTGCGAACACTCCGATCGCGACGGCCGCACCGATCAGTACCGCGCCGGGCCAGTCGACCCGCGGAGCCTCGTCATCCCGGGACGGCGAGATGGTGCATGCCATCGCGAGGATGACCAACCCGGCGGCGCCCAGCGACCAGAAGATGGCGTGCCAGTCCCAAAAGCGAAGTAACAGGCCAGAACCCAGCATCCCGATGACCCCGCCGGAACCCGCGGTCCCAGCCCAGATGCCAACGGCCTTGATGCGCTGGTCTTTTGGGTAGGCGATGGTCAGCAGCGACAGGGTCGCCGGCATCACGAAGGCCGCGCCGACACCCGCAAGCGCCCGACCGGCGATGATCTGTGCCGGCGAGTGCAGCAGCGCCGGCGCCATCGAGGCCAGGGAGAAGATCGTCAAACCGGCGAGCAGGGCGCCCCGTCTGCCGTAGCGGTCGCCGATAGCTCCCGCCGGCAAGAGCAGGCACGCCAACGCCACGGTGTAGCCGTCGACGATCCAGGTGAGCTGAGTCTGGGTCGCGGAGGTGACGACCGCGATGTCGCCCAACGCGGTGTTCAACGCCGTCATCGACGCGACCACCAGCGAAACGCCGATGCATGCCACCGCCAGGGTCCACCTGCGGGCGCTACCGCTGCTGCCTGTCGCCTCAGTACGCTGATCAGGCCGGGAAATACGTGCGTCGGGTCGGAACAGGGTTTCGACCATGCTTGCGCCTCCTTTGGGCGGCGAAGTAATTTCCGAGACTAATGGTCTCGTGCATAGACGGATAGCCTTGGTCCCAAACAGGTTGGTCCCGAACAGGGAGGTGCGTCACAATCGGCAACGGCCGCAGTCAGGATCCTCGTCCGGCGCACTCGCGCGCCCGGTTACTCGAGGCCGCCGCGACGCTCCTGCGTGCCGGGGGTCCCAGCGCGGTGACCGTCGACGCGGTTACCAGGGCCGCCAACGTAGCGCGGGCCACGCTGTATCGCCACTTCCCGAGTGGAAACGATTTACTGGCAGCCACTTTCAACAGTCTCATCCCCACCGCTCCGCAGCCCCCGACCGAAGGGGCATTACGGGACCGCTTGCTGGCCATCGTGTTGGGGCAGGCCGAAGCCATCGCCGAGGCCCCCGCCGTCATGACTGCGATGGCGTGGCTTGCGCTGGGTTCGGATCTCCAGGAAATGCCGCAACCCCAGCACAACGACGGGTCCGAGAGCGCGATCAGCACGCTGCGTGAACGTATTGCCCAGCAGTACGCGGCGCCGTTCGACGCTCTGTTCGACAGCCCGCAGGCGGCCGAACTGGGCGAGGTGGACCGATCCCGGGCAATTGCGATGCTTATCGGCCCGCTGGTGCTCGGTCGCTTGAGCACGTTGCCGGATTTCGACTACCGCGAATGTGCGCAGGCTGCGGTGGACGGGTTCCTGCACGTGCAGCGCAGTCAGGCCACCGGCGGTGGGCCGGCCGGTTCGGTGGCCGCGCAGTAAGCGCGATCGGTGAAATACCGGACACCACCTGGCCCGTCACGGCGCCGGCCCGCGAGCCAAAAGCCCTGCTAGGCTCGCTGCGGAAGCATTCGGCGGCGCCTCTGAGTTCACCCGCAGCAGCCGACGACCTGGAATTTGGCCCACGCGCTGATGTGGGGCATACTGTTCAGGTTGCCTTGCGCCAGGTTCAGGTCTGGCCGGGCATACGACCAGCGCCCACCGGGGCGCGTCCGGTCCCATCCTTGGAGCGCGACTATTTAGATCGCCTTTAAGGCTGCGTGCGGGTGACACACCCGAGCGCGGGGAGCGGTTGAACCACGACAGGTAAACAGCGGCGCAGTATCCGGCGCAACGCTAGACCGGCCCTCGACAGGGCGGCCGGTCCGCGCGCCGGAGGGCACTGAGGTCGAAAAACGGCTGCAGTCCGGACACGGGCTCAAGTGTGAGAAGAGGTAGGGGAAGCGTGGCGGGACAAAAGATCCGCATCAGGCTTAAGGCCTACGACCATGAGGCTATTGACGCGTCGGCGCGCAAGATCGTCGAGACCGTCGTACGTACCGGAGCCAGTGTCGTGGGGCCGGTGCCGCTGCCGACCGAAAAGAATGTGTACTGCGTCATCCGCTCTCCGCATAAGTACAAGGACTCGCGGGAGCACTTCGAGATGCGTACTCATAAGCGGCTGATCGACATCCTCGACCCAACGCCGAAGACCGTTGACGCTCTCATGCGCATCGATCTCCCGGCCAGTGTCGACGTCAACATCCAGTAGGGAATCGGCGAGCAATGGCGAGAAAAGGCATTCTGGGCACCAAGCTGGGCATGACGCAGGTGTTCGACGAGAACAACCGAATCGTGCCGGTGACGGTCGTCAAGGCTGGGCCGAACGTGGTGACCCGCGTTCGGACCCCCGAGCGTGACGGTTACAGCGCCGTGCAGGTGGCTTACGGCGAGATCAGCCCCCGCAAGGTCAACAAGCCGGTCACCGGCCAATTCGCGGCTGCGGGCGTCAACCCGCGCCGTCATCTGGCCGAGTTGCGGCTGGACGACGCGGCGGCGGCGGCCGAGTACGAGGTTGGGCAGGAGCTGACGGCGGAGATCTTCGCCGACGGCGCCTACGTCGACGTGACCGGTACCTCCAAGGGCAAGGGCTTCGCCGGCACCATGAAGCGGCACGGCTTCCGCGGGCAGGGCGCCAGCCACGGCGCCCAGGCGGTGCACCGGCGTCCGGGTTCCATCGGCGGGTGTGCGACGCCGGCCCGCGTGTTCAAGGGCACCCGGATGTCCGGCCGGATGGGCAACGATCGCGTCACCGTGCAGAACCTGGTGGTGCACAAGGTCGATGCCGAGAACGGCGTGCTGCTGATCAAAGGCGCGGTCCCCGGCCGCACCGGTGGACTCGTCGTGGTCCGCAGTGCGATCAAACGAGGTGAAAAGTAATGGCTGCCCTGCAAATTGAAGTCAAGACGCCGGCGGGCAAAGTCGACGGCTCGATCGAGCTGCCGGCCGAATTGTTCGACGCACCGGCCAACATTGCGCTGATGCACCAGGTGGTGACCGCGCAGCGCGCGGCGGCCCGCCAGGGCACGCACTCGACCAAGACGCGCGGCGACGTCAGTGGTGGTGGCCGTAAGCCCTACCGCCAGAAGGGAACCGGCCGGGCCCGTCAGGGTTCGACGCGCGCCCCGCAATTCACCGGTGGTGGCGTCGTGCACGGCCCGCAGCCGCGGGACTACAGCCAGCGCACACCCAAGAAGATGATTGCCGCCGCGTTGCGCGGCGCGTTGTCTGACCGGGCGCGCAACGGACGCATCCACGCGGTTACCGAGTTCGTCGAGGGTCAAACTCCGTCGACCAAGAGCGCCAAGGCGTTTCTGTCCACCCTGACCGACCGCAAGCAGGTGCTGGTGGTCATCGGGCGCAGCGACGAGGCGGGCGTCAAGAGTGTGCGCAACCTGCCCGGTGTGCACACCCTGTCGCCGGACCAACTCAACACCTACGACGTGTTGCGCGCCGACGACGTGGTGTTCAGCGTGGAGGCACTCAACGCCTACATATCGGCCAACACTGCCAACACCGCATCTTCCGAGGAGGTTTCGGCCTGATGGCAACCATCGCAGACCCCCGGGACATCATCCTGGCGCCGGTCATCTCCGAAAAGTCCTACGGGCTGCTCGACAACAACGTGTACACCTTCGTGGTGCACCCCGACTCGAACAAGACGCAGATCAAGATCGCCATCGAGAAGATCTTCTCCGTCAAGGTCGCCTCGGTGAACACCGCGAATCGGCAGGGCAAGCGCAAGCGCACCCGGTCCGGATACGGCACGCGCAAGAGCACCAAGCGCGCGATCGTAACCCTGGTCCCGGGAAGCAAGCCGATCGACCTGTTCGGAGCACCGGCCTAGGCCGCGCGCGAGAGAGAGATCTGATTAGACATGGCAATTCGCAAGTACAAGCCGACGACACCGGGTCGCCGCGGTGCCAGCGTGTCCGACTTCGCCGAGATCACCCGGACGACGCCGGAGAAATCGCTGGTTCGTCCGCTGCACGGTCGTGGCGGGCGTAATGCGCACGGCCGGATCACCACCCGGCACAAGGGCGGTGGCCACAAGCGTGCCTACCGGGTGATCGACTTCCGTCGCAACGACAAGGACGGCGTCAACGCCAAGGTCGCCCACATCGAGTACGACCCGAACCGCACCGCACGGATCGCGCTCCTGCATTTCCTGGACGGCGAGAAGCGTTACATCATTGCGCCGAACGGACTTTCGCAGGGCGACATCGTCGAGTCGGGCGCCAACGCCGACATCAAGCCAGGCAACAACCTGCCGCTGCGCAACATCCCGGCCGGCACCCTGGTGCATGCCGTGGAGCTGCGGCCCGGGGGTGGCGCAAAGCTCGCCCGGTCCGCCGGGTCCAGCATTCAGTTGCTCGGTAAGGAAGCCACCTACGCCTCGCTGCGTATGCCCAGCGGTGAGATCCGCCGCGTCGATGTCCGCTGCCGCGCGACGGTCGGCGAGGTGGGCAACGCCGAGCAGGCGAACATCAACTGGGGCAAGGCCGGCCGGATGCGGTGGAAGGGCAAGCGCCCGTCCGTCCGTGGTGTGGTGATGAACCCCGTCGACCACCCGCACGGTGGTGGTGAGGGTAAGACCTCCGGTGGTCGTCACCCGGTCAGCCCGTGGGGTAAGCCCGAGGGCCGCACCCGCAACCCGAACAAAGCCAGCAACAAGCTCATCGTCCGACGCCGGCGCACCGGCAAGAAGCACGGGCGTTAGGACAGGGGAGTAGCGAACTATGCCACGCAGCCTCAAGAAGGGCCCGTTCGTCGACGACCATCTGCTCAAGAAGGTCGACGTGCAGAACGAGAAGAACACCAAGCAGGTCATCAAGACCTGGTCGCGGCGTTCGACCATCATTCCCGACTTCATCGGGCACACCTTCGCGGTGCACGACGGCCGCAAGCACGTCCCGGTGTTCGTCACCGAATCGATGGTCGGGCACAAGCTCGGTGAATTCGCGCCGACCCGCACCTTCAAGGGGCACATCAAGGACGACCGAAAGAGCAAGCGGCGATGAGTACCACCACTATCGAATATCCGTCGGCGACCGCCAAGGCGCGGTTCGTGCGGGTGTCGCCGAGAAAGGCGCGCCGGGTCATCGACCTGGTGCGCGGCAAGTCGGTGACGGACGCCCTCGACATCCTGCGCTGGGCGCCGCAGGCCGCCAGTGAGCCGGTTGCCAAGGTGATCGCCAGCGCCGCGGCCAACGCCCAGAACAACAACGGGCTCGATCCGGCCACCCTGGTGGTGGCCACGGTCTACGCCGACGAAGGGCCGACCGCCAAGCGGATCCGTCCGCGGGCTCAGGGGCGTGCGTTCCGGATTCGCAAGCGCACCAGCCACATCACGGTGATCGTGGAGAGCCGTCCGCCCAAGGACCAGCGGGCCGCGAAGTCGTCGCGGGCCCGTCGCGCCGAGGGCAGCAAGGCCGCCGCCAAGAATGCGCCCGCAAAGAAGGCCGCGAGCACGGCTCCGGCCAAGAAGGCTGCGAGCAAGGCTCCGGCCAAGAAGGCGCCGGCCAAGAAAGCGGAGCCCAAGACCGCCAAGACCGAAGCCAAGACGTCTGAGACTTCTGACGCGAAGGGAGGCTCAGACTAGTGGGCCAGAAGATCAATCCGCACGGCTTCCGGCTGGGCATCACCACCGACTGGAAGTCGCGCTGGTACGCCGACAAGCAGTACGCCGACTACGTCAAGGAAGACGTCGCGATCCGACGCCTGCTGTCGACCGGGCTGGAGCGTGCCGGTATCGCCGACGTGGAGATTGAGCGGACCCGCGACCGGGTCCGGGTCGACATCCACACCGCCCGCCCGGGCATCGTCATCGGTCGCCGTGGCACGGAGGCCGACCGCATCCGCGCCGACCTGGAGAAGCTGACCAAGAAGCAGGTCCAGCTCAACATCCTCGAGGTGAAAAACCCTGAGTCGCAGGCACAGTTGGTGGCCCAGGGTGTGGCCGAGCAGCTGAGCAACCGGGTGGCGTTCCGTCGCGCGATGCGCAAGGCCATTCAGTCGGCGATGCGCCAGCCCAACGTCAAAGGCATCCGGGTGCAGTGCTCGGGCCGGCTGGGTGGCGCCGAGATGAGCCGTTCGGAGTTCTACCGCGAAGGGCGCGTGCCGCTGCACACGCTGCGGGCGGACATCGACTACGGCTTGTACGAGGCCAAGACCACCTTCGGCCGGATCGGCGTGAAGGTGTGGATCTACAAGGGCGACATCGTCGGCGGCAAGCGCGAACTGGCCGCTGCCGCGCCCGCCGGTGCCGACCGGCCGCGTCGCGAGCGGCCTTCGGGCACCCGTCCACGTCGTAGCGGTGCTTCCGGCACCACGGCGACCGGCACCGACGCCGGCCGGGCCGCCGGCAGCGACGAGGCCTCGGCGCCTGCCGCGGCCGAGGCCGTCGCGGCGCCGGCAGTTGAAGCGCAGAGCACGGAGAGCTGAATCATGTTGATTCCCCGCAAAGTTAAGCACCGCAAGCAGCACCACCCGCGCCAGCGCGGCATCGCCAGTGGCGGCACGTCGGTGAACTTCGGCGACTACGGGATCCAGGCGTTGGAGCACGCTTACGTCACCAACCGGCAGATCGAGTCCGCTCGTATCGCCATCAACCGGCACATCAAGCGTGGTGGCAAGGTCTGGATCAACATCTTCCCGGACCGCCCGTTGACCAAGAAGCCCGCCGAGACCCGCATGGGTTCGGGTAAGGGTTCACCCGAGTGGTGGGTCGTCAACGTCAAGCCGGGACGGGTGCTGTTCGAGTTGAGCTACCCGAACGAGCAGATCGCGCGGGCGGCGCTCACCCGAGCGATCCACAAGTTGCCGATCAAGGCACGCATTGTTACCCGAGAGGAGCAGTTCTGATGGCAGTGGGAATTTCCCCTGGCGAACTGCGTGAGCTCACCGACGAGGAGCTGCAGGATCGCGTACGCGAGTCCAAGGAAGAGCTGTTCAATCTGCGCTTCCAGATGGCCACCGGCCAGCTCACCAACAACCGTCGGCTCCGCGTGGTGCGTCAGGAAATCGCGCGCGTCTACACGGTGTTGCGCGAACGCGAACTGGGTCTGGCTTCCGGCCCCGATGGGTCCGACGAGAAGGAATCGTGATGGCAGAAGCGAAGAAGGCACCGGCCAAGGCCGCGACCAAAGCCGCTCCGAAGGCCGCCGCCGCGAAGGACGCCGGCTCGAAAGAGAAGGGCCCCAAGCACACTCCGGCCGCTCCGAAGCCGCGCGGCCGTCGTAAGACGCGCATCGGCTACGTGGTGAGCGACAAGATGCAGAAGACCATCGTGGTCGAGTTGGAAGACCGTATGAGGCACCCGCTGTACGGCAAGATCATTCGTACCACCAAGAAGGTCAAGGCTCACGACGAGAACAGCGCCGCCGGCATCGGCGACCGCGTCTCGCTGATGGAGACGCGTCCGCTGTCGGCGACCAAGCGCTGGCGACTGGTGGAGATCCTAGAGAAGGCCAAGTAAAAGCCAGGCAGAAGCGGCACAGGCCCGAGTAAGGCCGAGGGAGGCCGCGAGCAGCTGCGAAAGCCCCCGATTTCGGACCGAGGTCGGGGGTTTTTTACGTCCGATCGCGAACGCTTGGTACCCCCACATCACGCCAGTCGCGTAGGCCCTGCACGAAGGTGCGGAGCCGTTCGGTTGTCGCGGTGACCGGGTCACTGAGGCGCAGCTGAAGCAGTTCTCGACCCGCTGCGTAGAGGATCCGGGCGGAGAATTCGGGGTCTGGCAATCCAGGATCCAGGCGCAGCAGTTCGCCTTGCAAGAACTCCCGCACCACTGTCTGCGACTGAGCGAGCCGTTCATGCAACACCGGCGGTGCGCCCTGGGGTGGGAACAGGAACAGCCGCCACGTCGCGGTGTGGGCGTCGACGGCGGCGAGGACTCCCTCGAACGCGCGCACCAATGGTTGGTTGTGCTGGCTGGGCTCGCCGAGCCCACTGACCGCCTCGATGAACTGTTCGCCGGCCCGTCCCGCTTCCCGGTCGACCAGGGCGACGAAAAGCTGTGCGGGATCACCGAATAACTGGTAGATCAGCGATCGGTTGATGCCGGCCTGCTGCGCGATGCGGATCGGCGTCGCCGCGTGGAATCCCTCAGCGTCGACGATGGCGTGGGTGACATCCAGAATCTGCTCGCGCCGCCGCTCCGCGGTCATCCGTCGTCTCGGGACATCGCTGGCCACTCGCATCACGCTTGACAGCATAACTAACACTTTGTGAGTATTACTCACAACTTGTTAGTTATCGAAAGGTCGGCATGGTCACGTACTACCCGGAACTCGCCCAGCGCGTCGCAAGCCAACGGCGGTTGCAGCCGGATCTGTACGGCGACATCAACTTCGACGAGCGGCCGTACCGGTTGACCAAGCTGCCCGGTGACAAGTCGTCTCTGCCGGGATGGGCCGCCGATCGTGCGCAAATCCTCGAGGACGACCGCGTCTTGGAGTTGATGGAGACAGCCACCATGCTCGGCGACGTGGTGGCAGACCCCTATGCCGCCCTGATGAGCAGGTATAGCGTCTCCGAGCTGATCGACATGCTCAAGACGGCCTGCCGGGAGGGCGTTGACGCGGTACCCGATGCACCGGACGAACTGGCGTCGTTCATCGCCGCGATGGAAGCCAAGCCGGATTGGATCGACTTCGATCTGATCGAAGAAGGCGCACGCCAGGCGCGCACTGCGGCCGCCTTGCTGGCCCACTTCATCACCCGCGGGGCTTTCATTGCCACTTTCACCAATACCTACGCCGCATTGCCGATGGGCCTGACCGGTGCGCTCTCTGGCCGCCGTGCCGCGCGCCGGGTCAACGAGACGGCCAGTTTCTTCGCCGTCACCACCCTGCCCGGCGCGTTGCAGCGATATGGGCCGGGGTTCGAAGCCGCCGCGATGGTCCGGTTGATGCACTCGATGGTCCGCTACAACGCGCTGAAGAAGTCCGAGAAGTGGGATGTCGATGTCTACGGCGTGCCGGTCCCACAGGTCGACCAGATGCCGGCCGGCATGATCGGCCAGTATCTGACGTCCCAGCAGGTGCTGCGGCAGGGGCGAGCTGAGTTCAACGAGCAGGAACGTGCTCTGGTCGAATTCGGGCGGTACCGCTGCTTTTTGCTCGGCCTCCCCGAGGAACTGCTGCCGACCACGCCCGCCGACACCGTGCACGTCATGCATGCTCGCGCGGCTCTGCTGCGGGATGGGTTCGACTCTGAATGCCGCGAACTCGTCGACTCTACGATGAATGCCTACCTGCGTCCGGCAACCACGTGGTTCGACCGCGCCGCAGAGGCTGTCGAGAAGAGCTACAGCAAGGAAACCTTTGTGCGGGCGTTCTGCAATGGTGACCGCGGCGTCGCCTCGGCCATGGGTGTTTCGATCGGGTTGGCCGATCGTGTCCGTATCGCCCTGACCGGGCCGTTCATCGCCGGGCGCTTCATTGCCGTCAACCGGATCAGCAACATCCCAGCACTTCGAGGTCTCGCCGACCGATATGTCATCCGGCTCCTCAAGCTGCGGCTTGCGACCTATGGAAAGCCCGAATTCACCAGCGACTCATCGCATTACACGCCGATCTCACGCTGAGCAGGGGCCACAGGGCGCGGCCCGGCGGTGCTGCGGCGGCGGCAAGCCGGCGCCACCGCCAAATCTCAGCTGATTACTATCCGGCGCGGGTAATGTGCACGGACAATCGGATCGTCCATTTCTAGGTGAGGCTGGCGGCATATGACGGGGCAGTCGGGGTCGGAAGAATCGGGTCAGTTTCGGGGCGAGATCGAGCTAGACATCCGTGATTCGAAGCCGGATTGGGGTCCTTATGCGGCGCCCACCGCACCGGCGAATGCGCCGAACGTTCTCTATCTGGTGTGGGATGACACCGGCATCGCGACGTGGGACTGCTTCGGTGGTCTGGTCGAGATGCCCGCGATGAGCAGGATCGCCGAACGCGGGGTGCGGCTGACGCAGTTCCACACCACGGCGTTGTGCTCGCCGACGCGGGCGTCGTTGCTGACCGGCCGCAACGCGACCACAGTCGGCATGGCGACCATCGAAGAGTTCACCGACGGGTTCCCCAACTGCAACGGCCGTATCCCGGCCGATACCGCTCTGCTCTCGGAAGTGCTGAACGAACACGGCTACAACACCTACTGCGTCGGTAAGTGGCATCTGACCCCGCTCGAAGAGTCGAGTATGGCTGCGACCAAACGGCATTGGCCTACCTCGCGGGGCTTTGAACGCTTCTACGGTTTCATGGGCGGTGAGACCGACCAGTGGTATCCCGACCTGATGTACGACAATCACCCGGTAAACCCGCCGGGTACCCCCGAGGACGATTATCATCTGTCGAAAGACCTGGCGGACAGAACAATTCAGTTCATCCGCGATGCCAAGGTGATCGCGCCGGACAAGCCGTGGTTCAGCTACGTCTGCCCCGGGGCCGGCCACGCTCCGCATCACGTGTTCTCCGAATGGGCCGACAAGTACGACGGTGTTTTCGACATGGGCTATGAGAAGTACCGCGAGATCACCCTGGAGAAGCAAAAGGCGATGGGGATCGTTCCCCCGGACACCGAATTGTCTCCGGTCAACCCTTACCTCGACGTCAAGGGGCCACAGGGGGAGCCGTGGCCGCTGCAGGACACGGTGCGGCCGTGGGACGGACTCAGTGACGAAGAGAAGCGGTTGTTCAGCCGGATGGCCGAGGTGTTCGCCGGCTTCCTGAGCTACACCGATGCCCAGATCGGTCGCATCCTGGATTATCTGGAGGAATCCGGCCAGCTGGACAACACCATCATTGTGGTCATCTCCGACAACGGTGCCAGCGGCGAGGGCGGCCCGAACGGGTCGGTCAACGAAGGCAAATTCTTCAACGGCTACATCGACACCGTCGAAGAGAGCATGCGACTGTTCGACCACCTAGGCGGGCCGCAAACCTACAACCACTACCCAATCGGGTGGGCGATGGCCTTCAACACCCCCTATAAATTGTTCAAGCGCTACGCATCTCACGAGGGCGGTATCGCCGACTCCGCGATCATCTCCTGGCCCAACGGAATTGCCGCGCACGGTGAGGTTCGGGACAACTACGTCAACGTCAGCGACATCACCCCGACCGTCTACGACCTGCTCGGCATGACCCCGCCGGACACCGTCAAAGGCATTGTGCAGAAACCCTTGGACGGTGTGAGTTTCAAAGCGGCGCTTGAAGATCCGTCCGCCGACACCGGAAAGGCCACGCAGTTCTACACCATGCTGGGTACCCGTGGGATCTGGCACCAGGGATGGTTCGCCAACACTGTGCATGCGGCCACGCCCGCGGGCTGGTCGCACTTCGACCAGGACCGGTGGGAGTTGTTCCACATCGAGAGTGACCGCAGCCAGTGCCATGACCTGGCTTCTGAGCATCCGGACAAGCTCGAGGAACTCAAAGAGTTGTGGTTTTCCGAGGCAGCCAAGTACAACGGACTGCCGCTGGCCGACCTGAACATCTTCGAGACGCTGTCGCGCTCGCGGCCCTATCTGGTGGGCGAGCGGGACAGCTACCTCTACTACCCCGACTGTGCCGACGTCGGGATCGGCGCTGCTGCCGAGATTCGCGGGCGGTCGTTTGCGGTGGTAGCCGAGGTCACCCTGGACACCACCGGCGCCGAGGGGGTGTTGTTCAAGCAGGGCGGCGCACATGGCGGGCACGTGCTGTTCATCCAGGACGGGCGCCTGCAGTACGTGTACAACTTCCTCGGTGAACGCCAGCAGCTGGTGCAGTCCAACGGCCCGGTCCCCCTGGGCCACCATCTGCTCGGCGTTCGCTACGAACGCACCGGGACCGTCCCGGACAGCCACACCCCGGTAGGCATCGTCACCTTGTACTTCGACGAGCACCCGGTCGGGATGCTTCCCGAGGTCATCACCCATCCCGGAACGTTCGGGTTGGCCGGTGCCGGGATCACGGTTGGGCGCAACGGCGGTTCGGGAGTATCCAGCCGATACGTGGCGCCATTCGAGTTCACCGGCGGCACCATCGCCCAAGTTGCGATGGACCTTTCGGGTCGGCCCTACGAAGACGTGGAAAAGGATCTCGCGCTTGCCTTTTCGCGCGACTGACCGGCCGGCCCGTGGCGCGGCCGACCGCGGCTGATCGCGATCCGGCACGGCCGGCTGCTAGTCCCACAGCGGGGAGTCGGCGGTCGACATACCCTGAAACGGTGTCGACCGAGCTGGTGGAGCTGCCTGGGGGATCGTTCCGCATGGGGTCGACCAGCTTCTATCCCGAAGAGGCGCCGATCCATACCGCGACGGTGGCAGCTTTCGCAATCGAACGCCACCCGGTGACCAATGCGCAGTTCGCCGAATTCGTCGATGCGACAAGTTATGTCACGGTGGCCGAGCAGGCCCTCGACCCTGCCCTGTATCCAGGGGCCAATCCTGCTGACCTAAGTCCCGGTGCCATGGTGTTCCGCCCGACCCAGGGGCCGGTCGACCTGCGCGACTGGCGGCGCTGGTGGGACTGGGCGCCGGGCGCGAGCTGGCGCCACCCGTTCGGTCCGGACAGTGACATCTGCGACCGGGCCGATCACCCGGTCGTGCAAGTGGCGTATTCCGACGCGGCAGCCTATGCGCGATGGGTGGGGCGGCGGCTGCCGACCGAAGCGGAATGGGAGTACGCCGCCCGCGCCGGGGTAGCGGACCGGTACGCGTGGGGCGACGATGAAAAGCCCGACGGACGGCTGATGGCAAATACCTGGCAGGGGCGGTTCCCCTACCGCAACGATGGCGCCCTGGGCTGGATCGGTACCTCGCCGGTGGGGACGTTTCCGCCCAACGGCTTCGGCCTGTCCGACATGATCGGCAACGTCTGGGAATGGACCACGACGGAGTTCAGTGCCCACCACCGAATCGACCAGCCGCCGAAGTCGTGCTGTGCTCCGGCCAAGCCGGCCGACCCGTCGATCAGCCAGACCCTCAAGGGCGGCTCGCACCTGTGCGCGCCGGAATACTGTCATCGCTACCGGCCCGCGGCACGCTCGCCGCAATCCCAGGACACTGCTACCACCCATATCGGATTCCGCTGCGTGCTGGATTCAACTCGCGCCGGATAAATCTGCCCGCGAACGCCGCGGCGCATTGCGGCCGCAATAGCTATGCGTTTCAATAGCCTTTCGCCAGCAAACCCCCGCGCTTCCACCGAAAGGCCGTGTCCGATGAGTCATCAGGCCCCGCCGCCCGCACCGCCGCAAAGCGCGCCGCCGCAAAGCACGCCGCAACCGGGACAACCCCGGCCGGAGAGGCGGGGAAGGCGCCTGCTGGTCGATCTCGGCGTGATCCTGGCCGTGGTGGCCGTGTATGTGATCTCGTTGGTCGGCGTCCACTTATTGGCCACTTCGGCCGAACCGCTGCCCCCGGCGGACCTAGGCACTGTCGAAGACACTGTCGTGCAGGTGAAGGTGGAGGAACTCGACACGGTCAACAACCGTCTGAAGGTGAGTGTTCTCGTCAGTCCCGAACAGTCGAAGGTCGACAAGGAGTTTCACACGCTGACCCAGGATCTCACCGTGCGTCTCTATCCCGAGAATGATTTGGGTGATCTGCAATATCCGGTGGGTAAGTCACCCGCGCAACAGAGCACGTATCTTGACGCCGAAGGCGATCCCGCCAACTGGCCGTTTGACTCGTATACGACCGGAACCATCCAAGCCGAAGTGTATTCAGGCACTGGACCGAACCGCGTCAAGGAGGACGCACGCGTCGAGGTGATCGGTGAGGTCGGAGGCTGGGACGTCAGCGTCCGGCGAGTCGGCGAGTCGACCCAGACCGACCCCCGTCCGGACGACGTGATCATCACGCTGCACCGGTCGAAAAGCACGTTGATCTTCGACCTGGGCATTGTGCTGGTGCTTATCTCGCTGCCGGCGTTGGCGTTGTGGGTCTCAATCCCAATGGTGTTGGGCAAAAAGAAGTTCATGCCGCCGTTCGTGTCGTGGTTCGCCGCCATGCTGTTCGCGGTCGTCCCGCTGCGAAATATCTTCCCGGGCAAGCCACCAGAAGGTTCCTGGGTGGATCAGGCCGTAACGCTGTGGGTGCTGCTGGCCCTGATCGTCGCGATGACGCTGTTCATCCTGGCCTATCGAAAACAGTCGGACTGACCCTCAGAAACGGTGTCGGTCGTCCGCCAATTTGGCGCTGAGCTGCTCGTCCCCTAGACTCTAGGGGTTGCCTTGGGCAGACCTCGGCTGGTTCGTGCAAACGTCCGGCCCCGCGTGCCCTTCGGGAACGAATGCTTGTCAAGACCGCGCAAGGCTTGTGCTGCTGTCGGTTGTGCCCGCGTTGGGCCCATACCGCCTGTTCTCTTGCCGCGCACACGTCAACCAGGTCAGGAGATCTAGTGATTCAGCAGGAATCGCGGCTCAAGGTCGCCGACAACACCGGCGCCAAGGAGATCTTGTGCATCCGGGTGCTCGGTGGTTCATCGCGGCGCTACGCCGGGATCGGTGATGTCATCGTGGCCACGGTCAAGGACGCCATCCCGGGCGGCAACGTCAAGCGGGGAGACGTCGTCAAGGCTGTTGTGGTGCGCACCGTCAAGGAACGCCGGCGGCCCGACGGTAGCTACATCAAGTTCGACGAGAACGCCGCAGTGATCATCAAGCCCGACAACGACCCGCGCGGAACGCGCATCTTCGGCCCGGTCGGCCGCGAGTTGCGGGAGAAGAAGTTCATGAAGATCATCTCGCTGGCCCCGGAGGTGTTGTAGATGAAGGTCCACAAAGGCGACACCGTGCTCGTCATCGCCGGCAAAGACAAGGGCGCCAAGGGCAAGGTCATTCAGGCTTACCCGGATCGCAATCGGGTGCTGGTCGAAGGCGTCAACCGGATCAAGAAGCACACCGCCGTATCGACCAACCAGCGCGGCGCCCGCTCGGGTGGCATCGTCACCCAGGAAGCGCCGATCCACGTCTCCAACGTGATGGTTGTTGATTCGGACGGCACGCCCACCCGCATCGGCTACCGCGTAGACGAGGAGACCGGCAAGCGGGTCCGTATCTCGAAGCGCAACGGCAAGGACATCTGACATGACCACAGCAGAGGCTGACATGAAGACGCAGCCGCGCTTGAAAGAGCGCTACCGCAGCGAGATCCGCGACGCGTTGCACAAGCAGTTCAACTACGCCAACGTCATGCAGATCCCGACGGTGACCAAGGTCGTGGTCAACATGGGTGTCGGCGAAGCCGCGCGTGACGCGAAGTTGATCAACGGTGCCGTCAACGACTTGGCGCTGATCACCGGGCAACGTCCCGAGATTCGCAAGGCGCGAAAGTCCATCGCGCAGTTCAAGTTGCGCGAGGGAATGCCGATCGGGGCACGGGTGACGCTGCGTGGCGACCGGATGTGGGAGTTCCTGGACCGGCTCACCTCGATCGCGCTGCCCCGCATCAGAGACTTCCGCGGGTTGTCGCCCAAGCAGTTCGACGGTGTCGGCAACTACACCTTCGGTCTCGCCGAACAGTCGGTGTTCCACGAGATCGACGTCGACAAGATCGACCGGGTCCGCGGCATGGACATCAACGTCGTCACCTCGGCGACGAACGACGACGAGGGACGGGCGCTGTTGCGGGCCCTCGGCTTTCCCTTCAAGGAGAACTGAGCAGATGGCGAAGAAGGCATTGGTCAACAAGGCCGCACGCAAGCCGAAGTTCGCGGTGCGCGGCTACACGCGCTGCAGCAAGTGCGGTCGTCCGCGCGCGGTGTTCCGCAAATTCGGGCTGTGCAGGATCTGCCTGCGCGAGATGGCGCACGCGGGTGAACTGCCTGGCGTTCAGAAGAGCAGTTGGTGACGGGACACAAGGACTAACCATGACCGCGATGACGACGATGCAGAGCGTAGCGATGAAGAGGAGCAGCGCTCGATGACTATGACGGATCCAATCGCAGACTTCTTGACCCGTCTGCGCAACGCCAACTCGGCCTACCACGACGAAGTGACCTTGCCGCACTCCAAGATCAAGGCCAACATCGCCCAGATCCTGAAGAACGAGGGTTACATCACCGACTTCCACACCGAGGATGCCCGGGTGGGTAAGTCGCTGATCGTCCAGCTGAAGTACGGACCCAGCCGGGAGCGCAGCATCGCCGGCTTGAAGCGGGTGTCCAAGCCCGGTCTGCGTGTGTACGCAAAGTCCACCAACCTGCCGCGCGTGCTCGGCGGCCTTGGCGTTGCGATCATTTCGACGTCGTCAGGTCTGCTCACCGACCGTCAGGCAGCGAGACAAGGCGTGGGCGGCGAAGTCCTCGCTTATGTCTGGTGAGAGGAATTAGATATGTCGCGCATTGGTAAGCAGCCGGTTCCGGTTCCCACCGGAGTCGACGTAACGATCGAAGGCCAGAACGTCTCGGTGAAGGGGCCCAAGGGCACCCTCGCGTTGACGGTCGCCGAGCCGATCTCCGTGTCGCGCAACGACGATGGCGCAATTGTGGTTACGCGTCCCAACGACGAGCGGCACAATCGCTCGCTGCACGGGTTGTCGCGGACCTTGGTGGCCAATCTGGTGACGGGCGTGACCGAGGGTTACACGACCAAGATGGAAATCTACGGTGTCGGTTACCGTGTGCAGCTCAAGGGTTCCAACCTGGAGTTCGCGCTCGGCTACAGCCACCCGGTGGTAATCGAAGCCCCCGAAGGCATCACCTTCGCGGTCCAGGCACCCACCAAGTTCACGGTGTCCGGCATCGACAAGCAGAAGGTCGGCCAGATCTCGGCGAACATCCGTCGCCTGCGCCGTCCCGACCCGTATAAGGGCAAGGGCGTGCGGTACGAGGGTGAGCAGATCCGCCGCAAGGTCGGAAAGACAGGTAAGTAGCGATGGCGCAAACAATTTCCGCAACGCGACGGGTCTCGCGGCTGCGCAGGCACGCACGGTTGCGTAAAAAGGTGTCCGGCACCGCCGAACGTCCCCGCTTGGTGGTCAACCGGTCGTCACGGCACATCCACGTGCAGTTGGTGAACGACCTCACCGGCACCACCGTGGCAGCGGCCTCGTCGATCGAAGCCGACGTCCGCGGTGTGGATGGGGACAAGAAAGCCCGTAGCGTGCGGGTCGGCCAGTTGATCGCCGAGCGGGCCAAGGCAGCCGGCGTCGACTCGGTGGTATTCGACCGCGGCGGCTACACCTACGGTGGACGGATCGCGGCGTTGGCTGATGCCGCGCGCGAGAACGGATTGAGTTTCTAATGATCAGCATCAGCCTGATGAACGGAAGGTTCGCATAATGGCGGAACAACCCGCTGGCGGTCCGACAGATAGCCGGGGCCCGGACAGTCGCGACGGCCGCGACTCGCGCGACGGGCGGGGCCGCCGCGATGGCGGTGGCCGTGGTGGCCGCGACCGTGACCGCGACGGCGACAAAGGCAACTATCTGGAGCGGGTCGTTGCGATCAACCGCGTCTCCAAGGTGGTCAAGGGTGGTCGGCGGTTCAGCTTCACCGCTCTGGTCATCGTGGGTGACGGCCACGGCATGGTCGGCGTCGGTTACGGCAAGGCCAAGGAAGTTCCGGCCGCGATCGCCAAGGGCGTCGAGGAGGCCCGCAAGGGTTTCTTCCGGGTGCCGCTGATCGGCGGAACCATCACGCACCCGGTGCAGGGTGAGGCCGCTGCCGGTGTCGTGCTATTGCGCCCGGCCAGCCCGGGTACCGGTGTGATCGCCGGTGGTGCAGCCCGCGCGGTGCTGGAATGTGCTGGCGTGCATGACATTCTGGCCAAGTCGCTGGGTAGCGACAATGCGATCAACGTGGTGCACGCGACCGTCACCGCCCTCAAGATGTTGCAGCGTCCCGAGGAGGTGGCCGCCCGCCGCGGTCTGCCCATCGAGGATGTCGCCCCGGCCGGGATGCTGAAGGCCCGTCGCGAAAGTGACGCACTGGCCAGGGCCGCGGTGGCAAGAGAGGCAAATGCACAGCCATGAGCCAACTGAAAATCACCCAGGTGCGGAGCACCATCGGGACACGCTGGAAGCAACGCGAGAGCCTGCGGACGCTGGGCTTGCGCAAGATTCGCCACTCGGTGATCCGCGACGACGACGCGCAGACCCGCGGGCTGATTGCCGTGGTGCGCCATCTCGTCGAGGTGGAACCCGCGAATACCGGAGGTAAGTAGAAGTGACCATCAAGCTGCACGACCTGCGGCCTGCGCCCGGGTCGAAGACCGCGCGCACCCGAGTCGGCCGCGGTGAGGGTTCCAAGGGCAAGTCCGCGGGCCGCGGCACCAAGGGAACGAAGGCCCGCAAGAACGTTCCCGCCACCTTCGAGGGTGGGCAGATGCCGCTGCACATGCGGTTGCCCAAGCTCAAGGGATTCCGCAACCGGTTCCGCACCGAGTACCAGGTGGTCAACGTCGGTGACATCAACCGCCTGTTCCCCGAGGGCGGTTCGGTTGGTGTCGACGAGTTGGTGGCCAAGGGCGCGGTTCGCAAGAACACGTTGGTGAAGGTCCTCGGCGACGGAAAGCTGACCGTCGCGGTTCAGCTGTCGGCGCACAAGTTCAGCGGCAGCGCGCGCGAGAAGATCACCGCGGCCGGCGGCTCGGCGACCGAACTGTAACTGCGCTGGCGCAAGCTAGCTCAACCGCGGAATGACCTCCGCGGCAAGACGTTCCATCTGCTCCCGGTCCTGCGTGAGCGTTTCCCCGACGGGATTGAACAGCAGCATCTGCGCGCCGGCGTACATGACTTCGCGAAGGCCACGCACGACGTCGGCCGGAGTTCCTGCGACCGGAACGGCGTCGATGCCGGCCATCTTGCCGTAAATGCGGCGCAGCCCGGCACGCACGCGTTCGTGGGCGCGATCGGCATCGTCGTCGATCATCAGGTAGACCCGTTTCCCGATGGTGAAGCGGGTCGGGTCTTTGTCCTGCACGGCCAGTTCGCGGCGCACCCCCTGCACCGCGGTGGCAAAGTCGGACGTCGACGACGACCCGGCACCCAAGAACGCATCCCCGTGCCGCACCGCCCTGGCCAGCGCCTTGGGCGCCACTCCGCCGAACCAGATCGGTGGATGTGGTCGCTGCACCGGCTTGGGCTGGATGGGTAAGTCGTCGACGTCACGGAACCGGCCGTGGAACGTCACCCGCGGTTGGTCCGACCAGGCCGCCTTCATCAACTGCAAGCCCTCGGTGAAGTAGCTGATGTAGGTGTCCTTGTCGACGCCGAAGGCCGCGAACCGGCGCCGGCCGCCGCCAGGGGCTACACCGACGTCGAGCCGACCGTGGCTGAGCCGGTCGACGGCCGTCACGGCCGAGGCCAACTGCAGCGGATCGTGCAGCGACGTCACCAGGACGCCAACGCCCAGGCGCAACCGCGTGGTGCACGCAGCCGCGTAGGCCAGCAACTCCAGCGGCGCCAGCAGCGGCGCGTCACCAATGATCTGCTCGAGTACCCAGCCACCCTCGAAACCGAGTTCCTCGGCCCGGGCCAGATAGGAACGCAGCCCGTCGGCGTCAAAGCCGTCCGAGTCGAACTGGGGGATGGCGATCGAGTACCTCACGCCAGCCACGGTACTGGTCAGGTTCGCTTTTGCGGCTGCTCGCGGTATCAGGGCGATCGGTAGGGTGGCAAACATGTTCGCTTTACTGCCGACGCTGCCCGGTTTCGACGATGTGCGCGCCTTCGTCGACCGGGTCGACACCGCCCGACACCACGGCGTACCCAATGGTTGTGTGCTGGAGCTGAACCTCCGTAGCGCACCGCCGGAGACGACAGGCTTCGACCCGCTGACGCTCATCACCGGCGGTGGCCGGCAACTGGCGCTGCGCGACGCGGTCACGGCTATCCACCGTGCCGCCGAGGACCCGCGGGTCGCCGGACTCATCGCTCGGGTGCAGTTGCCGCCGTCGCCCATCGGGACGGTTCAGGAGTTACGCGATGCCATCGCGACGTTCAGTGCGGTCAAGCCGTCCCTAGCTTGGGCAGAAACCTATCCGGGCACCCTGTCCTACTACCTGGCGTCGGCGTTCCGCGAGGTCTGGATGCAACCTTCCGGTGATGTCGGCCTGATCGGCTTCGCCAGCCACGCGATGTTTCTGCGCGACGCCCTGGACAAAGCCGGCATCGAAGCTCAATTCATCGCTAAGGGCGAATACAAGTCGGCGGCAAATCTTTTCACCGAGGATGGTTTCACCGAGGCACATCGCGAGGCGGTCACTCGGATGCTGGACAGCCTCCAGGCGCAGGTATGGCAGGCGGTTGCCCAATCCCGCAACCTCGATGCCGGCGCGCTGGACAGCCTGGCCGACCGCGCTCCGCTGTTGCGTGACGACGCGGTGGCTTCCGGGCTGGTCGACCGGATCGGATTCCGCGATGAGGCCTACGCGCGGATGGCGGAGTTGGTGGGCGCCAGTGCCTCGGACTCCGAAGATGACGAGGACAAGCCGCCACGAATGTACTTGGCCCGCTACGCCGGTGCTGCCCGGTCGCGGCTGACCCCGGCGGTGCCGTCGGTTCCTGGGCGCCGAACCAAGCCGACGGTCGCCGTGATCACCCTGCAGGGCGCGATCGTCAATGGGCGTGGCGGCCCGCAGGGCTTGCCGATCGGGCCGTCCAATGCCGGCGGTGACACCATCGCGGCGGCGCTGCGCGAGGTGGCGGCTCAGGAGTCGGTGGCGGCAATCGTGCTGCGGGTGGATAGTCCCGGCGGTTCAGTGACCGCGTCGGAAACCATTTGGCGGGAAGTCCTCCGGGCCCGTGAACGCGGCAAGCCGGTGGTGGCGTCGATGGGTTCGGTCGCCGCGTCCGGTGGCTATTACGTCTCGATGGGCGCCGACGCGATCGTGGCGAATCCGGGCACCATCACCGGTTCGATCGGCGTCATCACCGGCAAGCTGGTGGTTCGGGATCTCAAGGACCGCCTCGGCGTCAGCTCAGACACGGTGCGCACCAACGCAAATGCCGATGCCTGGTCCATCGATGCGCCGTTCACACCGCAGCAACAGGCTCACCGTGAGGCGGAGGCGGATCTGTTCTACACCGACTTCGTGCAGCGGGTCGCAGACGGCCGCAACCTGACCACCGATGAGGTGGAAGTCGTTGCCCGGGGCCGGGTTTGGACCGGCGCCGATGCGCTGGAACGTGGTCTGGTAGACGAACTCGGTGGCCTGCGGACCGCGGTTCGCCGTGCCAAGGTGCTGGCCGGACTGGACCCGGACGCCGAGGTGCGGGTGCTCAACTATCCGGGCTCGTCACTGCTGGACATGGTGCGACGGACGTCCTCGCAACCGGCCGCCGCCTCGCTGCCCGACGCGGTCGGGGCGTTGCTCGTCCGCTCCGTGCTCGGAATCATCGACCAGGCCGAGCAGGCGGTCAGCGGTGCCCATGTGTTGTGGCTGGGGCAGTCGCGCTACTGACGGCGGCTCAACGCACCGCTGATGAAGATGATCTCGCCCAGCGGGTCGTCGTCAGCCGGGGCAGGAACCAACAACCCGTGCTGCTTGAACAGTTCGGTTCGGGTCACCCCCTCGACCTCCCAACCCTTGGCGCGAAGATAGTCGAGTACGTGGTTGCGCTCGCCGGAATACACCAGCGACGCCATGTCGATCTCGAGGCCATGATCGCGCAACGAACCCGACATCTCGCGCACCCGGTCGGCGTCGAAATCCACGATGCCAGGCACGAATTCGGTTGCGACAGTGCTACCCGGCGCACTGAGCGCGGTGATGTTGTCGAAGAGCCGGTCCTGGGCTTCCGGGGGGAGGTAGATCAGCAGACCCTCGGCCAGCCATGCCGTCGGCCTCGTCGTATCCAGGCCGGCCGCCTGCAGCGCCGCCGGCCAGTCCGCCCGGAGATCGATCGCCACCGTACGCCGGATGGCGCTCGGTTGGGCACCGATACCGGCCAGGGTGGAAGTCTTGAACTCGATCACCTGCGGCTGGTCGATCTCGTAGACGACGGTTCCCTCCGGCCAGGGCAACCGGTAGGCGCGGGCGTCCAGCCCGGACGCCAGAATCACTGCCTGCCGGACCCCAGCGGCGGTCGCGTTGGCGAAGTACTCATCAAAGTACTTGGTGCGCACACCCATTCCGTTGATCATCGCCTGCATGCGGTCCGGCGAGAAATTTTCGAACGACTCGAGTTCGAGTTCACCGTCGATCATCTTGGTGAAGAAGTCCACCCCGACAGCCCGAACCAGCGGGCCCGCGAATGGATCGTCGATCAGACCGTCGGGCGCCTGGGTCACCAGCGCCCGGCCGGCCGCAACCATGGTCGCGGTTGCGCCGACGCTTGACGCGAGGTCCCAGTTGTCGTCGTGAGCGCGTGCCATACCCGTCCTTTTTACTCAGTGTGTCTTGTACAGGGTCCCACTGATGTAGAGCATTTCCACCGCCGGTACGTCGTCCTCGACCTCGGGGGAAAGTCCATGAAGCACACGCAATTCCGGAAGCGGGATGCTCGTCATCAGCCAGCCACGGTCGGTCAGGTACGCGGCGACCTCGTTGCGGTCGCCGAAATATACGAGTTCGGTCATGTTCAGATCGAGACCGTGCGCGTGCCAACGCTCAGAGACGTCCCGCATGCGCTCCTCCAACCGGTCCTGGTCGTCGCCGTCGACCTTGTTCATGCTTTCGGTGGCGAACCGGCTTCCCAGGGCGCTGAGCTTGGTGACGGTGTCCAGCAGACGGTCCTGAGCGTCCGGCGGTAGGTAGCCGAGCAAGCCCTCGGCGCTCCACGCAGTCGGCTGCGCCGCGTCGAATCCGGCAGCGCGCAAGGCGGCGGGCCAGTCGTCACGCAGATCGACCGATACCGTGCGCAAGTCCGCAGTGGGTTGAGCACCCAGTTCGGCCAGGGTGCGCGACTTGAACTCGGTGACTTGCGGTTGGTCGATTTCGTAGACCACGGTCCCCGCCGGCCACGCCAGCCGGTAGGCGCGCGAATCCAATCGCGAGGCCAAGATGACGGCCTGCGTGATACCGGCCCGCGCCGCATCCAGAAAGAATTCGTCAAAGAATTTGGTACGGACCGCCATGTTGTCGGCGGCGGTGGTTACCGCATTGAACGGACGCTCCGGGTCGTCGTCGAGGTCGGCAGCAGTGATTTCCCCGGCCGCCAGGCGGGTGAGTACATCCAGGCCCACAGCCCGCACCAGCGGCTCGGCGAACCGGTCTTCGACGAGCGGGTTGTCGGCGCGGGTTGCCATCGCGCGGGCGGCGGCGACCATGGTTGCGGTCACCCCGACACTTGATGCCAAATCCCAGGAGTCTCCCTCGTGTCGGGTGGAACCGGAGGATGCCATGCCATGCCTCATTCGCCGAATAGCCGGATGATCTTTAGCCAACTTAACAAACCGGGGCCGCCGGAACCCCGGCGTGCCCGATGCTGGCCCGAGCGGGGACGGAATGCCGTTTGCCGCGGCGTGTCGCTGTGCAGCTGTGCACGTTCGCGCGGCAAGTAGCTCGATTACGCGGGACGGGTGGCCTGGAAATAGCTGAGCTGGCCGACGATCCGCTGCCCGCAGAACGGTATCGGACCATTCCGGCGGCGCCACCGGTGCCGGTCGCCCGGTACGACGAACTCCACCCCCAAGTGCCGCCTGACACGCGTAACCGTTGACACCCGAACTGGAACACTGTTCTAATCAGAACATTGTTCGAAATGGGGGAGCTGGATGGACGCACCGGTGCTGCGGTATGGCGCGCTGGACAGGACGCATCTGACCAAGCATCTGTGGCAGATGGCCAAACGCGTTGGGGTCAGCCGGGTGACCATCCGCGATCTGGCGGCCGCGGCCGGCACCAAGCCGTCCTCGGTGTACTACCACGTGCGCGACAAAAGCGAACTGTTCGACCTCCTGATCGAGTCGGTGCTGGCCCAGATCGAGGTACCGCCGACCGGCGACTGGGAATCGCGTCTGGTCGACCTCTATACGAACGCCTGGAAAGTCCTCATCGACGTACCTGGCATCGCGACTCTGCTCCAGGAGCATCCGCACACCGCGGCGGCCACCGAGATGGACCGGGCCTCACGCGCCATCCTGAGTGAATCCGGTTTGCGGACACGGGATTTCGAGGCCGCGCATGCTGCCTTGTATATCCACCTGCTGGGTTCCGTGCAACTGGCCCACATCCGCCCCGGACAGCCGAGCGACTGGTCGTTCAGGTACGGGTTGCGGCTGATCCTGAACGGTCTGCGCAGCGAAGTGAGGGAACAAGCATGACGGACACCGCGATCGACCTCGCCCATCCGGCGCTTTGGGCATCGTGCTTCCCGGATGATCTGTTCGCACAACTGCGGGCCAGCACGCCCGTCTTTCACCAGCAACTCACCGACGACGTCAAGTCCTCGGTGGGGCGCGAATTCTGGGTGTGCACCAAGCACGCCGACGTCGCCCGTGTGCATCGTGACTACGAAGCGTTCACCGCCACCAGGGGTCCGCTCATCCAGGATGTGCCGCTGTTCGAGGCGTATCCGGCAATCGTGAGCCTGGATCCACCCGATCACACCATCCGCCGCCGCGTCATCACGCGTGCGTTCACACCGCGGGCCGTGGCCAAGTTGGAAGACGGCATCCGGGCGCGGGCCGGCGCGATGGCCGGCGAACTGCTGAGCAACGGTGGCGGTGAGTTTGTCGATCTTGCTGCCGGACTGCCGATTTCAGTGATCGGTGACATCGTGGGCATTCCGGAAGTAGACCGGCCGCGAGTGTTTGGCTTGATCGACCGCGTGTTGAAGACCGCCGGGGCACAGATGTCGGTGCCCGACGGTGCTGACGTACTGCCGTTCATGGAGCTGTTCCAGTACGCCAGCGCGTTGACGGCGGATAAGCGCGCACATCCGGTAGACGACATCTGGAGCACGTTGTGTACCACCGAGATCACCTCGGATTCGGGCGACAGCTTCTTGCTGCCGGCCAACGAGTTGGAGATCTTCTTCTTCATCCTCGGTCTGGCCGGCGCAGACACCACGCGGAATGCCTTGTGCGACGGTATCCGGGCATTCGCAGCCAACCCCGACCAGATCGCCATCTACCGATCCGAGCCCGAGTCACGAGCCACCGCGGTGGAGGAGGTGATCCGTTATTCGACGCCGATCATGTTCTGGGTGCGCGGGGCTACCAGGGACGTGCGACTCGGCGACGTGCTGATCCCGGCGGGGGCACGGGTCGTGACGATGCTGCGCTCGGCCAACCGCGACGAGGACGTCTTCGCCGATCCCTACCGCTTCGACATTCACCGCGATCCCAACCCCCACCAGTCCTTCGGCGGCGGCGGCGCTCATCACTGCCTGGGCGCGATGCTGGCCCGCGCGGAGGTACGGGCGGCCCTCGATGAGATCCTGTTGAACGCCAACACGATCGAACTCGGAGAGCCCGAACTGCAGCTGCCCAATCTGTGCAACAACATGACGGTGTACGAGTCGCTGCCGGTCCGCCTGAGTTAGAGCGTGTCGAGCTCCAGCCACCGGTCGACGTCGAATCGGCCGTCCACGGCACGCAACGTCGCGCCGGCGCGGCCCGGATAGTGCGCGGGTATCACGGCGGCCCGGGCGCGCAGGGATTCGGTGAAGATGCGGTGGCGGGTCGCCGCGGCTGCGCCGGCATCGACGTCGAAGGCGCACGCGTCGTCGGGTCGGCGCACCTGCAGCGGGCTATGGGTGAGGTCACCGACGAAGACCGCCGGCTGACCGGCGTCCAGCCACAGCACCGAGGAGCCTGGGGTGTGCCCGGGCGCGGCCCGCAGCCAAAGCGAGTCGCTGACCCGATAATCGTCGGCCCACTGCACTACCTGGTCGTCGACCGGTAAGACACTGTCCTCGAAGACCAACCGGTCACCACGCTGTTGCAACTCTTCTTCCTCGGTGCGCGGCACTCGTCGTGCGGCGTCGCCGTCGGGATGAAAGTAGCGGTAGTCGGCGGCGGCCACCAGATAGCGCGCGTTGGGAAATGTCGGTACCCAACTGTCGTTGCAAGCCATCGTGTTCCAACCGACGTGGTCAGAATGCACGTGGGTGTTGACCACCACGTCGACGGCGTGGCGGTCGATACCCGCCGCTGCGAGTGCATTGAGGAAACCGGTGTCCAAGCCGTCCAGCGCCGGCAGGTGGGGGCGGGCACGGCCGTTGCCGACGCCGGTGTCGACGACAACGGTGAGGCCGTCCACTTCGATCACCCAGCTCTGGATCGCGACTTTCCACAGCTTGGAGTCAGGGTCGAAGAAATCCGGCACCAGCAGGTCGGCGTTCTCGGACCAACCCTGCGGCGGTGTGTCAGCGAACGTCCGGGTCGGCAGGTCGAACCGTAGTTCCAGCACCCGCGTCACGGTGGCGCGGCCGAGCTGCAACCGGCTCATCCGGCCCTCCTCACGGCGAAGGTGAACTGTGCGAGTGCGACCATCTGAATCCAAAGTGCCGCGTCGGGCAGTTCACAGTGGCGGGTGTTGTCAGTTTGCGCGCAGGTAGGTGTACACACCGGCGAAATTACGGTTCACCTCCTCGGGCACCGGCACTGGTCCACCCAGTGCTCTTGCACCCCAGGCTATTTGGGCTGTCCGCTCGACCAGGGCGGTGATGTGCAGCGCCTTGTCGGGCCGGGGACCAACCGCCACTAAACCGTGGTTGGCGATCAAGGCGGCGCCGCGCCCCTCCAGCGCCTTGACCGCATTCGTTCCGACATCGGGCGTGCCGGACGCGGCGTACTCGGCACATCGCACGTCCCCGCCGCAGTACACCGCGAACTCGTCGATACAGGCCGGAATGGCTTGATGCGCAACCGCGAACATGGTGGCCCAGACGGGATGGCTGTGGATGACGCTGCCGATGTCGTCGAAGGCCTGGTAGCAGGCCAAGTGCAGCTGCATCTCCGTGGACGGCATGCGGCCCTCCTTGGCTTGCAGCACAGCACCTTTCGGATCGACCAGGACGAGGTCGTCCAGCGTCATGTCGGCGTAGTCGACCGAGGACGGCGTGATGACCAGGTTGCCGTCGGAGCGCCGCGCCGAGATGTTGCCGGCGGTGCCCTCCACCAAGCCGCGGCGCAACATGTCTTTGGCCGCCGCCAGCACTTTGATTTCCGCGTCGTCGACGCCACGTCCCACGGATTTCACGTCTCCAGCACCTCCGGGTTGACGATATGGGCGGGCCTTTCGCCGGACAGCAGTGCGGCCAGATCGTCGGCAACCATCTGCGCCTGCCGGGCTTCAGTGTTCCACGTCGCCCCGCCGATGTGCGGGGTCAGCGCCACGTTTTCCATCCCCGTCAGGGGGTGATCGGTCGGCAGCCACTCACCGGCGAAATGGTCCAGGCCGGCAGCGGCCACCTTGCCGCTGCGCAACGCCTCGACGAGAGCATCGGTGTCGTGCAGTTCTGCTCGTGCGGTGTTGAGGAAAACGGCGCCGTCGCGCATGGCCGCGAACTGGTCGGCACCGATCATGCCGAGGGTGTCCTCGGTGACGGGAGCGTGCAGGGAAATCACGTCGGATTCGGCGAAGAGTTCGGCGAGACTGTGCTGGGCCTGGACGTTGTACGGGTCGTGCGCGATGACGCGCAGACCCAATCCGGACAACCGCCACGCGGTGGCCCGGCCAACCGCGCCCAGGCCTACCAGTCCCGCGGTACGCCCGGCGATCTCCCAACCCCGGAAGCGCTGGTACGGGATCGTTCCGTCACGAAACATGTTGCCGCCGCGGACATCCGCATCCGCAGTCAACAACCGGCGGGTGGCGGCCAGCAGCAACCCGACGGTCAACTCCGCGACCGCGTCGGCGTTACGCGCCGGCGTGTTCAGCACCGGGATACCGGCCGCCGTGGCACCCGGAATGTCGACGTTGTTCGGATCGCCGCGGGTGGACGCTATCGCCCGCAAGCCGAGCTCAAGAACCGGTCCCTTGACCGAATCACTCTCCACCACAACAACATCGGCCCGTTCCACCGCGATCCGCTCGGCCAGTTGCTCCGCGCCGTAAATCCGCAGTGGGGTCTGCTCTATCCAGGGGTCGTACACCACATCGGCCAATTGCCGTAGCTTGTCGAAACCGGGCCCGCGCAAGGGGGCGGTGACCAGGGCACGTGGTCGGGACGTCACGAATGCCAATGCTGGCGTACCGTGGCGCCCGTGTCACGCGAAGACGTCACAATCGGCATCGACGTCGGCACCACCGCGGCCAAGGCGGTAGCGGTCGACGAGGACGGCCGCGTGCAGTCGCGAGTACGGATTCCGCACCAGTTGCGCGTGCCGGCCCCCGATCGACTCGAACACGACGCCGACGAGGCGTGGCGACGTGGGCCGGTGGCGGCACTGAAAAGCCTGAACCTGCCGTCGAAGACACGATTGAAGGCGGTTGCGGTCTCGTCGATGGTGCCTTCGCTGACCGCAGTCGACTCCGACGGCCGCGCGCTTACGCCGGGTCTGCTCTACGGCGATGTGCGGGGCCGGGTACCCGGAGCCGACACTCAGCCGCTCCCGGCGGTGGGTGAGGCCGCCGAGTTCTTGCGTTGGACGGCGGCCGAAGCGCCGGATGCGGCCGGGTACTGGCCGGCGCCCGCCGTCGCCAATCACGCTCTGGCGGGGGAGCCGGTGATCGACTTCGCCACTGCCATCACCTCGCTTCCGTTGTTCGACGGCACCGGCTGGAATTCGGCGGCGTGCGCCGAATGCGGCGCCGCGGTGGATCAGATGCCGCGGGTCGAGACGTTCGGAACCCCGGTAGGGGAGGTGCGCGGGTTCGGTGCGGTGCTGGCGACCGGGGCTATTGATGCCCTGTGTGAGCAAATGGTCGCGGGCGCCGATCAAGAAGGTGATGTGCTGGTGATGTGCGGCACGACGCTGATTGTCTGGACCACGATCTCCGCGCCGCGGGAGGTGCCGGGATTGTGGACCATTCCGCACACGGCCGCAGGTAAGAGCCAGATCGGCGGTGCCAGCAACGCCGGCGGCATGTTCCTGGGTTGGGTGGATCGTGTTGTCGCGCCAGCTGATCCGACGTCGCCCGAGCCGCGCCGAGTGCCGGTGTGGTTGCCCTACATTCGCGGTGAGCGAACCCCGTTCCACGATCCCGACCGTCGCGCGGGGCTGGACGGCCTGGATCTCACTCACGACGCCGCGTCGGTGCGGCGGGCCGCCTACGAAGCATCGGCATTCGTCGTTCGGCAAATCCTGGAGCTGAGTGGAGCACCCGTGCGTCGCATCATCGCTTCCGGGGGCGGCACCCGGGTACAGGCGTGGATGCAGGCCATCGCCGATGTGACCGGTCGGGCCGTCGAAATATCTGCGGTGGCAGAGGGCGCCGCGCTTGGGGCGGCTTTCCTGGGTCGGATGGCGGTCGGGCTGGAGTCCACCATCGCCGACGCTGCCCGGTGGGCTTCGGTGGAGCGCGTCGTGGAGCCCCGGCCCGCGTGGATGGAGCCCACCAAGGACCGGTATCGCCGGTTTCTCGAACTCAGCGGATCGCGACTCGCGTAACAGCAGAGTCCGCGATCTCGGTGGCGCGGTGCGGTGGAAGTGGTTCTACGCTTATGCAATGACTGACCACGACCAGACCGCAGCCCGCCGAGAGATCGCAGATGCTTTGCTTGCCGCCTTGGAACGCCGGCATGAGGTCGCCGACGCCATAGTGGAAGCCAAGAACAAAGCCGCCGCGGTCGAGTCGATCGTCACGCTGCTCGGTACGTCTCATCTAGCTGCCGAAGCAGTCATGAGTATGTCGTTCGATCAACTCACCCAGGACGCACGCGCCAAGATCCTCGCCGAACTCGACGACCTCAACAAGCAACTCAGCTTCACACTCAACGAGCGTCCGGCAAGCTCGGGCGAGACGCTGGAACTGCGTTCCTTCTCCGCTGTCGCGGACCGCGACATCTTCATCGCCCGCACCGATGAGATCAAAGCGGCCGGCGACGGTTCGGGAGCACCTGCCGGCAGCATCGACGACGAAATCGGCAAGGCGATCAAGCGTTTGCACGACGAAGAGGCGGCCTGGTTCGTGGCCGTCGATTCCGGCGAAAAGGTCGGCATGGTGTTCGGCGAGTTGCTCAACGGCGAAGTGAATGTGCGGATCTGGATCCATCCCGACCACCGCAAGAAGGGCTACGGCACGGCCGCGCTACGCAAGTCGCGCTCCGAAATGGCTTGGGCGTTCCCGGCGGTGCCGATGGTGGTCCGCGCGCCCGCCGCCAATCCCGGATAGCGGTGCGCGCCCGCGCCCTAGTCGCGGATAGCGGTGATGGTGACGATGTTGCGCAACTGGGCCAGTTCGTCCCCGTCGGGAAACACCCGCCCATAACCGGTGTACAACTCGCGCCGTGGCCGAGTGCTGACCTGCCAGCCCTTTCCGGTGAGGTAATCGATCACGTTGCTGCGTTCGCCGTCGTAGAACAGTCCTGACAAGTCGATGTCGCAGCCCAGATTGGCCCAACGTTCGTTGAACGCCCGGGCCCGCTGCGACATGGGCACGTCCGAATCGGGGTGGAATTCGGTGGCCAATCTGCTGCCGGGTCCACTGAGGGCGGTGATGTTGTCGAAAAGCCGGTCCTGGGCGTCGGGCGGCAGATACATCAGCAGCCCTTCGGCGCTCCACGCGGTAGCCCTTGTCGGCTCAAACCCGCTGCGGCGCAAGGCCGCCGGCCAGTCATCTCGCAGGTCGATGCTGACCGCTTTGCGGTGCGCCGACGGAGTGGCCCCCAGCGCTGACATGGCCGAGTTCTTGAACTCGATCACCTTCGGTTGGTCAACCTCATAGACCACCGTGCCGCGCGGCCAGGGCAACCGGTAGCCGCGGGCATCCAGTCCGGCGGCCAGGATCACCGATTGGCGAACCCCGGCGCGGGCAGCGTCGAGGAAGAACTCGTCGAAGAACCGGGTGCGCACCGCGATCGAGTCAGCCATAAGTTGCAGATCGCGCGCGCGGGATTCGTCGGTCGTGACCTCCGGCACCTGGCCGTTGACCAAGCGGGTGAAGAAATCCAGGCCGACCGCCCGCACCAGAGGCGCCGCGAATTCGTCCTCGATGATCGGGTTGTGCTGTTCGGAGGCCACCGCGCGGGCCGCAGCCACCATCGTTGCCGTGGCGCCCACACTGGATGCCAGATCCCAGGTGTCCCCACTGGACCGCTGTGAGTCGAACGAGGTCATGGCTTGTGCTTCCTCACGACCGCTCTGCGCTGAGATAAACCACCTCGCCGAACGGGGCGTCGTCGCCCTCGGCCGGGATGAGCCCATGTTGGGCAAACAGGTCGGCGTTGCGTGCGCTGGTGGTCTGCCACCCGTGTGCGGACAGATAGGTCCCGGCGTCTGTGCGTTCGTCGAAATACACCAGGGCGGCCATGTCGAAATCCAGCCCGTGGCTGCGCCACCGGTCGTTCTGTCGCCGCATGCGGGCACGCAGGTCGTCCTCGTTGAGCTCGTTGATGTCCAACAGCCCTTCGGTGGCGAACCGGCTGCCCGGCACGCTCTGTGCGGTGACCTGGTCCAGTAGTCGGTCCTGGGCCTCAGCCGGCAGGTAACCCAGCAGTCCCTCAGCGATCCAGGCGGTGCGCTGGCTGGAATCGAATCCGGCCTCGCGAAGGGCAGCCGGCCAGTCTTCACGTAGATCGACGGCCACGGCGCGCCGGTCTGCCGTCGGCTGCGCGCCCAACCGGGCCAGTGTTGCGCTTTTGAACTCGATCACCTGTGGCTGGTCGACTTCGAACACGGTGGTGCCGGGCGGCCAGGGCAGCCGGTAGGCGCGGGAGTCCAGGCCCGCCGCCAAGATGACGGCCTGCCGGATGCCGTCGCCGGTTGCAGCGCTGAAGAAATCGTCGAAGAACCTGGTGCGGATTGCCATCGCGTCGGCGAAATGCCTGGTGCCGGCGGCCGTCTCCTCGTCCAGGTCGGCCAGATCCAGGTCGCCGCTGGCCAGGCGGGAGAAGAAGTCAACACCCACTGCGCGGACCAGCGGTTCGGCGAACTTGTCGGTGGCGACTGCGCCCGCGCCCCCGGTGTCCCGGGCGGCCACCGCCCGGGCGGCGGCGACCATTGTGGCGGTCAAACCCACGCTGGACGCCAGGTCCCACGTGTCACCCTCGAACCGCGCGCTGCCCATCTGGGTCATAGATATGCTCCCGGAAAACGGATCTGTTATTTAGCAAATATAACGAGCTTCCAAGACTGTACGCCCACCCTGGCAGGGCCGACCCGTACCAGCTGTTAGTCTCGTACACGGTTTGACGCGCGACGGCGTACGTCCTGGCCTGCTGGGTGTTGGGCACGTGACGCGGGATGAACCCAGGACTGATCAGAAAAATGGACCCAGCCGGCCGATCCGGTTGGCATGCCGCGACCAGAGTTCGGCTGCGCAGGAGGAAGAGTGCTTTCGGCTTTCATCTCATCGCTGCGAACAGTGGACCTGAGACGGAAGATCCTCTTCACGCTGAGCATTGTGGTCCTCTACCGGGTCGGCGCCTCGCTGCCCTCGCCCGGGGTCAACTTCGTCAACGTGCAGCAGTGCATCAAAGAGGCCAGCGGCGGCCAGGCCGGGCAGATCTACTCGCTGATCAACCTGTTCTCCGGCGGCGCATTGCTCAAGCTCACGGTGTTCGCGGTAGGCGTCATGCCCTACATCACCGCCAGCATCATCGTGCAGCTGCTCACCGTGGTCATCCCGCGCTTCGAGGAGCTGCGTAAAGAGGGTCAGGCCGGTCAAGCCAAGATGACGCAGTACACGCGTTACCTGGCGATCGCGCTGGCCGTGCTGCAGGCGACCAGCATCGTGGCCCTGGCCGCCAATGGCGGGCTGCTGCAGGGCTGCTCGCTGGACATCCTGTCGAACCAGACCATCTTCTCCGAGATCGTCATCGTGCTGGTGATGACGGCCGGCGCCGCGCTGGTGATGTGGATGGGTGAGCTGATCACCGAACGGGGCATCGGCAACGGCATGTCGCTGCTGATCTTTGTCGGTATCGCCGCCCGAATCCCCGCGGAGGGCAATCAGATTCTGCAGAGTCGCGGCGGGATGATCTTCGCCGCGGTGTGCGCGGCAGCGCTGGTGATCATCGTCGGTGTCGTATTCGTGGAGCAGGGGCAGCGGCGAATCCCGGTGCAGTACGCCAAGCGCATGGTGGGCCGGCGGATGTATGGCGGCACGTCCACATATCTGCCGTTGAAGGTCAACCAGGCCGGTGTTATCCCGGTGATCTTTGCGTCCTCATTGATCTACATCCCGAATTTGATCACCCAGCTAGTCCGTAGCGGCAGTGGCGGTGGAGGCCACAGTTGGTGGGACAAATTCGTCGGCAGTTATCTCTCGGACCCGAGCAACGCGGTATACATCGCGATCTACTTCGGGCTCATCATCTTCTTCACGTACTTCTACGTGTCGATCACGTTCAATCCCGATGAACGTGCCGACGAAATGAAGAAGTTCGGCGGCTTCATTCCCGGTATCCGGCCGGGTCGCCCCACCGCCGATTATCTGCGCCATGTGTTGAGTCGGATTACCCTGCCGGGCTCGATCTACCTCGGTGTCATCTCGGTCCTGCCGAATGTGTTTCTGCAAATGGGCAACAGCGGCGGGATCCAGAATTTACCCTTCGGCGGTACCGCGGTTTTGATCATGATCGGCGTCGGGTTGGATACGGTCAAACAGATCGAAAGTCAACTCATGCAGCGCAACTATGAAGGGTTCCTGAAGTGAGAGTGGTTTTGCTGGGGCCGCCGGGGGCCGGCAAGGGGACGCAAGCCGAGAAGCTGGCCGAAAAGCTCGGCGTGCCGCATATCTCCACTGGGGAATTGTTCCGCAACAACATCAAAGAGGGCACCAAGCTGGGCCTGGAGGCCAAGCAGTACCTGGACGCCGGCGACCTGGTGCCCTCCGAGCTGACCAATGAACTCGTCGACGACCGCTTGAACGACTCGGACACGGCGGACGGCTTCATCCTGGACGGATACCCGCGCTCGGTGGCGCAGGCCAAGGCGCTGCACGACATGCTGCAGCGGCGCGGCACCGACGTCGATGCGGTGATCGAGTTCCGGGTTTCCGAGGAGGAGCTGTTGCAGCGGCTCACCGGACGTGGTCGTGCCGACGACACCGAAGACGTCATCCGCAACCGGTTCAAGGTCTACCGAGAAGAGACCGCACCGCTGCTGGATTACTACAGCGACGAGCTGAAGACAGTCGACGCGGTGGGTTCGCTGGACGAGGTGTTCGAGCGCGCTCTGCACGTTCTGGGCAAGTAGTCGTGGGCGCCCTGGCACGGCTGCGGGGCCGCAGAGTGGTGCCGCAGCGCACCCCCGGTGAGCTCAATTCGATGGCTGCGGCGGGCGCGGTCGTGGCTGCCGCACTGCAGGCGGTGCGAACGGCCGCGGTCGCCGGAGTATCCACTTTGACTCTCGACGAGATCGCCGAGTCGGTGATCCGCGAGGCCGGTGCAACCCCGTCATTCCTCGGCTATCACGGCTACCCGGCGTCAATCTGCGCGTCGGTCAATGACCGTGTGGTCCATGGCATCCCGTCGGCCGCCGAAGTTCTGGTGTCCGGTGATCTGGTGTCCATCGACTGCGGCGCTGTGTTGGACGGTTGGCACGGTGATGCGGCGGTCACATTCGGGATCGGCAATCTCATCCCAGCCGACGCGGCACTGTCGCAGGCGACCAAGGAGTCGCTGGAGGCCGGAATCGCGGCGATGGTCGTCGGAAACCGGCTGACCGACGTCGCCCACGCCATCGAGACGGGCACGCACGCCGCCGAAGTTCGTTACGACCGTGCCTTCGGGATCGTCGAGGGCTACGGCGGCCACGGCATCGGCCGGCAGATGCACATGGACCCGTTCCTGCCCAACGAAGGGGCACCGGGACGTGGTCCGCTGCTGGCCGCCGGGTCGGTGCTGGCCATCGAACCGATGCTGACCCTGGGGACGGGGAAGACGGTGGTCCTCGACGACGAATGGACGGTCACCACCGCCGACGGGTCGCGCGCGGCGCACTGGGAGCATACGGTGGCTGTCACCGAGGACGGTCCACGCATTCTCACGCTCGCCTAACGGGATCAGATCGCCGCTCACTGGTGTTGAACCAGGCGTCTACGTGACTCGTGTCCGTAGGCGGAGGTGATCGAGTGGCTCGTGTGACCGGCGCGGCTGCGGAAGCCGCTCTGATGACAGCGTTATACGACGAGCATGCCGCTGTGCTGTGGCGCTACGCATTGCGCCTGACCGGCGATTCCAGCCAAGCCGAGGATGTCGTCCAGGAGACGCTGTTGCGGGCCTGGCAGCATCCGGAGGTCATCGGCGACACGGAGCGGTCTGCGCGGGCCTGGTTGTTCACGGTCGCCCGCAACATGATCATCGACGACCGCCGCAGCGCGAGGTACCGCAAGGTCGTTGGATCGACCGACGAGGACGGCGCGCCCGAGCAGTCCACGCCCGACGAGGTGAACGCGGCGCTGGATCGGCTGTTGATCGCCGATGCCATGGCCCAATTGTCCGTCGAGCATCGGGCCGTGATCGAGCGGTCCTACTACCGCGGCTGGACCACAGCGCAGATTGCTACGGACCTGGGAATCGCGGAAGGAACAGTGAAGTCGCGCCTACACTATGCGGTGCGGGCTTTGCGGCTCACTCTGCAGGAACTTGGAGTTACCCGATGACACCGGAACGGGCCATCCGGGCGGTCATCGGCTCCGAATACTTGAGGGTGACGGGAGATGGGTGAAATGACGACGCCGCTACGAGGACTCGGCCCGCCGGGTGACGGGGTGGGGAATATGGCCGAGGGTGGAAGCCACGCCTACGCGATGTGGGATGCGGCATACGTCTTGGGTTCGCTGTCGGCCGCCGATCGCCGCGAGTTCGAAACCCACCTGGCGTCCTGCTCGGGATGTCGGGAGGCCGTCGCCGAACTCGGTGGCATGCCGGCTCTGCTTTCGCAGCTCAGCCCCGGCGATATTTCGGCGATCAACGAGTCCGCCGCCACTGCCGGCACCCGAGTGCCGCCACCGGCTATGTCACAGGACGTATTGCCGTCGCTGTTGGCTTCGGTGCGCTTCCGGCGCCGCCGGGCCCGCGTCACGACCTGGTTGGCCTCGGCCGCGGCGGCCGTGGTGCTGGGTATCGGCGTGCTGGTGGGAGTGAACAGTCACACGACAATGCATCCGCCGCCGGCGACTACATCGGCGCAGCCGATGGCGCAGGTCGGCACCAAGCTGTTGACCTCGACTATTTCGCTGAGCGGCCAGCACTGGGGGACATTCATCAACCTCAAGTGCTTCTGCCTGGCGCCACCGGATGCCCACCACGACACGCTCGCGATGGTCGTGGTGGGTCGCGACGGGCGACTGACCCGGCTGGCGACGTGGGTCGCCGTACCCGGTCACAGTGCTACGCCAGCCGGCAGCATCTCGACTCCGATCGACGAGATCGCCGCTGTGCAGGTCGTTTCCGCTGATACCGGCAAGATTCTGCTGGAGAGGTCTCTCTAAGTCGGCTCAGGGCGGTGAACTGAAGGTCGCCGCCCGTCGTGGTACCGGAATGCCCAGGAAATATCGTGTGGTCGATTACATCGTCGAGCGCATCGCGGCAATCGGAGTCCGCCACATCTTCGGCGTCGACGGCGCCAACATCGAGGATCTCTACGACGCCGCACACTTTCAGTTAGCGGTCACCGCAGTCCTGGCCAAGCACGAGTTCTCAGCGGTCACCATGGCGGACGGTTACAGCCGCAGCGGGGCCGGCCTGGGCGTGGTTGCCGCCACCTCCGGTGGTGGCGCGCTGAATCTGGTTGCGGGCCTGGGTGAGTCGCTGGCAAGTCGTGTTCCGCTTTTGGCGCTGGTCGGCCAAACGGCCAGCGGAATGGACGGCCGGGGCAGCTTCCAGGACACCAGCGGACGCAACGGGTCGCTTAACGCCGAGTCGGTCTTTTCTGCGGTGTCGTTATCGTGCGAGCGGGTGCTCACGCCCGCCGATATCGGTCCGGCGCTGGCCCGTGCCATCACGGCGGCACGGACCGGCGGTCCCGCAGTATTGTTGCTGCCCAAAGATATTCAGCAGGGATATCTCGAGGGCATGGACCCAAGGATGGTGCTGTCCGACCCGCCGGCCATCGGAAACCCCCGAGCGATCGTCCCTGCGCTACAAGGCGCGGACGGCCCGGTCACCATCATCGCGGGCGAGCAGGTAGCCCGTGACAACGCGCGGGCCGAACTCGAAGAGTTGCGCGCGGCGTTGCGCGCACAGGTCGCAACCGTGCCTGACGCCAAAGATGCTTCGGGGACACCGGGTTTCGGGTCATCGTCGGCGCTGGGAGTTACCGGCGTGATGGGCCATCCGGGTGTGGCTGAAGCGGTGGCAGGCAGCGCAGTTTGCCTGGTGGTCGGCACCAGACTGTCCGTAACTGCGCGCACCGGGCTTGACGACGCGCTGGCATCGGTCCGAACGGTATCGATCGGTTCGGCGCCCCCGTATGTTCCGTGCACTCATGTGCACACCGATGACCTCCGTGGCTCGCTGCGCATGGTCATCGATGCACTGTCTGGCCCAGGACGGCCCATGGGAGTACGCGTGCCCGACGAAGTTCTCCGGACTGAACTGACGCCCCCGCCCTGGACCGGTACGGGTGTGCGTTACCGCGACGCCATGGCTGTGCTGGACGACGTGTTGCCCGACGGGACCGACATCGTGGTCGACGCCGGTAACACCGGGGCGGCCGCGATCCACCACCTGCCGGCCCGCCGGGACGGCAGATTCGTGGTCGCGCTCGGAATGGGCGGGATGGGTTACAGCTTCGGCGCCGGCATCGGGATAGCGTTCGGTCGTGCGAACCGTGGTCGGCCCGTCGGGCGCACCGTGGTCATTGCCGGAGACGGCGCGTTTTTCATGCACGGCATGGAGGTTCACACCGCGGTCCAGTACCACCTTCCGGTGACCTTCATCCTGTTCAACAACAATGCACACGCCATGTGTGTGACTCGCGAGCAACTGTTCTACGACGATCTGTACAGCTACAACCGATTCCGCGCCAGTCGGCTGGGTTCAGGTCTCGCAGCGATGTTTCCGGGACTGACGTCGGTTGACATCGCCGATCTCGAAGGGTTGGCGCCGGCATTGCGCACGGCGTTGGCTACCGACGGGCCAACGGTGGTCAGCATCGAATGTGCCGCCGACGAAATTCCGCCCTTCGCACCGTTTCTCGCGGCAAAGGCAACCAAAGTCAATGTCGCGGAAGAGGACTTGGCTGCTGCAGAGGACCGGACGAATGTCATCGCCGGCACATAGCCACGATGCGGTGGTGATCGGCGCCGGGCCCGCTGGTCTGGCTGTCGCGCGCCAACTCGATCATCAGCACGGCATTCGAGCGCTCGTTCTCGATCGCGCGTCGGCCCCGGCGATTTCGTGGCGCCGGCGCTATGACAACTTCCGCCTCAACACCGCCGGTTTCCTGTCACACCTGCCCGGACGGCGAATCCCCTTGGATGCCGGTCGTTGGCCGACCAAGGAGGACATGGTTCGCTATTTCGATCACTATGTTGCCCAGCAGAACATCGCGCTGATGCTCGGATGTCAAGTCCACCGCATCGACCGTGCTGGGGGAGTCTGGCAACTCGGCACCTCGTCAGGTGAAATGCGGACGCAGGCAGTCGTTCTCGCTACGGGCAACTACAGTGCACCCACCATCCCTGCCTGGCTCTGCCCGAGTCGCTTCACCGGCGACATCGTTCATTCCGGAGATTTCACGCATGCGTGGCCCTACCGCGGTTGCGACGTCCTGGTTGTGGGTGCAGGTAATTCGGCCGCCGACATCGCCGTCCAGCTCGCGGAGGGCGGTGCGCGGGGGATCTGGCTCAGTGTGCGCACGCCTCCGCACCTCGTCCGGCGGGCGATGGGTCCGTTCCCCTCGGACATCTTCCTCGAGTTGTTCTCGAGGGTCCCCGCACGCTTGGTCGATCCACTGATCGCACGACTGAACCACCTGCTGTGGGGTGACCTTTCGGACTTGGGTTTCCAGCGGCCACCGCTCGGGCTGAAGGCGACGGTGGAGCAGCGAGGACGAATTCCGACGATGGCCGATGAGCTCATCTCGGTCGTGCGAGGCGGGCGGGTCGAGGTCGTCGGCGCTGTCCACGCTGTCGAGTCCCACGCTGTGATCCTGGCCGACGGCACATCCGTAATGCCGCAGGTGATAATCGCCGCCACCGGGTTTCACCCGGATCTCAAGGGTCTGGTCGGACACCTTGGCGTCCTCGACGAGCACGGAAATCCGAAGGGCGGCTTTGCCGCACATGTCGGCGACGGACTGTTCGCAATCGGGTACGGCATCCCGCCCAACGGTCCACTTCGAGCGATACGGATCAACGCGACGCCGTTGGCCCGGGAAGTCGCTACCTACCTGAGCCAAATCGGTCCATCGGTCCGGCCGCCACACGGCCGTCCGACGGCGGATTCGCCGGCGCCCACAGCAAGGGGAATGCAATGAGTCTGATCTCGAACACGAATACGTTCTTCCGAGGTGCAGCCGGGTACGAAGCGGCGCGTCGCCAAACGGTATGGAATGGCATTCTGCCACAACGGTTTCCCGATGTGGTCGTGCAAGCGCGGGATGCCGACGACGTGGTGGCCGCGGTCCGTTACGCCTCGGCAAACGGACATCAGATCGGCGTGCGTTCGGGTGGACACAGCTGGACGGCCAGTCACCTGCGCGACGGTGGCCTGCTGCTCGACGTCAGCCGTCTCGATCAATGCAACGTGGAGCAGGATCGGATGATCGCAAACGTAGGCCCGGGAAAGGTTGCCAGCGTCTTCGCGGCAGACCTGGACGCCGAAGGGCTGTTCTTCCCCGCGGGCCATTGCGAAGGCATCTGCCTGGGTGGCTATCTCCTGCAGGGCGGATACGGCTGGAACAGTCCGGTGCTAGGTCCCGCATGCGAGAGCGTGCTCGGACTCAACGTTGTCACCGCCCAAGGGGAACACATCTACTGCGACCCAGAAAACCATCCAGACATGTATTGGGCGGCCCGCGGGTCGGGGCCCGGCTTCTTCGGTGTGGTCACGTCCTTCAAACTGCGGTTACATCCACGCCCCCCGGTCTGGGGGACGTGCCTGTACATGTACCCGATCGAGGTAGCCGACGAGGTGTTCACCTGGGGACGCTCGATCTGCACAGAGATCGACGATCGGGTGGAATTGCAGATCCACACCGCGCGGGGCTTTCCAGGTGCCGGACTCAATCAACCCGGCATCACGATCGCCGCGCCGGTATTCGCCGACTCGGTGGACGAAGCGGTGAAAGCTCTTGCCCCACTGGGTGACTGTCCAGTCATCGATAAGGCGATCGTCAACCTTCCTTATGCGCCCACTACCTTGGCGAATTGGTACACCGCCGTGATGACCAGCTACCCCAAAGGTCACCGCTACATCGCCGACAACATGTTCACGTCGGCCTCGGCCGAAGAGTTATTGCCGGGCATTCGCAAGATCATCGAAACCATGCCACCACCTCCGTCACACTTCATCTTCACTGGCTGGAAGACGTCACCGGACCGCGCGGACATGGTGTACGGCGTGGAAGACGATATTTACCTGGCGCTTTACACCATCTGGGAGGATCCGGCGGACGACGACCGATACCGCGACTGGGCCGCATCCAACCTGGCGGCAATGTCCCATTTGGCGACCGGCATCTCGTTGGCAGACGAGAATCTGTGCCGGCGGCCTGCGCGATTCATCGCCGAGTCGAACATGGCCCGCCTCGATAAGGTGCGTGCGGTCTACGACCCGGACCGTCGCTTCCACAGCTGGATGGATCAACCCTGACCGCTGGCACCGTCGCCGTGAACCGGCGGGACGCTTGGATCGTTGTCTGAACAACGGATCCACAGGCGCTGCAACATAAGTCGGACAGAGCCCGTGGACCGCGGCGCAGATCTCCCGCCGATCCCCGCCATCGGGGAATGCGCAGCCCTACCCGGCAATGCAACGCACAGACAAGAGACAGGAGTGACGCGATGATGCCGCTACGGCTGCCCGGGACACCACAAGGTGTCGGCCTGGCCGTGCATGACGACTACGTGATGTGGGATGCCGCATACGTACTCGGAGCGTTGTCGTCGGCGGAATGGCGGGAATTCGAAGGGCAGATGGCCGACTGCCCGTTGTGCCGCAGTGCCGTTGGTGAGCTGAGCGGCATGCCGGCCCTCCTGTCGCAATTGGATCGCGACGAGTTGCTGGCGATCGATGAAGTCGACCACAATCCGTTGCCCGATGAGTTGCTGCCGTCGCTACTGGCTCAGGTGAAGTGGCGCCGGAGCAGGTCCCGTGCCGTGGTCTGGGCGACCGCTGCCGGCGCAGCAGCGGTACTGGCGATCGGTGTGCTTGTCGGATTCGGGGTCCACCACCCGACGCCTGTGCCCAACCCGCCTGGGAGCGTGTCGGCTCAGCCGATGACGCCGGTCGGGACTTACTCGTTGACGTCGACGGTCGCGGTCAGCGGTCAACACTGGGGAACGTTCATCTCGATGCACTGCGTCTGTCTGGCCCCGCTGAACGCCTACCGCGACACGCTGGCGATGGTCGTGGTAGGCCGCGACGGGAGCCGTACCCGGCTGGCAACCTGGGTGCAGAATCCGGGCCATGCGACGACACCGGCCGGAAGCATCTCGACGCCAGTCGACCAGATCGCTTCTGTACAGGTCATTTCCGCCGAGGACGGCCAAGTGCTACTGGAGCGTCGGCTGTAGATATCGCCCAGGGTGAACCGGCTCCCCCCGCGAGTCGTGGTACCGGTATCAGCACCAGTAAAGATACCGGTCACCTGGGGGAGGCGCGACACCAACCTCGTTGTTGGCCAACAGTTCACCACAAAAGGAGAACCAGTCCATGGCTCTAACTGCGCTTGACGATATCGCCGCACACAGCGGCACCACCGAGCCGATCGAAGGATTGGTCCGTATCGAGACGTCGCCACTCGAAGAGACCGCCCCGATGTTCATGGCCAAGATGCGGTCGGTGTACCCACACGACGAGGTCTTCGGCCAGTACTGCACTGTCAACGACTACGTCGATTGCCCTCCCGACGAGTTGTTCGAGTACCTGGCAGATACCCGCAGCCTCGAAGAGTGGACCTATACCCTGCGCGACTTCACTCCGACTGAAGAACCCGGGCTCTGGCTGGCCTACGATCGGCTGCTGCCGGACACCGAGATATACACGCGCACCGTCGCCCACGCAGAGGCCCGTACCGTCGATTACCACTGTGCGTGGGACCAGGGCAAGCATCTGTGGATGATCTACTTGATGCGGGTCATCGACGCACAGGTGGTCTTGGGCAAGCCCGGTTCGGTTGTGCTGTGGACGAATTGCCGCCACCCGTTCTATGACCGCAACCCGTATCCGGAGGCCGCGCCCCCGCAACGCACGGGCTGGGTTGGCGATTTCTGGGACATCTTCGGTGCCGGGCATGGGCTGGAGCTCAACAACCTCAAGACGATCGCCGAATACCGGCACCGCAACGGACTCCCGGTGAAGCCGGACTGGATGAGCACATCATGAGCCAACCCACCGTCAGCCTGACCGACATTTCCACCTATCTCCCGGGTGAACCGATCGGCGCGGACTACTACGCTCAATTCGCCGGATCGGACGACCTGGCTGCCAACCTCATGTTCCGTGCGCCCCGGTTCCGCCATCACGTCGGACCGGACGAAACGGCGACAGACATGGTCGAGCGAGCCGCGCAGGACCTGATCGAACGGCACGGCCACGACGTCATTGCGAACGTCGATGTCCTGATCACCCACGCCCAGATGCCCGACGTCCCGTTCTACGGCGGGGGTGGGGCGATCGCGCACCGCCTGGGTATGCGTCCGGAGTGGGTGCTGGATCTGCACAACGGCGGGTGCGCGGCGTTCGTGCTCGGTCTCAAGGCGGCCCATCAACTGCTCGCGTCCGGGCAGGGGCGCACAGCGCTGATCGCGATTGCCCAAAACGCGGCTGGTCAGATCTTCGACCAGCCCGGGGTGCGCCGGAAAGCGCAGTCGTGCGTGCCCGGCGACGGCAGCGCAGTTGGACTGGTCACGGTTTCGGACGAGTCGCCCATCCTCGACATCGAGTGCCGCACCTTCGGCGAGTATGCCGGGGACATGACGCTTGCCGTCGATCCGCCCCGAAAGTGGTGGCAACCCGGTCCCGGTGAGGGTTGCATCGGTTTCACCGAAACAAAAATCATGAAAGTCCTGGCTCGCGGGAACCGCCAGGTGCCCGAAGTGGCGCTCACCGTGTGTGATCGAATCGGACTGTCGTCCAAGGACATCGATCTGCTGGTGACAAATCAGCCAAACCGGGTGTTTCTGCAGAACTGGCGCGAAGCGCTCGAGTTGCCGCCCCAACGTCACCGGGACACTTTTGACGAGTGCGGAAACCTGTTCGGTGCCGGCATCCCGATCAATCTGGATCGTGCGATATCCGACGGTCAGGTCAAAGCCGGCGACATGGTGATGATGGCGGCCTTTGCGCACGCCGGCGACTTCGCGGGTGCCGCAGCAATTCGGTGGGGAGGACGACCATGATATCGCCCCTGCTGGACGAGAGCCGTTGCAGCGCGGAGATTCTCGACGCCCTGCCGCAGGCGACCGACCCATTTGCCCTGTCGCTCAATGAGAACCCCTTTCCGCCGCTGCCGGCGGTTCGCTCGGCGCTGATCCGCTCGATCGATGCCGCCAACCGGTATCCCGAGTTCCTGCCCGAAGTGCTGCGCCGACTGATCGCCGGTCACATCGGGGTTTGTGAGGAGCAGGTCGTACTGGGAGCAGGCGCAAGCGGGGTGGTGATGCAGGTCCTGCATGCGGTGACGCGGCCCGGCGACCGAATCGTACTGAGCGAACCCACTTTCGACGGGTATCCGATCTTCACCCAGATGGCTCGCCTGACACCGGTCACCGTTCCGCTCGACATACGCGGCCATCACGACCTCGGGGCGATGGCCGAGGCGGCGACCGATGCCACCGTCGTCGTCTTGTGTCGACCGCACAATCCAACCGGCACCCTGGAATCCGTCGCGGATGTAGAACGATTTCTTCGGGCGGTGCCCGAGGATACGTTCGTGCTGCTCGACGAGGCCTACATCGAGTTCGTCGCCCGCCAGTACCGCATCGACGCACCGGACCTGGTCCGGCGCTTTCCGAATGTCGTGGTGCTGCGGACCTTCTCGAAGGCCTACGGATTGGCCGGACTCCGAATCGGATACGGGTTCGCCTCAACAGGGCTGGCCACGACCCTATGGAAAATGCAGTTGCCGTTCGGAATGGGTATCACCAGCTTGACCGCGGTGGCGGCGTCCTACGATGCCGACGACCAGTTACAGCAACGCATTCTGCGGATCAGCGGTGAGCGCGAGTACCTGTGCCGGCGCCTGCGGGCAATGGGTGCTTACACCACCGCCGGGCATGCCAACTTCGTCTACCTGCCGGCCGCCAAGCGACCCTGGCGAGAACTCATCGGCGGTGCCGCGCTCAAGGCCCGTTACTACCCTGACGGCGCAACCCGAATCACCGTCGGAAGCCGCAGGTCCACGCAAGCGGTGCTGGCCGCGGTGGCAAAGTCGAGCACCTGACCGAATCGCGCCCCGAAATGGGGTAAGAACAGGAGTGTGGCTGACTCGCAGAAGCGCGATCCGATCGCTGCAGCACGGGACAACTGGGAGCGCTCCGGTTGGGCCGACGTCGCGCCCGGCATGGTCGCGGTGACGTCGGTGATGCGCGCGCACCAGATTCTGCTCGGCCGAGTCGAGACCGCGCTGCGCCCTTACGATTTAAGCTTCTCCCGGTATGAGTTGTTGCGGCTGCTGGCATTCAGCCGTACCGGAGCGTTGCCGATCACCAAAGCGTCGGACCGGCTGCAGGTGCATGTCACCAGCGTCACCCACGCGATCCGGCGGCTCGAGGCCGACAAACTGGTGCAGCGCGTGCCGCACCCAACCGACGGTCGGACCACGCTGGTACAGATCACCGAGTTGGGTCGGTCCACGGTCGAGGACGCCACGGTGACCCTCAACGAACAGGTCTTCGCGAATATCGGCATGGCGGCCGACGAATCGCAAGCGCTGGTGTCGTCTATCGAAACGTTGCGCCGTAGCGCGGGGGATTTCTAGCCAGCGGTCAGGAACTGTCGCGCAGGGTCTGGATGATCGCGCTGAAGTCTTTGTCTCCGTGGGTGGCGGCGAACTTCGAATAGATCTCGGCGGCGTGGGTGCCCAGCGGAGCGGCCGAACCGGTCGAGGCGACCGCGTCCATCGCCAAGCCCAAATCCTTGTTCATCAGCGCGGCCGCGAAGCCGGGCTGGAAGTCGTTGTTGGCCGGTGACGTCGGAACCGGCCCGGGCACTGGGCAATTGGTGTGCACCGCCCAGCAGTTACCGGTGGCCCCGGTGATGACGTCGAATAGGGACTGGGCCGACAAGCCGAGCTTCTCGGCCAGCACGAACGCTTCGCCGATCGCGATCTGCTGCACTGCGAGCACCATGTTGTTGCAGACCTTGGCGGCCTGGCCGGCCCCGGCCGCGCCACAGTGAATGATCTTGCCCGCCATGGGTTGCAGCACCGGTCGGGCGCGTTCGAGTGCCGCTTCGTCGCCGCCGACCATGAAGGCCAGCGTCCCGGCCACCGCGCCCTTCACCCCACCCGACACCGGTGCGTCGATCTGGGTCATGCCGTGTTCTCCGGCCAGCGCGTGCACCTCGCGCGCGTCGTTGACCGAGATAGTGGAGCTGTCGATGAACAACGCACCGGCCTGCGCGACGGGCAGCACGTCGGCATAGCAGCGCTTCACCACGTCGCCGTTGGGCAGCATGGTAATCACGACGTCGGCCTCGGCGACCGCTTCGGGGGCACTGTCGAACACCGTCGCGCCGTGCTCGGCAGCGGCATCCGCCGCCGCCGGCACTGGGTCGTAACCGCGCACAATGTGGCCGGCCGCAAGGAGATTCGCCGACATCGGCCCACCCATATGACCAAGCCCCAGGAAAGCGACCTGCACTGACACTCTGGCCCGCCCTTCTACGCGCTGGCGCGAAACCGGTTGGCCTCGGCCCGGCCGATGACCACCCGCATAATTTCGTTGGTCCCCTCCAGGATCCGATGCACCCGCAGATCCCGCACGATCTTCTCCAGACCATACTCGCGCAAATAGCCATAGCCGCCGTGCAGTTGCAGCGCCTTGTCGGCGACCTCGAAGCAGGTGTCGGTGACGTAGCGCTTGGCCATCGCGCACAACTCCACCTTGTCGGCGGCGTCCTCGTCGAGGGCATTCGCCGCCCGCCACAGCATCATTCGCGACGTCTCCAGGCCGGTGGCCATGTCGGCGAGGGTGAATCGGACGGTCGGTTCGTCCAGCAGGGCCGAACCGAAGGCCTGGCGCTCGCGCACGTAGCCGCCCGCCTTGTCGAACGCGGCCTGGGCGCCGCCCAGCGAGCACGCCGCAATGTTGAGCCGTCCACCGTTGAGGCCGTTCATCGCGATGCCGAATCCGGCGCCTTCGCCTTCCGAGCCGCCCAGCATGGCGTCGGCCGGTACCCGCACCCCGTCGAACACCACCTGGGCGGTGGGTTGGGCGTGCCAGCCCATCTTCTCCTCCAGCGCTCCGAAACTCAGTCCCGGAGTGTCCTTTTCGACGACGAACGCCGAAATGCCGCGTGGGCCTTCGCTGCCGGTGCGGGCCATCACCACATACACATCTGAGGCACCCGCACCGGAGATGAACTGCTTCACGCCGTCCAGAACGTAGTCCGAACCTTGCTTGACCGCGCGGGTACTCAACGCGCTGGCATCGGAGCCGGCGCCCGGCTCGGTCAGGCAGTAGCTGGCGATGACGTCCATCGACGCCAGCCGCGGCACCCACGATTTGCGTTGCTCTTCGGTGCCGAAGCGGTCGATCATCCAGGCGCACATGTTGTGGATGGACAGGAATGCGGCCGTGACCGGGTCGGCGACGGCCAGCTGTTCGAAGATGCGCACCCCGTCGAGGCGGCGCAGCCCGCTGCCCCCTACGTCGTCGCGACAGTAGATCGCTGCCATGCCGAGTTCGGCGGCCTCACGCAGCACGTCGGTCGGGAAGTGTTTGGTGGCATCCCATTCCAGGGCGTGCGGGGTGATGCGTTTGTCGGCGAACGCGGCGGCCGTCTCGGTGATGACCCGTTCGTCGTCGTTGAGAGTGAACATGGTGCTCTTAATTCATTGTGGGGATGACGAATTCGGCACCGTCTTTGATGCCGGACGGCCACCGCGAGGTGACGGTCTTGACCTTGGTGTAGAACTGGATCGACGCCGGCCCGTGCTGGTTGAGGTCACCGAAACCGGAACGCTTCCAGCCGCCGAAGGTGTGATAGGCCACCGGAACCGGGATCGGCACGTTCACACCGACCATGCCCACCTGAACGCGGGAGACGAAGTCGCGGGCGGTGTCGCCATCGCGAGTGAACACCGCGACGCCGTTGCCGTACTCGTGCTCCGACGGCAGCCGCAGCGCCTCCTCGTAGTCGTGTGCGCGCACGATGCACAGCACCGGCCCGAAGATCTCGTCGGTGTAGATCGACATCTCGGGGGTGACGTGGTCGAAGAGGGTGGGGCCGATGAAGAAGCCGCCCTCCAGGTTGGCATCGCCGAATGTCAGGTCGTCGCTGGCGCGCTCGCGTCCGTCCACGACGAGCTCGGCGCCGGCATCCACCCCCTGGGCGATGTAGTCGCGGACCCGGGTCAACGCGGCCTCGGTGACCAGCGGACCGTAGTCGGCCTTGGGGTCCAGGCTGTGCCCCACCCGTAGGCCGTTGATCCGCTCGACGAGCCTGGCCCGCAACCGATCTGCGGTCTGTTCACCGACTGGGACGGCCACGCTGATCGCCATGCACCGTTCGCCCGCGCTGCCGTAACCGGCGCCGATGAGGGCATCGACGGCCTGATCGAGGTCCGCGTCGGGCATCACGATCATGTGGTTCTTGGCGCCACCGAAGCACTGCGACCGCTTGCCGGTGGCCGCGGCGCCAGAATAGATGTACTGCGCGATGTCCGAGCTGCCGACGAAACCGACGGCATGGATGTCAGGGTGGTTGAGGATAGCGTCGACGGCCTCCTTGTCACCGTGCACCACCTGGAACACACCGGGCGGCAGACCGGCCTCGACGAACAGCTCGGCCAACCGCAGCGGAACCGACGGGTCGCGCTCACTTGGCTTGAGAATGAACGCGTTTCCGCACGCGAGCGCCGGGCCGGCCTTCCACAGCGGGATCATCGCCGGGAAGTTGAACGGGGTGATGCCGGCCACCACTCCGAGCGGTTGGCGCAGTGAGTACACGTCGATGCCGGGGCCGGCGCCCTCGGTGTAGTCACCTTTGAGCAGATGCGGGATGCCGATGCAGAACTCGATCACGTCGATGCCGCGCTGAACATCGCCACGCGAATCGGCCAACGTCTTGCCGTGCTCGAGGGACAGCAACTCGGCCAACTCGTCGATGTTCTTGTTGACGAGGTCCACGAAACGCATCAGCACCCGGGCGCGGCGCTGTGGATTCCAGGCGGCCCAGCCTTTTTGGGCCTTTGCCGCCGAAGCCACCGCGGCGTCGATATCGGCCTGGTTGGCCATAGGAACGGTTGCCTGCACCTCGCCGGTGCTGGGGTTGAGGACCTCGGCGGTCCGGTTGGACGAGCCTGCGGTGCGCTGGCCATCAATGAAATGCGAAATCTGCGTGGTCATGACTGTCCCGGAAGTGAGGAAGGGTTTTAGAGGATACTTGGATATCCTAGTAACTCAGGTCTTGCGTTGGCAAGCGAGGCCGCCGCTGCTGCGGGGTCAGGCGGATGGGCCCGTTTCAGAGATCGAAAATCGTTGTTCCAGAACCGGTCGGACTGTAGGAGAGGTAAATCGGCCGTTCCAGGAACGGGGTGATCCCGGTATTGAAGACGCCGCCGAACCAATAGGGCACCACGCTGGTCTGTTGCGCACCCACCGTCGTGGTGTACAGCAACGTCCCGTTGGGCATGTAGACCGAGACAGTCGTGCCCGCCGGCAGATACCCACCGACGTTGGGTGGGTTGAGGATGTCGGGGATGGATCCGTAGAGGCCGCCGGAATCGATGAACGCACCCGTCGTGTGCTGCAGCGGGCCGTTGTTGATCTGGATGTCCAACGCGGTGATCGGCGAACCGGTGACCGAGGCGTATGCGGGCAGCGGGTTCGGTCCGAACTGCATGACATGGTCCGGCGCGTTGATGAGCACGCCCTGGCCGAAGGTGCCCGGCAGTGCGGTCACCGGACTGGTGCCGAGTGGCCCGGGCACATTGGCCCCGATGCCCAGAATCGCTGGCGCCTGTGAAGCCGGGTAGGAGAAGAAGCCGTTCTGCACGACCGAAGTGACCACGGCAACGGTAGTCGGCGCGGTCACGACGCCGTTGCCGAAATCGACTGTAGACGTATAGGTGTTGTAATTCTCGGTCAGATAGTTGCCGAACTGGCCGTAGGTGACGCTGCCGGTGCCGGTCACCGGCCCGAGGGTGGCGAAGTTCACGGCCTGGGGCGGGAGGATGAGCCCCCGGGATCCGGTGTCGACGATGACCGACGATGTCGGCCCGCCGCCCACGGACAGATTCATCAGCAGGCGTTGCCCGTCGAAGTTCAGCGGGACTGTGGCCAGGCCCGGCGCGCCGGTGATACCCGCCGAACCCCATAACAGCCCGCCTTGCCCGCCGGGGCCGCCTAGAGCGGCAAGCCCACCGGTCCCGCCGTTTCCGCCGTAGCCGACGAGCAAACCGGCGGCGCCCCCGGGGCCACCGGGCACTCCCACCGCGGTGCTGTTACCGCCGTTGCCGCCGTTGCCCCACAGCAGACCCGCCGGGCCGCCGGGCGTCCCGACGCCTTGGGCGTTTGTTATCCCGTTGACCCCGTCGCCGATCAGTGGGCGTCCCAACAAGGTGGTGGTGGGCGCGTTGACCAGGGCCAGGAAGTTCTGCTGGATGGTTTGCAGCGGATCGACACTGGCGGCCTCGGCGGCGGCGTAGGCCCCCGCCGCCGCGTCGAGACTCTGCATGAAGCGGGTGTGGAATGCCGCGGCCTGCGCGCTGAGCGCCTGATACGCCGACCCATGTGCCGAGAACAATCCGGCAATGGCCGTCGACACCTCGTCGGCAGCCATCGGCAGCAGCGCCGCCGTGCGCGCCGACGCGGCGGCGTGCGCCGCTTCGATGCGGGATTCCAGACCCGCCAACGCGCCTGCGGCTTCCGCCATGACGTCCGGCATCACCGATACGAACGACATCCCACCTCCAGCGTTCACTCAAGAGCGGACGTCGCGGCCCGATTGGCGACATTGCGGATGGTAGCCACATTTGGCTGCAGCGAAGTTGGTTTTGACGGTTTCGGTGACGTGTCCAGTTGGTTGGTTACCAGTTAGAGAATGAACAGCGAGTGCAAAGCTGTTGTCAGCCAGCGCATTTGAATGGCATAAGTGCAGATACGATTCCCCGCCCCAGGGCGGTGCGTCGGGTGGACCGACCAAGCGGCAACGTTCGGATACTGGAAGCTCGATTCTCACAGCAAATTTCATTCCAGGAGTTTGCACCTTGCCTCGCCACCTATGTCGCCATCCCGGAAGTGTTGCGGCACACAGCCTCAAGGTTGGCGGTGCGGGTCAATGACGGGGCAGCAGCCTGAACGCGTGGGCTGGCCGCCGGAACGGCGAGTGGCCCTGGGGGATATGGCGCCGGCGCGAGGGCTGAAAACTACTTCTCGCGCAAGCCGTCCACGAATTGCCGGGTTTCCTCCCAGGTGGGCAAGAGCCCAGACGCCTGTACTTCTTGGAAGCTGGGGGCGGCGGCGTCGCGGTCCGACAAAGTGGGCACCGCGCCGTTCACCAACGGCCAGTCGATTGCCAGAGTTGGGTCCGTGGCAGCGATGGTGTGTTCACGCTGCGGGTCATACGCTGCCGAGCAGAGGTACATCACCGTCGAATTGTCCTGCAGCGCAAGGAAAGCGTGCCCAAGCCCTTCGGATACATAAATGGACCGACGATCTTTGTCGTCGAGCAGGACGGAGTCCCACTGGCCGAATGTGGGTGAGCCGACCCGGATGTCGACCACGACGTCGAAAACCGAGCCGTACACACACGTGACGTACTTGGCCTGGCTGGGCGGCACCTGCGCGAAGTGCAGCCCGCGCAGAACGCCCGCCGAGGACGTAGAGCAGTTCGCCTGGCGGAGGTCGAAACGGTGACCGGCAAAATTATCGAATCCGCGCTCGGTGAACCATTCGAAGAATATGCCGCGCTGGTCTCCGTGAATGGCCGGGGTGATCTCCCAGGCCCCCGGAATCTTGAGTTCACGTGCTTTCATGTCATTGACCGCGTTCTTCGTAGCGGGCTTCGGCGGCGTCCTTCAATGGGCGCCACCATGATTCGTTGTCTCGATACCAGTCGATGGTGGCCTGCAGGCCCTCTTCAAAGTTCGTATGCTTTGGTGCCCAACCCAGTTCGTTATAGAGCAGGGACGGGTCGATCGCGTACCGGAGGTCATGGCCGACCCGGTCGGTGACGTGGTCGAAGTCGTCGGGTTCACGACCCATCAACTGCAGCAGGGTGCGCAGCACGGTCAGGTTGTCACGTTCGCCCTCGGAACTGATCAGATAGGTCTTGCCGATCTCGCCCTTGTCCAGGATGCGCCGCACCGCACTGTTGTGGTCTTCCACGTGGATCCAGTCGCGGACATTGTGTCCGCTGCCGTACAACTTGGGCCGGCGACCGGTGAGCACGTTGGTGATCTGGCGCGGGATGAACTTTTCGATGTGCTGATAAGGCCCGTAGTTGTTGGAGCAGTTGGACAGGGTGGCCTGCACGCCGTAGGACCGCACCCAAGCGCGCACCAGCATGTCGCTGCCGGCTTTGGTCGCCGAATACGGACTGGACGGGTTGTAAGGAGTGGACTCGGTGAAGCGCTGCGGGTCGTCGAGTTCGAGGTCGCCGTAGACCTCGTCGGTGGAGATGTGGTGCAACCGCACGCCGTGGCGGCGGACCGCCTCCAGGATGGTGAACGTGCCGACGACGTTGGTGTGCAGGAAAGGTTCTGGGTTGTCGAGGGCGTTGTCGACGTGGGATTCGGCGGCGAAATGCACGACGGCGTCCGACTCGGCGACCAGCCGGTTGACCAGCTCGGCATCGCAGATATCGCCTTCGACCAGCCGGATCGTGTCCTCGACGTCGGCTAGCGACTCCCGGCGGCCCGCGTAGGTCATCGCGTCGATGACGGTCACCGCGTCCTCAGGATGCTCGCGCACCGTGCTGTGCACGAAATTCGCGCCGATGAAACCGGCTCCACCGGTGACTAGCAGCCGCATGGGGCAACCCTAACGGGTCAGGCCGAGGGGTCCTGCCAGTTCGCGGAGTACCGGGGTGAGCTTTTCGGGCCGTGAGACGCCGAGCACCTGGATGGCCACGTGGTCAGCGCCGGCGTCGAGGTGCTCGTGCAACCGTCGTGCGATGTCGTCCGGCGTGCCGTAGGCGACCAGAGCGTCGATCAGTCGGTCACTACCCGGCTTGCGTACGTCTTCGTCCGTAAAGCCCAGCCGCAGCCAGTTGTTCACGTAGTTGCTCAGCCCGAGGTAGAAGTCGACGAACTTGCGTCCGACCGCACGAGCCTCCTCGGCGTCGGTAGTCAGCACAACCTTGTGCTCGGGCGCCAGGAAGACGGTATTTCCCACCAGGTGACGCGCCCGGCCGGTGTGCTCGGGTGTGGTCAGATACGGGTGGGCGCCCGCGCTGCGTCGCGCGGCCAGACGCAGCACCCGAGGTCCCAGCGCGGCAAGCACCCGGCGGCTATTGGGCACCATGGCGCTGTCGAGCTCGTCGAGGTAGGACACCAGAGCGTCGTAGGGCTTCTGGTATTGCTGCGTGTGCTCAGGGTGTCCCACGCCGACGCCCAGCACGAACCGGCCCGGATGCGCGGTTTCGATGCGGTGAAACGAAGCGCCGACCTCTTTGGCCGGAGCTGCCCAGATGTTCACGATCCCGGTCGCGACCTGCAGCTGACTGGTCTCAGCCAACGCCGGCTCGACCCACGCCAGTTCGGCGTCCGGCGAAGCTCCGATCCATGCGGCGCCGTATCCCAGCGACTCGATTTCGGCCGCCAGCTCGGGGGCCAGCGACCGGGTGCCCAGCCACACCCCGAAACGTCCCAGGTCAGGTTTGAGTGAAACTGCGTCAGTCACTTGGCCACCTATACCCGTTTACAGACCCAATGCTTTTGCCAATTCGGCCAGCGCCGGAACGAGATTTTCACTTCTGGTCAGCACCTGCACCGGAACGTGGTCCGCGCCGGCATCGAGGTGCTCGCGCAGCCGCGCCGCGATGGAGTCGGTGGTGCCGTATGCGACCACCGCGTCGACGAGCCGGTCACTGCCGGGTCTGGCGACATCCTCGTCGGTGAACCCCAGCCGCTTCCAGCTGTTCAGGTAGTTGGCGAGGTTGAGGTAGATGTCGAGCGCCTTGCGTCCCACCGCGCGGGCCTTGTCGGCATCTTCTTTGTCCGGGTACGCGAGGATCACCTTGTGCTCGGGCGCCAGAAACGCCGACGGACCCATCAATTCCCGCGCCTGCGCCGTGTGCTCCGGCGTCGTCAGGTACGGGTGCGCCCCGGCCGCGCGCTGCGCGGACAGCTTCAGGACCCGCGGGCCAAGGGCCGCCACCACCCGCCGGTTGGCCGGCACACCGTGCTCGTCGAGCTGGTCGAGATACTCCACCAAAGCGTCGTAGGGCTTGCGGTACTCGGTGTGCGCCTCCGGATGACCGACTCCGATACCGAGCAGAAAGCGCCCGGGGTAGGCCTGATCGATCCGGTGGAACGATTCGGCCACCGGCCCAGCCGCGGCCGTCCAGATGTTGACGATGCCGGTGGCCACCTGCAACGTGGTGGTGGCTGCCAGGATGGGTTCGACCCAATCCAGTTCGGCGGGCGGTGAGCCACCCACCCAGACAGCGCCGTAGCCCAGGGCTTCGATCTCCTTGGCTTGCTGGGAAGTGACGCCGCGTCCGAACGATCCGAAACGGCCTAAATCGGGCTTGCTGGATGCTGAACCTTGCTGGGAGTCCGTCATGGATGGTCTAACCGGCCGGCCGGGTCGTGCTATTCCGCGCAGAGCGAAGTGGTCGCTTTTGCTTCCGGAGCGACGGTGCGGGTATCGTGGACCAACGGTGCGGCGTCCGTGCCGGCTCTTCGCGTGCCTTGTCTGAAATTCTTCTGGGAATTTCCATCACCGGCTCACGTTTTGTAGCTCGGACGAATGCTGCGCCCACCCAAGTGCACGGACAACAAGGTAGAGGATTCCCGAAAAGTAATGGCGAAGAAGGACGGTGCCATCGAGGTCGAGGGCCGCGTGGTCGAGCCCCTGCCCAATGCCATGTTTCGCATTGAGCTGGAAAACGGCCACAAGGTACTCGCCCACATCAGCGGCAAGATGCGGCAGCACTACATCCGCATCCTGCCCGAGGACCGGGTGGTAGTGGAGCTGTCTCCTTACGACCTGTCCCGGGGCCGCATCGTGTACCGGTACAAGTAACAAGCACTCCGGTACAAGTAACAAACACCTAGAGACCAGAGAACAGGACCGAGACTGCCGTGAAGGTGAACCCGAGCGTCAAGCCGATCTGTGACAAGTGCAGGGTGATCCGTCGGCACGGACGGGTCATGGTGATCTGCTCCGACCCGCGCCACAAGCAGCGGCAAGGCTAGTCAGGGCGAGATCGTCCGATAACTGAATGCAGACCTCCCAGTACCACTGCGCGGATACGCCGCGCACCACGTCCGGACGGAGGCCGGGCCCTCGCCATCAGGTGAGGAACGGACTGGGAAAAGACCTCCGCTGAGAAAGAGGAAACGCCACCTATGGCTCGACTAGTAGGCGTCGATCTGCCGCGCGACAAGCGCATGGAGATCGCACTGACCTATATCTTCGGCGTCGGTCGTACCCGATCCAACGAGATTCTGGCTGCCACCGGCATCGACAAGGATCTGCGGACTCGGGACCTGACCGACGACCAGCTGACCCATCTGCGCGACTACATCGAAGCCAACCTCAAGGTCGAAGGTGACCTGCGTCGTGAGGTGCAGGCCGACATCCGTCGCAAGATCGAGATCGGCTGCTACCAGGGCTTGCGGCACCGTCGCGGCCTGCCGGTGCGCGGCCAGCGGACCAAGACCAACGCGCGGACCCGCAAAGGCCCCAAGCGCACCATCGCAGGCAAGAAGAAGGCCAGGTAAAACCGGATGCCACCGACAAAAAAGGGCCAAACATCATCCGCTAAGAAGGGGCAGAAGACCCGCAGGCGGGAAAAGAAGAACATCCCGCACGGTGCCGCCCACATCAAGAGCACCTTCAACAACACGATCGTGACCATCACCGACCCGCAGGGCAATGTCATCGCGTGGGCGTCGTCGGGTCACGTCGGCTTCAAGGGTTCCCGGAAGTCGACTCCGTTCGCCGCTCAGCTGGCTGCGGAGAACGCCGCCCGCAAGGCGCAGGAGCACGGCGTCAAGAAGGTCGACGTGTTCGTCAAGGGCCCGGGTTCGGGTCGGGAGACCGCGATCCGGTCTCTCCAGGCCGCCGGCCTGGAGGTCGGGGCCATCTCCGATGTCACCCCGCAGCCGCACAACGGCTGTCGTCCGCCCAAGCGGCGCAGGGTCTAACAGGGTCTAGGAGGAACATAAGAAATGGCTCGTTACACCGGACCTATGACCCGCAAGTCGCGCCGGCTGGGCACCGACCTCGTCGGCGGCGACCAGTCCTTCGAGAAGCGGCCCTACCCGCCCGGCCAGCATGGCCGCGCGCGGATCAAGGACAGCGAATACCGTCAGCAGCTGCAGGAGAAGCAGAAGGCTCGCTTCACCTACGGCGTCATGGAGAAACAGTTCCGCCGCTACTACGAAGAGGCAACCCGCCAATCCGGCAAGACCGGTGAGGAACTGCTGCGCATCCTGGAAAGCCGACTCGACAACGTCGTCTACCGCGCCGGCCTGGCCCGGACCCGGCGGATGGCTCGTCAGCTGGTCAGCCACGGGCACTTCTCGGTCAACGGCGTGCACGTCAACGTCCCCAGCTACCGGGTGTCGCAGTACGACATCATCGACGTACGGGACAACTCGCTGAACACGGTGCCGTTCCAGATCGCGCGGGAGACTGCGGGTGACCGCCCGATCCCGAGCTGGCTGCAGGTGGTCGGAGAGCGGCAACGCATCCTGATCCATCAGCTGCCCGAGCGCGCTCAGATCGACGTGCCGCTCACCGAGCAGCTGATCGTCGAGTACTACTCGAAGTAAAGATTTCCTGCGCCGTCGGGGCGCAGGAACCTAACGGCATCAAATAGCGGGTGCCGAGAAGGAGAAGAAGAAACACATGCTGATTTCTCAGCGGCCCACCCTGTCCGAGGACATCCTCAACGACAGCCGGTCTCAGTTCGTCATCGAACCTCTCGAGCCCGGATTCGGCTACACACTGGGCAATTCGCTGCGTCGCACGCTGCTGTCGTCCATTCCCGGCGCGGCGGTGACCAGCATTCGGATCGACGGCGTGCTGCACGAGTTCACCACCGTGCCCGGTGTCAAGGAAGATGTCACCGACATCATCCTGAACCTCAAGGGTCTGGTCGTGTCGTCCGAGGAGGACGAGCCGGTCACCATGTACCTGCGCAAGCAGGGCCCGGGCGAGGTCACCGCGGGCGACATCGTGCCGCCGGCCGGTGTGACCGTGCACAACCCGTCCATGCATATCGCGACGCTGAACGACAAGGGCAAGCTCGAGGTCGAACTGGTGGTCGAGCGTGGCCGCGGTTACGTACCGGCGGTGCAGAACCGAGCCTCGGGCGCCGAAATCGGGCGTATCCCAGTCGATTCCATCTACTCGCCGGTGCTCAAGGTCACCTACAAGGTGGATGCCACCCGTGTGGAGCAGCGCACCGACTTCGACAAGCTGATCCTGGACGTGGAGACCAAGAACTCGATCACTCCGCGCGACGCGCTGGCGTCGGCCGGTAAGACGCTGGTCGAATTGTTCGGTCTGGCACGCGAACTCAACGTCGAGGCCGAAGGCATCGAGATCGGGCCGTCGCCGGCCGAGGCCGACCACATTGCGTCGTTCGCGCTGCCGATCGACGACCTGGACCTGACTGTCCGCTCCTACAACTGCCTCAAGCGCGAGGGCGTGCACACTGTCGGCGAACTGGTCTCGCGCACCGAGTCCGACCTGCTCGACATCCGCAACTTCGGTCAGAAGTCCATCGACGAGGTGAAGGTCAAGCTGCATCAGCTGGGTCTGTCGCTCAAGGACAGCCCGCCCAGCTTCGACCCGTCCGAGGTCGCCGGCTACGACGTGGCCACCGGCACCTGGTCCACTGAGGGTGCCTACGACGACCAGGACTACGCCGAAACCGAACAGCTGTAACGCCCGTCCGGCGACGATGCGGCCGTGCAGCGGCCGCTGAGGAACCGGACACATGCAACACCGTCCGGCGACGATGCGGCCGTGCAGGCCGCTGAGGAACCGGACAAATGCAACACCGTCCGTCCCGGTCCTACCTGATACGGGGACCGGCCCCACATAGGAGAAGTCGCAATGCCCAAGCCCACCAAGGGCCCTCGCCTCGGCGGGTCGTCGTCGCACCAGAAGGCGCTCCTGGCCAACCTGGCCACGTCGTTGTTCGAGCACGGCCGGATCAAGACCACCGAGCCCAAGGCGCGGGCGTTGCGACCCTATGCGGAGAAGCTGATCACCCACGCCAAGAAGGGCTCGCTGCACAATCGGCGTGAGGTCATGAAGAAGATCCGCGACAAGGATGTGGTGCACACCTTGTTCGCGGAGATCGGGCCGTTCTTCTCCGACCGCGACGGTGGCTACACCCGGATCATCAAGGTCGAGCCGCGCAAGGGTGACAACGCTCCGATGGCGGTGATCGAGCTGGTGCGGGAGAAGACGGTGACGTCGGAAGCCGACCGGGCCCGGCGGGTGCAGTCCTCGAAGAAGGCCGCACCCGAGGCGGCCGCTGCGGCACCGCAGGCGGCTGTCGTGCCGGAGGCGGTGGACGATTCGCCGGCCGACGAGGCGGCGACCGACACCGAGGCCACGCCTGAAGCGGCGGCTGCGACCCCGCAGGCGGGCATCCAAACCACCGACGAAGCCACCGATGAAGCGGCCACCGACAAGGATGCCGACAAGGCCACGGAAGAGGCCTCCGAGAATTAGCGAGGTCGTCCGTCTGCGGCTCGATATCGCCTACGACGGAACCGATTTCGCGGGTTGGGCGGCGCAAGCGGGTCAGCGAACCGTCGCCGGTGTGCTGGACGAGGCATTGACGACCGTGTTCCGTGCACCGGTTCGGCTGCGCGCGGCGGGACGCACCGACGCCGGTGTGCACGCCACCGGGCAGGTGGCGCATGCCGATGTGCCGGTCGATGCCGTGTCGAAGGTCTATTCGAGGAACTCATCTCCTGGGGATCCGGAGTTCCTGGCTCTGGTGCGGCGGCTGGGCAGGTTCCTGCCCGCCGACGTTCGGGTGCTGGACATCGCCCGCGCTCCGGCCGGTTTCGACGCACGGTTCTCGGCGCTGCGCCGTCACTACGTCTACCGGCTGTCGACGGCGCCCTACGGCGTGGTTCCGCAGCAGGCGCGTTTCATCACCGCCTGGCCGCGTGCCCTGGATGTGGACGCGATGTCGGCGGCGGCCCGAGAACTGTTGGGGCTGCACGATTTCGCCGCGTTCTGTCGTCATCGTGACGGGGCCACCACCATCCGGGAGCTGCAGCGGTTGGACTTTTCCCGCGAGGGCGATTCGATCACGGCCCATGTCAGCGCCGACGCGTTCTGCTGGTCCATGGTGCGATCGCTGATGGGGGCCTTACTGGCCGTCGGCGAGCATCGGCGCACAGCGGCATGGTGCCGTGAATTACTTACTGCGACAAGCAGATCCAGCGACTTCGCGGCCGCCCCGCCGCAGGGGTTGACGCTGGCTCAAGTGGATTATCCGCCCGACGACGAGCTCGGGGCCCGGACGCTGATCACCCGCGACGTGCGCTCGCCCCGTTAGAGCTCACCGGCAGCGAAAGTCGGCGGCTTGATCGGTCGGGCTTGGCCCGCACCCCGTATGCGCCGTCAGTGCACCTGCACCACCGGCGCGGTGGCCGGCAGACTGGGCGAGACCGACCCCGGCACCTGGGGTACCAGCGGGACCTGCGGGAGGGGCAGCTGCCCAGGCATGTGCGGCACGCCGTTCATCAGCTTGGGCGCCGCGTAAGCCGCGCCCAGGGTGGTGTACGTGGGGACGTATCCCTCGGTGTGCCCGGTCCACTCGTTCCCGGCGCCGGCGTGGCAGATCGGGTCCGTCGGGTTGCAGTAGTCCACTGCCTTGGAGCCGAGCAGAGCGCTCTTGGTGGGCAGCGATCCGCCGGCGCGGTCAGCGATGTCGCCGAAGGTCACCACCGCCGCGATGTTGCCTGCGTATTCGGGCGGCAGGGAGCTGCCGAAGCTGATGCCACCGATCGGAACTCCGGCCACGATGTCCATCACGGAAGCACCCTGTGAATAGCCGCCCAACACGATCTTGGTGCTCGGGCACGCCGCGGCCGTCTTCTTGACATGCGAAATCGTGTCGTTGGCGCCGTCGCCGCCATGCAACTGCAGCTTGCTGGCCGCATAGTTGACCGCGTAGGTGTCGATGTTCACGCCGGGGGCCTGCTGGCGCAGCGACTGCACGAATGCGTCGCCCACTCGGCCCAGGCCGGGCGGCTCGTTGGTTCCCCGGGCGAAGACGACTTCGGCGTCCGGACAGTCGTCGGCGGATGCCCGCGGGATCGCGACGAGGGGGTTCACCAGCGCAACAGCGGCCGCCGCAGCGGCGACACCCACACCGGCCCGACCGGCTAGGCGAATGAAGGGGTCCTTGAGCACCTGGGAAATTTTATACGGATTCGCGCGGAGCATCATCTCCGCGCCTGTGGACAACCGGCGGGAAGGGCGTATCGGACGGCCTAGAGTCGGGGGCGGTCAGGGCAACATGTGGGGGGTTCAGTGCGGCGGGAAACCACCTCCTGGCTGCACGTCAGCGCTCACCGGTACCTGACCCGGCGCCTGGAGTGCGCGTTGCTGGGCGGCGATTACCGCACGGTCGAGGGATCGCGCCGTACCCGACTGATTTCGCTGACATTCGGCTGTGTATTGACGGTCGTCGCGATCGCGGGATGCGGTTTGTTGAGTTTGCTGCAGCCGCAGTCGGGCCTGGGTGATGCCCGGATTGCGATGGGCCGGGTGTCCGGCGCGCTGTACGTGCGGGTGGGGGACACCTGGCATCCGGTGCTCAATCTGGCCTCGGCGCGGTTGATCGCGGCGTCAGACGCCAACCCGCAACCGGTGCGAGAGTCCGACCTGTTAAGCGCCAAACATGGCCCGCTGCTGGGCATTCCGGGTGCGCCACAGCTGCTGGCCCCGCCCCTGCCGGTGCGACAGTCGGCTTGGACGATCTGCGACGGCGGGGGTGACGCAGGAACAACGGTGCTGATCGGTCCGCCGGCGGGCCCATCCGTGGCTGCTCTCGCGGCTGACCGGGCCATCCTGGTCACGACGGATTCGGATTCGCAGGCTTACCTGCTCTACCACGGCTCACGGGCACTGGTGGATCTGGCTGATAGCGCAGTCGTGCGAGCGTTGGGGCTGTCGGGCCAGCGGCCGCGTACCGTCTCGCGATCGTTGCTAGGAGCCGTCCCGGAGGCGCCGCCCATCGCGGTTCCCCGAGTCGCGAAGGCGGCCGGACCGCCCCGAGCGTGGCTCCCCGAAACTCCGGTCGGCACTGTGTTGCGGATCACACGCGCGGGAGGCGACGAGTTCTACGTGGTGCTGACCGCCGGGGTCCAGCGAATCGGGCAGCTGACTGCCGATCTACTGCGGTTCCACGATTCGCAGGGCAGCGCCGACGTCGTAACGATCTCGCCCGACGCCCTGAGACAGGCGCCGGAGGTCGACATCCTGCCGACCGCCGGGTTTCCCGAACGGGCTCCGGCGTTATCGGTCGGGGACTCCGACATTTGTGTGGTGTGGACGCCCGTGCCGGCCGGTCCGGCGGAGATCACCGTGGGGACGGGCAGCGCGCGGGGCTTATCAGCCGGAGGGCGGGCGGCGACCCTGGCGCAAGCCGACGGCCGCGGGCCCGCGGTGGACGCCGTCTATCTACCGCCGGGCCACAGCGCTTATGTGTCGGCTCAGGGCCTGACTGGCATCGGTGCCCGCAGCTTGCCTCGTTTCCTCGTCACCGACGCTGGCGTTCGATTCGCCATCCACGACGACGAGGCGGCCCGTGATCTGGGGCTGCCGTCCACGGCTGCCCCGGCGCCGTGGGCGCTGCTCGCGGCGCTGCCGTGCGGACCGGAGCTGAGCAGGGCGAAGGCATCAGTCGGCCGCGACACGGTTGGACCCTAGGCGTCGGCGCATAAGCGAGGCCATTGTCGCCAGTAGCGCCACCAGGCAGATCGCGGCCCCACCGAAAGCGGTGTCGCGTGGGCGGTTGTCGGGCTGACCTGGGGTGGCCGGGCCGGGCAGGCCCAATATCCGGCGGCCGGCCGTGCCGGATCGTTCGGTGGTGGCGGTGCTGACCGCGGCCAGCGCGTCGACGGCACCGTTGCCGACGAATGGATCCCAGCCCGCGGCCGGATGGTGCGCGGTGGATTCGATGCGCTGCATCACCTCACGCGCCGTCAGTGCGGGAAAACGCGCCCGGATCAGCGCTGCCAGCCCGCTCACCACGGGCGCGGCAAAGCTTGTTCCGCAGAGCTGTTGTCCGGCAACGCTATTGACAATGCCGTCGTTCACCGGGCTCAGCGAGGTCACACCCTCGCCGGTCGCGGCGACATCTACCCATGGTCCGGCCAGGGTGAACGACGACGGCGCGCCCTGGGGAGTCACCGAGCCGACGGTCAGGACATAGTCGTCGTACCAGGCGGGACTGACCACCGTCGCAATGTTGTCGTAGCTGACGTCGGCAGGTTGGCCTGGGCACTGCGTTGCACCGCCGGTGTTGCCGGCGGCCGCTACGACGACGGCGTCTTTGACATCGACGGCGTAGGCGAGAGCGGCGCCCAGCGCGCGATCGTCGGGCGCGTCCGCGGCCGCAACACACGCCACCGACGAGATGTTGATGACGGAGGCGCCGAGATCGGCGGCGGTACGGACCGCCTTGGCCAGCGTCCCGACGTCACCGACGCCCGCTCCGGTGTGGTCGCCGGCGAGAGAAAATCTGGTGCTGGATTGCCGCACGCCGATCACGGTGACATCTGGTGCCACACCAGTGAATCGGTCGGCCTCGGGGGCCGGTTTCGCCGCGATGATCCCGGCCACCAGCGTGCCGTGTGCATCGCAGTCCTGGGTACCGTCGCCGGTCGACACGTAGTCACCTCCCGCCACCAGCTTCGATAAGCGCGGGTGACGCCGGACGCCGGTGTCGATCACCGCGACTCGCTGACCTGCCCCCCGGGTTAGTTGCCAGATCCGCGGCAGATCCAAGTCGCCGAGTTGCGTGGGCACACCGGTCTTGGCCGGGTCGGCTGCCGTCACCGCGCAAACTTCATGCTGGACCGTGGGTCCCGGCGGTGACGGCAATGCCGGTGCCGGCAGCCACTTCTGGTCGGCCGGTGGAGGTGAGACCGCATGAGCCGAGGGCGCAGCACACGGTGCCGTCAACGTGACCGCGAGCAGCAGGTGCGCGAGGCGGTTGCTCGTCACGTGCGAAGCAAATTCAGGTTGCGAACGGCACCGAAGGCGCCGCAGGTCCAGCAGGCCAGCGGCACGGTCGCGGCGAGCACCACGCAGCCCAGGGCGTCGACGACCCGTCGTGCCATTGGCGAGAGAGATCTCGCGGGAGCGACGAAGCCCAGGTAGATCGCCCCGGCGGCCAACACCGTTGTCAGGGCCGCGATCCACGGTTCGTGCTGAGGTAGTCGGACGGCCGTGATCGCCAGGACGCCACCGGCGGTGGCGATTCCGGTGCCGGTGAATACTGCCGTGGGGCGGTGGCCGGAACGGGCATGCATCAGTAGCACCCCGGCCGTCACGGCGGCCAGGACAATGGCGCGCGGGCTGGCCAGGGCGGCGACCGCGGCACCGGCGCCGGTAGCCACCGCGAGCGCACCACGCAAACTGGCCAGCCAGCGCTCGGCGCGGGCCGCTGCGCAGGCCAGCACCGCCGGGTTGGGCAGTCCGGGCACCAACCCCGTCACGAGCATGCAGATCCGAGGTGCCATTTCGATGAGAACCAGGCACACAACAACGGTGACCGCGCCGACGACTTGTGTGGGTGCGGTGGTGAGCACGGCTGCCAGTGCCGCGATGCCCTCGACTATTGCGCAACCCACGAGTGTCGTCAAAACCTCTGACCCGCAATCGGTTGTGCGTATGGCGAGGACAGCCGTGGTGGCCGCCGCCATGGCGGCGAGCAGCACGTGGGGTGCGCCCGGGGGCCCAGGCACGGCGAGCAGGCCGGCGACCGCACCGAACATGGCGGCGACGACGCTCAGGGTCATTGCGGCGAAAGGTTCGCGGTAAGCCCGCTGTGCCACCCCGGCCGATATCAGCGCAACGGCGGCCGCGGTCACCAGGATGGCGACGGTGTAGGCAGATCCTCTGGCAATGCATGTGTTTCGCGCCAGCATCAGCGTGCCGACCGCGGTGAGAAGGATGGCGCCGAGGGCGCCGCTGAGGCGGGTCGTGCCCCGCGTAGGGGTCGGGTCCCGCAGACTTGCGGCAACCCCCTCAGCCTCATCGGCGCAGCGGGGGGAGGGCGGCACCGGCGCGTCCCGGGTCAATACCAGGACGGCGCCGTCTTCGATGCCGTTCTGCGCCAGGGTTGTTGAGTTCAGCAGCGGTCGACCGCCTACTGGGGCGATCCGGTAGCGAGCCGGCATCAAGTCGTCCGCACCGCCCAGCAGGTCGACTATGGCCGGGATCAACACGGCGACCGGAACGCCCGCGGGGATGGTGAGATCGATGTCGGTCTCGCCGGCGTGGACGGCGACGCGGCGCGTTTCGGCTGCGATTGCTGAACTCATCGTCGGTACGGTAGCCGGATCTCAGGTAGACCGGGATTCAGTTCTCCACAGCTGACTTGCAGCCAGATTCACTGCGGCATAACGTCATCGAACTGTGACTGCGGTCATCGAAGTCGACGCCCCGCCGGAGGTGCCGCAGACGGCGGCGGCGAGCGCGCTGGTTTTTCTGCTGCCCGTCGTGATGTCGGTCGTGACGCTCGCCGCCACGGTGGGGGCTTTGGTTACCGGTTCGCCGGTCGGGCGGAGCCCCGGCTTTCTCGTCTTCCCGGTGATGATGCTGGCCTCGCTGGCCGTGACCGTATTGACCGGCCGCGGTCGACGCCGGGGCGCAGCGATCGATGCCGACCGTGACGAATACTTTGCGTACCTGAGCGGGCTGCGCGATCAGGTCACCGAAGTGGCTGCCACGCAATACATTTCCCTGCTGCGTGAGTTCCCGGATCCCGATTGCCTGTGGACGGTGATCGGGAGTCCGCAAATGTGGGCGCGGCGGATTGCCGATGCCGCTTGCTACCGGGTGCGCGTCGGGGTCGGAAGCCAGCCGCTCGCCGCCCGATTGGTAGCCGCGCCCACCCCGCCTGAGCAGCGACGTGATCCGGTCACCGCGGAAGCACTGCAAAGATTTCTGGATGCGCATTCCACGATCGACGGCCCGATCGTGGTTCCGCTCAGTCTCGGCCAGACCGTCACGATCGACGGTGGCCCCAGTCGAGTCCGCGGCCTGATTCGCGCGATTGTCTGCCAGCTCGCCGTATTTCATGCGCCCGAGGAGCTGTCCATCGTCGCTGTCGGTAGCGGGTGGGATTGGCTGAAATGGTTGCCGCACAACCAGCATCCTCGACTCACCGACGGAGCGGGGGCGGCGCGGATGGTGTATCCCACCTTGCTCGACGCGCAAGCCGGGCTGGCCGCCGGATCATCACCGCATGTGTTGGTGATTGTCGACGTGCCTGAGTCGGATTCGATCGCGGACACAACCAGTGTGGTGGTCGGCCACGATGCCGCAAAGCTGGTCATCCGTCGCGCGGATAAGCAGGAGATGCTGGCGTGCCCGGACCAGCTCTCCGTCGAGGAGGCCACGGTGTGTGCACGCCGCTTGGCCGCCGTCGCCGGCAGGTCGTGGCCGGGAAGTAGTCCGAGCTGGATCCGGGAGCTGGGTGAAGTCGACCCGGTTCTGCTGTGGCGTAACCAGGACCGACGCGACCGGCTGTGTGTCCCGATCGGTGCCACCTTGGATGGTCAGCCCGTCCACTTGGACATCAAAGAGGCTGCGGAGCAGGGTATTGGCCCGCACGGGTTGTGCATCGGAGCGACCGGGTCAGGCAAATCGGAGTTACTGCGAACCGTGGCATTGGGCATGCTGGCCCGCAACTCGCCCGAAGTGCTCAACCTACTGCTCGTCGATTTCAAAGGCGGAGCAACCTTTCTGGACATGTCGGAAGCGCCGCACGTGGCGGCCGTCATCACCAACCTGGCGGACGAAGCACCGCTGGTCGACCGAATGCGTGCTGCCCTCGCCGGTGAAGTGAACCGTCGGCAACAGCTGCTGCGGACGGCGGGCTGTGTCAGCCTTGCGACCTACGAGCAGCACCGCCCCCTGGGATCCCCGCCGCTACCTGCTCTTTTCATCATCGTCGACGAATTCTCCGAACTGCTCAGCCAGCATCCTGACTTCGCGGAGATGTTCGTGACGATCGGCCGAGTGGGCCGGTCACTGGGAATGCACCTGTTGCTGGCCAGCCAGCGGCTTGACGAAGGCCGACTGCGAGGACTCGAGGCGCACCTGTCCTACCGCATGTGCTTGAAAACATTGTCCGCCAGCGAATCACGTGCCATTCTGGGAACGCCCGAGGCCTACCATCTGCCGAATACACCGGGCGCCGGCTATCTACGGACCGCTAGCGGTGATCTAATCCGGTTTCAAAGCGCGTTCGTCTCGGGACCCGGGACGGCAACACTACCGGCCGGCACTGCACCGGCAGCGGTGAGCCGGTTCCCCGCCGAAACCGTAGGCCAAGTGCGGCAAGTCATCCCGGTGCGTGCGCGGTCGGTCATGCGGACGGTCCTCGATCGGATCGAAGACCAGGGACCACCGGCCCACCCCGTGTGGTTGCCGCCGCTGAACACGGCGCCAACATTGGGTGCGCTGCTGCGGGACGGTGAGGCCAGACACCTGATCGTGCCGATCGGTGTCGTGGACCACCCCTACGAGCAGTCCCGCGGCCCGCTGATCGTCGACTTGTCCGGTGCCGCCGGCAATGTCGCGGTGGTAGGCGCTCCCCAAGCGGGAAAGTCGACCGCGCTGTGCACGTTGATCACCGCGCTGGCCGCTACCCACGAGCCCTCGCAAGCGCAGTTCTACTGCCTGGATTTCGGCGGTGGATCGTTGTCCGCAATGGGTGAGCTTCCGCATGTGGGTGGGGTGGCCGACCGGTCCCAACCCGACCTCGCCGAACGCATCGTCGCTGAGATGGAGTCGGCCGTGCGTACGCGGGAGGCCCGCGTACGGGCCGGGTCCGGCACGGCGGACCTGGCAGATGTGTTTCTCGTCATCGACGGCTGGGTGGGTTTGCGGCATGAGTTCGACCACCTCGAAGAAACCATCGCCATGGTTGCGACACAAGGTCTTTCGTGTGGTGTGCATGTCGTGCTGTCCGCGTCCCGTTGGGCCGAGATCCGACCGGCGCTGAAAGACCAGCTGGGTACCCGCATCGAGTTACGACTTGGGGATCCGGCGGATTCCGACTGCGACCGTGCGCAGGCGCGCCAGGTTCCCCGTGATCACCCCGGCCGCGGTCTGAGCCCCGATGGTCTGCAGATGGTGGTGGCACGGCCGGAATTAGAAGAAGTCGAGGTGCGCTGTGGCGGCCCGGTGGCACCGCCGGTATTGCTACTGCCCACCAAGGTGGACCACCAGATCGTCATTGCCGAAGACCGCACCACGAGCCGGATCCTGCTCGGGCTCGGCGAAGGCGGGCTGGAGCCGGTCGGCGTCGATCTCGGTGGTAGCGGGCACCTACTGATACTGGGGGACAACGGCTGCGGGAAGACCTCGGCGTTGCGCACCCTGTATCGCGAGATCGTCCGTACCAAGACGGCGGCGCAGGCTCGACTGTTCGTCGTCGACTTCCGTCGCACCCTGATGGGTGTCGTCGGGTCCGAACATTCCGGTGGCTATGCCATGTCACCCGCAGCGTTGACCGCGGTCCTGCCCGGCCTGGTCGACTTGCTTCGGAGTCGGATGCCAGCCGCTGACGTCAGCCACACGCAGCTTCGCACCCGGTCCTGGTGGGCGGGTCCCGACATCTACCTGTTGGTCGACGACTACGACCTGGTGGCCAACGCGAGCGGGAATCCGCTACACCTGTTGCTCGAGTACTTGCCGTACGCAAAGGATCTCGGGCTGCACCTGGTTGTGGCGCGCCGCAGCGGGGGTGCCGCGCGCGCCTTGTTCGATCCGCTGCTGGCGAGCCTGACCGAGCTGGGCTGCACGGGCCTGCTCATGAGCGGACGAGCGGAGGACGGCGTGCTGCTCGGATCCAAACCCGGCCGGCCGCTGCCACCCGGTCGCGGCGTCCTGATCACCCAACCCGGCGTCGAGCAACTGGTCCAGGTCGGCTGGACGCCGCCGGCATGAACCCACACCGCGCCGTCATCGAGGCAGGGCCGGCATCTGTTCGTCGATTATGTTGTGACACAAAGAATTCGAGCCGATCCGGTGCGGCCGCGCTGGATGGGATCGACGACCCGGTGGCACTGTTGGACGAGCGACCGGTCGCCGTCGAACTGCTCTGGTCGCAGGCATTGCGGTCGTTGGCCGAAGGGCATCGCGGGGGCCCCATCGTTGTGCACCCCTCGTGGTGGTCGGCCGCGCGGGTGGGCGTGCTCGCCGCGGCGGCCTCCGGCCTCGGCGGTGGCACCCTGCGGCCGCGCTCGTGGTTGCTGGCGCAAGGACAGTCGCACGAGTCGACGGTGTCGATCGAGATCGCCGACCGGCTGGTGGCGATCGTGGGACCAGAGGTGGTGGCCGTGCCGCGCCGGACGGAATCCTTGCCCGTGGCCGGCGCGGTCGCAGAGGCCGTCGAGACGATGCTGCCCGGGGCGTCGGTGTGCATCGATACGCCGGCCGCCATACCCGGGGCGAGGCTGCTCGCGCAGCAGATCGCAAGTGTTCTGACATCACCCGCCGTAGTAACGATCGACGACGCCGGACTGGCCCGGCAGGCCGCTGCGGCCGCGGTCACCGGTGACCCGCCCCGTCGGCCGCCCACCGCACCGCCGGGCTCCGGATCCCGGGTTAGCGCGACGGCAGCGGTTGTGGCCGCGGGCATTGTCGCAGCGGTGCTGGTCGTGGCGGCGCCGACGACGGATACGGAAAGGCCGCGCCGATCGTCCGAGACGCAGCCGGCTCCGACGAAAGTCTTGGTGGAAGGTCGCGTTGCGCTGACCGTTCCCGCAACCTGGCTGACGCAACGAGTGATCGCCGGACCGGGATCCGCCCGGGTCCAGGTCACGTCGCCGGCCGACCCGGAGGTGGCGCTGCACATCACGCAGTCGCCGACGCCCGGGGAGACACTGGCCCGTACCGCGGAACGGCTGAAGCGGGCGATGGACAGCGAACCCGCGGGGGTGTTCGTCGACTTCAACCCCGCCGGTCTGAGTGCCGGCCGGCCCGCGGTGACCTACCGTGAGGTGCGGGCCGGCCACGACGTGCGCTGGGCGGTGTTGATGGACGGATCGACGCGCATCAGCGTCGGATGCCAGAGCCGGCCCCATGCCCAGGACGCCGTCCGCGACGCCTGCGAACAAGCCGTGCGGTCGGTACACGCGGTGGAATAACCCCGAGCAAATCGATGGAACCGAATCGGCTCCGCGACAGTCCAATCCGGTATGAGCACACTGAATACCGATTTCGATTTGATGCGCTCGGTCGCAGACGCCACCGATGCCCGCAATGAGGAAATCCGGGCGTTGTTGCACGCCTTCGTCGGCAGGATGGGCAGCGTGCCGGCGTCGGTCTGGGGTGGGTTGGCCGCGGCGCGGTTCAAGGACGTGCTGGATCGTTGGAACGCCGAATCAACACGGCTGTACCACGTATTGCACGCCATTGCCGAGACCATCCGGTTGAACGAGGCGGCGCTTCGGGAAGCCGGGCACACCCACGCCCAGCGCATCGGCGCCACCGGGGGTGCGCTGTGAACGAGACGACCTTGTCCTACAACTTCGGCGCGATCGAACACTCGGTCCGTCAGGAGATCCACACCACGGCCGCACGCCTGAATGCCTCGCTCGAGGAGCTCAGATCGCACATCGCGCCGCTGCAACAGCTGTGGACCCGCGAGGCGGCCGCGGCGTACCAGACCGAACAACTGAAGTGGCATCAGGCGGCCACTGCGCTCAACGAGATACTGAACCAACTCGGCCACGCGGTCCGAGACGGCGCCGACGAGGTGGCCAGCGCCGATCGCCGGGCCGCCGGTAGCTGGGCCCGCTAGTTTTGACCTGCGGGGATGCGGATCTGTAAGCTGCTCCGTTGGCGTGCGGTACCTACAGGTACATCGGGTTCCAGGGTTTCTCGGGTCTATGTCGGTCGCCGAGAGCAACCCCAACCGCATACGCCGGACCGGCCCCCGGCTCACACCGGGATCAACCCGAGAGAAAGAAGAAGGTAAGCGCTGTGCCTACATATGCGCCCAAGGCGGGTGACACCACGAGGTCGTGGTACGTCATCGACGCCACGGACGTCGTGCTTGGCCGCCTCGCCGTCGCAGCAGCCACCCTGTTGCGCGGCAAGCACAAGCCAACGTTCGCGCCGAACGTCGATGGTGGCGACTTCGTCATCGTCATCAATGCCGAAAAGGTCGCGATCAGCGGCGACAAACTGCAGAGCAAGATGGCCTACAGCCACTCGGGTTATCCCGGCGGTCTGCGCAAGCGGAGCATCGGAGAGCTGCTGCAAAAGCACCCCGACCGGGTGGTGGAGAAGGCGATCGTCGGCATGCTGCCCAAGAACAAGCTGAGCCGGCAGATTCAGAAGAAGCTTCGCGTCTATGCAGGCCCGGAGCATCCCCACACCGCGCAGCAGCCCGTTCCGTTCGAGATCAAGCAGGTGGCCCAGTGACCGAAACCATGGAAACCGGAGAGGTTTTTGAGACCGGGGCCGAGGATGCGGCGGCCAGTGAATCGTTCGTGTTCGAGCGGCCCATCCAGACGGTCGGTCGCCGCAAGGAAGCCGTCGTCCGGGTGCGTCTTGTGCCTGGCACCGGCAAGTTCGACCTCAACGGGCGCAGCCTGGAGGACTACTTCCCCAACAAGGTGCACCAGCAGCTGATCAAGGCTCCGCTGGTCACCGTCGACCGGGTGGACAGCTACGACATCTTTGCGCTGCTGCACGGCGGCGGCCCCTCCGGCCAGGCCGGCGCGTTGCGCCTGGGCATCGCTCGCGCACTGATCGTGGCGACACCCGAGGACCGGCCGGCGCTGAAGAAAGCCGGTTTCCTCACGCGTGACCCGCGTGCGACCGAGCGCAAGAAGTACGGCCTGAAGAAGGCCCGCAAGGCGCCTCAGTACAGCAAGCGCTGATCAGCAACCTGCGGGCTGCGGGCGTGCATCCCCCGGACGACTTATTCGCATATTTCGGCGTGTCGGTGGTACCGGGGGCGTGCCCGCAGCCAACAGTGGGTTATCTGCCCACTCGCTTTCTGTGAGCCAACTGTGAGAGGTTTGTCCGCATGGGTCGACTATTCGGCACCGACGGCGTACGCGGAGTCGCCAATCGTGAGTTGACCGCCGAGTTGGCCTTGGCGCTGGGTGCGGCCGCGGCCCGGCACCTGGCGGACTCAAACGGTCCCGGCCGGCGGGTCGCCGTAATCGGGCGGGATCCGCGGGCCAGCGGCGAGATGTTGGAAGCCGCGGTCATCGCGGGACTGACCAGCGAAGGGGTCGACGCGTTACGGGTCGGGGTGCTCCCGACACCCGCGGTGGCCTACCTGACCGGCGCCTACGACGCCGACTTCGGCGTGATGATCTCCGCGTCGCACAACCCGATGCCCGACAACGGCATCAAAATCTTCGGCCCCGGCGGCCACAAACTTGACGACGACACCGAGGACCGCATCGAGGATCTGGTGGCGGCCGGCCCCGGACTGCGCCCGGTCGGCGTCGGCATTGGCCGCGTTCTGGACGCCGCGGATGCCGCCGATCGTTACCTCGGCCACGTGGCCAAGGCCAGCAGCCATCGCCTGGACGGGTTGACGGTGGTGGTCGACTGCGCGCACGGCGCGGCGTCGGAGGCGGCACCGGCGGCCTACCGCGCTGCCGGCGCGCGCGTCATCGCAATCAACGCCGATCCCAACGGACTGAACATCAACGACGATTGCGGTTCGACGCATCTCGATTCGCTGCGAGCCGCGGTCACCGCACACCGGGCCGACCTGGGGTTGGCGCACGACGGCGACGCCGATCGGTGCCTGGCCGTCGACGCCGACGGTGAACTCGTCGACGGCGACGCCATCATGGTGGTGCTGGCCCTGGCGATGAAGGAGGTTGGCGAACTGGCCTCCGACACGTTGGTGGCGACGGTGATGAGCAACCTCGGTCTGCACCTGGCCATGCGCGCCGCCGGCGTGACAGTGCGCACCACCGGTGTCGGCGACCGCTACGTCCTGGAAGAGCTACGGGCCGGTGGCTACAGCCTTGGCGGTGAGCAGTCCGGCCACATCGTGATGCCGGCGCTGGGTTCCACCGGCGACGGCATCGTCACCGGGTTGCGGCTGATGGCTCGCATGGTGCAGACCGGTTCGTCGCTGGCGACCCTCGCCTCGGCCATGCACACGCTGCCGCAGGTGCTGATCAATGTGCAGGTGGCGGACAAGACCGCTGCCGCTGCCGCGCCCGCGGTGCAAAGTGCCGTCGACCGCGCCGAAGCCGAACTGGGCGACACCGGGCGAATCCTGTTGCGGCCCTCGGGAACTGAGCCCATGATCCGGGTGATGGTGGAAGCCGCCGACGAGGACGTCGCACAACGGCTGGCCGGGACGGTGGCCGACGCGGTCAGCTCCGCCGGCTGAACCCAGCATTCCGCTGGAACCCGCACGCCTCGATCGGCGTCGAATCAAGTATGAGATTCGATGGTGTGACCGTGTGCGGGGTTGCCGATGAGATCAGCGCGACCGCGGAGCTGGTCGAAGATGCCGCAGGAAAGTACCTGGCGCAGTTTGGCTTTGGTGGTGCCCAGGCTGGCCGGGCGCCGGCTGTCCGGGCGGGGCCGTCGATGCGGCCGGCAATGGCGTGGACTTGGTGGCGTGGCCCGCATCATCAGGCTCGCGGGGATTCGACTCCTCCCCTTCCGCGGGCTGGTTCGGATCGTGCTCGTCGTCAGGGTCATCGTCGAATGGGTCGTCGCCGGGCACGTCGCCCGCCGAATCCAGCAGGCCGCCCAGCGTCTCGACGATCCGACTGACGAGTCCGCTCAGGCCACCCCCGCTACCAACGTCACCGCTACCACCGAGCCCCCCGCCGGACATGCCGGAGGCATCCCCGGGCAGTCCGGCGGCACCACCGGACAGTCCCGCGGCACCACCGGGAAGTCCGGCGGCACCCCCTGGTGGTCCGGTAGGCCCCCCGGGCGTCGCCATCGAATCCAGCTCTGCGGGTGACGGATTCCGCATCAGAGGCGATGCCGGACTGGGCGGGGGCGTTACCGTCGGGCCAGTCGAGTAACCGGCCGGGATAAGCGGAGGCACCGGCCGGGCCGCAGCGGCCTCGGGCGCTATCGAGGTCTTCACCGCCGGCCCGGCTGCCCCGAAATCGCCGGGAATCTCGAAGTGCGGCCGCGGCACGGCGACCAACCGATCGACGACGCTGTCGTAGGACGCGTTCACAGCGGCCTTCGCCGAATGCATTGCGGTCACCCAGTCCTGCCGAATGTCGTTGTCCACGTAGGGTTTTATCTGCTGGTTGACAACCTCCCGCGCGGTCGTCTGGTCCCCCACGCCGGTGCTGGCCGCCGCGGCCGCGGCCAGCCATGCCGGGCGCTGCGTCACGGTGCGGTCATCGATGGCGACGGTCGTCGCGACTTTCGCGTCGACGAGGCGCCAGAGGCTGTCCCGTAGCGACTCGAGTTGCTGGGCAGCGGCATGCAACGCAGTGACCACGGCGTCCGCGCTGTCGCAATGGGCCTGCAGAAACGCTACGGCGGCGTCTGCGCCCGGGCCGGTCCACGCCGCCGCCAATCTGGTGGCCTGCGCACGCTGCACTCGCAGGGCTTCCATGGCTACCGTGCCCACGGCCTTCAGTCGCGCGCAGTCAGCGTCGAGCGCATGCAGATCGAGTCCCTCTTCGCTGCCGTATAAGTCGCGGACGGGCACCCGGTCATGGCAAGCGCGGGCGTAAGTCTCGTAGTGCTCGACGGCGGGGAGCCCTTCAGCGAGACGCCCGGCGACGTCCAACCGATCGGCCATCAGCTGATCCTGGCGGTGGCATACAACTCTGCCTCCGCGTAGCGGTTGACCCCGGCCCGCAGCGCGGCGCCGATCTCTGCGGTCGCCCGCGACCACTGCGCCAGGTCCGTAGCCAATCCGGTCAGCCCCGCCCGCGACTTATACGGCAGCGAAGAGGGACTCGATCTGCA
>NZ_LZLQ01000087.1 GCF_001673315.1 Mycobacterium asiaticum | reverse complement strand
CGGTCCCCCGGAACCGCCATTACCCCCGCGACCGATCAACAACCCACCGGCTCCGCCGGCAGCACCGGACCCTGCCGCACCATCCACGCCCGGACCCACCAACGGCCGCCCCAGCAACGAATTCGTCGGCGCATTGATCACATCCAGCAAGGCCTGCTCTAACGACTGCAACGACGCGGCGCTGGCCGCCTCCATAGCCCCGTACGTGCCAGCCGTGCCGGCCATCAATTGGACAAAACGAGCATGAAATTCCGCCGCCGCCGCACTGACCGCCTGATACTCCCGGCCGTACGTGCCGAACAACGCCGCGATCGCCGCCGACACCTCGTCACCGGCGGCTGCCGCCAACCCGGTCGTCGACACCCCTGCCGCCACACCCGCCGCACCCACGTCCGACCCAATCCGGCGCAAATTCGACGCCGTCACAACCAAGTCCTCCGGCGAAACAAACACATACGACGACATGACACACCCATCACTGGACTTGGCAAAAAGGAAATTTACGCGTTAAAAAATTTCGTAGCAGGCCGCAAACCTAACCTTTTCCCACCAGGAATTCCGCCCGTTGGACAAATTGATTCGGGGAGGCATCCGACGCGACTACAGGGCCGCCACGGCAGAGGCACCAGTCAGGCGCTGAAGGCCAGCTGGTAGCTCGACCTGCCGGGTAGGTTCGGGTCGACGCTTAGATGTCGACGATTAGATGTCGACGATTAGATGTCGAGAACCCAGAACCCGACTAGATGACGAGAACCCGACTCGGCGCCGAATCCCAGACGAGTTCGCGTGAGGTGAAGTACCACCCGCCACGCTCGTAGATGAGTTGATCCCGGAAGACGCCGGTGGCCCGCAGGCCGATGTCCTCGTGATCGGCGGCGAAAAGTAATGCGACGCTGTGCTGAGTCGCATCGACCCCGTCGACGTGAATCTCGTTGTCGACGGTCACCAGGCGCTGCCCCGTACCGCCGTCGAACGCCGCGCGCAGATCGGTGAATGACTCGCCGTTGCGGACATAGCTGGCGCCGGAATGACGGAAGGTCGCGATCCAGGCATCCCGGTCGCCATCCGAGTACGCACGATTGTGCCGGGCGGTCAGATCCAGGATGCCCGCCCGGCCGGTTGCGGCGTGCAGCATCTGCTGTTCCTGATAGGTCATCGTCATCGTCGTCTCCAACCTTTCACCGGCTCACTATGTATCCGTGGGTCTCACGATCCCATGTATCCGCACTCACACCACGGGTACGCAGTATGTCTTTGCGTATCCGGCCGATGACGTTTCTAGGAAGATCGTCGAGAGTGTCAATGAATCGGGGGACGCAGAAGTACGGCATTCGGGCGGCACAGAAGTCCAGCAGGTCCACGTAATCCAATGTGGCGCCCGGCTTTAACGTCACTGCGACCAGGATGTCGTCCTCGCCGAGGTCACTGGGCACCGCTACTGCCGCTGCCTCCAGTATCGCCGGGTGACTCATCACCACGGTTTCCACTTCCACCGATGACACGTTCTCGCCACGCCGGCGCAGCGAGTCCTTAACCCGGTCCACATATGTCAGGTTGTGCTGCGCGTCGAGCTTCCCGAGGTCCCCGGTGTGGAACCATTCCGGATGTGGGTCCACTCGGAGCGCCGGACCCGGACCGGGACGCACATAGCCCTGGCTCATCACCTCGGGGCACAGCGCCCGGCAGGTGATCTCCCCTACCGCGCCCGCCGGCACCTCGGCACCCGTCTGGTCGACGATGCGCACCTCGAAGTTCGGGTTGAGCCGGCCCGAAGTACCCGGAACCGCTTCGTCCGCAACGTCGTTCACCGCGAGTGGAAAAGCCTCGGTCAATCCGTACATGGTGATGACGCGACAGCCGTATCGCTGCTCGATCACCCGGTATGCGGTCGCGTCGATGGGCGCCGCGGAGATGAACCGCAGGGGCAGTTGTACGTCACGTGGATCCGGGGGCAGGCTCTGCAGCATCTTGACCATCGCGCCCGCACCGACGAATCCGACAGCACCGTGGGTGCGCACGTCGTCCCACACCTGGGCGGGATGAAACACGCCTGCCAGCACCGTGGTTCCGCCGACCAAGAGCGGCGCGAGCACGCTGGGCGCCGCACTCAGGTGGAAAAGCGGCATCGCGGTCCACACCACTTCGCCCGCGGTGAAATTCCAGGCCGCGGCGACTGTTGCGGCCACTGTGAAGAGGTAATCCCACGACGTGGCAACGGCTTTCGACTGGCCCGTGGTGCCCGAGGTGAAGAAGAGCGCCCCGATGTCGTCCGCCAACGCCGGCCTGTCGGTGACCGACCCTGCGCCGTCCAAGGCCGCACCGAGCGAGTCATCCTGCACCACAACGTCTGGGACTT
>NZ_LZLQ01000086.1 GCF_001673315.1 Mycobacterium asiaticum | reverse complement strand
GCGACGGCGGCGGACACTTCATCAGCGCCGGCGGCAACCAGTTCGGTGGTGGGAAGCGCGGCAATTACGTTGGCCGCGTTGACCGCCGAGCCGATGGCCGCCAATTCGGCGGTGGCGGCCGCCATCAACTCGGGCGTCGCAGCTATGAACGACATCGCGCACCTCCCGGCCTGCCGGATGTGCAGCACAGAGTAGCTGTAGTCGGGACCTACATCGGAGATTTCGCGGGGTCCAGCACCTGAATTTCGCCGGTGGTGCCGTCCACCTCGATCAGCGCTCCCGGTGGCAATGCCCGGGTGGCGCCCTGAACGTCGACCACACAGGGGAATCCGAACTCGCGCGCCACCACCGCGGCGTGCGACATGGGACCGCCCAGTTCGGTGACCACCGCAGCGGCATAGCAGAACGCGGCGGTGTAGCCGACGTCGGTGACCTCGGCGACCAGGATCTCACCGGGTTCCAGCTCGTCGATCGTCTCAGGTCGCACAATCCGCACCCGGCCGCGCACCTTGCCGCCACAGACACCGACGCCGCGCAAGGTGTCGCCGCCGCCGAGCACCGCCGGCGTGGTTGCGGTCGGCTCCCAGGTTCCGCTGAACACGGTGGGCGGCGCCACGCTCACCAACCTGCGTTGCTCGGCACGACGCTCGGCCACCAGCTCGGAGACGTTGGGCGGCAACGCATCCAATTCGTCGACCAGCAGGTAGAAGACATCGTCGGCGGACTGGAAGACACCGGTCTCGGTGAGCCGGCGGCCGTACTCCCGCAGCAGTCCGCGCAGTACCCAGATGGCGCGCACCATTTTGTCCCGGCGTACTTCGCGGTCACGTAGCTGCCGGGCGGCCAGCAGCGCAACCGGCTTGGCCCGCAACGGAATACGCGGATGCCGGGGCTGCGGCACCGGCGGCGCACTCAGAGCTTTGGTGACCATTCGGACCAGCAGCTCGGGGTCGTCGGCGTAGCTCGTCGACAACATCTCCACCTCGGCTGGGCCGCGGTGTCCCATCAGGTCCAGCTCGGCGAGCACCGCGGCATGAAACGCCGGGGCTTCCACCGCCAGCTTGTCCAGTCGCTCCCCGGGTTCGGCCAGCACCTGAATCACGGCCGGGTCCCGACGCGCGGCCACCACCAACCGCTGCACCGCCTCCACCGAGCGCGCGCTGACCAGTTGCGGTCCGGCCGCAGGGGCAGTGTCTCGCCCGCACAGCGCGCGCAGCAGGACGTTGAACGCCGCACAGAGCATGAACGACCCGGAAGCCAGCAACCAGCCGTGTACCACGTGGTCACGCGCCAACAGAATGAGGCTGAGCAACCGGCGATCGTCCAGCAGCGTGACATCGCGGCCGACGAGTTGTTCCAGGCGGTCGACGTCGGCCAGATAGTCGTTGGTGTCCAGCGGCGAGCCCGCGCTCAAACCAACCAGGTTGACACCGAACACACCGATATTGCGAACGGTGCGCAGCTGCCTGCGGACCGGATTGGTCTCCGACGGCGGGCGTTCCTCGCCGAAAATCGGCAGCGACGCCATGCTCGGCCCGAAGAATCCGCTGTTGCTGACAATGGTCGCGGGCTTGGCGAACGGCACCGTCTCGGCCATGAAATGCGCCGACGTGATCGCCCCGTAGAGGCGGTGCGCGAACACCGCGACGGTGCGCATCGCGATCTCCTTCTGCACAATCCCGCCGGGCCGCAACCGTTCGGCGATCCGGACACCGCCCGCACGCAGACCGCGCACGGTCACCGATGCCGACGACGGCGAGAACGGGCCGGGCAACGCCTCTGACAAGTTGGTGGCTAAGAAGGTGGGAAAGCGGGGGTCGATCGGTGTGTCGAATTCTCCGTTGACGCCGGGCGGCCCGGCCAGTCTCGGCGCTACCCCGTCGTCGGCCGGGGTGTCCACCGCCGGAAGATCCTGGATAGATGCCAGCCGCCACGGCAGCGACAGGACCCGGTTGCCCACCGAGACCCGGCCACGCACCGCCAGCGCGAAGTCTTCGAGGCACTCCTGCGCCGTCCACGCCGGTGTGAACCCCCACTCGTCGCGCATCCGGGTGGTGTCCATCAGGGCGACTTCCGGTAACGCCGACCGGCGCCGCCGGGCGGGCAGCGCGGGCCGTCCCACCGTGGTCGCCAACTGCCGCAGTGTCGTTACCCCCGCGGCGGCAACATTGACTGCACCGCTGCCGATTTCGGCTCTGACGATAGCCGTCGTGAGAAACCGCAGGGCGTCGTCGGTGTGCACGACCTGGATCCGGCGATCGGGGGAACCCGCGCGGAGCACCGGCCCGGCCATCAGCCGGCGCAGCTCGTTGTCCACCCCGCGTCCCACCACCAGCGGAAACCGGACCGCCACCCACTGCAAGCCGGACTCTGCCAGCATGTCCTCGGTGCGCGCCCGCAGGCGTCCCTCGGGTGTCACCGGATGCAGCGGATCCCGCTCACTGGCGGGTGCCGTTGGGACACCGTAGACCTGCGCCGACGACGCGAACACGACGCGGGTGCCGGCGGAACCGGCCAGCGCGGCAAGGATATTGGCGATTCCGGTCAAGTTGGTCTGGCCGTCCCGGGCCCAGCCGCCGTGCGCGACGACGTCGGCACCGGCGACCGCACGGCGGACCGCGGCCGCATCACCGATGTCGGCGGCGACGAACTCGGCTGTGCTGGGCCAGCTTTCGGGCCGGTGCCGGGCGAGCCCGGTGACTTCGTGACCCTGGCTCAGCAATCGGGAGACCAGGCCGCGGCCGAGCACGCCGCTGGCCCCGGTGACCGCGATCCTCATCGAGCACTCAACTGCATGCGCTCACTCATCGTCGTTCAGGAACGCCGCATTGACCAGATCGTCGAGGTCCATGTCGGCGATGTCCTTGGCGTCGGTCCCGGAGTGCGGTGTCCCGTTGGTCCCGTTGAGGCCGCCGTCCTTCTCGTTGGCCAGCGCCAACAACACGTCCAGCACGCCCGCCTGCCGCAGTCGCTTCACCGGGATGGATGCGACGACGCGGCGCAGTTCCTCTTCGCCGGGCGCCGCCGGTTGCGTCGCCGGGGTGTTTTCGCCGACGAGTTCCTGGTGGAAGTAGCCGGCCAGCGCCGCCGAATTGGGATAGTCGAAGATCAGCGTCGGCGACAACGGCAATCCGGTCGCGGCTTTGAGCCGGTTACGCATCTCGACGGCGGTCAGCGAGTCGAAGCCCAACTCCTGGAAGGCTCGATCCGGATCGATCGCCTCCGGCGAGGTGTTGCCCAGCACGGTAGCGATGTGTGAGCGCACCAGATCCAACAGGATGGCGTGCTGTTCGTCCTCGGGCAGGCCTTCCAATCGCTGCAGCAGTGCCGACTTCGATTTCGCCGCGGCCAGCGAGTCATCCACCTGGCGGCGCGCCGGCGCATTGATCAGGTCGACGAACATCGGCGGCAACGTGCCGGCATCGAATTTGGCCCGCAACGCGACCAGATCGATGTGGGCGGGCAACAGGAACGGCTCGTCGACGATCAGTGCGGTATCGAGGAGTTCCAGGGCCTCGTCCGAGGACATCGCCACGATCCCGTCACGGGCGAACCGCGCCAGGTCGGCGGCCGCCAGCCCCTCGGTCATGTTGCTGGCCTGATCCCACAGTCCCCAGCCCAGGGAGATGGCCGGCAGGCCCTGCGCGTGCCGGTACACCGCCAGCGCGTCCAGGAACGAGTTACCGGCCGCATAGTTGGCCTGACCCGAAGCGCCCGCCAGCCCGGCGATCGACGAAAACAGCACGAAAGCAGACAGATTCAGCCCGCTGGTGAGCTCGTGCAGGTTCCAGGCGGCGTCCACCTTGCTCCGCAGCGCGGCGTCGACCCGGTCCGGGGTCAACGATGTCACCACCGCATCATCCAAGGTTCCGGCCGCGTGGATGACGGCCGTCAGCGGCTGCTGCTCGGGGATACCGGCGAGCACCTTGGCCAACGCTTCACGGTCCGCGGCGTCACACGCCACCACGTGGACCTCGGCCCCCGATGCGGTCAACTCCGCGGTCAACTCGCCCGCGCCGGGCGCATCCGGCCCGCGACGACTCACCAGAATCAAGCGCGCCACCCGGTGGCGGTGCACCACGTGCCGGGCCAGGGCCGCACCGGCCATGCCGGTGCCGCCGGTGATCAGAACGGTGCCGCCACCCAACCCGCTGGGTACCTCTGCGACGGTTCCGGCAGCCAGCGCGGGCGGCACCGTCATGACGACCTTGCCGATATGGCGGGCCTGGCTGAGGTATCGCAACGCGGCGGGGGCCCGACGCACATCGAACGCCGTAACCGGCAACGGCCGCAGCACCCCGGCCTCGAACAGTCCGGTCAATTCCGTCAGCATCCGCTGGATGTGGTCGGGTCCGGCTTCGAACAGGTCGAAGGCACGGTAACGCACCCCGGTGTGCTGCTGCGCCACCGTTTCCTGGTCGCGGATATCAGTCTTGCCCATCTCCAGGAACACACCGCCGGGGGCGACCAAACGCAGTGATGCGTCGACGAATTCACCGGCCAACGAGTCCAGCACCACGTCGATCCCCCGGTCGCCCGCGACGGCCCGGAACTTGTCCTCGAACTCCACGCTGCGCGAGTCGGCGATGTGATCGTCGTCGAAACCGAGGCGGCGCAGGGTATCCCACTTGCCCTTAGAGGCGGTGGCGAAGACCTCCGCACCCAGGTGCCGGGCCAGCTGTACCGCCGCCATGCCCACACCGCCGGTGGCCGCGTGCACCAGGAGACGCTGGCCGGGCTGAATATCAGCCAGCGCTGTCAACGCGTAGTACGCCGTTGCGAAAACAACCGGCGCGGTGGCGGCCTCGGTGTCAGTCCAGCCGGCCGGGATCTTGATCAACAATCGCTCATCGGTGGTGGCGGCGGCCCCGGTGCCTTCCGGGAACAGGCCGGTTACGCGGTCGCCGATCGCGAAACAGCTTGCGGCGGCGCCGGTTTCGATCACAGCTCCGGATGCCTCGACACCCATGGCCGCGTCTTCGTCGGGGTAGAGGCCGAGGGCGATCATGACGTCGCGGAAGTTGGCGGCCATGGCGCTGGCCGCGACGCGCACGTGGCGGGGCGCCAACGCCGTGTCGGTATCCGGAATCGGTTCCATGCGCAGGTTCTCGAACGTGCCTGCAGTGCTCATGCCCAGTCGCCAAGGCACGTCACCGGGGGGCACCAGCAGGTCGCGCACCGCGCGGCTGCCGCGCACCCGCGCGATGTGGGTTGTGCCGTTGCGCAACAACACCTGCGGCTCGCCGACGGCGAGCACCGCGGCGGCCGCTTCTTCGTCGATGGGCACGTCGGTGTCCACCAACACGATCCGGCCGGGATGCTCGGTCTGCGCCGAGCGCACCAAACCCCACACCGCGGCGCCGGCCAGGTCGGTGATCGCTTCACCCGGACCTGCTACCGCGCCGCGCGTCGCGACCACCAGCACTCCGGAATCGTGTTCGCGCAACCAGGATTGGACAACCTCCAACACCTGATGCGTCATCGCGTACACAGCCGCCACGGTGTCGCCGGCAACCGGCTGCGACTCGTAAACCTGATACGGCGGAGTGCCGCCGGTCAACACCGCCGGCGCCGGCGACCAGATCACGTCGAACAACCGATCGCCGCCCGAACCTGCCAGCGCCGCCTTGAGTTGCTGCTCGGTCACCGGCCGCGCCACCATCGAGGCCACCGACAGCACCGGAAGCCCGAGTGCGTCGGCCAACTCCACCGACACCGCCGACGGCCCCGTGCGCGCAATGCGGGCCCGCACCGCCGAAGCCCCCGCCGCATGCAACGAAACACCTTGCCAGGCAAAGGGGACCAGCACACCTTCGGGGCGGTCCGGCTCGGCATCCGCGCCCGCGATGATCGCGTGCAGCGCGGCATCGAGCACCACAGGGTGCACACCGAAGCCAGCCGGTGACAAGCCCGCCATGGCGGGCAGCGTGACTTCGGCAAACAGGTCTTCGCCGCGGCGCCACATCGCGGTCAACCCCTGGAACGCGGGGCCGTACCCGTACCCGTCGTCGGCCAACCGGTCGTAGAGTCCCGACACGTCCACCGGCGCTGCACCTTGCGGCGGCCACGCCGACAAGTCCGCACCGGCCTGCACGGCGGCCGGACTCACCGCACCCTCGGCGTGCAGCACCCAGCCTGAGCCGGCCTCAGCACGCGAATACACCGACAACGCCCGGGTACCGGACTCGTCGGCGGCATCCACCACCACCTGCACGGCAACCGAACCCGATTCCGGCAGGACAAGCGGTGCCGCCAGGGTGAGTTCCTCGACCGTCGAGCAGCCGACTTCGTCGCCGGCGCGAATGGCCAACTCTACGAAACCTGCCCCCGGCAAGATCACCACGCCACCCACGGCGTGGTCACGCAACCAGGCGTGCCGCGCCGCGGACAACCGGCCGGTCAGCACCACCCCGCCGGACGACGGCAGGTCGACCACCGCGCCGAGCAACGGGTGCTCGCCCGCGGCCAGACCCAGCCCGGCGGCATCGACGGTGCCGCCGTCGTTGGACAGCCAAAACCTGCGCCGCTCAAAGGCATACGTGGGCAGTTCGATCAGATTCGCGTGCCCCAGCACTGCCCGCCAGTTCACCTGCGCACCGGTGACGAAGGCCTGGGCCAATGCGGTGATCAGAGTGGTGGGCTCGGGACGGTCTTTGCGCAGGGCGTAGACCGTGGTGACCGCGACGTCGGGCAGTGACTCCTCGATGGAGGTGGTCAGGCCGCCGCTGGGACCGAGCTCGAGGAAGCGGGTGGCACCGGCCGCCTGGGCGAAACGGATGCTGTCGGAGAACCGGACGGCTTCGCGGACATGACGTTTCCAGTAGTCCGCCGAACCGTAGTCGTCACCGGCCAATTGCCCGGTCAGGTTCGAGATGATCGGGATGGTGGGCTCGCCGATCGGCAGCCCGGCCGCGACCGCACCGAACTCGTCGATCATCGGGTCCATCAGCGGCGAGTGGAAGGCATGCGACACGGCCAATTGGTGGACCCGGCGTCCGTCCGCACGCAGGCTCTCAGCCACCGAAACGACCTCTTCTGCGTCGCCCGAGATCACCACCGACGCTGGGCCGTTCACAGCGGCGATGCTGACCTGGTTACTCAGCAGCGGGCGAACTTCGGCCTCGGTGGCCTGCAGCGCGATCATCGCGCCGCCCGGGTCGAGTCGTTGCATGAACCGGCCGCGCGCGGCGACCAGGACCGCGGCGTTTTCCAGCGACAGCACCCCGGCGACGTGCGCCGCGGACAGCTCGCCCACTGAGTGACCCATCACGAAGTCGGGTCGGACATCCCAGGACTCCAGCAACCGGAACAGGGCGACTTCCACGGCGAACAACGCGGGCTGGGCGAATTCCGTTGTGTTCAAAAGATTTTCGTCGTGGCCCCACATCACTTCGCGCAGGGGACGCAGCAGGTGCCGGTCCAATTCCGCGACGACGGTGTTGAATGCCTCGGCAAACACGGGGTAGACGGCGTGCAAGCCCATGCCCATGCCCAGCAATTGCGAGCCTTGCCCGGGGAAGACGAAGACCGTCTTGGCTGCGGGCTGGGCGACACCACGGATGACCTCACCCACTTCGTCGCCGGCCACTTCGGCCAATCCGGCCAGCAACTGGTCCCGATCCGCCCCGACCACGACGGCCCGATGCTCGAAGGACGACCGCGCGGCCAGCGTCCAGCCGACGTCGGTCACGTCCGATTCGCCATGGGCGCCGACATATTCGGCCAACCGTGCCGCCTGGGACTGCAACGCCGAGGGCGTCTTGGCCGAAATAACCCACGGCAACACCGCAGGCCTGGGTCCCGTCGCCTCGGCCGAAGCGGGGGCGGGAACCGACTCGATGATGACGTGGGCATTGGTGCCGCTGATCCCGAACGAGGACACCCCGGCCCGGCGGATGCCGCTCTGCGCCAGCCACGGCCGCGACTCGGTCAACAACGACACCGACCCGGTGGACCAGTCCACGTGCGGGCTCGGCGCATCGACGTGCAGGGTGGCCGGCAGCACCTCGTGCCGCATCGCCTGGACCATTTTGATCACCCCGGCCACCCCGGCGGCGGCCTGCGTGTGACCCATGTTCGACTTGATCGACCCCAGCCACAGCGGTTCGCTACGGCCCTGGCCATAGGTGGCCAACAGTGCCTGAGCCTCGATCGGGTCGCCCAAAGTGGTTCCGGTGCCGTGCCCCTCGACCGCGTCCACGTCGACCGCGGACAGGCCCGCGCTGGCCAGCGCCGCCCGCACCACCCGTTGCTGGGAGGGACCGTTCGGCGCGGTCAATCCGTTGGAGGCGCCGTCCTGGTTGATCGCCGAACCCCGCACCAGCGCCAGCACCGGGTGGCCCAACCGCTGCGCGTCCGAAAGGCGTTCCACCACAAGCATTCCGCCACCCTCGGCGAACCCGGTGCCGTCGGCCGCGCCGGCGAACGCCTTGCACCGCCCGTCGGCCGACAGGCCGCGCATGCGGCTGAACTCCACGAAGATGTCCGGTGTGGCATTGACGGTGACGCCGCCGGCCAGTGCCAGGTCGCACTCCCCCGACCGCAGCGACTGGACCGCCATGTGCAACGCCACCAGCGACGACGAACACGCGGTATCCACCGACACGGCCGGCCCTTCCAGGCCCAGCACGTATGCCACCCGACCGGAGGCGATACTCGAGGACTGCCCGGTCAACCGGAAACCCTCGGCCGTCTGGGCGGCACCGATGCCGTAGCCCTGGGTGTAGACCCCGGCGAACACACCGGTGGCACTGCCGCGCAGCGCGCCGGGCTCGATCCCCGCTCGTTCCAGCGCCTCCCAGGACAGCTCCAGATACAACCGCTGCTGGGGGTCCATCGCCAGCGCCTCGCTCGGAGCAATCCCGAAGAACGCCGGGTCGAAGTCCGCGACACCGTCGACGAAACCACCGGTGCGGGTGTAGCAGGTGCCCGGCACGTCGGGGTCGCGGTTGTACAACCCGGCCAGGTCCCACCCGCGGTCGGTCGGGAAGTCCGACAACACGTCCCGGCCCTGCAACACCATGTCCCACAGATCTTCGGGTGAACCCACTCCACCGGGGTACCGGCACGACATGCCCACGATCGCGATCGCGTCGTCACCGGTGGCGCGCACCGCCGGTACCTGCTTGATCTCCTGCGGCATCCCGGCCAGCTCGGTACGCATGTAGGACGCCAGGCCGCTGGGAGTCGGGTAGTCGAAGATGAGGGTGGGCGAAAGCGAAAGGCCGGTAGCCGATTTCAGCCGGTTGCGCATCTCCACGGCGGTCAGCGAGTCAAAGCCCAACTCCTGGAACGCCTTGTCGGGATCGATGGCCTCCGGCGCGACATTGCCCAGCACCGTGGCGATGTGGGAACGCACCAGATCCAGCAGGACGGCATGCTGTTCGGCTTCGGACAACCCGTGCAGCCGATGCGCCAGCGCCGACTTCGACTTCGCCGCCGCCAGCGATTCGTCGACCTGCCGCCGGCCCGGGCCGGTGACCAGATCACGAAACATCGGCGGCACCGCCGCATGCGCCCGCAAGGCCGCCAGGTCGATTCGGGCCGGGGCGAGGAAAGGCTCGTCGACGATCAGCGCGGTGTCGAAGAGTTCCAGCGCTTCCTGCGACGACAACGCCAATACACCCTCGCGGCCCAGCCGCGCCCGGCCGGCGGCGTCCAGACCACCGGTCATGGCGCTGGCCTGCTCCCACAGGCCCCAACCCAGCGACATCGCCGGCAGGTGGTGGGCGCGCCGATGCGCGGCCAGCGCGTCGAGGAAACAGTTCGCCGCCGAATAGTTGGCCTGGCCCGACGAACCGACCAACCCCGCCATCGACGAAAACATCACGAAGGCAGAAACATTCAGGTCGCGCGTCAACTCGTGCAGGTTCCACGCCGCGTCCACCTTGGCCCGCAGCACCGCGTCCACCCGGTCCGGTGTCAACGACGTGACGGTCGCGTCGTCGAGCACACCGGCCGCGTGGATCACCGCCGAGAGCGGCCGCTGCACCGGAATGTCGGCGATCACCTTGGCCAGCGCCGGCCGGTCGGCCGCGTCGCACGCGACAACCTGCACCTGGGTACCCGCGGCTTCCAACTCGGCGGTCAATTCCGCGGCGCCCGGCGCTTCCGGGCCACGCCGGCTGATCAACACCAGGTGGCGAACCCCGTGCTGGGCCACCACGTGTCGCGCCAACAGCGAACCCGCCATGCCGGTGCCGCCGGTGATCAGGACGGTGCCGTGCCCCAACCCGTTGCCGGCCCCAGCAGGAATGGTCATGACGACCTTGCCGATGTGGCGGGCCTGGCTGAGATAGCGCAGCGCGGCCGGCGCCCGCCGGATGTCGAAGGTGGTGACAGGCAACGGCCGCAGCACACCGGCGTCGAAGAGCTCGGCGAGTTCGAGCATGTACTGGTGCATGCGTGGTCGGCCGGGCTCGAAGAGGTCGAAGGCGCGGTAGCGCACACCCGGATATTCCTGGGCGATGACGCCAGGATCGCGGATGTCGGTCTTGCCCATCTCGAGGAAAACGCCGCCGGGGGCTACCAACCGCAGTGAGGCATCGACGAATTCACCGGCCAGCGAGTCGAGCACCACGTCCATACCCGCGCCGCCGGTGACGACGCGAAACTTGTCCTCGAAGTCCAGGCTACGCGAGTCGGAAATGTGATCGTCGTCAAATCCCATGGCCCGCAGGGTGTCCCACTTACCCTTGCTGGCGGTTCCGAACACCTCCAGACCGAGGTGCCTTGCCAGTTGGGTGGCCGCCATGCCCACACCGCCGGCGGCGGCATGGATCAGCACCCGCTGGCCCGGTTTGACGGCCGCGAGGTCGATGAACGCGAACCACGCGGTGGTGAACACCGCGGAGATGGCGGCGGCCTCGGCGTAGGTCCAGTCCGACGGCATCGGCAGCAGCAACCGGATGTCGCCGGGGACCAGGGTGCCACTGGTGTCGGGGAAGAAGCCGTACACCGAGTCACCGACGGCGAATTCGGTGACACCCGGCCCTACTTCGACCACCACGCCGGCGCCCTCGCCACCGAGCAGCGCTTCGTGGGTGAACATGCCCAGCGTGATCATGATGTCGCGGAAGTTGGCCGCGATGGCGCGCATGGCCACCCGGACGTGGCCGGGCTGCAGCGGTGCGTCGCCGTTGGGTACCGGCTCCAGGCGTAGGTTCTCGAAAGTGCCGGCGCTGCTCAGACCCAGTCGCCACGGCCCGTCGCCGGGCGGCTCCAGGATGCCGTCGACCGCACGGCTGGCGCGCACCCGAGCGGTGTAAACGTCGCCGTTGCGCATCAGGATTTGCGGCTCGCCGACCGCCAGAGCCGTCGCCGCCGCTGCATCGTCAACGGCTGCATCGGAATCGACCAGCACCAGCCGGCCGGGGTTCTCGGTCTGCGCCGAGCGCAGCAGACCCCAGACCGCCGCACCCGCCAGATCCTGGATGTCTTCGCCGGGCAACGCCATGGCACCGCGGGTCGCGACCACCAACACCCCCGAGTCGTGCTCGGCAAGCCAGGATTGCACGGCGGCCAGCGCCCGGTGGGCGCGGTCGTAGGTCGCTGTCACCGGATCGTCTTCGGTGGCAACGGAATTGAAGATATCGTGGACGGGGGTGGCTTCGGCCCCGGAGGCCGTGTTGAAAGTTGCCTGAGACCACGCCAATTCGAACAGCCGGTCGGGGCCGACGCCGGAAAGCGCGGCACGCAGTCGCTGCTCGGTCACCGGCCGGGCCACCATGGCGGCGACCGTGAGCACGGGAAGACCCAGCCCGTCGGCCAGCTCGATGGACAGCGCCGCATTTCCCGCGGGCGCGATCCGGGCCCGCACCGTCGATGCGCCCGCGGCATGCAACGACACGCCCTGCCACGAGAACGGCAGCGCCAGCTCCGCTTCCGGGTTGGCCAGCACCGCGGCATGCAGCGCGGCATCCAACAGCGCTGGGTGCACGCCGAATCCGGCGCTACCACCGGCGGCTTCGGGCAGTCGGACCTCCGCGAACAGTTCCTCGCCGCGCGACCATAAGGCGGTCAGGCCGCGAAACGCGGGGCCGTATCCATAGCCGTGCTCGGCCAGCCGCTCATAGCCACCGGTCAGGTCGACGGCCACCGCGCCCGCCGGCGGCCAGACCGCCAGATCGCAACCGGGCTCGACAGTGCCGGAGCTCAACGTTCCTTCGGCGTGGCATACCCACGCCGAAGCGCCGTCGACGTCGGCGTGGGAGTAGATCGACACGCTGCGGTGTCCGCCCTCGTGCTCGGTTTCCTGCCCGCTTTCCGAGGCGGCGGGGCCCACGACCACTTGCACCGCAACGGATCCCGAAGCGGGAATCATCAACGGCGAACGCAGGGTCAGTTCGTCGACCACCGAGCAGCCGACCTCGTCACCGGCGCGGATCGCCAACTCAACGAAGCCGGTCCCGGGGAACACCGCCATCCCCGAGACGGCGTGATCGGCCAGCCAGCTCTGGGCGCCGGCCGACAACCGACCGGTCAGTACGACGCCGCCCGAGGCCGGCAATTCCACCACCGCGCGCAGCAGGGCGTGCTCGCTGGCGGTCAGTCCCAGTCCGGAAGCGTCGGCGCCGGCGCCCTCGCCCGAGAGCCAGAACCGGCGCTTGTCGAACGCATACGTCGGCAATTCGACCAGGCGGCCACCGCTGAGCGCGTCGAGCATGCCGCGCCAATCCACCGCCACACCACCGACGAAGGCCAAGGCCGCCGAGGACAGGAACCGGTGCAGCCCACCGTCTTCGCGACCCAGGGTGGGAACCACGACAGGTTCGGCGTCGCCGGCGAGACAATCAGTGACCGTGTCCTCGATGCCGGCGATCAGCGCGGGGTGTGGACTGGATTCGATGAACACGCGGTAGCCGTGCTCGCAGGCACTGCGTACCGCCTGGTCGAGCTGCACGGTCTGACGAATGTTGCGGTACCAGTAGTCGGCGTCCAAAGCCGCTGTGTCCAAACGGCTTCCGGTAACGGTGGAATAGAAGGCGGTACGCGTCGAGACCGGCTCGATGCCGGCCAACACCTCACCGAGTTCGGTGCGAATCGCCTCGACCGCGGCCGAGTGCGACGCGTAGTCAACGTCGATCCGGCGAACGCGCAGTTCGTGTTCGGTGCAGAGCCGGATCAACTCGTCCAGCGCGGCCACTTCGCCGGATACCACGACGGCCGACCGCCCGTTCACCGCGGCGATGTCGATACGGTCACCGAATGGCGCCAGCAACTCCCGCGCCCGCTCGATACCGCATGCGATGGAGACCATTCCGCCCGGTCCGGCCAACCCGGTCAGCAACTTGCTGCGCAGCGTGACCACCTTGGCGGCATCGCGCAGGGACAGCGCTCCGGCGACGTAGGCGGCGGCGATCTCGCCCTGCGAATGGCCGATCACCGCGTCCGGGCGCACACCAACCGACTTCCACAGTTCAGCCAGCGACACCATCACCGCGAACAGCACCGGCTGCACGACATCGACGCGGTCCAAGGCCGGCGCCCCCGGCGCGGCGCGAAGTACATCGGTCAGCGACCAGTCGACGAACTCCGCGAACGCCTCGGCGCATGCCTCGATCTGTCGCGCGAAAACCGGTGCGGTGTCCAGTAATTCGATACCCATGCCGACCCATTGGGAGCCCTGGCCGGGGAAGACGAAGACCGTCTTGCCGGCGGGACGGGCCGCGCCGCGGATCACCTCACCGAACTCATCGGAGGCCAGCTCGCCCAAACCGGCCAGCAACTGCTCGCGGTCCCCGCCGACCACTACGGCCCGGTGCTCGAACGTGCTGCGGCCGGCCAGAGACCAGGCGACGTCGGCAAGATCCAGTTCGGGCCGGGCGCGCAAGTGCTCGGCCAACCGCGCCGCCTGTGCCGTCACGGCCGAAGCCGACTTCGCCGAGAGCACCCACGGCAGCGCGGACGGCGCCGGCCGGGACTGTCTCGGCTCCTCGGCAGGCACCGACTCGATGATCACGTGCGCGTTGGTGCCGCTGATCCCGAACGACGACACCGCAGCGCGGCGATTGCGCGCCGACTCCGTTGTCCAGGGTCGCGCCTGCGCCAACAGCTCGACCGACCCCGCCGACCAATCCACGTGCGGCGACGGCACATCCACGTGCAACGTGGCCGGCAGCACCTCGTGCCGCATCGCCTGCACCATCTTGATCACGCCGGCGATGCCGGCGGCGGCCTGGGTGTGTCCCATGTTCGACTTGATCGACCCCAACCACAGCGGTTGGCTGCGGTCCTGGCCGTAGGTGGCCAGGAGCGCCTGCGCCTCGATCGGGTCGCCCAAAGTGGTTCCGGTGCCGTGGCCTTCGACCACGTCCACGTCGGCCGTCGACAACCCGGCGTTGGCCAATGCCGCCCGCACCACCCGCTGTTGGGAAGGACCGTTCGGTGCGGTCAACCCGTTGGAAGCGCCGTCCTGGTTCACCGCCGATCCGCGCACCACCGCCAACACGGGATGTCCGAGCCGCTGCGCGTCCGAGAGGCGTTCCACCACCAGCATCGCCCCGCCCTCGGACCAGCCGACGCCGTCGGCCGCCCCCGCGTAGGCCTTGCAGCGGCCGTCCGGGGCAAGGCCGCGGTGCCGACTGAACTCGACGAAGACGGTGGGGGTGGCGTTGACGGTCGCGCCACCGGCCAGAGCCAGGTCGCACTCACCGGTCCGCAGCGACTGGACCGCCATATGCAGCGCCACCAGCGACGACGAACACGCCGTGTCCACCGATACCGCCGGGCCTTCCAGCCCCAGGACGTAGGACACCCGGCCGGACGCGACGCTGGAGGTCATGCCGGTCAGTCGGTAGCCCTCGATCTCCTCGGCAAACATGCCGTAACCCTGGGCGATGATTCCGGCAAACACACCCGTGGCACTGCCACGGAGCCCGCCGGGATCGATCCCGGCCCGCTCCAGCGCCTCCCACGAGAGCTCCAGCAACATCCGGTGCTGGGGATCCATCGCCAGCGCCTCACTGGGCGCGATCCCGAAGAACGCGGGATCGAAATCGGCGACCCCGTCCACGAACCCGCCGGTGTTGGCGTAGGTCTTGTGCGGGGCGTCCGGGTCGGGGTCGAAGAGGCTGCCGACATCCCATCCGCGGTCGGTGGGAAACTCGGCGATCACGTCGCGGCCGTCGGCCACCATTTGCCAGAGGCTGTCCGGGGAGTCGACACCACCCGGGAAGCGGCAGGACATTCCGACGATCGCGATCGGCTCGCTCGACCGTTCCAGCAGCGCGCGGTTGGTGCGCTTGAGGCGTTCGACCTGGACCAGCGCTTTACGCAACGCTTCGGTTGCATGCTGGAGTTGATCAGCCATTACTAACCCCTCGCCTTTTTTGGTCGTCTCTGACCCGTCAGATGCGGCTCTCGCCGAGTCATGAAAGTTGCTGCACGAAGCAGTGTCGCTGCTTCTTCGACCGGTTTCGTGCGGCGTTCCGACCCAAGAATCTCGCTGGTGAGTATCGCCAACTCTGGCTGGATTTCAAAACGTTCGATACTCCCGGCTACCCACGGAACGGCTGGGCACCCGTCCGTCGCAACGATCCACCCGATGGATGCGCGACGCATTGCGTTCCCTCTGTACTCCCTTGTACACCCGGGCCGCCGTCCATGGCGCGACTGTACCTTTCCTTGTCCCCTCAACGTCTTGGGAGCGTCTCGGGAGCGCCCCCTGAGCGTTCCAGATGCTCGCCTCCGAGGTCAGACGCCGACGCGCCGCCAACCGTCCGCGGCTCTGGCCGCGCGCAGCAGTTCGTCGCACAGTTCCCGTAATTCGGCGGCGCCGGCACCCTCCTCGAGCGCGGTGGCGACATCCTCGGCGGCACATCGAACCTGGTAGACGCGGTCCGACAGGTCGGCGGCATCGTCCGCGGACAACACCACGGCGTCGGCGGGGAGGGCCGCGGCCTCTCCCCGGGTGATCAGGGCTCGCTGCTCATACGCCCGCTGTCGGCACGACTGCCGGCAGTACTGGCGACGACGGCCCATACCCACATCGGCGACATCGCGGCCGCACCAACGGCACGGCTGGGGCCGAACGCGACGACTCACAGCCGCTGACTTTAGTCTGATGCCGCCCGCGATCCCGGTATCATGGACAACTGCGACAACCGCGTCGCAGAAGTTGCGTAGCGATCATGGAGAACGGGAACTCGGGTAAGCGGTCTTATCGTTTGCTTAGGGAGAATCACACTACGGGAGCAATAATCGCTCACCGCACCCAAAGGAGCAGCACCAATGGCTGATCGTGTCCTACGAGGCAGTCGCCTCGGAGCCGTGAGCTATGAGACCGACCGTAACCACGACCTCGCTCCGCGGCAGATTGCCCGCTATCGCACCGAGAACGGCGAGGAGTTCGAGGTTCCGTTCGCCGACGACGCCGAGCTCCCCGGCACCTGGCTGTGCCGCAACGGCATGGAAGGCACCCTGATCGAGGGCGACCTGCCCGAGCCGAAGAAGGTCAAGCCGCCTCGTACCCACTGGGACATGCTGCTGGAGCGCCGTTCGGTCGAGGAACTCGAGGAGTTGCTCAAAGAGCGCCTCGACCTGATCCGGTCGCGTCGCCGCGGCTAGCCGTTCAACGGCGAGCGCGGCTTGCCGCTGCGCCGGTTGCGCCTGGCCTCGACGCGGCCCTGCCAACCCCACTGAGCGACCTTGACCAGCGCTTCGCGGATATTTGAGCCGCTCATCTTCGACACACCGATCTCGCGCTCGGTGAAGGTGATCGGGACTTCGACAACGGAGAAAGCAGCATTGACGGTGCGCCAGGTCATCTCGATCTGGAAGCAGTAGCCCTTGGAGTCGACGGTGTCCAGGTCGATCGCCTCAAGGACTTCGCGCCGGTAGGCGCGGTATCCGGCGGTGATGTCATGGACGCCGACGCCGAGTGCCAGGCGCGAATACGTGTTCGCCGTCCACGACAGCGCCCAGCGCCGCCACGGCCAGTTGCGCACTGTCCCGCCGTGCACATAGCGCGAACCGATCGCGAGGTCGGCCCCGGCGTCGACGGCTTCCAGTAGGCGGTGCAGCTGTTCGGGAGCGTGACTGCCGTCGGCGTCCATCTCGACCAGGACCGCGTAGCCCCGCCCCAAGCCCCAGGCGAAACCTTCCAGGTAGGCCGCGCCCAGGCCGTTCTTGACGGTCCGGTGCAGCACGTGCGTGCACCCGGTGTCGGCGGCGGCCAACTCGTCGGCGAGCCGGCCGGTGCCGTCGGGGCTGTTGTCGTCGACGATCAGAACGTGCACGTCGGGACACGCCTGCTTGACGCGCTGATGGATCAGCGGCAGGTTCTCCAGCTCGTTATAGGTGGGGATGATCACCAGGACGCGCTGCCTGGGACCGGCGCCCGGAACGTCAGGCGCAGGGTGGCCGGTGGTCATGTAGCTCCTTCATCTCGCCCGATTCGGGTTCCGTCGCCTTGCGGCCTTGTCAGTCGGACGGGGCGTCGTTCGCGGTGGTCACCTGGCTCGCTGACGGCGGTTCGGAGTCACCATCGGTGGGCCGGGACCGCCGGCGCGTCGGACGCGGGAATCTCGCCGGGAACCAACCATTGTGCCGTATTGCGGCCACAATGACTGCGCCAGCCGCCCCGAGCAGCACCCATTGCAGGATCGGAGCCCAACGGGTGGCTGGTGTCAGCGTGGTCTTGAGGCGCACCTGAACGTCCAGATAGTCCGGGACGAAGAACTCCGTGCGCTTCAACTCGCCGCCGTCCGGAGCGATGACGGCGCTGATTCCGGTGGTGCCGGCCACCAGGACGTAACGGTCGTGCTCGACGGCCCGCACCTTGGCGAAGGCCAGCTGTTGCTCACTCATCGTCCTGGTGAAGGTGGCGTTGTTGCTGGGCACGGCCAACAACTGCGCGCCGTTGCGGACGGACTCGCGCGGGGCGCGGTCGAAGACGACCTCCCAGCAGGTGGCCACGCCCAGCGGCACCCCGGCGATGGGTACCACCCCGTCACCCGGGACCGGCACAAAGTGCCCGGCGCGGTCGGCGTACCCGGACAGATGCCGGAACAGCCAGGGCATCGGCAGATACTCGCCGAACGGTTGCACGATCGCCTTGTCGTGGCGTCCTTCCGGCCCCTTGCCCGGATTCCAGACGATCATCGTGTTGGTGTATTCCGGGGTCTCGCGCATGCGGCCCGGCACATCGAGGACCGTGCCGATCAGGATCGGCACCCCGATCGCGCCCGCCGCTTTGGAGATCTCCTGGGCAGCGTCGATGTTGGTGAACGGGTCGATGTCCGAGGAGTCCTCCGGCCAGATCACGAAGCGCGGTTGCGGCGCCGCCCCGGCCTGCACATCCTCGGCCAGCCGCAGTGTCTGGCTGACGTGGTTGTCCAGGACCGCGCGGCGCTGTGCGTTGAAGTCGAGACCGAGGCGAGGCACATTGCCCTGCACGACGGCGACGGTGACGGTGGGTTCGCCGCCGGCCCCCACGCCGGCATGGCGCACCTGCGGCCAGATCAGGATGGCGGCGAGCAACACCACACAGATGCTCACTCCCGGCAGGGTGACCGCGGGCGGCTCGGCCGGTTTCTCGGCGCGGTTGGCACCCCCGGCTCGCAGCCATTTCCCGATTTCCAGCACGATCGCCGTCATGCTGGCGCCCACCAGCACCACCGCCGTGGAAAGCAGCGCCACACCGCCGAGCTGCACGAGCGGCAGCAGTGGACCGTCGGCCTGGCCGAACGCGATCAATCCCCACGGGAACCCACCGAACGGGAATGACGATTTCAGCCATTCCTGGGCTGCCCAAAGCACCGCGAACCAGACCGGCCAACCAGGTAGCCCGCGTGCCACGACCGCAACCAGGCCGAACAGACCCGGATAGCACGCGCACACCATCGCCAAAACCAGCCACGGTGTGGTGCCCACCAGCGTGCTGATCCATGGCAACAACGGCACGTAGAACGCGACCCCGAACAGAAAGCCATAGCCCAGGCCACCGACTGGCGTGGTGTCGGGATGAACCAGCACCCAACTCAGCAGCGCGATCGCCAGCACGGCGGCCCACCACCAGTTCAGGGTTGGGAAACTGGCGTACATCAGCCAACCGGCGACCACGGCCGCCGTCAAGCGCGTCAGTCGGGGCCGCAAAGCACCGAGCAGGCCGGGGATCCGCTCCAATGCGCGCCGCACCCGGGGCCGTCCCGGCAAATCCTCCGCAGTTTCCGCCGGCAAATCCTCCGCAGTTTCCGCCGGCAAATCCTCGGAAGGTTGCTCGGGAGTGGTCTCGACGGCGTGCGCCTGCTTGCTCTCGTCCGGTGCGTCCCCTCTCGGGTCCCGACTGTGCCGTCCACTAGCCATAGATGACCGCACCCCGGTGCACGGTCTGGAGGCATCGCGGCAGGGGGCCGTCCCCATCCAGCCGTGGCAATGCAGGCACCCCGGAGCGGGGATCGGTAGACCAGCGCTGCACGCCGTCGAGCGGCGCGGCCACGTCCAGCGCGCCGGCGTCCCACACCGCATACGACGCGGGCGCCCCGGGCACCAGAGTGCCGGCCAGGCCGTCCCGGACGCCGCTGGCGCGCCAGCCGCCACGGGTGGCCGCAGCGAATGCCGCGCGCGCCGAGATCCCGCTGCCCGGCGTGCGGTGTCGCACCGCCGCGCGAACGCTCCCCCACGGCTCGAAGCCGGTGACAGGCGCGTCGGAACCGAAGGCGAGGGGCACGCCTTGGGATGCTAACAGCGCCAGCGGGTTTAGCCGGCAACCTCGATCCGGACCGAGGCGCTGCGCGTACATGCCGTCGTCGCCGCCCCAGGAGGCGTCGAAATTGGGCTGCACGCTCGCAATGACGCCCCACGATCCCAGCTTTGCGGCCTGCTCCGCGTTGATCATCTCCACATGTTCCAGGCGGTGCCCGCAACGAGCGACCGCGGCCACGCCGAGGTCGCCGACCACCCGTTCGAAGGCGTCGACGACTGCCGACACCGCGGCGTCCCCGATCACGTGGAAGCCGGCGGTGACGTCGGCTTCGCTGCACGCCCGAACGTGGGCTTCGATGGCGTCGGGCTCGAGGTGGCAGGTGCCGGTGCAGCCCGGCGCGTCGGCGTACGGTTCGCGCAGCCAGGCGGTACGCGATCCCAGTGCCCCGTCGACGAACAGATCACCTGCCAGGCCGCGGGCCCCGGTCTCCGCGATCAACTCGCGCGCCTGTGCCGCGGTGGTGACCGCTTCGCCCCAGTACCCGATGACTTCGACGCCGTGGTCGAGAGCGCTCAGGTGCAGCCAGTCGTCGAGGCCACCGATCTGGGGACCGGCGCATTCGTGCACCGCTACGACGCCGGCCGCCGCGAGTGCCTGCAGAGCGGCCGCGCGGGCCTCGGAGAGTTGTTCTGCGGTCAGTAGGTCGCGGGCGACCGCGCGGGCCAGGTGATGCGCGGCGCCGGTCAGCGGGCGCTGCGGGTGGAATCCGCTGGCATTGGGAAGGCCGGGGACCAGACGCCGCAGGGCGGAGGACGCCAACGCCGAATGCACATCCACTCGGGCCAGGTAGGCGGGCCGATCACCCAGCACCGCATCCAGATCGTCGGCGCTGGGCGGCTGGTTCTCGGGCCACCTCGATTCGTCCCAGCCGTGTCCCCACACCGGCCGGCCGGGGTGAGCGGACACGTGGTCGGTGAGCATGCGGAGGAACTGCGCCCGCGAGCCGGCGGTGCGCAGATCCAGGCCGCTGATCGCCAGGCCGGTTGCGCTGAGGTGGATGTGGCTGTCGACGAAACCCGGAGCCACGAACCCGCCGTTCAGATCCTGCACCTCGGCATCCGGGAACTGCCGGTGGCCCACCTCGTCACTGCCCAGCCATGCGATGACGTCACCGCGCACCGCCATGGCGGTGGCATCCGGGTGGCTGGGGCTGTGCACCCGCCCGTTGACCAGCAGCCTGGTCGGTATCACCGTCACACGGGCAAAACTACGCGGATTTGTCGGCCAGTCTTCGAACGACGCCTGGCGGGGTAATTCATCGCCAGGAGGATGCGATGACCAAGAAAACGGACCCGGCTGACGACGAGCCGAAAGGGGGTCGTCCCGGACCTGTGGACCAGGGCCGCGAGGGTGGCATGGCGACCCGGGAGAACGCGCCGGAACTCACCGAACCCGAGGACGACGACTAGTTTGCCCGCCCGGACGGCAGGCCGGGTGAGTCGACGTCGATCACGTCGATGACCTCGCCGTCGATGTAATCGCCTGCGGGGCGTTGGCGGCCCATCGGGGTGTCGGGCGGCAGCGGGATGCGCCGCAGGAATCCACGCAGCGCCAACGTGGTCAACGCCGGACGGGCGACCGACCGGACGGGCGGCATCAGCAGCAACAGGCCCAGCACAGTAGAGGCCAGGCCGGGAACCACGACGAGTCCGGTGGCCAAGGCGGTCAATGCACCATCACCTAGTGCGCTCCGCGGCTCCTCGGCCCCCGACCGCAGCGCCATCAGCTGACGACTGAGCTGTAGCCCACCCATCGGCGCGCCCACCATCAGACCCAGGACAAACGTGCCCAGCAGCACCAGCACGGTCCAGCCGACACCGATCGCCGCCGCCAGCCCAACCGTGACCATGAGCTCGACGACGGCGTAAATGAGAAGCAGCCGTCCCAACATGTCAGGCCAACGTCTATCGGGCAGGCCAGAGTTCCTTGGGCGGTCGCACGTCGGCTGCAGTTAGATGACGGTATGACGACGATTGACATCGACACCCCGGCCGGCCCGATCGATGCGCTGCTGAGCGTCCCACAGGGCGAAGGGCCCTGGCCGGGCGTGGTGGTGGTGCACGATGCCATCGGGTACGGCCCCGACAACGAAGCGGTCTCCCAGCGAATCGCGGCGGCGGGCTACGTGGCGCTTACCCCGAACATGTACGCGCGAGGCGGGCGGGCCCGGTGCATCACCAGGGTGATCCGCGAGGTATTGGCCGGCCGCGGCCGCTCCATCGATGACGTCCTCGCGGCCCGCGATCACCTACTCGGACTGCCCGACTGCAACGGGCAGGTCGGCATCGCCGGCTTCTGCATGGGCGGGCAATTCGCACTCGTGTTGTCGCCCAAGGGTTTCGGCGCGTCCGCACCGTTCTACGGCACTCCGCTGCCGCGCAATCTCAGTGAGACTCTGGACGGCGCGTGCCCGATCGTGGCCAGCTTCGGCAAGCGTGACCCGTTGGGCATGGGCGCCCCGGACAAGCTGCGCCGGGTGACCTCTGCCAAGAACATCACCGCCGACATCAAGTCCTATCCGAAGGCGGGACACAGCTTCGCCAACAAGCTGCCCGGCCAACCCATACTGCGCATCACCGGTTTCGGTTACGACGAGGCCGCCACCGAGGACGCCTGGCGCCGGGTGTTCGCCTTCTTCGGCGAGCACTTGCGGTGAGTTGTCAGACCACCCGCAGTTCGAGTCCGACGTTGTTCGCCATGCCGCCGCGCAGCTTGCTGACCAGGTTGAAGACCTTGCCGACGATGCCATAGCGCTTGCCGATCGCGTCGTAGACGGCAGCGGTCTGCGACTTGTCCAAAACGGCGGCGGTGCCGTCGACGGCCTCGCTCTTTGGCTTACCGCGCATGTCGCAAATCGCCAGGGTCACTCGGGGCGTATTGCGGATGCGCTTGACCTTCCACGACTTTTCCTGAGTGATGACGAGCAACCGGTCGCCGGCTTTCTTGTCCAGGGCCGCCCACACGGGGACGGGCTTTGGCCGGCCGTCTTTGGTGAAGGTGGTGAGCAGGATGTATTGCGCTTTGGCCAGGTCGGCGAAGGTCGGTGTCACGCTGCCAACCTAGCGCTGTCGGCGACAGCGTTGACATTCTCACGCTTTAAGTGAAAACATTGTTTTCACTTAACCTCCGCATGGATTGAGGGAAACCAGGTGAGCGATCCACCGCAGTCGTTGGCTTGGTTACCGTTCTCGATCGCGGAGGCGGCGTTCTCGGGCGCCGACGCTGACGTCTCCCCCGCTTGGTCGCACCTGCTGGACCGGCTACGCGATGCCGCGGACGTGGTGAATTCTGCGTCGTGCAACCGCAATCGCGTCGATCTCGCGGCGGGTATGCGACATCTGCTGGTGCTGCTGAGCGCCGGCATCGACGAGGTGTTGCGGTACGACCCCGACCCCGTGCTGTCGGTCCAGCGGACCAGCACCGACGACCTCGTGACGTGGGGAATGGAATGCCCGGACTGCGTCTACACCCGCGCGGTGCTGCGCGGCGGGGAGAGTTACCGGCTGCACGGCAATCGGGGCACCGCGCGCTACGTCGGACTGCAGACGATGAACGGGATCGTCGCCACGGCCAACGAACTGGTCGACGAACTCGAGGTCGACGCTGACGGCAACTTCGAGGTCGTGCTTTCCGCGGACGAGCGCCCGGGCAACTGGATGCGTCTCGAGGGCGAAAATCCCACGCTGACCGTCCGGCATTTTTTCTACGACTGGGATACCGAGGTGCCGTCTTCGTTGCAGATCGAACGGCTGGGTGACCCGGTCCCGACAACGCATGGGCGCGCCGATGCCGCCACCGTAATATCGCGGCAGGTGGTCGCTCTGGGCGAATTCGTGCACGACAATCTCGCGTTCTTTCTGCAGTTCGGCGCCGCCCCGCCCGCCAACGGGTTCCTGCCGCCGATCGACCGAATCGGCATGGGGGCGGCGGCCGAGAACCGCCCGGTCATCGGCCGGTGGGAGTTGGCTCCGGACGAGGCGCTGATCGTCGAAGTCGAACCGCCCGAGGGCATCTACTGGAGTTTCTCGATCGGCAACCCGTGGTGGGAGACCATTCACTACGGCCGCCACCAGTCCAGCCTGAACGCCCATCAGGCCGCCGTGGACTCCGACGGTCGCGTGCGAGTGGTGCTCTGCGCGGCGGATCCCGGGGTGGCCAACTGGCTCGACACCGCCGGTCACAGCAACGGCCCTATCATCCTGCGGTGCGTGCGCACCACGACTGCACCTGCGCCCTCGACGCGTCTGGTGCCCTCAGCTGACATCCTTGCCGAATTACCCTCCGACACAACACGAATCACGCCCGAGGAACGGGCATCGGTCCTTGCCTCACGTCGGTGTGCCGTGCAGGAAAGGTTCCGGAGATGACCTTCAGCGCCGACGGGCTGGAAGAAGCGGCCTGTGCCGCAACGGGTCTCGACGATTTCGGTTCGACGTATTACCGGGAGGGTCTCGAACGCATCGTCGACGCCTTGAACACCGAGGCAGACCTCAACGACATGGGCCGCGTCATTCAGCACGCGACCATCAGCAACGCGCTGATCCAGCGCCTCAAGGTCGAGGACACCTACGCCCGGCACCCCGAAATCGACGACCAGGTGGTTGGCGGCCCGGTATTCGTCATCGGCCTCCCCCGCACCGGAACCACCGCCCTGAGCCAACTGGTAGCCGCTGATCCGCAGTTCCGCTCACTGCGAATGTGGGAGTCGCAGGCACCGACCCCGCCACCGGAATCCGCCAGCCAACACGACGATCCACGGATCGCGCAGGCCGAGGCGGGCTTGAAGATGCTCGACGAGATGTTCCCGAAGATGAAGACGCTCTACAACTCCGAGGCGACCGCCCCCACCGAATGCCAGGACCTGATGGGCATGAGCTTCCGGACGTTTCACTTCGACGGCGCCGTTCGCGCACCCCGATACCTGGCGTGGCTGATGCATTGCGATATGCGCGAGACCTACACCTACCATCGCCGGGTGCTCAAACTGTTGCAGTGGCGTTGCCCGCCCAACCTCTGGCACCTCAAGACCCCCGTGCATATGTTCGCCCTCGACGCGCTGGTCGAGGCGTACCCGAACGCGAGATTCCTGTGGAGCCATCGCGATCCGGCCATGGTGCTGGGATCGGTGTGCAGCCTTATTCATTACGTGCGCAGCTGGAGCAGCGACCGGAACGACGCCGTTGAGCTCGGCGCCGAGCAGGTGGATAGCTGGGCCGAAGCCGTGCGGCGGGCAATGGATTTCCGCGATCGGGTGGGCGAGGGGCGATTCGCCGACGTGTCGTTTGCGGCCCTGCGAACAGACCCGGTCGGCGTCTTGCGCGCCAGTTACGAATCACTGGGGTTGACGTTCACCGACGCCAGCCGACAGTCGGTGGAGCGGTGGGCGCACGGCCACCAGCCCGGAAGCCGTGGTGCGCATGAATATTCGTTGAGCGACTACGGCTTGACATCTGAGGGCGTACGGGAGCGTTTCGCCGACTACCTGGCCAGCTATGACGCAACTGCCTGAACGGGTCAACACTCCACGCACCCGGCGACGCGACAAGCTCGCCCCTGACCCCACCATCCGTCGCCGAATACTGGACGCCGCCTCGGTGACCCTCCGCGAGGAGGGGGTCAGCGGCTTCGGTATTGCCGCAGTGCTGGCCCGAGCAGGCCTGAGCACCCGCGCGTTCTACCGACACTTCGACTCCAAGGATGCGCTGGTAGCCGAGGTCTTCCGGGAGGCTGCCCGGGTCGAGACGCGACGCTTGCGCCGCCGAATGGCCTCGGCTGCGACAGAAGTCGACGCGGTGGTGGCCTGGGTGGACGCCCGGCTTGACTTGGCGTTCGACGACACAGTTCGATCCGGCTTGCGATGGCTGTCGCAGGAGGCGCAGTCACAGACGTTGGCCGCTCCCAACCTCATTCAACCCGCGTATGCCGAGATGTTGTCGCCGCTCAGCGAGGTTCTCGAGCGCGGAATGCAGCGAGGCGTATTCCACGGCATCGATCCGGATACCGATGCCCGCTTTATTCATGGCGTGGTGTGGGCGGGCATCGATCGACACTGGACGACCGGTGCGTGCGACCGGGTCGAAATCCGTGGCCATATTCTGCGGTTCTGCCTACGGGCCTTGGGCGTCGAACAGTAACGAGGGAGTTTTCAATGGACTTGGGTTTTGCGGGATCGACAGCGGTTGTCACCGGTGGCAGTAAGGGAATGGGTCTGGCCATCGCCGAAACGCTGGCGGCCGAGGGCGTCAAGGTGGCGGTGATGGCTCGGGACCAAGGTGCACTCGATGCTGCGGTGGTGTCGCTCCGGGCGGCCGGGGCGCCGGAGGCCTTCGGAATCAGTGTGGACATGGCCGCCGCGGATTCGATCGCTTCCGGTTTTGCCGAGGTGGCGCAACGGTGGGGGCACCTCAACTGTCTGGTCCACACAATCGGGCCCGGTGACGGATATTTCGAAGAGATGGATGACGCTCAGTGGGACGCGGCTTTCAACCTGGGCACCATGTCGGCGGTCCGGTCGATCCGCGCTGCGCTGCCAATGCTGCGCGCTGCGGAATGGGGACGCATTGTGACGTTGTCGGCGCATTCCATTCAGCGCCAGAACCCACGCATCGTCGCCTACACCGCGTCGAAGGCGGCCCTGGCCAGCGTCACCAAGAATCTTTCCAAAAGCCTTGCCGGAGACGGGATCTTGGTCAACTGCGTATGCCCGGGGACCATCGTGACAGCCAGCTTCACCGAGAACCTCAAGGACATCCTGGCCGCCGACGGCCTGGACGCTACCGATCCGCACGATGTGATGACGTGGATCGACACGCACTTTCACCATCCGTGCGACCTCGGGCGGGCGGGGCTGCCCGAAGAGGTCGCCTCTATCACCGCTTACCTCGCGTCCCGGCGCAACGGCTACGTCACCGGCGCCACGGTGAACGTGGACGGTGGATCGGACTTCATCTGACCCGCTGCTTAACCCTCCAAGTCGCCTTCGGTTTCCAGGAGGGTTTGGCGCAGGCCGTCGAGGGTGTCGGGTTGCGGCTCTGCCCACATCCCGCGGCCGGCGGCTTCCAGTAACCGCTCCGCCATGCCGTGCAACGCCCACGGGTTGGACTCGGCCATGAATTTCCGGTTCTCCGGGTCCAGCACGTAGCGCTCGGTGAGCTGCTCGTACATCCAGTCGGCCATCACCCCGGCAGTGGCGTCGTAGCCGAACAGGTAGTCGACGGTGGCAGCCATTTCGAACGCCCCCTTGTAACCGTGCCGCCGCATGGCGGCCATCCAGCGCGGATTCACCACCCGGGCACGGAACACCCGGGTGGTCTCCTCGGACAAAGTGCGGGTCCGGATGGCGTCGGGTCTGGTGTTGTCGCCGATGTAGGCGGCCGGCGCCTGGCCGGTCAGCGCCCGCACGGTGGCCACCATGCCGCCGTGGTACTGGAAGTAGTCGTCGGAGTCGGCGATGTCATGCTCGCGGGTGTCGGTGTTCTTGGCGGCCACCGCGATACGCCGGTACTGACGGTTCATGTCATCGACTGCCTCGCGCCCGTCCAGGTTGCGGCCGTAGGCGAAGCCGCCCCATGCCGTGTACACCTGCGCCAGGTCGGCATCGTCGCGCCAGTTGCGGCTGTCGATGAGCTGCAGCAGCCCGGCACCGTAGGTGCCCGGTTTGGATCCGAAAATCCTTGTGGTGGCGCGACGTTGGTCACCATGCTGGGCCAGGTCGGCCCGGGCGTGTGCGCGCACGTAATTGTCGCTGTCGGGTTCGTCGAGTTCGGCGACCAGCCGCACGGCGTCGTCGAGCATGGTCACGACGTGCGGGAAGGCGTCGCGGAAGAACCCCGAGATGCGTACAGTGACGTCGATGCGCGGCCGGCCCAGCTCGTCCAGCGAAATGGGTGTCAGGTCGACGACCCGTCGGGATGCGTCGTCCCAGACCGGCCGAACACCCAGCAGCGCAAGCACTTCTGCGATGTCGTCGCCGGAGGTACGCATCGCCGAAGTGCCCCACACCGACAAACCCACCGATTCTGGCCACCGCCCGTGGTCGTTGCGATAACGGGACAGCAGCGAATCCGCCAGCGCCACACCGGCTTCCCACGCCAATCGGGACGGCACGGCCTTTGGGTCCACGGAGTAGAAGTTGCGTCCGGTGGGCAGCACGTTGACCAGGCCTCGCAACGGCGACCCGGACGGCCCGGCCGGGATGAACCGTCCGTCCAAGGCCCGAAGCACCTGCTCGATCTCGGCGGAGGTGCCGGCCAGGCGTGGTACCACCTCGGTGGCTGCGAAGCGCAACACCGCGGCCACGTCGGCGTCATCGGTGAGCTCATCGGCGGCCGCCGGGTCCCAACCGGCGTCCTGCAATCCGGCGATCAACTCCCGGGCCGCCGCCTCGGCACGGTCCACGGCAACCCGTTCGTCGGTGCCGTCCTCGCACAGGCCAAGCGCCTGGCGCAGGCCGGGCAGCGCCTGCCGGCCGGCGAACAATTGGCGGGCCCGCAGAATGGCCAGGACCAGGTCGAGTTCGACTTCGGCCGTCGGCTTTTGGCCCAGGATGTGCAGACCGTCGCGAATCTGGACGTCCTTGATCTCACACAACCAGCCGTCGACGTGCAGCAGCATGTCGTCGAAGGTGTCTTCCTCCGGACGCTCGGTCAGTCCCAGGTCGTGGTCCATCTTGGCGGCGCGGATCAGGGTCCAGATCTGTTGACGGATGGCCGGCAGTTTGCCGGGGTCGAGCGCCGCCACGTTGGCGTGCTCGTCGAGGAGTTGCTCCAAACGCGCGATGTCACCGTAGGTTTCGGCGCGGGCCATCGGCGGGATGAGATGGTCGACGAGTACCGCGTGGGCTCGCCGCTTGGCCTGGGTGCCCTCGCCGGGGTCGTTGACCAGGAACGGGTAGATCAGGGGTAGGTCGCCCAGCGCGGCGTCGGAGGCACAGGCCGCCGACATACCCAGCGTCTTGCCCGGCAGCCATTCCAGGTTGCCGTGCTTGCCCAGATGCACGATCGCGTGCGATCCGAAGCCGGCCGGGCGGTCCTGGGAAAGCCAGTGATACGCGGCCAGATAATGGTGACTCGGCGGCAAGTCGGGGTCGTGGTAGATCGCGACAGGGTTCTCGCCGAACCCACGCGGCGGCTGCACCATCAACACCAGGTTGCCGGATTCGATTGCAGCGATGACGATTTCGCCATCCGGGTCGTGGCTGCGGTCGACGAAGAGCTCACCGGGCGGCGGGCCCCAGTGCTTTGTCACCGCGTCGGTCAGTTCGGCTGGAAGAGTGGTGAACCAGTCGCGATAGTCGCGCGCGGAGACCCTGATCGGGTTGCCGGCCAGTTGCTCAGAGGTGAGCCAGTCCGGATCCTGGCCTCCGCGTTCGATGAGCGCGTGGACCAACGCGTCACCGTCGCCCGCCGCGACCCCGGGCAGGTCGCCGATCTGGTAGCCCTGCTCCTCCATGGCGCGCAGCAGCGCGACCGCACTGGCCGGGGTGTCCAGTCCGACGGCATTCCCGATTCGGGCGTGCTTCGTCGGGTAAGCCGAGAACACCAGGGCCACCCGCTTGTCGGCGGCCGCGACGTGACGCAACCGTGCGTGTCGTACGGCCAGACCCGCAACCCGGGCGCATCGTTCCGGGTCCGCGACATAGGAGATCAGGCCGTCGTCATCAATTTCTTTGAAGGAGAACGGAACTGTGATGATGCGGCCGTCGAACTCGGGCACCGCCACCTGGGTGGCGACATCGAGCGGCGACAGCCCGTCATCGTTGTCCCGCCACTGGTCGCGCGGGCTGGTCAGGCACAACCCCTGCAGGATCGGAATATCCAGCGCGGCCAGGTGTTCCACGTTCCAACTGTCCTCATCACCGCCGGCCACCGCCGCAGCCGGTTTGACTCCCCCGGCGGCCAGCACCGTCACCACCATGGCGTCGGCGGCACCCAATGTCGCCAGCAGTTCGGTTTCCGCAGTGCGTAGCGACGCGCAGTAGACGGGCAGCGCGCGGGCACCGGCCGCCTCGATCGCATCGCAGAGGGCCTCGACGTAGGCGGTGTTGCCGGCCAGCTGTTGCGCACGGTAGTAAAGCACCGCGATGGTGGGACCCGTCGCCTGAGCAGCCTGACGCTCCAACACGCCCCAGGTAGGCGTCTGCACCGGCGGAGTGAACCCGAAACCGGTCATCAGCACCGTGTCGGACAGGAACGCGTGCAACTGCCGAAGGTTGTCCACGCCGCCGTGCGCCAGATAAATGTGGGTCTGCACAGCGATGCCCGCCGCCACGGTCGACAGTCCGGTCAACTCGGCGTCGGCCGCCTGCTCGCCGCTGACCAGTACCGCGGGCACACCGCTGGCCAGCACAGCCTCGATGCCGTCCTCCCACGCGCGGTACCCGCCGAGAATGCGCACCACCACGATGGACGCGTCGGTGAGCAGGTCGGGCAACTCGACCTCCGACAACCGGGAGGGGTTGGCCCACCGGTAGTTCTTCCCGCTGGAACGGGCGCTGATCAGGTCCGTATCAGACGTTGACAGCAGCAAAATGGTTGGCTCGGCCACCCCCCATTCGTACCGCAGCGCCTCCGGAGCACCGAATCGGCACGTAGGGTCCCTATATGAACAGAGGATTCGTCGTCACCTTCGCGTTGGGGTTGATCGTCGCGTTGTTCGGGGTGATCTGGGCGCTGCAGGGCTTCGGAGTGCTGGGTGGCAGCCCGATGAGCAATACCACCACCTGGTCGGTCATCGGTCCGATTACCGCGCTGGTCGGCATTGTGATCGCGGTGTTCAGCTGGCGGAAACTCTCTTCCCGATAGGGCACTACTTCCCCACGACGGTGAAGTTCACCGTGTGCCAGCCGGTCGCCCCGTCGGGGACGGGAGCGGCCCGGTCTTCGGTTTGGACGGCTCCGGTGTTGTCGATGGCACGGACTGTGATCATCTCTCGCCCAGGGGTTTTGGCCTCCCATGGGATGCTCCACAACCGCCACGTCTCGTTGGAATAACTCGCGCCCAGCTCGGCCGGTTGCCACCTACCGTCACCGATGCGCACCTCCACGGCCCGCACTCCCCGGTTCTGTGCCCACGCCACGCCCCCGAACACCACCGGCCCCACCGGCACCTTCTGGCCGCCCCGCGGCACATCGATTCGCGACTCAGTCTTGATGGGCGCGCGCGCCGCCCACCCCTGGCGCGTCCAGTACGCCTTAGCTCTGTCGAATCGGGTCAGTTCGAGTTCGACGACCCACTTGGTGGCCGACACGTAGCCATAAAGTCCCGGCACCACCAGGCGCGCCGGGTAGCCGTGCTCGACCGGCAACGGTTGACCGTTGAGGCCGACCGCCAGTAGCGCTGCGCGGCCGTCGGTCAGGGCCTGCACCGGTGTGCCGGCGGTGAATCCGTCGATCGAGGTGGAGAGCACCATATCGGCTTCCTGGTGCACACCGGCCTCCGCCAAAAGATCGGCCACCCGGTAGCCTGTCCAAATTCCGGTCGAAATGAGATCCCCGCCAACGGGATTGGATACGCAGGTCAAAGTGGTCATGGCCTCGACAACCTCGAAGCGGGCCAGGTCGTCGAAGGTGTAACTGGCTTCGCGGTCCACCATGCCGTGGATGCGCAGCCGCCAGTCACCCTGACTGAGTTGGGGGACAACCAGTGCGGTGTCGATTCGGTAGAAATCCGCGTTCGGTGTGATGAAACTTGGCAGCGCAACACCTTTGGGTTGCACGTCAGCGGGTATCCCAGGAGCCGGCGACCGCGGGCGGGGCAGCGCGAAAGTCCTGCGGTCGGCTTCCACCGAATGCGCCAGGCGCGTGATGACCGCACCCGCCACCCCACTGAGTATTCCGAATCCCAGCAACCCGTACATGACCACTTTGCGTCTGTCTGGATCCGCCGTTCGGGTTTGATCGTCCGGGTGTTTCCGGATGAGCACCCGCAGGACCAGCACGCCGCAGGCGGCGCCGACGACCGTAGGGATGGTGTCGAGCGCTGTCCCACCCTGCCGCGACAACACGGCGACGCAGCCAAGAACGCCCGCCGCGACGATCGCGGCGCTCCCGAACGGACGGCGCGGCGTCTCGTAACTTCCGCCGATCGCTGCGATCGTCGCGATCACCACCAGTACGACAACGGCCAGGAACGGTTTGTCCAGCGGGCCGAGGGTCTGAATCGCCCACTCTTTGACGGGTCCCGGTGTCAGGTCGACGACCGCAGAACCCACCGCGGTGCGCGCATCGGCCCGCGCGCCGAACGGAATACCCGCCAACTGGGCGACACCCAACGCGACGGACGCAGCGGCGACCCCGGCGAGCATCCGCGCGTTCGGCGAAGCCACGGCCATCCGAGCTACTTTACGCGCCTTCGGCTGTAGCCCCGCAAAAGCTTTGTGGTGCATACGCACAGCGCAATCGGCATGCGGGCGTCGACCGGACGCTGCGCAAGCCGTACCGTGAAGCAATGAAATCTGATGCCGGAAAAATCGCCGGAAAAGTCCCCGGAAAAGTCGTAGCAATCACCGGTGGCGCGCGCGGGATCGGCCTGGCTATCGCCACAGCGCTGCACGCATCGGGGGCGAAGGTGGCGATCGGGGATATCGACGAAGCCGCCGTTCAGCATTCGGGTGAGCGGCTGGGCCTCACGGTCTCCCGCGGTCTGGACGTGACGGACCGCGCATCGTTCACCGAATTCCTCGACACCGTGGAGAACGAGTTAGGCCCGTTGGATGTCCTGATCAACAACGCGGGCGTGATCGCAGTAGGCAGCGCGGTGGACGAGGCCGACGCCATCACTCAAAGACTGCTCGATGTCAACATTTTCGGCGTGATTCTGGGCACCAAGCTGGCCGCCCAACGGATGCTTCCCCGCCGCAGTGGTCACGTCATCAACATCGCTTCGCTGGGTGGCATCTTGCCGACCGAAGGTATCGCCACATATTGCGCGACAAAGCATGCCGTGCTCGGGTATACCGACACGGTCCGCATGGAGAACCGCGGACGCGGCGTTCATTTCTCCGCGATCATGCCGACATTGACCAACACCGAGATGGTCGCCGGGATCGGGCACGCCAAGGGATTCAGAAATGCCGAGCCCGAGGAGATCGCCCGCGCGGTTCTCGGCGTGATCAGCAAACCCCAGCCGCGCGTGATCGTGCCCCGCGCGATCGGCGCTACGGTGTCGGTTCAACGTCTGCTGCCGCAGGGCGTAGCAGAGGCGTTGGGACGCGTCCTGGGCACCGGACGTGTGTTCACCAGCGACGTCAAACCCGACCAGCGCGCGGCCTATGCGCGACGCACCGGGACGTCGTAAAAGCGAGCCTGGGCTCTGAGACCGAGTCGAGTTCGTCCCGCCTTCGGCCCCGACAGCGACAAGTGCCCGTCAGGCGGTACGCACGTTGAAGTCGGCCGGGTCGGGTCGGCGCAGTAGATCGCGATGCGTCTGGGGTGTCCAGGGGAACAACTCGGGCAGACCGTCCTTGCCCAGGTACCAGCTGCTGCAGCCGGTGACCCAAATGGTCTGCGGCATATCCGCTTTCATTGCCTCGTTATACAGCTTGGTGGCCGCTTCGGTCGGCGCGGCCGCAACAATGTGGCCATTGCGCAATTGCTGGATCCACCACATCACGTAGTCGGCTTGATCTTCGGCAATCGGCACCAGCGATTGGTTGCCGACCGGCGAATGCGGGCCGACCATCATGAACAGGTTGGGAAACCCCGGTACCGCCACCGAGCGGTAGGCCATCGGACCGTCTGTCCAGGCCTCGTCCAAGGTGATTCCGCCCTCCCCGATCACCTGCAGCGGTCGGACATAGGCGCGGGCGTCGAATCCGGTGGCGAAGACGAGCACGTCCAGTTCGTGCAGGGTGCCGTCGGAAGTCACGATTCCACGAGGCTCGATGCAATCGATCGCCTCGGTGATCACTTCGACTCCGGGCTGTCGCACCGCGCTGTAGAAATGCCCGGCCATGACCTGGCGTTTGCACATCGGCTGATCTTTCGGGGTGAGCTTGGCCCGTAACTGTGGGTCTCGCACCGCGAGCCGAAGGTTCCATCGGCACATGGCTTGGATGAACCGGCGCTGCCAGCCCGGGCGGACCGGGGCGACCCCGAAGATTCTGCTGAACAGCGAACCCCAGAACAGGTAGGGCAGCCGATTCAACCATGGCCGCCGGGTCAGTGCGCCGCGCGTCAGCGGCGAATAGCGACCGTTCGGCATCGGGTAGATCCACTGCGCGGTGCGTTGGAAGATCTTGAGTCCGCGCACTTTTCCGCCGAGTTCCGCCGTGATCTGCACACCGGTTGAGCCAGTGCCGATCAAGCCGATTCGCTTGTCGGTCAACGAGATCGAGTGGTCCCAACGCGAAGAATGGAAGGCGGGACCGGCGAACGTGTTCCTGCCGGGGATGTCCGGATAGCGAGGTATCCGTAGGAATCCGGTTGCGGTGACGACGACGTCGAACGTCTCCTCCCCATCGGCCGTGGTCAGTCGCCACTTCGTATCGCCGTACTCGGCCCGGGTGACATTGGCGCCAAAGCGGATGTGCGAACGAATGCCGCGCTCGTCGGCGACCTGACGGAAATAGGCCTGGATCTCGGGCCCCGGCGAAAGGAAGTGCGACCATTTGGGATTGGGCCGGAACGAGTACGAATAGAACCGCGAGGGGACGTCGCAATGGAGGCCGGGATAGGTGTTGTCGCGCCAGGTTCCCCCGACCTCGTCCGCCTTTTCGAAGATGGTGAACGAGTCGATACCGGCATCCTGCAGCTTGGCCGCCATACAGATGCCTGACATCCCGGCGCCGATGATCGCAACCTTGATTTCGACCGCCATACCGACCTTTCGCCGCGCTCTGCTCAGCACGCTACGCCGGTTCGGCGGGTACAGCGCACAGATTTCTCTCGTGGTCGACGGGCCGCAGCAGGTCTGTCCGGCGGTGCTGTGCCCGCAGCACCCGCAGCAGGATGGACGGGCGCAGCAGGCGAATCGGCCGATCGACCATCCCGGTGACTCGCATGAACTGCGCAGCGACGACGGGATCTGTCTCGCTTGCCCTCATCACCGGCTCTAGGCAGGTATTGCTGATCCGCATCAGGATAGGCCGGGGCCCAGGCACTTCCGGGAGCGCCAAATCCGAAGCGACGGCCGTCTGCCATGCCACCCGCACGTTCTTGGCGGCAACCCGGGTGAAGCGCCGCGTCAGACCTCGTCCTCCGCGGCGCAGGCAGTCCCGAAGCACGGTCGCCTCGATGGCTGCGATCGTCATACCCTGCCCATAAATCGGGTTGAAACTGCACACGGCGTCACCGAGAACCAGCAGACCGTCGGGTGACCGGCGCATCTTGTCGTAGCGCCGCCACCGGTTGGACGGGACGCGATGGTGCACGACCTCGCCGATCGGTTCGGCTGCCCGCAGCGCATCTGACACCTGTCGTGGCGCCAATTCCTCTGCGTAGTCGAGTATTTCAGCGCGATCGTGTGGTGGTTCCAGTCCGACCATCGTGCCGGCGCCGACCATCCAGGTGTTGTTCTCGTAGCCGAGTAGAGCGAACATCTTCGGCACCCCGGGCTCGGGGAAGCGCGCGATCATGTGCTCTTTGATCACTCTGGGAGGGATCCGCAGGAGTTGACACGCGTAGGCCAACTGCACCACCACTTCGTCTTCACGGGGCCGTTGATAGCCGAGTTGCTCGAGAAAGACCGGGGTCCGCGACCCGCGGCCGGTGGCGTCGACGACGAGGTCGGCGGTCAGTGTCTTGCACCTGTCGTGTGCGCGATCCACCACCCGCGCTCCGGTGACGCGCCGATTATCCGGTGTCGCGGTCAGGCCGACCACGTCATGGCCATCCTGGAAGGTGACGTTCGGGATCGCTTGAATACGTTGGCGTACATGCCATTCCAGCACGGGCCGGCTCGGCGACAGGATCCGCGGGGCGTCTGCGGACCGTCCGGAGCGCACCATGCGATGGCCGCCGAACGAGAAATCAACTTTGGCGAAGTCGCCGTCGTCCCAGCTGGTGACACCGTGGGCTATCAGGTCGTCCCGGAACCCGGGGAACAACTCGTCGAGCACTTCGCCCAGCCGTGCGAGACACGCGTGGATGAGCCTGCCCTGCGGCACGCCTCGCCGGTTCACCGGATCGGAGGGCAACACGTCCCGCTCCACAACCGTCACCTGTTCGTAGAAGTCGGCCAGCACCCGCGCGGCCAACAGCCCGCCCATACTGGCACCCAGCACCACCGCATGTTGACCGCGTTGCTTCATTGCACACTCCTGACCGTTCGTAGCCTGTCCGAAGTGTGCTGCGCGGCTGGGGCCAGCGCTTAAGTAGTCAACTACTCAAATTTGCGGGTGGCCTCGACGGTCAGTGGCCGATCACGGCCGCGATCCGCGCGGCGACATCAGCCGCCACGTGCTGAGCCGCTGCCCCCGTTGCGGGCACGTACCGGTCGGCCGCCGCGTCGTATTCGGCCCCGGCAATCGACCCGTGGTCGGCCGCCAACTCCGCGAACTCAACCGGCCAGCCGCGCTGGTTCAGAGCAGCGGCGAACTCTCGGCTTGCCGCCACCGGTACCGCGTCGTCGGCCGATCCATGCAGCAGGGTGAACGGTGAACCGACCTCTTCGGGCATCAACTCAGTGAGCTCTCGCCCCGAGATCGGATCGGGCGCCATGAATGCACCGGCCAAGCAAACTGTATGTGCGACAACCACATCGTGGTGCGAGGCGGCAAAGGTCAGGCCGGCCGCGGCAGCGCCCCCTAGGGACCAGCCGACCAACACGATGCCATCGGCGTTGCTGCCGTGCTCGCGGGCCAACTGCAGCGAGCCCAGCAGGTCCGCCCGCCCGCCGTCGTCGGCGTGGGAGTTCCAGTCCGGTGCGACCACTGCGGCGCCATGCCCGGCCAGCAAATCGGCGAGTGGCCGAACGGCGGCACGGGCGTCGGTTTGCATGCCGTGCCACAGCAGGATTGTGGGCTGGTGTGCATCGCCGAAGACATCGGCCGACCGTCCGGGGGCGTATTCCACCGTCTCCATGAAGACATGGTTGCCCCTTCCGCAGTGATCCAATCACCAGCCGCGTTACGCCGTACCGTGGATAGATGTCCAGGACCCGCGACTCCGATGCCTGCCCGGGCGCGCTGCAGGTGCACCAGGCCGCCGACGGTGCGCTGCTGCGGGTGCGTTTGCCGGGCGGCATGATCAGCGCGGCTCAGTTGGCTGCGCTGGCGGGCGCGGCCCAGGAGTTCGGTTCGGGAACGCTGGAGTTGACCGCGCGCGGCAACCTGCAATTGCGCGCGATCTCCGATGTCAATGCGGTTGCCCAAAGGATCGCGGGAGCCGGGTTGTTGCCGTCGGCAACCCACGAGCGCGTGCGCAACATCGTGGCGTCACCGCTGTCCGGTCGGGTCGGCGGCAACGCGGACGTGCGGCCATGGGTCAGCGAACTGGACGCGGCCATCTGCGGTGAGCCTCGCCTGGCCGAACTGGGTGGCCGGTTCTGGTTCAGTCTGGACGACGGCCGCGGCGACGTGTCGGGCCTCGGTGCCGACCTCGGTGTGTACGCGTTACCGGACGGCCAGGCATCGATACTGTTGGCCGGCCGCGATACCGGCTTGCGGACCACCGACGTCACTGCAAGCCTGGTCGAGATCGCGTTGCGCTTTGTTGATGTACGCGGAAAGGCTTGGCGGGTAACCGAACTGGCTAGCATCGACGACCTGTTGCCGGGTGCCGAACTCGGCGCCGGCTGGCCCGCCGCGAAGGCGCCGGTCGGTTGGATACCGCAGGATGACGGCAAGGTGGCGCTCGGCGCCGCGGTCCCGCTAGGGGTCCTGCCGGCCCGCGTAGCCGAGTTTCTCGCGGCGATCGAAGCCCCCATCGTGATCACGCCATGGCGCACGGTGCTGGTGTGCGATCTCAGCGAAGAGGTCGCCGATGTCTCGCTGCGGGTGTTGGCGCCGCTGGGTCTGGTGTTTGACGAAAACTCCCCCTGGCTGACGGTGAGCGCGTGTACCGGCAGCCCCGGTTGCGCGCAGTCGGCGTCCGACGTGCGGGCCGACGTCACGGCTGCTTTGGATCCGGCGTACCCGGTGCACCGGCACTTCGTGGGTTGCGAACGCGCGTGCGGCAGTCCACCGACCGGTGAGGTACTGGTCGCCACCGGGACGGGGTACCGGGTTCTCAGGTCTTAAGGTGGGCGGGTGCTCGACTACATCCGCGACGCCGCGGAGATCTACCGGCAGTCGTTCGCGACCATCCGTGCCGAAGCCGACCTGACGCGCTTCCCCGCCGACGTCGAGCGGGTGGTCGTCCGGTTGATCCATACCTGCGGCCAGGTCGACGTCGCCGAGCACGTGGCCTTCACCGACGACGTCGTCGCCCGGGCCGGTGCGGCCCTGCGCGGCGGTGCACCGGTGCTCTGCGATTCCTCGATGGTGGCGGCAGGCATCACCACCGCGCGGTTGCCGGCCGGCAACGAGGTCGTGTCGTTGGTCGCCGACCCACGCGCGGCGGACCTGGCCGCCACTCGACAGACGACCAGGTCAGCGGCCGGCGTCGAGTTGTGGGCCGAGCACCTCGACGGCGCCGTCGTGGCCGTCGGAAATGCCCCCACCGCGCTGTTCCGCCTGCTGGAGCTGATCGACGACGGCGCCCCGGCGCCCGCGGCCGTGCTGGGCGGGCCGGTCGGATTCGTGGGTTCCGCACAGTCAAAGCAGGAACTGGTGGAACGCCCGCGGGGCATGTCGTATCTGGTGGTGCTGGGACGACGAGGTGGCAGCGCCATGGCCGCCGCCGCCGTCAACGCGATAGCGACCGAACGCGAATGACGCAGCGAGGCACGCTGTGGGGCGTCGGGCTGGGACCCGGTGACCCGGAGTTGGTGACGGTCAAGGCGGCCCGCGTGATCGGCGAGGCCGACGTGGTGGCCTACCACAGCGCCCGCCACGGCCGCAGCATCGCACGCGGTATCGCCGAGCCGTACCTGCGCCCGGGGCAGATCGAGGAACACCTGGTGTATCCGGTGACCACCGAGACGACCGACCATCCGGGCGGTTACGCAGGCGCGCTGGAGGACTTCTACGTCGAGGCCACCCAGCGGATCGCCGCGCACCTGACCGCCGGGCGCAATGTGGCGCTGCTCGCCGAGGGCGACCCCCTGTTCTACAGCTCCTACATGCATCTGCACACGAGGTTGACGGAGCGATACGACGCGGTGATCGTCCCGGGGGTGACGTCGGTGAGCGCCGCCTCGGCCGCCGTCGCCACCCCACTGGTGGCCGGCGACGAGGTCTTGTCGGTGCTGCCCGGCACGCTGCCGGTGGGTGAATTGACCCGTCGGCTTGCCGACGCGGACGCGGCGGTGATCCTGAAGTTGGGCCGGTCGTATCACAATGTGCGCGAAGCGCTTTCGGCATCAGGACAACTCGACGACACGTTCTATGTGGAGCGGGCCAGCACCCCGGGCCAGCGCGTGCTGGCCGCCGCGGACGTCGACGAGTCCAGCGTCCCCTATTTCTCGCTGGCCATGCTGCCGGGCGGCCGGCGTCGGCCCCGGTTGGCAGGGTCGGTCGCGGTGGTGGGCTTGGGGCCGGGCGGCACCGAGTGGATGACGCCACAAAGCCGACGTGAGCTGGCCGGGGCGACCGACCTGATCGGCTACGGCGGCTATCTGGACCGGGTGCCCGCCCGCGCCGGGCAGCGCCGCCACGCCAGCGACAACACCGACGAACCGGCCCGCGCGCGGCTGGCCTGCACGCTAGCCGAGCAGGGCCACGCCGTGGCCGTGGTGTCGTCGGGTGACCCGGGGGTGTTCGCCATGGCCACCGCGGTGCTCGAGGAAGCCAAACAGTGGCCGACAGTGCAGGTTCGGGTGATTCCGGCGATGACTGCCGCCCAGGCGGTAGCCAGCCGGGTCGGCGCCCCGCTGGGGCACGACTACGCGGTGATCTCGCTGTCCGATCGGCTCAAGCCGTGGGACGTCATCGCCGCGCGGCTTGACGCCGCCGCGGCAGCAGATCTGGTGCTCGCCATCTACAACCCGGCCTCGAAATCCCGGACCTGGCAGGTCGGCGCCGCGCGGGACGTGCTGCTCAAACATCGTGATCCCAGCACGCCGGTGGTGATCGGCCGCAATGTGTCCGGACCCGACGAGGACGTCCGGGTGGTGCCGTTGGCCGAGTTGCACCACGCCGATGTCGACATGCGCTGCCTGCTCATCGTCGGATCATCTCAAACACAGTGGCAGTCAACCGATTTCGGCGATCGGGTGTTCACTCCGCGGCGCTATCCCGGCTGAGCCCAATCATCCCGGCTAAGTCCCGATCGCGGACACCACGATGCGCGCGGCATCGGCGACGACGGCCTCGTCCGGTTGAGCGTCGTACCCGCCAGCGGTGCAGTCGGAGTAGATCGCGATCACGTGGGGCACTCCGCCCGGCGACCACGCCACCGCAACGTCGTTGGTGCGCCCGTAATCACCCGATCCGGTCTTGTCGGCGACCTTCCAGTCCGGGAATGCGGCTCGAATCCTGTTGTCGCCGGTGGTGTTACGCATCATCCAATCGACCAGCAGCGTGCGCTTGTCCGCCGGCAGGGCATCACCTAGCACAAGCTGTTGGAAGACGGAGGCCATGGCGCGCGGCGTCGTGGTGTCCCGGTCGTCGGTCGGGGCGTCGCGGTTCAGTTCCGGCTCGGCCTGGTCGAGCCGACTGACACCGTCGCCCAGGCCGCGCAGATAGCCGGTGAAACCCGCCGGACCGCCGATTTGAGAAAGCAACAGGTTGGCCGCGGTGCCGTCGCTGTGGCGGATTGCGGCATCGCACAGCTGTCGGACGGTCATTCCGGATCCGACGTGCTGCTCGGTCACCGGCGACGTGGAGTTGATGTCGGATCTGGTGTAGGTGACCAGCGTGTCCAGATGAGCAAGCGGATACTGGTGCAGCACTGCGGCGACCAGCGGCGCTTTGAACGTCGAGCAGAAGGCGAACCGCTCGTCGGCCCGGTAGGCGAGCGCCGTCGTCGTCGCTGTCTCCGGGACGTATACACCGACCCTGCCCCCGTATCTGCGCTCCAGGTCGCCGAAACGCCGGGACAGGTCCGGCGAAGCTTTGGTGGTGGTCGGCGTCGTGGGACGGCCGGCCCCGGGACGCGCACATCCGGACACCAAGACCCCAGCGGCGACCGAGAACGCTTGACGGCGGGTCCAGATTGAAGTCGATATACCCATTTCGGGCAACAGTGTGTCAGGCGTCGCCGTCCCAGGTGGTGGGCAGCATCGGCAGCGGCGTGTCGTCGGCCAAGGCGACCAACCCCGCCGCGCGAGCCGCACCTGGTCTGATGGCGGCACCGGCAAATCCGAACGGTCCCGCACCTTCCTCGGACGGCGCCACCGGGGTGTCGGCCGCCAGGAATTCGTAACGGTTGCCGTGATCCTTCGCCGTCGCCGTGCGGTGCCGACGGCGCCGAGCCCGTTCGTCTGCCGGAGTTGTCGCCGGCGCGGGTGCGGTTGCCTCGTCGGGTGCCGACTCGGGAGCCTGGCGACGCGCGCGACCGCCGGCGGCGGTGCGGGCGGCCAGCTCCGAAAGGCCCACCGCGTACAGGGAATCGGAGATGCCCGCGGTGGCCCCGGTCGGATCGGTGAGGGTCGGTCCGAAGCCTGTGGGACCGCCACCGGCCGGTCCCACACCCATCGTCGGCGCGGCACTGGGCGCCACGTTGCCTGAGGTCAGCGGAGCCTGGCTGACAACCGTCGAGGCGGGTCCCGCCGTCGGTGGCACCGGCACACCGGCCGGCGTCGCGGTGGCTGCGGCCAGCGGCGTCGCCACCGAGAGCGGAATGGCGATGCCCGCGGCTCCCACGCCCGCCGCCCCCAGTCCCACCGCACCCAGACCCGAAGCGACGACGAAGGCCGGGGCGAGCGACACCGCCAATGCCACTGCCTGCTGGCCGAATGGCCAGAAAATCATCAATGTGTGGAAAGTCGCCCACGCCAATGCGGTGGCGAGCACCGGGGAGATGCCGGGAATCTGCCCCAGCGCGGCGCTGAGCCCGTTGGCGAAGGGCACGGCCGGGATCGGCCACCCGCCGGGATTGAGATCCTTGGAGACCGGCCAGGCAAAGTTCGAGGTGTACTGCTGGATGACTGCCGCAAGCTGGTCCTGCCACGTCGTGGACGCGGCGGTCGCCTGGGTGGTGTCAGCGTGCTGGGAAACGATCCGCGGCGCCGGCGCGGTGGCGGGCGCGGCGTTGAGCGCGGACTCCGCGACCGCCTGATACGCCGTCATCGTTTCGGCAGCCTGCACCCACATCCGCACGTAGTCGGCTTCGTTGAGCGCGATCGGAATGGTGTTGAGCCCGAAGAAGTTGGTTGCCACCAGCGCCGCGTGGACGGCATGGTTGGCGGCGAGCTCGGCCAGGGTGGGCATGTTGGCTAACGCCGCGGTGTAGGCACCGGCGGCCGTCTCGTGCGTGGCGGCCGCCGCCGAGCTCTTCGCGGCGGTGTCCAGCAGCCATGCCAGATAGGGGCCGTGGGCGGCCACATAGCCTTCGGCGGTGGGCCCGTCCCAGGCGCTGTGAACCGCGCCCAGCAACTGAGCGAGTTCGTCCGCCGCCTCCGCGTAGGTCGCACTCAATGACGACCACGCCTGCGCGGCCCCCAGCAGCGACTCCGGTCCGGGACCGCTGCTCAGTAGGGCCGAAGGCACCTCTGGCGGCATGGCGAACCACAGCGGAGCCGTCATTGCCGCAGACCTGCATGCAGCACCACGCCCTACCTCCCCCAGAGCCGCTCGGGCTGTGAGCGGCTTCCGTATCAGTAGTCGGATCTAGGTGCGCGTCGGTTCCCCGCAATTTGCTTCAGTACCAAAAAATTTATGTGCGCTTCGTATGCACCGGGTGTGATCAGTGCGTGAACCGGCGGCTCAGGCCGGTAACCCAGCGCGCCGCGTCGGCAACGGTGCCGACCGTTTGCACGCCACCCGGCAGCGGCGGACGGGCCACCATCACGACGGGAATCTGCAGCGCGGCGGCCGCATCCAGCTTGCCTCTGGTCATCGCGCCGCCGCTGTTCTTGGTCACCAGGGCCTCGATCCGGTATTCGGCAAGCAGTCGACGTTCGTCCTCGTACCGGTAGGGACCGCGGGACAGCAACAGCTCATAGCGGCGCGGCAGCTGCATGTGCTCAGGCGCGGTCACCGCGCGAATGAGAAACCACGCGTCGCTGCCGGCGAAAGCCCCCACCGCCGACCGGCCGGTGGTCAGGAAGACTCGTGAATAGTTCTGTTTCGCAACCTCTTCGGCTGCCTCCCTGTCCGAGGCCACGACCGTGGCCGCACCCGGATCCCACGGTGGTCGGGCCAGCACCAGATGCGGCAGCGACAATTCGCGGCATACCTGTGCGGCGTGCGCGGTCATGGTGGCCGCAAACGGGTGGGTGGCGTCGACGACCGCATCGATGCGTTCCTCGCGCAGCCACCGACGCAGTCCGTCGACGCCACCGAAGCCGCCGATGCGCACCGGCCCTGCCGGCAACGCCGGGTCAGGGACGCGCCCCGCGAGCGAGCTGATGATGTCCACATCCGGATGCAGGACTTCGGCCAGCGCACGCCCTTCGGCGGTGCCACCGAGCAGCAACACCCGCATCAGTGGTCCTTACGTCTGGCCGCTGAATACAGATAGCTGTCGGTGAAACCGTCGGCGGCGAGCACGTCACCGACGACGATCACGGCGGTCTTGGTGATGCCGGCCTGACGCATCTGTGCGGCAATGTCGGTGAGCGTGCCGCGCAGCACGGTCTGTTGCGGCCAACTGGCGAAAGCGACCACCGCTACCGGTGTTTCGGGTGGGTATCCACCGGCCAGCAGCTGCGGAACGATGGCGTCGATCTGGGCCGCGGCAAGATGCAGAACCAGGGTGGCACCACTTGCGGCGAGCGTCGGTAGGTCTTCGCCGGGCGGCATGGCCGTGGACAGCGTCGACACCCGGGTCAGCGTGACGGTCTGCGCCACCCCGGGGACGGTGAGTTCACGCTTGAGTGCCGCCGCCGCGGCCGCGAAAGCCGGCACCCCGGGGACGATCTCGTAACCGATGCCCACGGCGTCGAGCCGGCGGCACTGCTCAGCCAAGGCGCTGTACAAGGAGGGGTCACCGGAGTGCAAGCGCGCCACGTCGTAGCCGGCGACATCGGCGTCGGTGAGTTCGTTGATGATCTGGTCCAGGGTAAGTGGACCGGTATCGACGACCTTGGCATCGGACGGGCAGTGGGCCAGCAGGTCTTTGGGCATGATCGAACCGGCATAAAGACACACCGGACACGTTTGGAGCAGCCGCAGGCCGCGGACGGTGATGAGATCCGCCGCACCCGGCCCGGCACCGATGAAATACACCGTCACCGCTGTACCACCGCCCACTGGGTGACCGGATGCTGCGGGCGCCAGCCGGTGAAGCCGCCCAGCGGTTCAGCGTGGTAATGCTGGAATCGCCGCAACTCGCCGCCGTGTTGTGAACGGGCTTGCGCCAAAACGGCTTCCGATTCCACGGTCACCGCATTCGCCACCAGGCGCCCGCCGACGGGCAGAAATTTGAGGCAGGAGTCGAGCAAGCCGGGACGGGTCAGACCACCACCGATGAAGATTGCCGACGGAAGTGGCGCGCCGTCGAATCCATCCGGCGCAGCACCGCGCGTCTCGATGGTCACACCGTTTGCGGCGGCGTTGTCGGCAATTCTGGTGCGGCGACGCTCGTCTCGTTCGAATGCCACCGCGGTACAACCCCGAAAACTGCGACACCACTCGACGGAGATGCTGCCGGAACCCGCACCGACATCCCAAAGCCTTTCTCCTGGAACAGGAGCAAGCGCCGCCAACGTGAGCGCCCGGATACCGTACTTGGTGATCTGACCGTCGTGGGCGAACGCGTCGTCGGGCAGATGTCTGACGCGCTCGTCGGGCAGATAGCGGATGGCGAGCACGTTGAGGTCGTCGACATCCACGGGTGCATGGTTGGCCCAGTCCCCGGCGGTGCCGTCCCGACGACGCTCGCACGGGCCGCCGAGTTGCTCCAGCACGGTGAACTCTGACTCGCTGCGCCCGTAGGCGGCCAGCAGCGACGCCAGCGCCGTTGGGGTAGTCCGGTTGCGGGACAGCACAATTGCCTGTCCCCCACGTCGCACCGCCGTAGGCGGCTCGGCCGTGACCAGGCTGATCACTTCGGTGTCATGGACGCTCCAGCCCATCCGCGCACAGGCCAGGGTCACCGACGACACGTGCGGCAGGACCCGGACGTTGTCGTTTCCGAAGCGTCGGATCAGGGTCCCGCCGATTCCGTGCAGCAGCGGGTCGCCGCTGGCGATGACGTGGATGTCACCGGCTGCGTCCTCGAGGATTCGCTCCAACGCAGGCAGCAGCGGGGATGGCCATTCACGCCGCGTGGCAACCACGGTGTCATCGAGCAGGTCGAGTTGCCGCTTGGATCCGTAAATGATTGTGGCGCGCCGCAATTCGTAAGCCGACTCCATGCATAGGCCGGACATGCCGTCGGCGCCGATGCCGACAACGATGATCATCGCGGCATCCTGCGCCAGACGAATTGCGGTAACAGCTTCAGAGTGAAGAACATCGGCTGCAGCGCCCACGGGATCCAAACGCTGCGCCGCCCTTTGGCCAGTGCCTTCGCCGTGGCGGCAGCAACCTGCTCGGGGGTACTGGATAGCGGCGCCGGCGTCATGCCCTGCGTCATCCGCCCGATGACAAACCCCGGGCGAGCGATCAACAACCGCACCCCGGTGCCGTGTAGCGCGTCAGCCAATCCGTTGGCGAATCCGTCCAGCCCGGCCTTGGCAGAACCGTAGACGTAGTTGGCGCGACGCACCCGCACCCCGGCCACCGACGAGAACACCACCAGCGATCCCCGATTGGCGCGGCGCATGGCCGCCGCCAGAATCGTCAGCAAGCTGACCTGCGCGACGTAATCGGTGTGCACGATCGCGACGGCATGCGCCGCGTCGATCTCGGCGCGGGCTTGATCACCGAGGACTCCGAAGGCGAGCACCGCGGTGCCGATCGAGCCATGCTCGGCGATGATCGCGTCGACCAGGGCAGCGTGGGAGGACACGTCGTCGGCGTCGAACTCCAAGGTGTGCACCGAGGCGGCACCGGCGTCTCGCACGGTGGCCACTTCGTCACCGAGTTGATCGGCTCGGCGCGCCACCAACAGCACCGTGGCGCCAGGCGCCAGGTGCCGTGCGAGCTCGACGCCGATCTCACTGCGGCCGCCGAAAATTACTATCGGACCGCTGCTCGTGTCGTCCACGGCTGTGATTATCGCCTGCGCTAGCGTGAGAGGCGATGGCCAAGACCACTACGCGGCTCACCGACGACGCGCTGGCGTTCCTCTCCGAACGCCATCTGGCGATGTTGACGACGTTGCGGGCCGACAATTCACCGCACGTGGTGGCGGTGGGATTCACCTTCGACCCCAGGACGCACATCGCCCGCGTCATCACCACCGGCGGTTCGCAGAAGGCCGTCAACGCCGAGCGCGGTGGTGTAGCGGTGCTCAGCCAGGTCGATGGTGCACGGTGGCTGTCCCTCGAGGGCCGTGCCGTGGTGAACAAACAAATCGACGCCGTTCGCGACGCCGAGCTGCGTTACGCGCAGCGTTACCGCACACCGCGGGCGAACCCACGTCGGGTCGTCATCGAGGTTCAGGTGGAACGGGTGTTGGGCTCGTCCGACCTGCTCGACCGCAGTTGATGACGTTTCCCGCGGTCACGGCGAGATGACGTACTGCACCCACGCTCCACCGCCCGGCCCAGCCGCCGCCCACAAACGCGAATTCTGAATCCCCGTCCGCGGCAGCCCGAACGTCGACCCCAGCGCCGCGCAGGCCGCCGACGCGCCGGTGAACTGCACCGGTGCCGTCACGGTCCACGCGCCTATCCCGTTCACACAGGCCGCGGGATGCGGGTCAGTGCAGGGCGCCGCAACCCAACGTCCGTCGGCGCCCTGCAGGGTGCACCCGCCTGCTCCGGCACGAGGCTCATCCGGTGCCCAGCTCCACAGCGTCGCTTGAATGCGGCCGTCCTCGGGCAGTAGCTGGTCGAGACCAAAGAGATTGACGCCGCAGAACGTCATCGCCTGCACCTTGTTCGGCGTCAGCGCCTCCGGATTGTTGGGTGGCCGGCTGGGGTTGATCAGCGCCGAAATGAACGTGGAGTCCTCGAAGTATCGGACGATGTTGTTGGCATAAACGACGGGGCCATACGTCGCATCGCACCGCGGAAACTGCTGGTAGTCAAAGGTTGACCCCTTCTGCACCTCCTCGTGTTCCCAGCTGAAGACGGCGCTGCCCAAACTCGGCACGCAATCGCTGACCAGCACTACCTGCGCGCCCGCGGTTCGGACGTCGTTGCGAGAGATGTTGCGCGGGAACGCAGCACATCCGGCGGGACTGATGTCGGCGGGAGCGGGATGATAGATCAGACTTGTCCCGTCGGGGCGCCGCAACCCGTTCTCTATGGTGGACAGCGCCGAGGCGTAGGCCGTCGGATCTTTCAGTTGATCCTCGATGAGGAGCAGGACGACTTGGTCGGCATGGTTATTCAACCAATCCCCAATGACCGGAAGCACTTTGGAGAACAGCGGTTCGGTGGTGCAGCCCAGGTTGCCCTGCTCCGGCGGACGACCATGGCACACCGTGACACCGGGCCGGCCCAGCTGGCCGAGTCGCGGGATGTAGTGCAGATCCAATTCGATGCTGCGCACGTCGATGTCGAGCTGCTGAGGCATCGACAGCTGCTGATTGGAGTCGGCGTGCGACGGGGTGAACTGTTCGGCGAGGCTGTTGAAAGAGTTGTGGGTACCGATCCACTGAGCGTCTTTGAAGGGCACCGAGTCGCCGAGCGCGTATTGGAATTGCGCGGCACGGTGCACCCACGACTGGAGATAAGCGGCCGTCGCAGCCTGAGTCACCTTGTGCGCCAACGGCACCAGGCACAGATTGTCAGAGACCCCGACGCGTCGGCATTCCGCGGCGACCGCGTCGGCGAACTTGCCGGTGCCCGAACACGGAAAGGCGAACGGACTGATCGCGTTGCAGGGAGCCGTGGGTGACGGCGGTGTCGGCACCTCGTTGATGTCGGCGGCGACCGGTGCCGCCGATGTCAGCGCAAGCATGAACGTCGAGACGAAAACGGCGCACTTCAACGACCTCGCGCTGGGCATGCGTTACCCTGGCACGGCGCTACGGAAGGGGACGAGAAACGTTGTCCAACTGTAGGAGTGTTGAGATCAATCTGTGAGCTGACCTCGGCACGTCGGCCTTGACCCGTCGCCAAGGGGATCTTCTCGGTGCTCAGCACTGACAAGGCAGCGTCGGACTACTTCAATGGGCATGCTGAGCGGCAGGCGATTCTCGCCGAGGGCAACTACATTCAGACGCTCACCAGCCACACACCCCATATGGCGAACTACAACGCCCACTTGCACGACGCTATGACCCTGCGCGGGTTGGTCGACGCCGGGATCCACAACGCGGTTCAAGCGCAGGTGGAAAGCCATGCGTTGCAGGAAGATGCCGCGCGGCGGACGGAATATGACCAGAAGAAGACGGCCTACGAGTTGGGGGTGAAGACCTTGGCCGCAGTGACAGGAGCAATACCAGGAGCCGGCCCATTTGCCGCGCCAGCGCTCGGAATAGTCGGTCAGGCAATTGAGGGTGATGTGCTGGGGCCCGCCCCGACCGGGATGCTGCTCCCGACGGATCATCGATTGCCCACCATGTCAATTGGCCGAGCTGATCGCGAGATACTGAACGCCGTCCTCGCATCCGGACACCCGGTAACAAACATTCCTCCGCAGTACCTGATCGATGGACGCATCGGCAGTCCAGATGAGTTGTTTAGCAGAGGTATTCACGTGGAATCTGGCATCTACGACGAAACTCTAAGTCGGGGACTGGCCGCGTTGTACACCCAGATCTATCAAGACGATCCGGTCAGACTCGTACTACCTGACCGAGACATGATCCTGCGTTACAACGCGGTTGTTGATGACCCCAACCCGCTGAAGCGGTGAAAAATCCGTACTGACTAACCGGAATCACCGATAGGCGATAGCATCACCCGATCCAGGAGGGCACCTGGCCCCGTAGGTGGAAGGACACGATGAGCGGGGACGACGAGCTACGCATCATGCTCGACCAACTTTCGCAGCTACTCGGGATACCACCGCCACCGGCGATCACTCCTGATCAGCTGGCTTCCGGGCATTCGGGCATCAGCCAACTGCTCAGGGCGCTCGGCGCGGCCGCCAACGCCGGTGACGCCGACGACAACAGCGAAGCGCAGAGCGGGCATGACGAGCGCGACGCGAAAGTTAACGATGCGCTCGCCAAGTTTCCTGCCAACGAAAACGAAGCTGCCGCGCAGTTGGCCGGTGTCGGAGGCGCGGGGCAGATGTCTCAGATGCTGCAGCAGATGCCGCAGATGGCGTCCGGGGTAGCGGGCGGAATCGCCGGAGCGCTCGGTGGGGTTCTGCAGCCGTTTATGCAGATTCCGCAACAGCTTGCGCAGGCCGGGCAACAGGCCATGCAGACGGGCATGGGAATGATGCAGCAAGGGACTGGCGCCAGCGCCGGTGAGGTCGATCCCGACGAGTTGCTCGGAGGTGGGGACGATTTCGGTGCGGGGGGCGGCCACTTCTCTGGTGCCGGCGGAGGCGGCGGTAGCGAGGGCGCTGGCGGTGGGGGTGGCGGTTTCGAGGGAACCAATCCGACGGCGATGCTCGGGCCGCCGCCGACTCCCTCAGCCGGTACCGTGCCCGCATCGTCGCAGGCCGCCTCGGCGCCGGCGCCGAGTGTGCCCGAACCTGCGGCGGCTCAACGCGGGGCGATGGGCGGTGCAATGCCGATGATGCCGCCGGGGGCCATGCACGGCGCAGGCGCTTCCGGCAGCGAGGCCAAGCCCGACACCAAACGGATCGTCGGACCTACTGTCAAAAATGGCGCACCGGTGCAGGGGCGTATCACCGCTCCCCCCACGCTGCCGGCGGTGACCAAGCACATCGACGGCAAACCGGTAGCGACGAGACGCATAGTGCTCTCCGACGATAAACGCGAAGGTCCCGATTCGGGTTCGTGATCCGACGACAGCAACGTTGCCTTTGAGCTTGATCAGGAGATCGACTCCTTGTCACGCCGCACCCAGCAAAGGGTGACTGGCGGTTTTTCGGTGGAACGCTACGATCCACGCGTGTCTAACATGCCTCCCCCTGCGACCTGGCCGCCCGCGACACCGCCGACGCATATTGGGCCGCCGCAGTGGCTCGCTCTCGTCTCGCTAGGGGTCGCACTGTTGGCGATCGGAGTTGCCCTCGGCGCGTGGTTTCGACCATTGGCGAAGCACGAACCACCGCCGCCCGCCCCCTCGTACACGAGCGAGCAGGTTGCCGAAGCGAAGGCGAAAGTGTGCGCTGCGTATGCGAAAGTGCACCAGGCGATCAAAGCGAGTTCTTCTCGTGAGGTTGGCGTTGACGAGACTGCCAGATTTGCTTTCGCGATAAATGGTCGTCAAGCGCTCCTTGCGGGCAGCGGATATCTTCGAACAGTCCTGTCAGCGCAGGCTGCCACACCATCTGAGCTCAAGGTAAGTACCCGCAAGATTTCCGATATTTACGAAGAGCTCGTCATTGACTACCTTAACGGTCTTGCTGATAGCCAGATGAAGGATACCTTAAATATTGGAAATGAAGAGGCAGTCAGAATCGAAGCACTCTGCAAATGACGGATTTACCGCCAGGCACATGGTACTCCTATCGGACGACAACCGCGGAAGTCCTGTTTCGAGTCCTTTGATCCGCCGGCACAATGAGTCTGTGCGCGTGAGTATTTGGTCAACGGCCTCTCACGTGTCGCGTAGCAAAGCATGACTGGCGGTTTCACGCGGGAACGATACGATCCACGCGTGTCTAACGTGCCTTCGCAGCAACCTCCGACCTGGCCGCCCGCGATGCCGCCCGCGCGTAGTCGGGTGCCGAGGTGGCTCGCAATCGTCTCGCTAGGAATTGCGCTGCTGGCGGTCGGAGTCGCCGTAGGCGCCTGGTTTCGACCCTTGCCGAAGCACGAACCACCGCTCCCTCCCACATACACGAGCCAGCAAGTTGCCGAAGCGAAGAGGAGGGTGTGCGCTGCGTATGCAAAGGTGCACCACGCGGTACTTGCCAATACGGGCCGGGGTGGTGGCAACGACCCCGCCACCTTGCTGGGGCTAGCGGCGAATGCGCGAATCGCGCTGTTCGATAGTGGCGAATATCTGCTAAAGGTGCTGCAACAGGAATCCGCCACCCCAAACGACTTTGCAGCGGCAACTAGAGCACTAGCCGATTCATATCAAATGCTTGCAATCAACTACATGGCTGAGGCCGGTGATTCGGAACTGCAGGATTCACAGAATGCTGTCGAACGTGCCGGATCAAGAGTCGCCGAGATGTGCAGATGACCTTTCCTGCCGGCAAGTGGTCGCCTGTACTTGTAGGCGATTATTGGCCCGACGATACCGACTTAGCCGCCGTCGCCAGCGGCAGAGCGAATCGCACCGGAATACGCACACGGTTTAACGAGTTTGGTGACGCTCTGCGCGATGCGCAATCCGGATTACTTGCTGACCAAAGTGGTAGCACAGTTGAAGATTTACGTGCGACTTTTCGTACGTGCGAACACCAAGCCAGATTAGTAGCTGAGAAAAATATGGTGAAAGAGCAGGCATATGGAACTGCCTATGACAGCATAGTTTCCCTCCGACAGGATTTATCGAGTTTGGCTGAAGAAGGAAACAAAGAAATCCAAGCGGTCGAAGACTCCAAGCAGTCCCCAGAGACCAAGGTGGCTGCAATCCTGTCGTTGATCAACAACTATCACGCGATTGCAAACATGGCTGTTGCAAAGTATGGCGGTAACGTGGCCGACGCTGTACAGCGAATACTTGACGTAGAAGCCGCGGGACAAACGACGCGTCAGTTCGCTCAAGCACACGGCGTCGACATGGGTCACATCTTCCAGAATCCCAAGGATCAGCGGGAATTAAACGACGCAATCAGAAGTTTGGTAAACAACTCCGCCTCTCCGCAATTACTTGGAGTCGGCCAGCTCCCAACGTCACTCGGCCGGCAAGAAGGTGAAGCGCCCCCAATCAAACCGGGATGCGCAGAACCGCAACTCTTTCTGAATGACCATCTTCCATCTGTACTAGAGCCCGCAGCGATCAACGAGTCGGTTCCCAGCCAAGCAGCGCCAAGACAGGTGTTGCCAGTTGGACGTCTATCACCCACTCCGCCGCACGGCGGATTTGGGACGCATGCGACTGCGGCGCCGCCTGCGGCCCCGCCTGCCCTTGCCCCCGCAGTCCCTGGGTTTTCCACTTCTGGGACGGCAAACACATCTATCCCGCCCGCAATAAGCGGTCGAGGTGCACCGTTACCCGGGACGTTGCTCCCATCCGCTCCCGCACTCCCCCAAACCCCAAGCATCACTCCCGCCGAACTCGCACAAAGCTTCAATAAGGGGTTGGAGTCCGGAGCCCCAATATCCGCGGCCGCGCACGCCGCCGCATCGATGCCAGTGACACCCACAGAAGCTCAAATGCCGCATGCACCAACGGCAGTCCCAGCCGCCGCAGCGAGCCCTCCGGTCCACGTGTCGGCCACCGAAGCGCCAACACCCACTTACCATGCGGCCGTGCCGGACGCGCCGCAAGCACCCGCGATCGTCGCGGCAGCGCCGCAAACACCGATCGCACCCCTGACACCTTCGGCCGCTAATGCATTGCCAACGTATGGTTCCGACCTCCGGCCACCGGTGTCGACGACCCTCAACCCGCCCCCAGCGCCCAGCCCGCCGCCCGTGTCTGCAACCCCAAGCTCGGCACCGGTAAGCCCGTCGGCCGGTCAAGCAACTCCGGGCCAATCCCCGCTCGTCCGGCAAACCACTCCCACCCAGGCGCCATCGCCACCGTCATCGATCGGCACCCAGGCCGTCGCAGCAACAGCGACCGGCGCGGCCGTCGGCGCCGCATCCGCCGACGCCACTGCGCGCGCCCGGTTGCAGCGCCTGGTTAACGCCGTCGCGCGCCAGCAACCGCGCCTAGCGTGGGCGGCCGGCGACCGCGCCGGTAATACCACCGTGCTAGTGACCGATTTGGCCGGCGGTTGGATCCCGCCCCGCATCGCGTTGCCGTCCGTGGTGACGCTGCTACCACCGGCACGACGCCGCGGCGCCCTTGAGGCTTTGCTCGGTGAAGTCACCGTCACCGCCCACTACACCCCGACTCACCACGTTCCCGATGACGCCGAGCCGTTGCCCACTTCGCCGCGGCCGCGATCCGCGCCGGACATTGCCGATCTCGGCTGGGAACTCAGCCGGGCCACCCAGTGGCGCGACGGCCTGCCGCGACTAGCCCACACGCTGGCCAAGGCGGCTTCAGCCGGCACAGGTGTCCTGGACTCGGAAATTACTCTGCTGCAAGAACATCTGGCCACGATCAGCAGCCAAGTGCTCGATGCCTACCCCCACCACATCGATGCCAACAAGGTCGGCAATTGGCAACTGCTCGCATCGATCGACGCACTGGTGGCCGGTGATAAGAAGGTCGCCAACTACCATCTCGCGTGGTTTCTTGCTGGCCAGCCCACTAGTTGAATTGCCTTGATCAAACGATGGCTCCGATTCAGAGCCCGAGTGCCCTTCGGCTCTGGGCAGTGGTCAACGATTTGAGGACATCGGCACCACGGTCAGCTCGTGGGGCTGATTGTTGACCGACAAAGCCCCATCTTCAGTCACGACCACGATGTCCTCGATGCGAGCCCCCCACCGACCGGGAAAGTAGATACCCGGCTCGATCGAGAACGCCATGCCCGTCGCCAGCGGCAGCTCATTTCCGGCGACGATGTAGGGCTCTTCATGCACGCACAGTCCGATGCCGTGCCCGGTGCGGTGCACGAAATACTCCCCCAGACCGGCCGAAGCCAGTACGTCTCGTGCGGCAGCGTCGACCTGCTGGGCCGTCACCCCGGGCCGCACCGTCTCAACCGCCGTGCGCTGGGCCCGTTGCAAAATCGAATACTGTTCAGCCACTTCGGCATTCGGTTCGCCGAGGCTGTACGTACGCGTCGAATCCGAGTGATAGCCGGGCCCGTAGGTGCCGCCGATGTCGACGACAACAATGTCGCCCGCCTTCAACTGTCGGTCCGAAAAGCCGTGATGCGGGTCGGCGCCGTGCGGACCTGAGCCGACGATCACAAATGCCACATCCGAATGGCCTTCTGCCACAATCGCTTCCGAGATATCAGCCGCGACATCAGCCTCCGTTCGCCCCGGCGCCAAAAATGACGGCACCCGCGCATGCACTCGATCAATCGCCGCGCCGGCCGCAAGCAACGCATCGACCTCGGCCGGTTCTTTGACCATCCGTAACTCGCGCAGCACGTCGGTGGCCAACACCGGCATCACACCCAGCGCGTGGGACAGCGGCAGCAAGTGCAACGCCGGCATGGAGTCGGTCACCGCCACAGCGGCCGGTGCACTGCCCAGGGCCTCACTCACCAATCGGTATGGATCGTCGCCGTCGACCCAGTCCCGCACATCCAGACCTAGCTCCGCGGCAGCGGATTCCTTCAGCGAGGCGAGCTCTAACCGCGGCAGCACCACCGCCGGATCCCCTACCGCCGGCACCACCAACGCGGTCAGCCGTTCGAAAGTGTCTGCGCGTGAGCCGAGTAGATACCGCAGGTCATAGCCGGGGGTGATCACCAGGCCGGCCAGCCCGGCTCGGGCGACCAAACTGGCGGCCGCGCCGAGGCGACGGGCATAAACCGCGCCCTCGAATCGGTGAGAGTCCATGCCAGCCAGGCTAACCGGACGGCCTGGCAGGATTACCTCATGCCTGCTCCCCTGTTGCTGCTCGACGGCGCCAGCATGTGGTTCCGCTCCTACTTCGGAGTACCGTCGTCGATCAAGGCTCCCGATGGCCGGCCGGTCAATGCCGTTCGCGGATTCATCGACTCCGTGGCCGTCGTGATCACCCAACACAAGCCGGGGCGGCTGGTGGTGTGCCTGGACCTGGATTGGCGACCCCAGTTCCGCGTCGACCTCATCCCCTCCTACAAAGCACACCGGGTCGCCGAACCCGAACCCGAGGGTGAGCCCGACGTGGAGGAAGTACCCGACGAGCTGACCCCACAGATCGACATGATCATGGAATTACTGGACGCCTTCGGGATCCCAACCGCCGGCGCGCCGGGCTATGAGGCCGACGATGTGCTGGGCACTCTGGCCGCCGCGGAACACAAGGACCCTGTGGTGGTCGTCAGCGGGGACCGGGACCTGCTGCAGGTAGTTGCCGACGACCCCGTCCCGGTCCGGGTGCTTTATCTTGGGCGCGGGCTCTCCAAGGCGACCTTGTTCGGCCCCAAAGAAGTGGCCGAACAGTACGGGGTCCCAGCGCATCGCGCGGGTCCGGCCTACGCCGAACTGGCGCTGCTACGCGGTGACCCCTCCGACGGACTGCCCGGGGTACCCGGGGTCGGCGAGAAGACCGCGGCCAGCCTGCTCGCCCAACACGGGTCTCTGGACGCGATCGTGGCCGCAGCTGATGACCCGAAATCCAAGCTGGCCAACGGTATTCGGACCAAGCTGCGCAAAGCCAGCGACTACATCGAAGCCGCACAACAGGTCGTGCGGGTGGCTACCGACGCCCCCGTCACGCTGTCGACGAGCACCGACAAATTGCCGCTGCACGCAGCTGACCCGAAGCGCACCGCCGATTTGGCGACCCAGTACGGCGTCGGATCCTCGATCTCGCGGTTGCAGAAAGCGCTGGACCGGCTGCCCGACTGATTACTGCGGGCGACCGACCTCGTAGGTGCCCTTGTCGTCCTGGAACGTCACCGTCACGCGCTTCGATGCGCCGTCGATACTCGCGGTGCAGTCGAAGGTGCCGCCCTTCTTCACCACCGGGTCGGAACCGCCGTTGCACTTGACGTCCTTGACGTTCTTCGCGCCGTAACCGTTGGTCTCGTCAGTAAGGATCGTCTGCACGCCGGAGTTGGCCTTGTTGACGTCCAACTTGGTGGTGACGAAGAACCCGGGCACCACGAACCCGAGCACCAGGAGCACGACGAGGAAGAGCAAAGCGATCCCGCCGATCACCGCACCCATAAAAGTCTTTGACCGCTTGGGACCCTGAGCGGGCTGGCCGTAGGCGTTCACACCCTGGGGCGGCGGATACTGACCAGGCTGACCCGGTTGCCCGTATTGCGGCTGGCCGTACTGCGGCGGCTGCCCGTATTGAGGCGCCTGCCCGTACTGCGGTGTCGCGCCGTACTGGGTGGCCTGCGAACCGAAGTCTGACCCGTACCCGGGTTGTCCATACTGCTGCTGGGGATAGGCCTGTTCGCCGGGTTGCTGGTAGCCCGGGTACTCAGCGGCCGGATATGACTGGGCGTGCCAGGTTGCGTCCTGGCCGCCACCGGGCTGTTGCCACGGCGAGCCCGCCATGGTCGGGTCCGAGGAACCCTGGCCGGGCTGCTGCCACCTTGGGTCCGGTCCCTGCGGTCCACTCATCACTGCTCCTCAGTCCGTATTGTCCTGGCCACGTTGGCCCCCGTGGTGGTACGCCGATCACACCGTAGCTCCGGCCCAGCCTACCCGGCGTCAACTGCGACGACGCCGCGCCGAATGTCATTGATAGCGCGCCTGGCTGTTGCCCGCACGTCGGGGTCCGGGGCGGAGTTGCGGACCTGGTCCAGCAGGTCAAGAACCTGCCGACACCACCGTACGAAATCTCCTGCTGACAAGGGTGCACCGCTTCCGGTGGCCTCGGCCGCGGCCAGCGCCGCCGCCAGATCGCCGGTGCTTGCCCATCGGTAGATGACTGGAACAAAGCCGTCGTCGGGTTCCCGGCTCTGCGCGATCCGGTGGGTGTGCTCGTCGGCGCGCAACGCCGCGGACAGCCGCGCCGTCTGCACGAGCGCCTGCCGAAGTCGCGGCGTCGGGGTTTCAGCACCGAATGGTGCACCGGGCCCGTCAGCCCCGCGGGACTCATAAACGACGGCGGACACCACTGCCGCCAACTCGGCGGACTTCAACCCGGCCCACGCGCCGCTGCGCAGGCACTCGGCCACCAGCAGGTCGCTCTCGCTGTAGATCCGCGCCAGCAGCCGGCCGTCGTCGGTGACCTGCGGATCATCGGCACCGCCCCGGATGAACTCACGCTCGGTCAGCAGACCCACTATCCGGTCGAAGGTGCGCGCCAGCGAGTTGGTGGCCGCGGCTACCTTGCGATCGAGCTGCGCGTTGTCCCGCTCTATCCGCAGGTACCTCTCGGCATCGCGGACCTTCTCTTCGACTCCCGGCGCGTTGTGTGCCGGATGACGACGCAGGTCTTCCCGCAACGAGGCGAGTTCCGGGTCGTAGTGGGCGTCCTCTTTGTTCCGCCGCGCCGCCGGGATGGTCAGACCCTCGGCGGCCGAGCGCAGCGCGGAGGCCAGATCCCGACGCACCCGTGGCTGGCGATGCTCGACGCGCTTAGGCAGGGTCATCGACCCCACAGGTGGGGTGGCACCCGAATAATCGGCCGACGAGATACGGCCCGCCCACCGGTGCTCGGTCAGCACCAGCGGCCGCGGATCGGAGCTGTCGCGGGCCGTTTCCAGCACCACCGCCAGTCCGCCGCGGCGGCCGTGGGTGATGGTGATGATGTCGCCTCGGCGCAACGCGGCCAGTGCGTCGCTGGCGGCTTGGCGTCGGTGCAGGCGCGACGCCCGGGCCTGAGAGCGTTCCAGATCGCTGATTCGTGCACGCATGCGGGCGTATTCCAGCACTGGCGAATCATGCCCGCCCAGCTCCGCGGCGATCTCGTCGAGCATTCCCTTTCCGCGCTCGATGCCGCGGACCAAGCCGACCACCGACCGGTCTGCCTGATACTGGGCAAACGACTGCTCCAGCAGCCGATGCGCCTGTTCCGGACCCATGTGCTGAACCAGGTTGATCGTCATGTTGTAGGACGGCGCGAACGAGCTTCGCAGCGGAAACGTGCGGGTAGACGCCAGGCCGGCGACCTCCGACGGCTCTACTTCCGGGTGCCAGAGCACCACCGCATGTCCCTCGACATCGATGCCGCGCCGCCCAGCGCGACCGGTCAGCTGCGTGTACTCCCCCGGCGTGAGCGGCACATGCTGCTCGCCGTTGAACTTGACCAGTCTTTCCAGTACGACGGTGCGGGCCGGCATGTTGATGCCCAGCGCCAACGTCTCGGTTGCGAATACCGCTCTGACCAGGCCAGCGGTGAACAATTCCTCAACGGTGTGCCGGAAAGCCGGCAACATCCCGGCATGGTGGGCGGCCAGCCCACGCAGCAACCCCTCGCGCCACTCGTAATAGCCCAGCACCGACAGATCTGCGTCGGCCAGGTCACCGCAACGGTGCTCGATGACCTCGGCGATCCGAGCCCGCTCCTCCTGGGTGGTCAACTGCAGCGGCGACCGCAAGCATTGCTGCACGGCGGCGTCGCACCCGGCGCGAGAGAACACGAACGTGATCGCCGGCAACAAACCCGCCGAGTCCAGCGACGCGATCACGTCCGGCCGGGCCGGCGGGCGATAAAAACGGGGCCGCCCGCCGCGGGCCGAACCGCCCCGCGGAGCACGTCGCGGCTGCCAGTCAGACAATCGGTCGGCCTCGCGGCGATGCGCGATATGACGCAGCAATTCGGGGTTGACGTGGGGTTTGTCCTTGGCGGGCGCCTCGGGCCGGTAATCGAACAGGTCGAAGAGCCGTTTACCCACCAGCACGTGTTGCCAGAGCGGCACCGGGCGGTGCTCGTCGACCACTACCGTCGTATCGCCGCGCACGGTCTGGATCCAGCCGCCGAACTCCTCGGCGTTGCTCACGGTGGCCGAGAGGCTGACCAAGCGCACCTCGTCGGGCAGGTGCAGGATGACCTCCTCCCACACCGGGCCGCGCATCCGGTCGGCGAGGAAGTGCACCTCGTCCATCACCACATGCGAAAGCCCTTGCAGGGCAGCGGAGTTGGCGTAGAGCATGTTGCGCAGCACCTCGGTGGTCATCACCACCACTGGGGCGTCGGCGTTCACCGAGAGGTCACCGGTCAGCAATCCGATCCGGTCCTTGCCGTAGCGCGCGGTCAGATCGGTGTGTTTCTGATTGCTCAGCGCCTTGAGCGGCGTGGTGTAGAAGCATTTGCCGCCGGCAGCCAGCGCCAGGTGCACGGCGAATTCCCCGACGACGGTCTTGCCGGCGCCGGTCGGGGCGCAGACCAACACGCCGTGGCCACGTTCCAGCGCGGCACACCCGCGTAGCTGGAAGGGGTCGAGGGCAAAGGGCAGTTCGGTACTGAAGCGGGCCAGTTCGGGCAGATCGGTCAGATCAGTCACGCTGCAGCCTTCAGGCCGCGGCACGAAGGTCCGCTTAATGCCACCCGCACCGGCGTGTCCCTGTGCGGACACGCGCGCTCGCGGCCGTTCGACTCAGGTGACGTCGTCATGGGATCCGCCGATGACCGAGGGCGCCGGTATCGGCGAGGGCGCCTCGATGGGCGACGCCTCGTCGTCCGGGATCGCGGCGGCTTCACGTTTGGCTTTGCGCTTGTCGTGCACCCGGGCGATCTGAATGGCGAACTCCAGCAGCACGGTCAACGCCAGACCGAGCGCGGTCATCGAGAATGGATCCGAACCGGGCGTGAACACCGCCGCGAACAGGAACATCGCGAAGATCAGGCCACGCCGCCAGGCCTTGAGCCGCTCGTAGGTCAGGATGCCGACGACATTGAGCATCACGATCAGCAATGGAAATTCGAAGCTGACCCCGAAGACCACGAGCAGGTTGATCAGAAACCCGAAATACCGGTCGCCGGAGAGTGCCGTGACCTGCACGTCGCTGCCGACGGTCAACAGGAAGCTCAATGCCTTGGACAACACCAGGTAGGCAAGAGCGGCGCCGGCGACGAACAGCATTACTGCCGGGATCACGAAAGCCACCGCGAAGCGGCGCTCCTTTTTGTACAGACCGGGAGTGATGAACGCCCACAATTCGTAGAACCAGACCGGGCAGGCCAGCACGATCCCGGCCGTCATGCCGACCTTGAGCCGCAGCATGAACTGGTCGAACGGCGCGGTGGCCAGCAACCGGCACTGCCCGTCCGCGCTGATGTTCGCCCGCGCTGACTGCGGCAGAGCGCAATAGGGTTGCCGCAGCCACTCACCCAGGCTTTCCAGCCCGAATACCGGATGTGAGTACCAGACGAATCCGAACGCCGTCGTCACGACGATCGCGGCCAGCGAGATCAGCAATCGGGCCCGCAGCTCGGTCAGGTGCTCGACCAGCGACATCGTCCCGTCGGGGTTGACGCGACTGCGCCGGTTACGGGGATTGAGCCGTTTGAGAGGACCAAAAGCGCGCGCTGAAACCCGGGAAGCTTTCACGACATTCGGTCAGGTGACACCCGGACTAAGCCGGCCGCGCCTCGGAGTGGCCCTGGTCGGCGGGTGCTGCGTTCTCGACGCGCTGAGATTGCACGGGTGTCGGCGTGGCCGCCGGAGCCGCCGGGGTCTGCAATGACGCTTCGGATTTGTTCTCGCTCTGCAGTTCACGGACCTCGGACTTGAAGATTCGCAGCGACTTGCCCAGCGAGCGCGCCGCATCGGGGAGCCGTTTGGCACCGAACAACACGATCACCACGACAGCGAGGATCAGCCAGTGCCACGGTTGAAGACTGCCCACTTTGATTACCTCCAGACGTTCACCCGATGCTACCGCAGCACAGAGGTCGCTCCGTGCCAAGCGCAGCGCAGGGCGTGCCCTCAGCCCTGTCCGGCCGCCGCATAGGCCTGGATGGCCGTCGTCGCCTCGGCGCGAACGCGCTGCGCGAGCGACTCGGGCTCCAGCACCCGCACCGCAGCACCGAAACCCAGCACCAGCCGGGTCATCCAGTCTTCGGAGGCGTACGTCATCGTGCCCTCGCACGAGCCGTCATCCAGCTCGCGCTCCTCCCGGATCGGGAAATACTCGAACATCCACATCGCCGATGGTGCTACTCGCAACAGCGCCGAGGGCAGCGCCGGGTCGCCGTCGAACAATGAGGTGTCCGGCGGAGCCCGCAGCACCGGTTCCGGCGGCAACGCGGGTTCGCCCAGCTCAGCGGCATCGACGATGCGGTCGAAGCGGAACAGCCGCACCCCTTCGGCCTCGCGTGACCAAGCTTCCAGGTAGCTGTGGTCGCCGATCAGCAACACCCGGATCGGGTCGACGATTCGGGTGGTGAGGGAGTCATGGGATGCGGCGTAGTAGTCGATGGTCAATGCCCGCTTGTCGCGGACCGCGGAACGGACTGTGGCCGCGGCCCGGCTCTCCATGGGCGCGGGTTGATCGATGGCTGCTACGGCGTTGTCGGGTCCGGCCGCACCGGCGGCGGCCGCGATCTTCGCGATCGCACTGCGCGCAGCCTGCGGATCGAGCACGCCGGGAATGTCGGCCAACGCCCGCAGCGCCACTAAGAGGCCGGTGGCCTCGGGCGATGTCAGCTTGAGCGGCCGGTCGATGCCCGCGGAAAAGGTCACCTTGACGGTGTCACCGGAGAACTCGAAGTCGATGAGGTCGCCGGGGTCGTAGCCGGGCAGTCCACACATCCACAGCTGTTTGAGGTCCTGCTCCAGCTGTTGTTCGGAGACACCGAGGTCCGCGGCGGCCTCAGCCCGCGTGATGCGCGGGTTGGCCTGCAGGTACGGCACCATGTTGAGCAACCGCACCAGCCGAGTGGATACGGACGTCACCGCTCCTCCTCATCGCTTCGCTCTGCATCGTCGCCGGTGCGGGTCACGTGCTCCCGACCGGCTGCCGCGCGCAAACGACCCAGCACGTCTTCACGCAGCGAATCAGGTTCCAACACGATCGCGTCCGCGCCGTAGCCGGCGATTTCGCGCGCCAAGCGGTCGCTGAATGAGATGTCGAGTTCGATCACCTCACCAGCACGACCGGCCAGCTGCCGGGACTCCACCGACCGTCCGATCCGGCGCAACGCGGTAGCCCGCCCGTCGGCCACCCAGACCTGAGCCTGTGCTCCGGTGGGGCCATCGGCAACGGCTTGGGCGACGACCTCAGACAGTTCGATGCCGTCGGGCACCGTGACCGTGGCGGGCTCTCCTATCGGCGTGACAGCGGCGCCTATCCGGGAGACCCGGAAGGTACGGGTGGCTTCTCGGTCGCGGTCGTGGCCCACGAGATACCAACGGCCCTTGTCCGTGACCACACCCCACGGTTCCACGGTGCGGGTGGTGTACGGCTCGGCGCGGGACGGCCGGTGCGGGAACTGCACCGCCTGCCGGGAGTTGATGGCCTCCAACAGGAGTCCGAGCACGTCTTCTGACCCACGCAACCCCGGCAGGCTGGCCGGGGAGGCAATGGCCACCGGCGCGCCGTTGTCGACAGGATCGACGTCCACGCCGGCGGCCCGGAGTTTGAGCAACGCCCCCTGGGTGGCGGTGATCAACTCGGGCGACTGCCAGAGCTGCGTTGCGACCGCTACGGCAGCGGCCTCCTCCTGCGTCAACTCGACGTCCGGCAGCGCGTAGGCGTCGCGGTTGATGCGGTACCCCTCGGTGGGGTCCAGGTTGGAGACCTTGCCGACTTCCAGCGGGATGCCCAGGTCGCGTAGTTCGTTCTTGTCGCGTTCGAACATCCGGGAGAACGCCTCGGCGGACGGGCTCTCGGAGTAACCCGCGACGTTCGATCTGATTTTCTCGGCGGTGATGTACCCGTGGGTCGACAGCAGTGCGATGACCAGGTTGACCAGCCGCTCGACTTTCGAAATGGCCATTCCGCGGTTACATGCTCGCGATCAGTCGTTTTACCCGCTCGTCGACGGCCCGGAACGGGTCTTTGCACAGCACCGTTCGTTGCGCCTGGTCGTTGAGCTTGAGGTGCACCCAGTCGACGGTGAAGTCACGCCCAGCGGCCTGTGCGGCGCTGATGAACTCGCCGCGCAACCGGGCGCGGGTTGTCTGCGGTGGCCGCTCGACGGCATCGGCGATTTCCTCGTCGGTGGTGACCCGAGTGGCCAGACCTTTGCGCTGCAGCAGGTCAAAGACCCCACGGCCGCGCTTGATGTCGTGGTAAGCCAGGTCCAGCTGGGCGATCTTGGGGTCGGACAACTCCATGTTGTAGCGGTCCTGGTAGCGCTGAAACAACTTGCGCTTGATCACCCAGTCGATCTCGGTGTCCACCTTGGCGAAGTCCTGGCTTTCCACCGCATCGAGCTGGCGGCCCCACAAATCCACCACCTGTTCGATTTGTGCGTTGGACTCGCGGGTCTGCAGGTGCTCGACGGCGCGGCTGTAGTACTCGCGCTGGATGTCCAACGCGCTGGCCTGCCGTCCACCGGCCAGCCGGACGGGCCGGCGACCGGTGACGTCGTGGCTGACTTCGCGGATGGCGCGGATCGGGTTGTCCAGGGAGAAGTCCCGGAAAGCGACTCCGGCTTCGATCATCTCGAGCACCAGCGCCGCAGTGCCCACCTTGAGCATCGTGGTGGTCTCGCACATGTTCGAGTCACCGACGATCACGTGCAGCCGGCGGTACTTCTCCGCATCGGCGTGCGGCTCGTCGCGGGTGTTGATAATCGGCCGGCTCCGGGTGGTCGCCGAAGACACGCCTTCCCAGATGTGCTCGGCACGCTGGCTCAAGCAGAAAGTAGCGGCTTTCGGCGTCTGCAACACTTTGCCGGCCCCACAGATCAATTGGCGGGTGACCAGGAACGGCAGTAGCACGTCGGAGATCCGGGAGAATTCGCCGGCTCGCACGATCAGATAGTTCTCGTGGCAACCGTAAGAGTTGCCCGCCGAGTCGGTGTTGTTCTTGAACAGATAGATGTCGCCGCCGATGCCCTCGTCGGCCAATCGCTGCTCGGCGTCGACCAGCAGGTCTTCCAGCACCCACTCGCCGGCTCGGTCGTGGGTGACCAGCTGCACCAGGCTGTCGCACTCCGCGGTCGCATACTCCGGATGGCTGCCCACATCGAGGTAGAGGCGAGCCCCGTTGCGCAAGAAAACATTCGAGCTGCGACCCCACGAGACCACCCGCCGGAAAAGGTAGCGCGCCACCTCGTCTGGGGACAGGCGGCGATGCCCGTGGAAGGTGCAGGTGACACCGAATTCGGTCTCAATGCCCATGATTCGTCGCTGCACCTAATCGAGGGTACTGGTTGTCCCTCCGCGACGGTGCGCAGCCGCGCCCGCGTCGCCGACTAGCTCACTTGACGGGATACCGAATATAAAAGTTAGGCTATGCGAAACTTTGATGCCCGGACGCTTCGGAGGACCGCGCGGACATGATCTGGATGGCCTCACCACCCGAGGTGCACTCCGCATTGTTGAGCCAGGGGCCAGGCCCCGGGTCGCTGTTGGCGGCCGCGGCAGCGTGGGAGACATTGAGCAACGAGTACGCCGCGACCGCCGCGGCGATCAGCAATCTGGTCGCCGCGACGGGACCGAGTTCATGGGCAGGTCTCGGCGGGGAATCCTGGGCGGCGGCTCAAGCGCCGTACATTGCGTGGTTGCTCGAAGTCAGTGCGGCCGATGCCGCTGCAGCCACACAGCACCAGAACGCGGCCGCGGCGTACTGCGCCGCGCTGGCTACGATGCCGACCCTGGCCGAGCTGACCGCCAACCACGCCACGCACGCTGCGCTGGTTGCGACGAACTTCTTCGGCATCAACACGGTGCCGATTGCTCTCAACGAAGCCGACTACGTGCGGATGTGGATTCAGGCCGCCACCACGATGACCACCTATCACGCTGCTGCGACGGCCGCGGTCGCGTCCACACCATCCTCGTCGGCGGCACCGCCCATCATGAGATCCGCTGGTTCGGCGGCATCCCTGGATCCGGGGCGAGCCATGATCAACGCGATCGCCCCGATCCTGGAGCGCTTCGGCATCGACGGACTGATCCGAAATCCGTTGGTTTCCAACCCTTTGACCGAGCTGATATCGGACTTCCTGGAGATCTTCGGCATCTACTGGGATTCGGGCGCCGGCACGCTCAACGGCGTCGGCTACGAGAGCTACGCAGACGCCACCCAGCCGATGTGGTACCTCGCTCGCGGCCTCGAGCTGATCGGGGACACCATGCAGATGTCGCAGAACCCGACTCAGGCAATCCAGTATTTCCTGGCGCTGTCGCTGTTGGACTGGCCGACGCATGTCGCCCAGCTCGGGACGGCCATAACTCAGTCCCCGTTGTTGCTGGCCGCGGCAGGCGGCGCGATGTTGATGCCCGCAGGGACGGCGAGCGGCTTTGCCGGGGCGGCCGGGTTAGCGGGCCCACCCGCTGCTGCTGATACGCCGACGCAACTGCCCGCCGCCGCGTCTGCTGACTGGCCGGCCGCAGGAACGGGCTCTCCGACAACGTCGTTCACGTCAGCTTCCACGCCCGCTCCGGCGCCAGCCCCGGCTGCCTCGACGGCCCCGGCGGGTGCGGGCGGGCCGCCGCCCACCCCGTCGGCCACTGGCCCTGGATTCACCCCGCCGTACGTAGTGGGACCCCCCGGCGTCGGGTTCGGTTCGGGTATGGGCGCCGGCGCGAGCGCGAGCGCTAAGAAGAAGGCCCCCAAGCCGGACAGCGCCGCGGTAGCGACCGAGTCGAAGGGTGCGCTCCGACGGCGGGCGCGGCTCCGGCAGCATAAGCGCACCCCGCAGCGGGGTTACAGCGACGAGTTCCTGGCCGCGGACGTCGACGTCGAGGTCGAGGTCCTGGCCGCGGACGTCGAGGGCGACGTCGAGGTCCTGGCCGAGGACGTCGGGGGCGACGTCGAGGCCCAGGTCGAGGTCGAGCCCGTATTTACGGCGTCCGATCAAGGCGCGGGCCCACAGGGATATGCCGGCACCCTTCCCAAAAACGCTGCCCCCGCCGTCGGACTGACAAGGTTGGCAGGCGACGACTTCGGGAGCGGCCCCGCGACGCCGATGGTGCCGAGCACCTGGCGGTGAGCCTGTCAGTCGCGGTGAAGACCGGCGAGTGTGACTACTCCGAAGATTCGCCGTCAGATTCCGGTTCGCCCAGCAACGAATCCAGAGCGGCCCGGTTGAGCCGACGGAATGCCCGGCGTGGCCGGTTGACGTCGAGAATCGCGACCTCCAGGCTGGCCACACTCAGCGTGGACGAGCCGTTGCTGGCAGCGTCGGCAGCACCCGCCCGCAACGCCTCGACCGCGATGTTCAACGCGTCGGGTAGTTCGGCGTTCTCGGTGTAGGACTCTTTGAGCGCGTTCGTGATCGGCTCGGTGGTGCCGCCCATCACCACGAAGTGCGGCTCGTCGGCGATCGACCCGTCGTAGGTGATCCGGTACAGCTCTGGCGCCTTGGTCTCGCCGTAGTGGGCCACCTCGGCCACACACAGCTCGACCTCATAAGGCTTGGCTTGTTCGGTGAAGATGCTGCCCAGGGTCTGGGCATAGACGTTAGCCAACTGGCGCCCGGTGACGTCGCGACGGTCGTAGGCGTAGCCGCGGGTGTCGGCGAACTGAATACCACCGCGGCGCAGGTTGTCGAATTCGTTGAACTTTCCGGCCGCAGCGAAGCCCACCCGGTCGTAGAGTTCGCTGATCTTCTGCAACGAGCGCGACGGGTTCTCCGCGACGAAGAGGACCCCGCCGGCGTACGCCAGGGCCACGACACTGCGACCGCGGGCAATGCCCTTGCGTGCGAGCTCGCTGCGCTCGCGCATCGCCTGCTCAGGCGAGATGAAATACGGGAAGCTCACTTCTCACCACCGTCGGGGCCGAAAGTATCTGCGCGCGAACGGCTTTCGATGACATCCCGGGCCAGTTCGGCGATCCGCCGCTCGGGGACGTCGACCGCCCCCTCGGCGTCGATGGTGACCGCCGTGGGATAGATGCCGCGGACCAGGTCCGGCCCGCCGGTGGCGGAGTCGTCGTCGGCGGCGTCGTAGAGCCCTTCCACGGCTACCCGCAGCGCCGAATCGGCGTCGGTGACCTGCGAATACAGCTTCTTGATCGACGATTTGGCGAAGATCGACCCGGAACCCACCGACTGGTAGCCCTCTTCCTCGATGTTCCAGCCGCCCGCGGCGTCGAAGGAGACGATGCGGCCAGCGCCTTCGGAATCAGCGGCATCCATGTCGTAGCCCACCAGGAGCGGTAGCGCCACCAGGCCCTGCATCGCGGCGGGCAGGTTTCCACGCACCATGATGGCAAGGCGGTTGACCTTGCCGGCGAAGGTGAGCGGCACGCCTTCGAGCTTCTCGTAGTGCTCGAGTTCGACTGCATACAGCCGGGCGAATTCCACGGCAATGGCCGCGGTTCCGGCGATGCCGGTAGCGGTGTAGTCGTCGGTGATGTAGACCTTGCGGACGTCGCGCCCGGCAATCATGTTGCCTTGCGTCGAACGACGGTCCCCGGCGATCAGCACGCCGCCGGGGTATTTCAGAGCAACGATGGTGGTCCCGTGCGGCAGCTGGTCGGTCACGGCTACGCCTCCCCCGGTGATGCTCGCAGGAAGCAGTTCCGGGGCTTGCCGACGCAGAAAGTCAGCGAAGGACGACAGCTCTACAGCCGGAAATCCAGGTCTTGCGGGGTTAGTGGACAGGCGATCAGGCAACGGCCAGGTCACTGTCCGCCCTTTTGAACGTAAGCGCGAACGAAGTCCTCGGCGTTCTCCTCCAAGACATCGTCAATTTCGTCGAGCAAGTCGTCAGTGTCTTCCGCCAGCTTTTCGCGACGCTCCTGGCCCGCGGCCGTCGTGCCGGTGAGGTCGTCGTCATCGCCGCCACCACCGCCACGTTTGGTCTGCTCCTGCGCCATCGCCGCCTCCTGCTTCGTTGCGGGCCTTCTGACAAGCCGCGCTGCGTGTCCATCGCCCGTGGGCGTTTTCTACCCTACCGGTCAGCACCGACGTTTCGTCGGTTCAACCAGCCCTAGCTGGTGAGTTGTTCCACCAGTTCAACCGCGCTGTCCACCGAATCGAGCAGTGCTCCCACGTGCGCCTTGCTGCCCCGCAGGGGCTCCAGCGTCGGGATCCGGACCAGCGAGTCGCCGCCCAGGTCGAAGATCACCGAGTCCCAACTCGCGGCGGCGATGTCCGCCCCGAACCGGCGCAGGCACTCGCCGCGGAAGTACGCCCGCGTGTCCGTCGGCGGATTGTCCACCGCTTCCAGCACCTGATGTTCGGTGACCAGGCGCTTCATCGAGCCGCGGGCCACCAGGCGGTTGTACAGGCCTTTATCCAGGCGGACATCGGAGTACTGCAGGTCAACCAGGTGCAACCGGGGCGCCGACCAGTTCAGATTCTCGCGCTGGCGGAAGCCTTCCAGCAGTCGCAGCTTGGCCGGCCAGTCCAGCAACTCGGCACAGTCCATCGGGTCCCGCTCGAGTTGGTCGAGCACATGCGCCCAGGTCTCGACGACGTGCGAGGCGCGCGAATCCGGGTCGCGACTGTCCACCAGCTTGGCCACCCGGTCGAGGTAGATCCGTTGCAACGCAAGCCCGGTGAGTTCCCGACCGTCGGCCAGGGCCACGGTTTGACGCAGCGATGGGTCGCGGCTGATGGCGTGGACCGCGTGCACCGGGCGGGCCAGGGCCAGGTCGGTGAGGTCGATGCCCTCTTCGATCAGGTCGAGGACCAGCGCCGTCGTGCCCAGCTTCAGATACGTGGACGTCTCGGCCAGGTTTGCGTCGCCGATGATGACGTGCAGCCGGCGGTACCGGTCGGCGTCGGCGTGCGGCTCGTCACGGGTGTTGATGATGCCGCGCTTGAGGGTGGTTTCCAGGCCAACCTCGACCTCGATGTAGTCGGAGCGCTGGGACAGCTGAAAGCCGGCCTCGTCGCCGGAGGCCCCGATGCCGACCCGTCCCGAACCCGTCACCACCTGCCGGGACACCAGGAACGGCGTGAGCCCGGCGATGATGGCCGAGAACGGCGTCTGCCGCGACATCAGGTAGTTCTCATGCGATCCGTACGACGCGCCCTTGCCGTCGACGTTGTTCTTGTAGAGCTGCAGTTTCGCGGCGCCGGGCACGCTGGCGACATGGCGGGCGGCGGCCTCCATCACCCGCTCACCGGCTTTGTCCCAGATCACCGCGTCCATCGGGTCGGTGCATTCGGGGGCGGAGTACTCCGGGTGCGCATGATCGACGTAGAGCCGCGCCCCATTGGTCAGGATCATGTTGGCGGCGCCGACCTCGTCGGCATCCACCACGGGGGGCGGTCCTGCCGACCGGCTCAGGTCGAAACCACGAGCGTCGCGCAGTGGCGACTCGACCTCGTAATCCCAGCGGGTCCGTTTGGCGCGTTGAATGCCGGCCGCGGCGGCGTACGCCAGAACCGCCTGGGTAGAGGTGAGGATCGGGTTAGCGGTCGGGTCGGACGGCGAGGAGATGCCGTACTCGACCTCCGTTCCGATAATCCGTTGCATCCCTTGAGCCTAGGCCCGTCGGCGACGCGGGCTGTGTGCGGCCCGGTGAGGACGGGTGTCGGGGCGGGAGCAGCCGACGATCACTGCAGGGACGGGGACGGTCTTGGCGCCGGATTGCCGACGTCGGCAATCGGGTGTGCAGCGGCGGTTTGCGGTGTGCGTCTGCGGCGGCCCCAGGCCCGAAAATCCCGCCGCTGCCGCACACTGAAAGCCCTAGTCACACAATCAAAAACGCAAATGGTTGCAGTCGCCCGGCAGACAGCCAATCGTGGCGGCGGCCGAGAGCGCGGCGCAACGTGCTTGCCGAGGCTAGTGTGACCCGGCATGAGTCGTTCTTTGCGCTCACGGGCGCGACGGCGGTCGGCGACCAACGAAGCCGAGAACTGGTTCTTGCAGCGTGGCCTTCCGTCGGTACTGACCACGCGTGGGCGGTGGCGGCGACTCTGGTCGCGCTCGGCCCCGATGTTGGCGGCCTACGCGACGTTGCACTGCTGGGCATTGCCGGTGCTGTTCGTCACTGACGGCAAGGACGTGATCATCGACGGCACGCCGTCGCCGCGGGAATGGTTTCTGTTGATCCTGATCGCAGTCGCCCCGATAGCGATGACTGTTGTCGGGTGGTTGGTGTCTCGAATCCCCAGCGGCCGCGGCAGGGCGCTGGCGGCGACGGCGGCGATCATCATCGTCGGAATCGCGATCGTGATCGAGAGCGGCCCATCACACTTGGCCAACGCTGTCGGCGCGGCCGTCGTGATGCTGGTGCTGACCGGCTGCGGAGTCGGCTCGGTGACCGGGTGGTCGGCCCGCATGACGCTTTCGCACCTCGCGACGATCGGCGGACTCGCAGTGCGGGCGCTGCCCGTGGTGCTGCTGACCACACTGGTGTTCTTCAACGGCAACGTCTGGCTGATGGCCGCGACCATCAGCGGGGACCGGCTGGCGCTGGCGATCGTCTTTCTGATCGGCATTGCCGCCGCCTTCGTGGTCTCTGCCACCGCCGAACGAGTCAAGCCAATGCTGCGCAGACCCGCAGCCGTGGCCCTCGACCGAGAACGCTTGTCCGACACGCCTTTCGAGTCGATGCCGGATCCGTCCGGCAGCCCGCCGCTGAGTCGGGCCGAACGCGTCAACGTAGTCTTCGTGCTGGCGGCGTCCCAACTCGCGCAGATCATGGTGGTGGCGGCGCTCACCGCCGGAATCTATGTGACGCTGGGCCTGATCGTGCTTACCCCCGGCCTCCTGCAGGAGTGGGCCCGCACCACCGACAACAACTCCACCGTGCTCGGATTGACGGTGCCGGTGCCCGACTCCCTGGTGCACCTCTGTCTGTTCCTGGGCGCGTTGACGTTCATGTACATCAGCGCCCGCGCGGCCGGTGATGACGACTACCGCTCTACCTTCGTCGACCCGTTGATCGACGATCTGCACCTCACCCTGACCGCCCGCAACCGGTACCGCAGCCGAGTGGTGAACGCGCCGATGACCAGTGTTGACGCCGCTGACCTGGGTGATTAGGTTCACCCTGTGTCAGCCCCTCAATCGAACTCCGCGATGCCCGAACAATCGGGCGACCTGTCCGGGAAACGTTACGGCGAAGTGCTTCTCGTGACTCCCGGCGAAGCGGGTCCGCAAGCCACCGTCTACAACAGCTTTCCGCTCAACGATTGTCCCGAAGACCTGTGGAAGGCACTCGACGCTCATGCCATCGCGACCGAAAACGGTGCTGCCACAGCTCTTCTCAACGGTCCGCGCTACTGGTTGATGAACCGCATCGAAAAGAACCAGCAGGGCCCGCAGATCATCAAGACCTTCGGCGGCATCGACATGCTGCTGCAGGCCACCGTTCTGTTGTCGTCGATGAACCCCACGCCCTACACCGTCAACCAAGTGAGCAGGCACACGGTCTTCGTCTTCAACCGAGGGCAGGAAATCTATGAACTTCAGGACCCGCACGGGCGCCAATGGGTGATGCAGACGTGGAGCCAGGTCGTCGACCCTGAACTCTCGCGCGCCGATCTGCCCACGCTCGGCGACCGACTCAAGCTTCCGACGGGTTGGTCCTACCACTCGCGCGTGCTGGACGACGAACTGCGCGTCGACACCACAACCCAAGCAGCCCAAGTGCTGCAGGACGACCTGACGAACAGCTACTCGCTGGCGAGCTAGCGCTTACAGGTCGAGCTAGCGGCTTACAGGTACTGCCCCAGGTTTGACTCGGTGTCGATCGCTCGCGACGCGCTCGACGACTTGCCCGTGACCAGGGTCCGGATGTACACGATCCGCTCGCCCTTCTTGCCCGAGATCCGCGCCCAGTCGTCGGGATTGGTGGTGTTGGGCAGGTCCTCGTTCTCGGCGAACTCGTCGACGATCGAGTCGAGCAGATGCTGGATGCGCAGACCGGGTTGCCCGGTCTCCAGCACCGACTTGATCGCGTTCTTCTTCGCCCGGTCGACCACGTTCTGGATCATCGCGCCGGAGTTGAAGTCCTTGAAGTACATGACTTCCTTGTCACCGTTGGCGTAGGTGACTTCCAGGAACCGGTTGTCGTCGATCTCGGCGTACATCCGGTCCACGACCTTCTCAATCATCGCCTTGATGCAAGCACCCCGATCCCCGTCGAACTCAGCGAGATCGTCGGCGTGCACCGGCAGCGTTTCGACCAGGTACTTGGAGAAGATGTCCTGTGCCGCTTCGGCATCCGGTCGCTCGATCTTGATCTTCACGTCCAGGCGTCCGGGTCGCAGGATGGCCGGGTCGATCATGTCCTCACGGTTGGAGGCGCCGATCACGATGACGTTCTCGAGACCTTCCACGCCGTCGATCTCCGACAGCAACTGCGGCACCACCGTGGTCTCGACGTCAGAGGAGACGCCGGTGCCACGGGTGCGGAAGATCGAATCCATCTCGTCGAAGAACACGATCACCGGAGTGCCTTCCGACGCCTTCTCCCGGGCGCGCTGGAAGATCAGCCGGATGTGGCGCTCGGTTTCGCCGACGAACTTGTTGAGCAGCTCCGGTCCCTTGATGTTGAGGAAGTAGGACTTCGCCTCACGCGCATCGTCACCGCGCAGGTCGGCCATCTTCTTGGCCAGCGAGTTGGCGACGGCCTTGGCGATCAGCGTCTTACCGCAACCGGGCGGGCCGTAGAGCAACACACCCTTCGGTGGTCGCAGCGCGTATTCGCGGTAGAGCTCCTTGTGCAGGAACGGCAGTTCGACCGCGTCACGGATCTGTTCGATCTGCCGCGTCAGGCCACCGATGTCCTCGTAGCTGACGTCGGGAACCTCTTCCAGCACCAGGTCTTCGACCTCGGCCTTCGGAATCCGCTCGAAGGCGTACCCGGCCTTGGTGTCCACCAGCAGCGAGTCGCCGGGCCGCAGCTTGCGCGGCCGGCTGTCGTCGTTGAGGGCGTCGGGGTGGCCTTCGGGGAGATCTTCGGCGACCAGCGGCTCAGCCAGCCAGACGATGCGCTCCTCGTCGGCGTGGCCGACCACCAACGCGCGGTGACCGTCGCCCAGCACCTCGCGCAGCGTCGAGATCTCGCCGACGGACTCGTACGTCCCAGCCTCGACAACCGTCAGCGCCTCGTTGAGACGCACGGTCTGTCCCTTCTTCAGCACAGACAGGTCGATGTTGGGCGAGCACGTCAGCCGCATCTTGCGGCCCGAGGTGAATACGTCGACGGTCTCGTCTTCATGCGAACCGAGCAGGACGCCGTAACCACTGGGCGGCTGACCGAGCCGGTCAACTTCCTCACGCAACGCCAATAGTTGTTGGCGAGCCTCTTTAAGAGTTTCCATTAATTTCGAATTGCGTGCGGCGAGCGAGTCGATACGGGCTTCGAGTTGATGCACATCGCGCGACGAACGAGTGGGGTTCTGGTGTGCGACCGCATTATCGAGTTGCTCGCGCAGCACCGCGGCCTCACGCCTCAGCTGTTCGAGTTCGGCAGCATCTTCGCTGGACAGGGGAATATCGCGAGGGGTCTCGAATGCTTCAGAACGCTCTGACTCACCCATGTTGCGCTCCTTTCCCGCACCAGGGATGGCGTGGCGGATAGTTCAACGCTACCGGCCGGCAGCGTTTGATGTGTGTAGTCAAATGCGGTTGAAAAGTTACAACTTGGGTCACGCTGGTAATCTCGGCTTCTACTCGGGCCGAGCGAAAGGACTTCTGTGACCCTGAAATCCCTAGCCACAGGCCTTCCGACCACTCCGGCGACCAGCGCGGCCGGCGCGCGTGTGACTTCTGTTGCATTTCGCTGTCTATACCCGTTTTTTCGCCGCTGAGCGCTGCAACCCGATGTCGCGGAAAGTCTGCGTAACGCTGGGCGCCGCCATCGCGCTGGCGGTGGTCGGACTCACTGGTTGTTCGCACCAGGCGCCGCGGCGAATGGACTCC
>NZ_LZLQ01000085.1 GCF_001673315.1 Mycobacterium asiaticum | reverse complement strand
CGGCCCTCCAAGACCACCAGGGCCTCCCCGCTGGTCAGCCGGCCGATGGCGTCCAGACTGCACACACCGTGCACCGGCGCCCCCCGCCCCGCCTCCGTGCTTGCCGCCTGCTCCTGCTGGCGTCGTAGCGCCCCTCATGCCGTTGGTTGCCGACCCGAGGGCGCCCAGAGGTAGTGCGCCGGAGCCATTTTGGTGGTTTTTGAGTGCGTCGTCCAATGCCTGATTAGCAGCCTGATTAGCAGCCTGGTTAGCGGCCTGGCCAGCTTGGCCCGCGGCGTTCTGGCCCTGCTGGGCAGCATTGTTCGCCGCGTCGCCAGCACCTTTCCCGGCATCGCCAAGACCCTGCAGCGCGTTGGCCGGCGATGTTGGCGAGGTCGGCATGGACGGCGAACCTGCCGACGGATCCGCTGACCCCGGCCCGGTGGGAAAGGGGAGTGCGGGTGCTCCCATGCCGCCCGGCATCAAACCGCCCGGCGGGCCGCCGCCCCCGCCGGCCCCTCCCAGGCCGCCCGCGGGTCCTCCGATCCGGGGCGCACTGGCTGACATATCCGGATGTCGTTGGCTGATCCATTCGATCGGCGGGTTATAGAATTGATGAACCATTTGCCGCGCATCGCGGTCATAAAAGTTTGCCAGCAGATCCCGCCGGGCTTCGTCTTCCGGAATGTCCATATATTGAGCTCTGGCCTTGGTGTCCGTTTCCAGCTGTTCAGCAGCGTTGACGAACCAATCCTTCGTTTCTTTTATGTCGCGAGAGAAGGTATCGACGAGCGGATCCATGCGCTCCGTCGCGTCAACCAGGGATGACAGATAATTCAGCGAGTCTCTCGCCTTTTTGAACATCGCGGACGCCGTAGCGCCGGACAAAGTCTTTTCAGCCGAGCTGATTGCCTGCTCCAGCGTATCGTGAGCGGCCTTGAGAGCAGCGCTTATATCGGACCAGATGAAGCGATGCCGCACGGCAACATCGTCAGCGGCATCCTTGATGCCGTTGTATCCTTCGAGGAAAGTATTGATGTGTTCTAGCGGAACGCCTTTGATCGTATTACCGGCTAGTCGCGTGCTGTCCACGCTACTCAGGTCACCAAAGAGCGTTTTTCCGATTGTCGAACTGTGGAGATCGGGGATGGAAAGAGTGCTGGGGCGCGAATCCCCGACGTATTGGTCGTCGTGCACTGTCCATTCTAAGTCGGGCGGATCATTCGACATGCGTCATCCCTCGACTATCGGGTGTGACTCCGACACTAATGCTCGTCAGCATTGAGTAAAGCGTTGAAAGCTGTGCTGGAGAAATCCCGGAGCGCCGTGGCGAATTGCGCGTACTCGCTCAGTCGCTGCCGGATGGCATCGCCGGTATCATTCAAGTTCTCGGCGGTTGCTTTAGCGGATTGAAAATTGCCGACAACACCCTCATCTATCCTGAGACCGCTTGCCGCCAATGCCTGCGCCGTGACGGCATCGACGAGCTTTCCGGTATCAGCAAACCACCGGCTCAACGCGACCCGATCGAGTTGAAGGACGTCGTCTGGAACACCCTGGCCCCACTGCTTAAATTGTTGCGTCGCGGCACCTAACGAGCCTATCGATGGCGGTTCATCCACAGACATAACGTTCCCCTCCCAGTAGGTGCCACACCGTAGCGGCAACTCACGCCTGTGGCTCTCCCTCCACATCAGCCCAGGCCGCCGCGATCTTCCGCCGCTGGCTTCGGATGCACCTGCCAGGATAAAGCACCTCAGCAGCATTAATCAGCGCCAGTATTTGCCCACCGGTCACACAATCCGCAACTGTGACTCAACGGCGCTACGTCGGAATTCGGGTCGCCGCTCCGTTTCCGTGCAGTGTTGCTGCACCACCTCGGATGTGCGTGACGTCGAAGTCCGGATCCCTCGGACACCTCATTGCGGAGGCAGTCGGCGCACCCAGCGTCCGCGCCGGGTCGCGATAAGACGCTCACGCTCGATGAACCGGTCTCGCTGCGCAATCGGCGGTTCCGACGAGGATGTTTGCTCGATGCGACCGCTATCGCCGATCAAGAACGCCGCCCGTCCGACCGGGAGATTCGAGAACGCAGCTGCGTCGCTGGCGTCGACATGTACCGGCGCGTACACAGACCAACCGAGAGGAAAACTCTCGGCGACCAAATCGTCAGCCGGATAGCCGATTTTGTGCCTTCGGATGTGGTCGCGAACGGTCGCAATCGCCTCATCGCGGGTCAGGCTCGGGCCCGGCTGTTTGGTATAGGCGGCGCTGTTGGATTTCGAAAGTCGTTGATACCAGCGGGAAAGAGCGTGGAAACTGCAGTACCACGCGACGAAACCGACGGCGAGGGCGAGCAACGGGTAGTAAAACGTCAGCGTCGTGGCTGAGTAGGCGAACGCAATCCCAGCGAGGTAAATCCCCACCAGCACAATGGGCGGAACGAGGAATCCTGAAATATCCACCACCCGCTGGAAGCGGCTGGGCGGCGGACGATCTCGGGGCCCTCCGTCGGAGTCGCCGTTGGCCATGTACCAACCGGACAGCACCAGATAGATCACGACCGGTGCGCCGAGCACGAACAGGGCGACGGTGGCGAGGGTGTCGATCACGGGGTGAGCCCGGCCAGGCTGAGTTGGTTGAGGGCGGTATCCAGATCGGGGTTGCCGAACTCGCCGAACACCGCGGCAAGGTCGCCAACGGTGGCGGTATGCGCCGCGGCGGCGACCAGCAGGTCGCGGCAGGCGTTCTGAGCGTCCGGACCCACCACCTCGACCATGGCGTCGACGGTTTCCCCGGGAGTCCAGATCGCGGGCAGTGGGTCGTCGAGTTCGTCGAAGGTGTTGGTCGATCCGCGCCACCAGCGGCCCTGGTCCCACCAGAAGCAGAAGCTCAGCAAGCCATGCTGGTTGCGGCTGTTCAGAACTGAGTCATTGACCCAGGCGGGAGCGCCGCTGTACAGGTCTGGCAGCGGCTGCCCATGTTGGTAAGCCGCCACCAGCAACGGAGACTCCCAGCGGCCACCGGAGAGCACCGCGCGATCGCCGGGCAGCAGGTACAGGGTCGAGCCGCTGCGGGCGTCGGATTCGTACCAGGCCAAACCGGGCGCTATGCGCGGGCCCCACTGTGAGCGGGCCCCGGTGTAGACCGCCGCCAGCACCGCCCAACGAGCCCAGCTGTCCGGCAGGGGCTCGATATCGTCGGTTTCGACCGAATGTCGGCCGGCGTCCCGATCTGCGGCCGCAGCCGCGGCGGCCTGCGACGGTGTGCGGCCCTGGGCGGCTGGACCGGCCAGATAGCCGGCCAGCCACACCGGTAGGCGGGGACGGGGATAGGTGGCGATGTCGTCGCGGTAATGGGCCGCCGGTTGCAGTTGGGCGTCGGGAAACGGTTGGGCGCCGTAGTCGTAGGAGGCTTGCAGCTGGCCTTGGTTGGTGACGGTCAGCGTCAGTCGCCACCATGGTCCGGCCGACATCTGCGCGCTGACCTCGCGCTGGGCGCGAACCAGATCCATCACCGACCTTGGCACGCTGATCGGTCGCCAGCCCTGATCGGTGACCGCCGCGCAGTCAGCCGATCCGGCCCGCACGGTGAGCGCGAAGACAGCGGTGATTTCCCGCCAGCCGGGTGGGCCGAGTTTGGCCAATTCCTGGACGATCGGCTCGAGCATGGCCGAGGCTTGTTGGCCGATCCGCTCGTCGCGACGGGCAACGTCGGGATCTCGCTCCGGAAAGTCCTCGAGTACGCTAAACCCTCTCGCCGCAGGCTGTTCCGGGGATTCGGCTTGAACGAACGTCGAGGCGAACTCGTTCATGAACGCGGTTGCCGCCGGGCCCGCACTTCGGTGCGCAAGTGCCCGTTCTCGTTCGGTGAACAGGTTGCGCGCCACTTGCGGGGGCACCGATGACGAGGTCTGTTCGATGCGTCCGCTGTCGCCTATCAAGAACACCGCCCGTCCCAGCGGTATGTTCAAGAACGCTGTCGGGTCGTCGGACTCGACGCGGACCGGGGCATACACCGACCAACCGACTTCGAACCGGTCTGCCACCAAATCCGTTGTGGGGTAATCGATTCCCGCACGCCGGACATGTTCGGTTACCGCGGCGACGGCCTGGGCGGCGTTCATGGGTGTCGAACGTCCCTCACTGTCCAACCTCACTGTCCCAAATTTCCGGACATTTTCAGGATGCCCGCGTGGGCGATCGGATAGAACCGCTCGATGCGTGTCTTGATCCGCTCCAGCTCCTCGCGCTCCGTCGGAAAGCCGGTCCCCTCGGACCTGATCAGTTCGGCGAGTTCGGCCCGGTCGGCGAAACGCGCGAGATACTGCCATTCTCCTGTTCGATCGAATAACCCGTAAACCTGGGCGGCTCCGACGAGTGCGATCATGCAATTGATCTCGCCCGCTCGCTTGGAGTTGTAAATCTGCAGCTGGCAGTCTGGCGAACGATAGAATGCGACCGAACCGGCAACGCCATCCTCGTCTATATCGTCCTGGAAAGCAGCAAGCTCAAAGCCGAATCCGGCCAGCACGGGACCGATGATCGTCTGCACGTCGGTCAGAAATTCTTCGGTCATTCACCAGGGCTTTCTCTGCGAACCCACGAGTCTCCAACTTGTTCATACCCGTACCGCGGTGCATGGCTGCGGAGGAATTCTATCTCGCGTGCGGAAAACGAGTTCGGACGCAGCAGTACGACATCCTCGACCGAGGAATAATGGTTGTAATCAACCAAATAGTCGATACGGGCGACCCCATCTTCCATTTGCGTCCGCAGGAATTGCTCGTTCACTTGCCAGCCCAAGTAATTTGCATCCGATCGGTTGAGGCCGTGCTCGATATTGTTCCAAGCGGGTGCTCCGGTGTCATAGAAGATGCCGCCGTCGTGCCTGGCTGCACCGATATATCCGCCGTCGTGACCGTCATATTTCCCCAGCACGACGCGATCTACGTCGCCGACGCGGTGGGTGGACAGCTCGGCGACCTGCCGTACCAACTCGGCGGTGGGGTTTCCGCTGGCAAACGCTCGGTTGAGATCGGCCGCTGCCCGCGCGGCGTCGGGCGCATACGTCACCTCGTCGCCGATGGCCAACTGCCCAGACCACCCCTGGTCTGCTTCCGGCGCTGCGTCGGGCTTCGCGCCCGCCACTGGCCCGACGGCGTCGGCGGCGTCCAATTGTGTGGCATGGTCGTCGAGGGATTCGATCGGGTTGCCGTGTGGATCGAGGTAGCCCACCGCAGTCCTGTCGACTGCGGCTTGCCCCCAGGGCGGCGGCCATCCCAATTGCTCGAAGCTGTTCCCAACCCGTTCGTAGAGATGCACCGTGCCACCGTCGTTGACCGCGACGTAGGCGTGGCCACCCTGTGTCGGGCCGCCCGACCAGCTGGACGCCAGGATTGCCGCCGATCCGTCGCCGTGGTGCAGCAACGTCTCGCGAACCTCCGTGTAGCTGGTTAAATGCGGCGCACAACCCCAGGCCACGAATAGGTTTCGGGCTGGCGTGCCGGTCGGACCTGGTTGGGTACCCAGCGTGACGTCGCGTCCACAGCGTTCGGCCAGGAAGTCGGTGACGCGGTGCGCGCAGTCCGGATCGCCGAGCGGGAGAAAATCGGCGACGGGGCGGTGGCCGTCGAACCCGGTTGGGGGGTCGCCAATTTCGGTGTCGTGCCAACGCGGATCCCAAAACCGGCGGTTGTGTTCGGAAGGGTCGGCGGGATTTTCGAGCGGACGACTCTCCGCCGGCTCGACGGTGCGCCACCACCCGTGTTCAGACCGGTCTACTTCGAATCGGTGTTGTTCGGGGTGGACTTGTTCGAACATACCGGCGCCGATGCGGCCGAAATTCGCCAGCGACTCCGTGCGCAAACCCTCGGTCTGTGCGTCGAACCGGTAATAGGCCGAGTGCGTTGCCGTGGTTCCTTCGGTTCTGCCGAGCAGGTGATCCATATAACGTGGAAACTCGGCGGTGATACGTTGTGCGCCAAAGCCTTCCATCGCCGGATCGATGCCCAGTCCGCGCCCGAAGAAGCGGCCGTAGGTTTCTGGTTGACGCGCACCCAACGTGTCGAGGGTGCGGGCGCCCAGCATCGTGATGGGGTCGCGCGACGAAGACGCGACGAAAACCCGTTCGCCGAGACCGAACTCATCGGCGTGACGGACCGGCCCGGCACCCGGGGAACCCGCCAGGGTGATACTGCGGGCGTGGGTGGTCAGCTCGCCACCATGACCGGCGAAGCCAGTGGTGGTGGAACCGTATGAGTGGCCGAAAACGTCGTTGTTGCAGAAGTGGCTGCCGTCGCCGGCAAAGGCGTCGCGCGCGGCATTGAATGCGGTGAGGTCGCCGCGCAGGATGTGGCCGCCGGCCCGCGCCAGCCTGCTGTGCGCGACGTCCCACAGGCCCTTCAAGCCTTGGGGGGCGTCGTAACCGATCCAGGCGATCGACGCGACGCGGGCCCCGGGATGCTCCATTCGAACCGACTCGAAGTGGTTCATCGCATTGCCCAAGTTGTTCCCGATGCTGTCGATCGTGGTGGAAAAGCCCGGGACGTGCCATGACACCGCATCCGCGTGGTAGGGGTCGTGCCCCACGCTGACTACCATCCGACCGTCGCCACCGAACGCCTGCGGGTCGAACGCCAGAACGTGCACCTCGACGCCGAGTGCACTGGCCCTGGTGCGGGTTTCGTCCAGCACCCTGCGAATGTCGTCGTACCGCGCGAGGTCTTTCTTTTCACGTCGACTCAGGTGCTCGCCCGCATCCCGACGGGATTGCAACTCGTCGTGTAGCTGGGACAGCCGAAGGTCGCTGGCTTCGGTGCGCGCCCATAGTGGAATGCCTTCGGCGTTGCCGATTTCGTAAGGATGGGAGTCGATCAGCGCGCGCTGTTCCTCGCCGCTGAGCTCGCGCCACCAGGTGGCGTTGTCTCTGGCTCGTTGCTCACCGAAGACACTGTCGGCCAGATGGTGTCGCAACGAATCCGGATGAACGGGCGGGATCCTCTTCCAGATGGCCTGCCGCGCAACCTCTCGCGCATGGTCCGCGTCGGGGTGCGAGGGGACCTCACGTCCGCGGTCCGCTGGGTCTATTCCCTCGTGGTCCACGCCCGGATGCGGGCCGACGTCGTTGCCGAGAACTCCGGCGTGGTCTGCTAGCGCCGCGTCGTCGCCTCCTCGGGCCAAATCCCCGAGTTTTGCCGCCTCATCCACTCCGCGTAGGACATCGCGACCCTCGACAGGGAATCCGCCGGATCGATGAGGAAGGTGCTCTTGTTGATGGTCAGCGGATGTTCCTGGGTCGGTTCGGGCGGATCTTTCAGCGACACTGCCGTCATCTGGTAGACGATGGTCTCGGGGTCCTCCCGGACGCGCCGGATCGTGATGTTCCATTGGTGCGGATAGATCTGGTTGCCGGTCGGACGGCCGGTGCGCTTCGCCTGCGTGTAGTCCGCCGCGATCGTCTGCGGCGCCAGGCTGGACTGCACTGTCACGATCCCGGTCTGCGAATCGATGACCAGGTTCGCCAGGCCCAGTCCCATCCCGGCCTCGTGTTGCTCCGGTGTCAAGATCGGCTGACAGACCCAGCCCATCTCGAACGGCCACACCGTGTAGTTGGTCTCCGGATCGAACTGCGCCAGGTAGGCCAGCGCTTGTTCGGCTGTGTCCAGTTGCATTGTGTGGACCTCCCTGTTCAGGTGCGAGCGGGCCGAAATAGTCGGATCGAATAGGTGTCGACCACAGGCGGGCCGAGTGATCGACCAGTCGGGGCGGAGGATGATCAGAGGTCAAGCCATGCTGCGGATCCCACCAGACCGGACCCGCCGCGCCGTGCGGATACACGACGACCGTCGCGTGCGAACCCGCCACCACCGGTGTTCCGTTCGCGTGATACATCGGGTTTCCGTTGGCGTCGCATGCATGCCACTCGTTGACCACTAATGCCGATGAGCCGGGCCCCATTTGGGCTATCTGCTGATGCAGCGCGGCAAACTGGTCGTGCACGGTAAGGCTTGGATCTGAAGCCCGCAGGCCCTGTCCTAACCAGGTCTGCGCCCGGGCCAGTCCGCCCGCCTCGCCACTGCGCAGATCGAGCGTGCCGTTAGGGAGGATGTCGGCGAACCGGGGCGCCGAGACCGTGGGGTGGCCCTGAAACGAAGCCAGTGCCGAAAGCGCGCAATCCAGGCAGTTGTTGGCGCGCCCGTCGACTGTTGGCCCACCGTCGTTGACGAGCACACCGTACTGGTTGTTCCGTGGGTCAGCCCAAATGCGGTATGCCGTCTCGTTCGGGGCTCGCAACGCAGTTTCGACTGCGGCTTGGTGGGCCGGATGTTCGACGGGAGCCAGTTGGTGCGGCCCGTAAACCCGGTGGTCCGCGGGATTTTGGAAGCCATAGGGATCGATGGGCCCGGGACCTGGCGGCGGAGAGGCGCCGTCAGGGCCGTGCGGGTCGTCTGGGTCACTCCTGGACGGCGATGGCTCGTGACGCGACTCATGTTGCCCGCCAATCCGATCCGAGCCCACCCCATGTGGCCCGCCGGTGCTCGTCGGGCGTATGGGCCCGTGTCCCGCGTCGAGTAACACGGCGGCGACGACCGGTGGCGTCGTTTCTCCGTCCCGTGTTGGCTCGATTTGAAGTGTCGAATCATGCTCTCCGGCAGTATCTTTGGTGATTTCGGAGGCGCCGTGCTCGCGGTCGGACCGGCCGGCCGATTCGCGAGTGGTTGCGGGTTTGGTGTCGGGGTGGGGCTCGTGACGTCCGGCGGCGTCGCGCGAAGGCGGCGCGTCTTTCGGTGAGTGACCGTCGCGGGCGTACGGCACTTGTCCGTCGTGGGTGGGCTGGATCTCCCGCTGCGGTATGCCGTCGCGACGCGATTGCGGCTCGCGGGCGGATTGAGGATCGCGCGGCGGTGGGGCTTCATGCGGTGCGGGGATCGCCGATCAAGAATTGGGGCAGCGGGTGGGCGCCGCGGTGGTGGCCAGGACTGCAGTGACGCTGGAGGA
>NZ_LZLQ01000084.1 GCF_001673315.1 Mycobacterium asiaticum | reverse complement strand
CACCGTCAGCGGCACCAGCACTCTAGTAAAAGGCGTTGTCAACACGGCCTCTGGCTCTATCACTGGTGCAGCGGGGGGTGCTGGTGGCGCCGGCGGTGTGGGGGGTGCCGGTGGTGCCGGCGGACTGTTGTGGGGTGCTGGTGGAGCAGGTGGCGCCGGCGGGGCCGCCAGCCACGGCGGCGCCGGTAGCACGATCACCGGTGACCTCACCAGCACCGGCGGCACCGGCGTCGGCAGTAAGTTACTCGGCATTGAAAACTTTGGCCCCATCACTGGTGCAGCGGGGGGTGCTGGTGGCGCCGGCGGTGTCGGGGGTGCCGGTGGTACCGGCGGACTCCTGTGGGGTCCTGGTGGAGCTGGTGGCGCCGGCGGGGCCGCCAGCCACGGCGGCGCCGGTAGCACGATCACCGGTGACCTCACCAGCACCGGTGTCGGCAGTTCTATATACGGCATTGACAACCATGGCTTCATTACTGGTGGAGCGGGGGGTGCTGGTGGCGCCGGCGGTGTGGGGGGTGCCGGTGGTACCGGCGGACTCCTGTGGGGTGCTGGTGGAGCTGGTGGCGCCGGCGGGGCCGCCAGCCACGGCGGCGCCGGTGGCACGATCACCGGCACCATCGACGGCAGCGGCATTTATATGAACGGCATTCGCAACACCGACTCCATCACTGGTGGAGCGGGAGGTGCTGGTGGTGTGGGGGGTGCCGGCGGTGCTAGTGGGTTGTTGTGGGGTGATGGTGGTCGTGGTGGG
>NZ_LZLQ01000083.1 GCF_001673315.1 Mycobacterium asiaticum | reverse complement strand
GATGCGGGTCATCAGCTTGGAGCGGCGGCAGATGACTTTCGCGCCGTCTTCCAGCGACAGCGCCCCGGCGACCACCGAGGCCGCCGACTCGCCCAGCGAGTGGCCAATCACCGCTCCGGGGGTGACCCCGTAGGACTTCATGGTGGCCGCCAGGGCGACCTGCATGGCGAACAGGGTGGGCTGCACCCGGTCGATGCCGGTGACTTTCTCCGGTGCGGTCATGGCTTCGGTGACCGAGAAACCGGACTCGGCGGCGATCAGCGGTTCGACCTCGGCGATCGTGGCGGCGAACACCGGTTCGTTTTCCAGTAAGTCCTTGCCCATCTCGGCCCATTGCGAACCCTGACCGGAGAACACCCAGACCGGTCCCCGGTCGTCCTGGCCCACCGCGGGCGGGTAGGGCGTCTCACCGTCGGCGACCTCGCGCAGTGCCGCGCCCAACTCGGCGGCGGTGCCGGCCAGCACCGCGGTACGCACCGGCCGATGCCCACGCCGGCGCGCCAGCGTGTACGCCAGATCCGAGATTTGCAGGTCGGAGTCTTGCGCTTCGACCCAGTCGGCGAGCCGACCGGCCGTCTTGCGCAGCGCGTCCTCGGAACTGGCCGAGATCGGGAAGACCAGGGCGCCTGTCGCGCTGCTGCCGTCGGCGGTCTCGGGCGGGACGCTCTCCTGGGAGCCGGGGGCTTGTTCCAAGATGGCGTGCACGTTGGTACCCGACATGCCGTACGACGAGACCGCGGCGCGCCTGGGCGCCGCCTGGTCGTCCTTGGGCCAAGGCGTAACTTGCTGCGGCACAAAAAGATTGGTGTCGATCTCGGCGATCTTGTCCGGCATCGTGTTGAAGTGCAGGTTCTGCGGGACGACCCCGTGCTGCACGGCCAGGACTGTTTTCATCAGTCCGAGCGCGCCGGCGGTGGACTGGGTGTGGCCGAAGTTGGTCTTCACCGACCCGAGTGCGCAGGGGCCGTCATTGCCGTAAACCGCGGCCAGGCTGGCGAACTCGATCGGATCACCCACCGGGGTGCCGGTACCGTGCGCCTCGACCATTCCGATGGTGTTCGGGTCGATATCGGCGGCGGCCAGCGCTGTGCGGTAGACCGCCTCCTGGGCGTCGACGGACGGCGTCACGATGTTGACGGTGTGGCCGTCCTGGTTGGCGGCGGTACCGCGCATGACGGCCAGGATCCGGTCACCGTCGCGTTGCGCATCCTCCAGGCGCTTGAGCAGCAGGACCACCGCGCCCTCGCCGGAAACGAAACCGTCCGCCTCGACGTCGAACGCATGGCAACGTCCGGTGCGGGACAGCATGCCGTTGGCCGACCCAGAAGCGAACCGGCGCGGTTCGAGCATCGCGTACACGCCGCCGGTGAACGCCAGGTCACTCTCACCGTCGCAGAGGCTGCGGAACGCCAGGTGCGCAGCGAACAGTCCCGAGGAACACGCGGTGTCCACAGTGACCGAGGGGCCGCGCAGGCTCAGGGCGTAGGAGACGCGACCGGAGGCCATGCAGGAGTTGGTGCCGGTATTGCCGTACGGGCCCTCCAGGGTGCCGGTCTCGGCCTGCACGAACTGGTAGTCGCCATGATTCAGGCCGATGAACACCCCGGTGGCGGTGTCGGTCATCTGGGCGGGAGTGAGGCCAGCGTGTTCCATGGCCTCCCACGAGGTTTCCAGCAGCAGTCGATGCTGCGGATCCATGGCTGTCGCTTCTTTTTCGGAAATGCCGAAGAAGTCCGGGTCGAAGTCGCCGATGTTGTCCAGGAAGGCGCCCCACTTGCAGTGCGAGCGTCCGGGCACGCCGGGTTCGGGGTCGTAGTACTCGTCGATATCCCAGCGCTCGCGCGGCACTTCGGTGACGAAGTCCTCGCCGCGGAGCAGGGCCTGCCACAACTGTTCGGGAGAGTCGATGCCGCCCGGCAGCCGGCACGCCAGACCAATGACTGCAACCGGGGTTACGCGTGCTTTATCCACGGTCGTACTTCATCTCCTTAGCCCGCGCTTCAAGCCCTCTTCGGCAAGTTCTCGTCGAACTTCGCGCCCTGCTGTTCCCAATGCCACAGCCGCGGCCGCCTGCCGCCCCCACACTTCAACGCCCACCTCTAGTTGAGCGTGAGCCGAGCGTATCGGGTTGCTTAGTCGCATGTAGAAAAATCGTGCGTACGTACAAAAAAATTAACCGAAGGTGATGGCAATCACACTGCGTCGTGAACCCTGGCCGCAGCGCATTTCACCTTAAACGTCCAGCGTATGAGGCTGGTATGGCGGAATGAGAGGTTGTCCCGGCGACGCTGCGGGCCCCGCGGCCCAACATCCCTTCCCCCGTCTTACCGGGCAAAGTTGCGGGCGGAATACGGACTGCCGAAGTGCGGGAAAACAGACCGAGCTTCCCAGCTTTCGGCGACCGTACCGTTTTTACCCCGCGCCCTCTTGCGCGGCGGCGAGTCGCTCGGCCAGACGGTCCGCCAAATCCCGCACCGTGGTGATCTCGTTGGAGGTCACCCGTATGCCGGTTTCCGTCTCGATGTGGGTGCGCAACTCGAGATTTCCGAGCGAGTCGAGCCCGTATTCGGACAGCGCCCAGTCCGGGTCGACGGCACGCCGCAGGATCAGGCTGACGCCCTCGGAGATCAGGCGGCGCAGTTGACCGGCCCACTCCTCCTGCGGAATCTCCAGAAGTTTGGACAGCAGCTTGTTGCCGCCCGCGCGGCCCTTCGCGGATTTGAACAACTCGGCGAACGGGCTGCGCTGCGCGAACGCGGTCAGCCACGGCGAGCCGATCACCGGGGCGTATCCGGTGTAGGCCCGGTTGTGGCGCAGCAGCGCTTCGAACGCATAGGCACCGTCGTCCGGGCTGATGGCGTCGGTGTCGGCGGATTCCTCGGCGAAGGTCGTCGCGCGGCCGATCTCACCCCACGCACCCCAGGCGATCGAGGTCGCCGGCAGCCCCTGGCTGCGTCGCCAGTGCGTGAACGCGTCCAGCCAACTGTTGGCGGCCGCGTACGCGCCCTGCCCCGGTGAGCCGACCAGTGCCGCGGCCGAGGAGAAGGAGCAGAACCAATCCAGCGGTTGGCCGGTCACGGCTTCATGAAGGTGCCAGGCGCCTGCCACCTTGGGCGCCCAGTCGCGCTGGATGAGTTCGTCGGTGATGTTCGGCAACGTCGCGTCCTCGACAACCGCCGCGGCGTGCAGGACGCCGCGCACCGGCAGCCCCGTGGCGGTGGCCGCGACGATCAGCCGTTCGGCCGTGCTCGACTCGACGATGTCGCCGCACTCCACCACCACCTCGGACCCGATGGCACGGATCATCTCGATGGTCTCCAGCGCCTTCTGGCTGGGCTGCGAGCGGGAGCTGAGCACGATGCGGCCCGCGCCGGCACTCGCCATCTTCTCGGCCAGGAACAGGCCGAGACCGCCCAGGCCACCGGTGATCACGTAGGCGCCGTCGGTACGGAAGACGTTCGACTGCTCCGGGGGCAGCACGACACTGCTGCGACCGGTGTGGGGAACCTCCAGGATGAGCTTGCCGGTGTGCTCGGCCGCACCCATGACCCGGATCGCGGTGGCGGCCTCGGCCAGCGGGTAGCTGGTGTTCTCGGGTATCGGCAGCACGCCCTCGGCGGTGGCGCGGTAGACGGTGCTCAGCAGCTCGCGAACCGCGTCGGGATCGGTTTGCGACAGCAACCCGAGGTCCAGCCCGTGGAACGAGAGGTTCTGCCGGAACGGGAAGAGCCCGACTTTGGTGTCGCCGTAGATGTCGCGCTTGCCGATCTCGACGAACTGCCCGCCCCGCGCCAGCAGCTTGATCCCGGCCAGTTGCGCCGCGCCGAACACCGAGTTGAGCACGACGTCCACGCCGTAACCGTCGGTGTCGCGGCGAATCTGCTCGGCGAATTCGACGCTGCGCGAATCATAGATATGCTTGATTCCCATGCCCCGCAACAGTTCTCGACGCTGCTCGCTGCCGGCCGTCGCGTAGACCTCGGCGCCGACGGCGCGCGCGATCGCGATCGCCGCCTGGCCGACCCCACCGGTTGCCGAGTGGATCAGCACCTTGTCGCCGGACCTGATTCGGGCCAGGTCGTGCAGCCCGCACCAGGCGGTCGCCGACGCCGTGGTGACCGCGGCCGCCTGGGCGTCGGTCAGCCCATCGGGTAGGGGGGTGGCCAGGCGCGCGTCGCAGGTGACGAAGGTGGCCCAGCAACCGTTGGGGGACAGGCCGCCGACGCGGTCGCCGACTTTGAGGTCTGTCACGCCGGGTCCGACCGCACTCACCACGCCGGCAAAGTCGGTGCCCAACTGCGGCAGCCGCCCATCGGCGGTGTGGTAACGGCCGAAAGTGACCAGGACATCGGCGAAGTTGATACTGGACGCGCCGACCGCGACCTCGATCTCACCGGGACCGGGCGGCACCCGATCGAACGCGGCGAACTCCAGCGTCTGCAGATCACCGGGGGTGCGGATATGCAGACGCATGCCGTGGTTCTCGTGGTCGACGACGGTGGTGTGCCGCTCGTCCGGACCCAGCGGGGTGGGACTCAGCCGCGCGGTGTACCACTCGTCGTTCCGCCACGCGGTTTCGTCTTCTTCTGAGTCGGCCAGCAGGAGTTGGCGGGCCACCTGTTCGGCGGCGGTGTGCTCGTCGACGTCGATATAGGTGACGTGCAGGTGTGGCTGCTCGGCGCTGATCACCCGCAGCAGGCCACGAAGACCGCCCTGCTCCAGGTTAGGCCGGTCCTCGCTCAGCACTGGCTGGGCATCGCGGGTCAGCACATACAACCGGGGTGTTTGACCCTGGACGTCGACGAGTTCGCGCGCGATACGCACCATGTGCTCGACGTACTCACTGCCACGCGCGCCGGCCTGCGCAGCAGGGTCCCCGTTGCCGGGAGCGGTGACGACGACGACTCCGTGGAATGGACTGCCGTTGACCTGGTCGTGAAGCACGCCGGCTTGGGTGTCGTGGTCGTCGCTCAGGCGCCAGGACATGGTGGTGCTCTGCGCGTCGTGGACCTTCAGCACGTCGGTGAGCTGGGTCGCGGCCATGTCAGCGGCGTCGGAGGTGCTGATCAGCAGCCAGGCGCCGGGTTCGGTCACCGTCTGCTCGGGCAACTCGCGCTGACGCCATTCGATGGTCAGCAGCCGTTCGTTCAGTACCCGGTCGCGCTCGCTGCCCGCCGGGGCACCGGTCCCCATCTCGAGTCCGCGGACCGCAACCAGCGTCGTGCCGTGCTCGTCGAGGATGTCGAGGTCGGCTACCAGCGATCCGGTGCCGCCGTCGCTGGTCACGGTCGTGAGGCAATACCGGGCATGCCGGGCCGGACCGTACGCACGCAACCGTCCGACACCGAGCGGCACCAGGAGACCGCCGCCGCCGGCATTGCGGACCGCCGGATGCGCCGCCACCGACTGGAAGCAGGCGTCCAGCAATGCGGGATGCACCCCGTAGGCACCCTGCTGGGAACGAATCGAACTGGGCACCGCGACCTCGGCCAGCACCGTGTCGCCGGCGCCCTCGGTGGTGTGCGCGGAGGTCAGGCCGGCGAACGCCGGGCCGTACTGGATGCCGCGCAGGTCGAATTGCTGGCGCAGGTCGTCGCCTTCGATCGGACTCGGATGCCCGGCCAGCAGAGCTTCGATGTCCCGGGCTAAGGGGACATAGTCTTCGTCGTCTTCGTCATCTTCGTCGAAGTCTTCCTCGACGGTGTGCAGGGTGGCCGACGCGCGTCGGGCACGTTCGCCGTCCTGGTTTGTCTCCACCACGAAGGGGACGACGCCTGGGGCTTCGACCGTCGCGGTGGCGCCTACCGGGGTTTGTTCGTCGAGGAGCAGCAATTGCTCGAATTTGACGTCGCGGACTTCGCACGCGTCACCGAGCACCGTGCGGGCCGCGGTCAATGCCATTTCGCAGTAGGCGGCACCGGGCAAGACGGCCGCACCGCGGATCTGGTGATCGGCCAGCCAGGGTTGCGCCTCGGTGCCGACGTCGCCCTGCCAGACGTGGCGCTCGGGCTCCTCGGGCAGCCGCACATGCGAACCCAACAAGGGATGCACCGCAACGGTATTGGCGTGCGCCAACCGGTCGGTGCTCTCTACCAGCAGCAGGCGGCGATGGTTCCAGGCCGGCAGGGTCGCGTCGACCAGGCGACCGCTCGGGTACAGCACCGAGAAGTCCACCGCGGCGCCCGCGGCGTATAGGTCGCCGACCAGCCCACGCAACCCGTGGGGCAGTGGTTGCTCGCGGCGCATCGCGGCCAGCGCGGCGGCTGACATGTCCAGGCTGCGGGCGGTTTGGTCCACTGCGTGGGTGAGCAGCGGGTGCGGGGACAGTTCGGTGAAGACCCGGAAGCCGTCCTCGAGGGCGGCCTGCACGGCCGCCGCGAAGCGCACCGTGTGCCGCAGGTTGTCGGCCCAGTAGTAGGCGTCGAAGTACGGCTCCTCGCGCGGGTCGAACGACGTTGACGAGTAGTACGGGACCGCCAGTTGCTCGCCATTGATGTCGGACAGCGCCTCGGTCAGATCGTCGAGGATCGGGTCGACCTGCGGGGTGTGGGAGGCCACGTCGACGGCGACCTCTCGGGCCATCACGTCGCGTTCTTCCCAGGCTGCGACCAACTCGCGCACCGTCTGGGTGGCACCACCGATCACGGTGGACTGCGCCGAGGCGACGACCGCCACGGCGACGTCATCGATACCGCGCGCCATCAACTCGGTAAACACTTGCTGGGCGGGCAATTCCACCGACGCCATGGCTCCGGCACCGGCGATGCGGGTCATCAGCTTGGAGCGGCGGCAGATGACTTTCGCGCCGTCTTCCAGCGACAGCGCCCCGGCGACCACCGAGGCCGCCGACTCGCCCAGTGAGTGGCCGATGACCGCGCCTGGGGTGACCCCGTAGGACTTCATGGTGGCCGCGAGGGCGACCTGCATGGCGAACAGGGTGGGCTGCACCCGGTCGATGCCGGTGACTTTCTCCGGTGCGGTCATGGCTTCGGTGACCGAGAAACCGGACTCGGCGGCGATCA
>NZ_LZLQ01000082.1 GCF_001673315.1 Mycobacterium asiaticum | reverse complement strand
ACGGGTGGTCGGCTTCCTGGGTGCCGTGCTGGTGCTGGCGAAACTGTGCGACGACGAAGGTTTATTCGAGGGCGCCGTGACGGACGCCGCGGTGGGCGCGGGAACCGACGCCGGTCCTGTGGCCGGTACGAGAGTCGGTACGGCGGGCGGCACGGCGGCGGGGGCTGGGGCCGGAATTGGCTGCGGTAGGGCGGCTAAGCCAGCCAGACCGGTGAGACCGCCCACGGAGGCCAACGGGGCGGCGGCTACCGGAAGCGCCGCCGCCAGCGCGGCGGGCTGACTCGTCAAGGTGAAGACCTCAGCCAGATGCGTCGGCCAGTCGAACAACTCGAGGCTCACCAGGTACTGGACGGCCAGCACCGGGTTGGTTTGCAGGTAGACGAAGAATTGCTGGAAATCCTCGCTGAGCTCCAGGGTTCGCGCCACCCAGAACGCCGCGATGGTCGGATCCGTGTAGTCGTCGTATTCCAGGCCATTGAGGGTGCCCGCCAAGGGATTCCAGTTATAGCCGAAGTTTCGCAGGATGTTTGCGACGAAGTCGTCGAACGGGTTGTCCACCAAGGGGTCGTGCGCGATGACGTCGTTCCCGATACCGAACTGTTTCAGTATCGCGTCCAGCTGTGGGTTGTTGATGAGGTTCTCGAACTGCGTGAGCGGGTTGGAGTTTAAGTCCGATTTCACGATGTCCGGTGCGGGCGGGTTGCCCGGCGCGGCGATCAGCGTGGCGTCGGACACGGCCTGGTAGCCACTCATTGCGGTGGCGGCTTGAACCCACATGCGGGCGTAGTCCGCCTCGTTCACCGCGATCGGAATGGTGTTGATGCCGAAGAAGTTCGTCGCCTGCAGTGCGCCGTGGGTGGCGTGGTTGGCAGCCAACTCGGCCAGCGTCGGCATGGCCGCCAACGCCGCCGCATAGGCACTGGCCACCACATCCTGCCGGGCAGCGTTCTCCGAACTCGCCTCGCCGGCTTGCCGCAGCCACGACAGGTACGGAAGGTGAGCGGTGACGTACGCCTCGGCGCTGGAACCTTGCCAGGCCTCGCCCTGAACCCCGCTCAACACCGTCACGAGATCGTCTGCCGCAGTTTCGTATTCAGTGCTCAAGGCTGCCCAAGCCCCCGCCGACGACAACAGCGCGCCGGGCCCCGGCCCGCTGCTAAGCAGCCCTGAGTGCACCTCCGGCGGCAACGCCATCCACACCGGATTCACGGCCTCACCCCATCTCAGCCGATTATTTGAGTCCCCTATATAATGAACATGATTTTCATTTGCAGCAAGTGGGCGAGCGCAACCGATGCCGCCCGGCGAGCGTGCGGGCGTACCATCTCGCCATGAGCCGAATCGGAACCTTTGCAGATGACGACGTCGCCGGCTGGATCCTCAAATCCCCTGAACTCGGCGGCGCCATGGCCAATTTCAGCCGAGCGGTCTACACCAGCAACCGGTTGCCGCTGCGCACCCGGGAGATCGCGCGCGCCGTGATCGCCAACAACAACGAGTGCGTGGTCTGCGCCAATACCCGCGACGCCGACGGGCCGGCGGCCGGTGTCGACGAAGACCTGTACGAACACGCCACTGAGTGGCGTAGCTGGCCTGGCTACAGCGAGCAGGAGCGATTGGCGGCCGAATTCGCGCACCGATTCTCCACCGATCACACCGCGCTGCGCGACGACGAAGACTTCTGGGAGCGCGCCAACGCACACTTCTCCGAGGAACTGTTGGCCGACCTGGCCATCTCGTGTGCGCTATGGGTGGGCATGGGCCGGGTGCTGCGGACCCTGGACATCGGCCAAGCGTGCAGGCTGACCCTGCCCAGCCGGGCCTGAGGACGACGAGCCCCCTCACGCCGGCCGGTGTGAGCGAAAGGCTCGAGGCCCAGGGCGTCGACACCGTTATCGGCACCGTCGTGAACCCCGCGGGGCTCACGCTCGCCAAAGCGGTGCCGGTCCGCCAGGCCGATACTTTCGCCGATCCCGGCCTGGGGGCCAGTCCCTCGTGGCATGCGTTCGCCATCGACCAAACCGGCATCGCGTTCACCGACGACGTCGGCGTGGTCGGCGATCAACGCCTGCGCATCGACGTGTCGGCGTTATGTGTCCTCGGTAACGGTCTGGCCTGGGCGCCCGCCGGATTCTTTGAGCTGAACGGTTCGCCGGTTGCGCTGTGCAGTCGAGGAACTCTCCGCCGAGTCGAGAACGCGTTGGCGCAGGCCGGCATCACCGCCGCCGTCGGCCACGAACTCGAGTTCGTGCTGGTCGATCCAGAGGGGCGTCGACTGCCCTCGACGTCGTGGGCTCAGTACGGTCTGGCCGGCATTCTCGAGCATGAGGCATTCGTCCACGCCGTAACCGTCGCCGCCGCGTCGGCCGGCCTGGCGATCGAGCAGTTCCATCCCGAGTACGGGGCCAATCAGTTCGAAATCTCCTTGGCACCGCAGTCACCGGTGACCGCTGGGGACCAGCTGGTCCTGCTGCGGATCATCGTCGCGCGCGCCGCCCGGCAACACGGATTGCGCGTCAGCCTGTCACCGGCGCCGTTCGCCGATGGCGTCGGATCCGGTGCCCACCAACATTTCTCGCTCTACCGACAACAGCAACCGTTGTTTTCCGGGGGCAGCGGACCCGGGGGCATGACGACGGCGGGGCAGTCCGCGGTGGCCGGGGTGTTGTGTCGCCTCGCCGACGCGCAGGGCCTGCTGTGCGGTTCGATCGTGTCTGGGCTGCGAATGCGGCCAGGCAACTGGGCCGGGGCGTATGCCTGCTGGGGTATCCAGAACCGTGAAGCCGCAGTTCGATTCATCGAAGCCGGTCCCGCCAACCCCCAAGGTGGAAACGTCGAGGTGAAAATCGTGGACCCGTCGGCCAACCCGTACTACGCGACAGCGGCCATTCTCGGGCTCGCGCTCGAGGGAATCACCAACGAAGCGACGCTGCCCCCCAAGGTGAAGAAGGACCCGGCCCAACTGTCTGAAGCGCAGCGCTGCGACGCCGGCATTGCGCTGCTGCCTGACAGTCAGCCGGATATTATTGCGGCATTGAATCATTCGTCACTGCTGCGGAAGCTACTCGGTGATTCGGTGATCGACATGGTGGTCGCGGTGCGCCGCATGGAGCACGACCGGTACGGCGAACTGGACCCCGAAGCGCTGGCCGGCAAGTTCCGAATGGCCTGGAGCCTATGACGACACCGCATGGCGACACGGGACTTGCGCACCACATCCGGCACGTGTCGCTGATCGATCAGCACGCGCATGGCTGCTGGTTGACGGCGGGGGACCGACGTCGCTTCGAGAACGCCCTCAATGAAGGCAACATCGAACCCCTCGCAGACTTCGACTCGGGTTTCGACAGCCAACTGGGTTTCGCGGTCCGCAACCATTGCGCTGAGGTGCTCGGATTGCCCAGACACGTTGACCCCGAGGCGTATTGGGACGCCCGCCACCGACTGAGCGAATCCGAACTGGCCCGCCTGTTCCTGCCTGCCGCCGGGGTGACTCGCTGGCTGGTGGATACCGGCCTGGACGCCGACGTGACGAGTGTCGGGGAGTTGACCGAGCTGTCCGGTGCCCGCGTGCATGAGATTGTTCGGCTCGAACAGGTCGCTGAGCAGGCCGCCGAGACCCCCGGTGATTACGCCGCGGCCTTCGAAGACATTCTGCAGCGGCGTGCCGCCTCGGCCGTGGGCGTCAAATCCATCCTCGCCTACCGCGGCGGGTTCGACGGTGATCTGACCGAACCTTCACCCGCAGAAGTTAGGAGGGCCGCCGCCCGATGGCGCGACAACGGCGGTGTCCGGTGCACCGATCGGGTGCTGCTGCGTTTCGGGTTGCATCAGGGTTTGCGGCTGGGCAAGCCGCTGCAGTTGCATGTCGGCCTGGGAGACCGCGATTGCGATCTGAATAAAGCCAATCCGCTTCTGCTGCTTGGCTTTCTGCGCCAAACCGGAAACACCCCGATCGTCTTGCTGCACTGCTATCCCTACGAGCGCGAGGCCGGGTATTTGGCGCAGGCGTTCAACAATGTATACCTCGACGGCGGGCTGACTGTGAACTTCCTGGGGGCCCGAGCGCCCGCGTTCGTCGCGCGGTTGCTCGAACTCGCGCCGTTCCGCAAGATCCTGTACTCGTCCGACGGCTACGGGCCGGCCGAAATGCACTTCCTCGGCGCTGCCTTGTGGCGCAGAGCCATGCAACGCGTTCTGCAGGACTTCGTCGACAGCGGAGACTGGTGTGAAAGCGACGCAATCCGGGTAGTCGACCTCATTGCATACCGAAACTCCGCCCGCGTCTACCACCTGGACGTGGGCCGACGCTAGGACAGGATCCAGAAATGGGCGTTGGCGAAGCCATGGAGTGGGCCCGTAAGCAGGTGACCTCCCGGGTTCCCAAAGCTGATCTCGATCAACGCGATCCGGATTATATTCGCGACCAATTGCCCGGCACCTGGCTGCTTGCGTCGCTCTACTTCAGGGCCGACGTGCGCGGATTGGACCGCATTCCCGCCGAGGGACCGGTGCTGCTGGTCGGCAATCACAGCGGCGGCAACGTTCCGCCCGACACCTTCGTGTTCACCCTCGCGTTCTGCTCGTACTTCGGCGTGGAGCGGCCCTTCTACCAACTGGCCCACAACCTCGTCGTATCCGCGCCGCCCCTGGGCTGGCTGCGAAAGTTCGGGACCGTCGCCGCGAATCACGAAAATGCTCGTTTGGCACTGGAATCCGGGGCCGCGCTGCTGGTCTATCCCGGCGGGGACTATGAAGTGTTCCGGCCCTCGTGGGAACGGCACAAGGTCGACTTCGGCGGGCGGATGGGCTACGTGCGGCTGGCCCGCGAAGCGGGCGTGCCCATCGTCCCGGTGGCCAGCGTAGGGGGTCAGGAGAGCGCTTTATTCCTCAACCGCGGGCAGTGGCTAGCTAAACTCCTGATGGCCGACAAGTTGTTGCGACTCAAGAGCATTCCGATATCGCTGGCTTTCCCGTGGGGTCTGAACATCAGTGATCTGGCGGGCCATATTCCACTACCCACCAAGATCGTCATCGAGGTGCAGGATCCAATTGAGGTCGACGGGGATGACCAGGCGGTGCATGACAAGGTGATGGAGAGTCTGCAGGGCGGCGTGGATCGGTTGGCCGCGCAACGTCGATTTCCGGTGCTGGGCTGATGCGCGTCGAACGCCGGTGCGTGATCAAGACCGACCGCGACGCGGTGTGGAAGATCGTCAGCGACCCGGACACCTACCCGTCCTTCATGAGCAACCTGGAGCGGTGGGAGGCGGCCAACGACCAGCCGCCCGGCGTCGGCGCCCGCTACATCGTGCACTGGAAGATCGGCTCGGTACCGATCGGCGGCCTGATCGAGGTGGTGGAATTCGACGACAACCGCGATGTGGCGTTCGTCGGCATCACCGGAGTGACGCTGCGCGGCCGGATCCGGCTACGGGACGGCAACGACGGCGAGACGAAGGTGACGTTTCGGCTGTCCTACCAGGCACCGGGCGGGATACTTGGCTACATCGCGGATCGAATCGCGGTACGCCAAGTGGGGCGCACGCTGTCGGGCACGCTGAAACGCCTGAAGGCACTCGCCGAGGACTAGCTGACGGCTAACGGTCAGACCCAACCGGCCGCGTTGGAAGCCTCTACTCCGCCGAGGTCGACTTTAAGGTCAACAGGCGGCGAATCAACGTGATCTGCGCCGTGCAGCCGTCGCGCTCGCCATGAGCGCGGCGGATCGCCTCAAAGCGATCCCGTCAAGTCCTCACACCAAAGCGGTAGCGTCGAAAATCCAGCTCTGGTCCGCGCCGGCGAGGTTCTCGAAATGATTGGGCGGCGCGAAGGCCACCAGACTGTTGAAGTCCCAATAGTCTTTCCACACAGAGATTTTGCCGTCCAGGACTTTGTGCACCGTGACGAACTTGAGCACGCCTGTCTCGCCGGTTTGGAACGTCCAGGTCTCCGAATGCTCGTAGATGACGTCGGCGCCGTTCGAGGCCAGCACACCGTCGTGATTCTCGTAAGAAGCGAGTTGCTCGAGTCCGATCTTCAAGCGTGTCACGATGTCGTCGGGACCACGCGCAGCCAGAGCCGGCATCGGCATGTCGACGTACAGACAGTCGCCCGACAGGAACGACTTGACCGCATCCCAGTCCCGCTGCGACAGCGCCTGCCACATCCCGACTACCACCTCTTCCGGCGCAGGCGCAGCCGCAGAAACCTCTGTCATGCGGTCAATTAACCTTGCCGCCGCTCGGGTGTCAACCGTGACGGCGCGGCGCAAACCCGCTCGTACGCCCCCGAGCGCGCCGGTCCCAGCGTCACCGGCAGCGTCGACCAGCCACGCAGCACACGGGTACTGCGCCGGCGCCCGGCACCCGCCGCCTGCACCTCGGGGAAATGGTCGAAGAACGTGCGCAATCCAACCTCGCCCTCGGCGCGGGCCAACGCGGCGCCCAGGCAAAAGTGGCGGCCCGTCGAAAACGAAAGATGCTTGCCGGCATTGGGGCGTTCGATGTCGAAGCGATGCGGTTCGGCGAACACAGACGGATCCCGGTTGGCCGCGGCCAAGTAGATCACCACCATCTCGCCCTTCCTGATCGGCACGCCGGCTACTTCGACATCGTTGCCGGCCACTCGAGCGGTGAGCTGCACCGGCGAGTCGAACCGCAGAATCTCCTCAACCGCGTTTGGCCACAACTCCGGGCGAGCCCGCAGCTTCTCGAGCTGTTCGGGGTGGTCCAGCAGTAGCCGAATCCCGTTGCCCAACAGGTTGACTGTCGTCTCGAAGCCGGCGACAAGCACCAACCCGGCGACCGCCTGCAATTCGGTCTCGTCGAGATAGCTTTCGGCGTCACCACTTTCAGCCGTCTGAATCAACTGACTCATCAGGTCGTCACCCGGCGCACGCCGCAACTGCCCCAGATGTTCGACGAGCCAAGTGTTGAAGCCGGCCACACCCCGTTGCACTCGCTGGTACTGGCGCCAGGGGAGTCCGACGTCCAGGCTGGGCGCGGCCAGTTCCCCGAATTCCAAGACGCGCCGGCGGTCGTATTCCGGGACCCCGAGGATCTCGCTGATCACGGTGATCGGAAGCTGGGCACAGTAGCGTCCGACGATGTCGACGGTGCCGGACCGATCGGCGAGTTGATCCAGCAGCCCCGCCGCCGTGTGCTCGACTCTGTCGCGCAGGGCATTGACGGCTCGCGAGGTGAACACTGCGGAGACCGTTTTGCGGTAGCGGGTGTGGTCGGGCGGTTCCACCGCCAGCAGCGACGGCGGGCGCATCGGGTGCAGGCGATTATCGCGGGTGCGTCGCTCTAGCCAACGCAGCGGCGCGGGCAGGTTGTCTCCGAAGGCGATGACGTGAAAGTCGTCCGAGCGCAACAGATCATGGGCGAGACGCTGGTCGACGGCCATGTAGTTCGCGCGGTTACGGACCAGCGGACCGTGCCGCTGTACCTCGTCGTAGAAGGGCACCGGGTTGTCGCCCAGCGTCGGGTCCGCAATCAACCGGGCTTGCAGGTCGCCTCGCCGGATTCCGACAGTGGCGATCCCGCGGATCACCCCATGCATGGCGAACCAGTGCAGTCGGTCCTTCACCGTCAGCACTCGGCGCTGATCTTGAAGTCTGTCGTCACGACCTTGTTGGGGTTGTCGGTGGCGATGCCGGAGGCGCTGCCAGTGATGGTGTAGGCGTTCTTCGACACGTCGACGCGCGCGTCGCCGACCCCGCCCCGGTAGTAGCTTCCGGTGAATCCGCCGATGTTGCGAATTTTGACGAATTGCGGCAGTACGCGGTCCCCGCTCATCAGCACCACCGCCTGCAACTGGCCGTCCCGGTCACGGATGTCGATGGTTCGGTACGACTCGATCTGGCTGCACGACGGCGGACGCGTGGTGAGTGCGTTGCCGTCGATGGTCACCCGCGCGGCTTTGCGGGGCACGGTCTGGGTGTCGCCGCATCCGGAGACGGCGCCGGCGACGGCCACTGCCATTGCCGCCACTGCGACCAATCGGTTCTGCACCAGCCACCTCCGTATCGGGCCCCGTATGTGCGCAGAAGACATTATGTCTGTTGCGGGTTCATCCTGGGCAGAGCTTTGTGGATGCCTTTTCGGACGAACTCGGGGCTCACGCCCTTAAGCCGGTCGAGCCAGCGGATGCTGTTGGGCACATACCAGTGCAAGCGGGTCGGGTGGTGATAGGCGCGAAACGCCGCCTCGGCGACGCTGGAGGCCGGCATCAGCCGGAACATGCCCCGTTTGGGTGCTGCAGCCCGCAACTCCTCCGGGGACATGTGCCCGGTGTCCTCCGGTGAACGCTGTCCGGAGTGTTGAGGGGTCGAGGTGAGGATGGGGGTGTCGATCAGTCCGGGCAGCACGTCGGCTACCCGCACTCCGTGCCGCTGCCATTCCACGCTCAGCGCTTCCGTCAGCCCTTTGACCGCATGTTTGGTCGCCGAATAGACGGCGATGCGGGGCATCCCGTAGGTGCCGGCAGACGACGATGTGGAGAACATCAGGCTGCCCGGGGATTGCTTCAGGTAGGGGAGCGAGCCGTAGGCGCCGGCCAGGACCGCTTTGAAGTTCACGTCGACGACGCGCATGGCGTCCTCGTACGGCACGTCCTCGAACCAGCCGCCCTCGCCGATGCCGGCGTTGTTCCACATCATGTCGAGTCCGCCGCCGGCGTTGCCGGCACAGAAGTCCGCCAACGCCGCATCAAGTGCGGCTTTGTCGGTCACGTCGACGGCTCGCGTCCACAGCCGGACACCCAACTCCACGGTGAGGGGGGCCAGGCCTTCGTCGTTGCGGTCCACTGCGCCGACTCGCCAGCCCTTGGCGTGGAACAGCTTTACACCCTCGCGGCCTATCCCGCTGCCGGCGCCGGTGATGAAAATTGTCTTCATCGGTGGAGTTCAGCCGCCCCTCAGCCTGCTTCGACCAGGTCTTTGATCCGGGTCAGCGTCTTGGTCATGTCCCGGATGTTGCGCCGTCGGCGGAGGAAGCCACCGAACACCAGGTAGACCTTATTCAACGGTGACGGAGCGAGTCGGAAAGACTCGGTCACGTCCGTCCCGTCCCCCGCTGGGGCCAACCGATAGTGCCAGTTGTTCACCACCCGGTCGCCGAGCAGTACAGCAAACCCGAATTCACGCCCGGGCTCGCAGGCCGTCACTTCGCAGGTGGTCCAGTACACCGGGCCGATCTCGTTGCGGCGGACGTGCCCGCGGAAGCGGGCGCCGAGTTCGGGGCCGGTTGCGCCGTCCAGCCACTCGGCCTCAAATGTTTCCGGCGAGAACCGCCCGGTATTTCGAATATCAGCAATCAATTCCCAGATTTTGTCCGCTGGCGCCGCCATATGGACCGTCGCTGAACCCTCCATAGAAGAATCCAAACACGCCGACTGTAACGAAACCACCCCGGCTCCCGATATTCACTGTTTGGGCATGAAGATTCCGATGATCTGGGTGAGGGTCTGCTGGAACTGCTGACCGGGTTGAGGCAGTTGCGCAGTACCGGGAGTGGCACCGGCGGCCTTGGAGCACTTCGGCCAGGCCCCTGGCCCCTGGCCGGCCAGGACCCGGTTGGCTACGGCGATTTGTTGCTGCTTGGAGGCTTTTGCCGGGTTTCCGGTGCCGCCGTATTCCTCCCACGTGGCCTGCTTGAATTGGAGCCCGCCGTAGGCGCCGTTACCGGTGTTCGCGGCCCAGTTGCCGCCGGACTCACACTGTGCAACGGCTTCCCAGTTCATGGAGTCCGCCTCGGCGACGCCCGTCGAGAACGACATACCCACTGCTACGAAACCGGCGGTCATAACCGACTTGATGAAGGGCTTGGCGGTGTGCGTCATGTCCGGCATTTCGCCGGCTGTAGTCAAAGCGTTACCGACTAGAAGAAATTATGAGATTGACCGTCTACCGCTTCGAGATTGGCGCAAACCCTGTTCAGCCCGGCAATTCAGGCCGGCGATTACCCCTGGCAGTACGACCGCGTGGCGGCGTCGAGGGCTCGTTGATAGAGGTCGTCGAACCCGCGGACACGACGGACCGCTTCCCGTGCCTCCTCGACCCTGTACTGGCACGACGGGGAATGCAGCAAACTCCAATTAAGCGATACCTGAGATAAAATCTTAGTGTTCAAGGCATCGATCAGCGCCCGGGACGCCGAAAGATCCGGAGGGGACGGGGGCACGGCGGCACCATCGAGCTTCCACTGCGCGAATCTGCTGTACTCGACGGCTTCGGTGGCTCTGACCTGATCGCTGAAGATCCTGGCGACGTAGTCCGGGTCGATGTCCAGTGCGGTGGCGTCCGCTCGCAACGTTGCCAACTCCTGGTCAACCCGGGCGGAATCCTCGATGGCGGTATGTGTACCCCATTTATATGCGGCGACCGGTTCGGCAACCTGTAGTCGCTCGGCGGCCGCGTCTATCAAGACGGTCAACGGACCGGAATCGTCGGCGCTCGCCAGCGGCGCGGTGGCCAGCGCGGTCACCAGTATTGCTACGAAGCGGGCCTTAGCCACTGTGCGCGTCGACAGTCACGATCGCCTCGATCACGGCGGCCGGGTTGTCCAAGGACACGAATGTCCTTGCCCCGGGGACTTCGATCATCGTCGAATTCGGGAACAGCGCAGCCAGTCGCCTGCCCAACTCTGGGGTGAAGCATCGGTCCCGCATGCCCCACACCAGGGTGACCGGTTGGGTGAAGCGCGAGAACCGGGTCGCGACATCAGTCAGATCCGTGGCCGCGACCTTGCGCAGCAACCCCGCGAGGTCGCGGCAGATGCGCGGATCGTCGCGGCAGGGCGCGAGCCACGACTCGGTCAGTTCGGGGTCACGATCGCTCAATAACAGACCGAAACCGAGAGGGGAGTGGCGTAGTGCCGCCACGTTCATCATCGCGAATAGCGTCTTTATCGATTTCGGGCCGCGTAGTAACGCAAAAACAAGCCAGAACGGGAATGGCGGAAACTTGTCGAACGCATCGCAGTTGGTGAGCACCAGGCGGCCGATCCGGCCGGGATGTGCGTCTATGACGAACTGACACAATGCTCCGCCGGTGTCATTGCCCACCAGGGTTACTTCGGAAAGGTCGAGGGCGACCATGAATTCGTTGATCATCGCGGCGATCCCGGCCGGCGAAAGATCGGCGCCCTCGGCCGCTGGAATGGTGTGCGCGCCCAGCGGCCAAGTGGGCAGATAGCACCGATATCCCATGCCGGCCAGACCGTCGGCGACGCGATCCCAAAGCCGTTCGTCGACCAGAATGCCGTGCACGAATAGCACTGGGGGGTGCGGCGAATCCGCCGGGCCCACGACTCGATAGGAAACGGTTGCATGCGTGAGTGTGGCCTGAGGCATCCCGGTTATCCTTCGGAAAATGAACTTACGAACCCCCAGTACGTAAGTTACGTGCAGGTTGTATGAAAGTCAACGATGTCGGAGAAGACGGCAAGGCACCGATTCGCCCTGCGGGACCCGGATTGGCTGCGTTCGAAGCCGGCCCGGGCCTTGATCGCCGGTGCGCTCGCGATCTCGTTGACATTCGGTGGGATCTTCGTATCGGTGGACCGGCTCCATTCCACACCGGCTGACGCCCTCAGCCGCCCGGACACGGCCACCGACGAACAAAGCCAGGCGCAGGCCCTCGGCGCGGCCCAGCGACTTGTCAGCGTCGCACGACTACATCCCACGACAGCCGGCTATCTATTGATGTCATGCGCGGGACGCGACGATCCGCCTTACCAGGGCGCGATTCATCTGACTTTCGCACTGCCCGCCGGCACGAGCGCCCACACCTACTTGCCAGCCGTTGTCGACACACTGGTCTCCGACGGATGGACCGAGGGTTCGCCGCCGGGCGGCCACGCGTTCGGCAGCACACTGTCAAAGCACGCGGTCACCGCGATCGTCTATCGACATGACACGAACCCGGCCATGGGCGTACTGCGCATTTACGGAGAGTGCCGGAACATGAACGATCACCGAAACGACACCACGGGGTGGGTCGATGTCACCGGTCAGGTCGGCTCAGCCCCTTGAATGCACTACTGCGCTTGACGGCGGTTGCCGTCAAGCGCAGTAGTTGCAGTGCTAGTGCGGGTCGGTCTCAGCGAGCGCCCAGTGCGCCCTGCAGGTCGCCCTTCATGGCAACCAGCTGCGCGCCCCAGTACTCCCAGCTGTGCGTGCCGTCATTCTGGAAGTTGAACACCGCGTTGTGGCCACCGGCCCCGTTGTAGGCGTCCTGGAACTTGATGTTGCTGCTGCGGACGAAGTTCTCCAGGAACTCGGCCGGCATGTTGGCGCCACCGAGTTCGGTGGGCTTGCCGTTACCGCAGTAGACCCACAAGCGCGTGTTGTTGGCGACCAGCGTCCCGACCTGAACTGTCGGGTCGTTGCGCTGCCACGCGGGGTCGCTCGAGGGGCCCCACATGTCGGAAGCCTTGTAACCCCCCGCGTCGCCCATGGCCAGGCCGATCAAGGACGGGCCCATGCCCTGGGACGGGTCCAGCAGCGCCGACAACGAGCCGGCGTAGATGAACTGGGCGGGGTGGTAAGCCGCCAGGATCATGGCCGAGGAACCGGCCATGGAAATGCCGACCGCGGCGCTACCGGTGGGCTTGACGCTCTTGTTGGCTTGGAGGTAGGACGGCAGCTCGCTGGTCAGGAAGGTCTCCCACTTGTAGGTGGTGCAACCGGCCTTGCCACAGGCGGGGTTGTACCAGTCGCTGTAGAAACTGGACTGGCCACCCACCGGCATGACAACCGACAGGCCCGACTGGTAGTACCACTCGAAGGCGGGAGTGTTGATGTCCCAGCCGTTGTAGTCGTCCTGGGCACGCAGGCCGTCGAGCAGGTAAACGGCAGGAGAGTTGTCACCGCCGCTCTGGAACTGCACCTTGATGCTGCGCCCCATCGCCGCCGACGGCACTTGTAGGTACTCAACTGGCAGGCCCGGTCGGGAGAATGCTCCCGCGGTCGGCGCGCCACCGGCGAGTCCGATCAGGCCCGGCAGGGTCGCAGCCGCAGCTGCACCGACCAGGAGTCGACGACCCCAGGCCCGTATCTTCCCGCTCACCTCTGTCATAACCTGTGCCCCTTTTTCCTTATATCTCTTGCTCCGGCCAGAACTTACCGTGTGAATAGGCCAAATGTCGATTCGGACGCAAACACATTTCAGTTCAATATCGGTCGCCTTCGCGGGCCCAGCAACTGTGTTACTGCGTCCCCGCGGGTTGACCGCATCCGTTATAGCTCGGCGTTCACCCGCACAAACGCGACACACGCCGCGGCGTTATGCACGCGTTATGCACTTGGGACCGGGCAGAGTCAGTGCCGGGAGCAAAACCCTATTCCGTTCCGCTAGCCAATTTGACCGGCGATACTCCACTTGCGGGCGGCGCGACGAGCAACCAACCCCAGAATTGCCGTCGGCGTAAATTCACGTTTGGCAAGATCCTGGGGCGCCTCAAGCCCGGCCTGACGGTTTCCGGACCGGCGCAGCCGAACTTGCACCGACCGCGTAGGCTCGCTCGAAGCAAGCCGACGGAGACACGCCATCCCCGAGCCGTTCCGGCACCCACGCGTCCCGCACCTGCCCCTTGGTGCGACTGGCATCGCTGAGAGTGTGGCGGGCTCGGGAGACGATTGAGGTGCGAGATTGGAAACGGTACTTGGGCTGTCGGTGACACCGACCGCGGTCGGTTGGATCCTCGCCGAAGGACACAGCGCCGAGGGCGCAATTTTGGATCACCACGAACTGCACCTGCAGGCAAGCGGTGAGAGCGGTCGTCATTTCGGTCAGGGTGTGCGGGTCACGCACACCGCGGAGCAGGTGGCGGCCGAAGTGTTGCGAGCCCGGGACGTAGCGGTCGCCGACGACCACCGGCTGCGTGTGGTCGGCGTGACGTGGAGTGACGAGGCCTCGGCTCAGGCCGCACTGCTGCTGGAGGCACTGACCGACGCCGGCTTCGACAACGTGGTACCCGTGCGGTTGCTCGACGCCGTTGAGACGCTGGCGCAGGCCATCGCCCCGGTGATCGGCTACGAGCAGACAGCCGTGTGCATCCTCGAGCAGGAATGGGCGACCGTGGTCATGGTCGACACGCATGATGGGCACACGCAGACGGCGGTCAAGCACGTTCGCGGCGGGTTGGACGGCCTGACGTCCTGGTTGACCGGGATGTTCGACCGGAGTTCCTGGCGACCGGGCGGGGTGGTTGTCGTCGGATCCGAAGGAGATGTCAACGAGTTCTCCTGGCAGCTGGAGAAAGTGTTGCCGGTTCCGGTGTTCGCCCAGACCATGGCACAGGTGACCGTGGCACGAGGCGCGGCGCTGGCGGCGGCTCAGAGCACCGAGTTCACCGATGCCGCATTGGTGGCCGATTCCGTTGCCCCGGCTGCGACCACGCCCACGCGTTCACGGCAGTATGCCGGCGCAGCGACCACACTGGCCGCCGCCGCGGTCACCTTTGTCGCGTCCGTCTCGCTGGCGGTGGGAATGCAACTGGCGCCCGGCAAGAACTTCGCCCACGCCGCTCGCCCTGTCGTGCACACGTCGACGCCGCCGGTCGCGGAAGCGCAGACACCCCGGCCCGTTCCACCGGCGGCCGTCCCCGCGGCCACGCCGCCCCTGCCGCCGCAGCAGGAACCCGTGCGGTTGACCGCCGGCGAGCAGGTCGAGGAACCCGCGCCGGCCGGACAACCTGATGACGAAGCCACGCCCGAACCCGCGCCCGGCAACGGCCCGCTCCGCTTGAGTCGGGTGCTCGAACACATTCCCGGCAGTTACGCCGAACCGGGGCGCCCACCGGAATAGTCGTCAGTCGTTTTTGCTTCGGCGCGCCGAGAACACCACAGTTACATCGTCAGCGACGCGCAACGCCCCGACCAGCATTGAATAGGGTTTGACGCCGAAATCCGTCTGACGAACCACTGATTCGGCGGCGAGCGCCCAATGATCGCCGCAATCGTCGAGGCGGAGGTCGACTGCGTGTGCACGTGTCTTGCCTCGGACGTTCAGCGTGCCGTCCAGTCGGTAGCCGTCGACAGTTTTTTCGATGACGTCGGCAGTGAACCGGACTTCGGGAAATCGCTTGGCCGACAGCGACTTCAGCGCGTTCGAACGCACCAGCGCCTGTTCCGGACCGGACAGACCCTTGACGCCGCCTTCGCCACGCAGCACCTCCAGCGAGTCCACCGCGACCGTCAGCTCTGCCCACTCGGGTTGGCCGTCAGACCAATTGACGCTGGCTTGCCATCGCGACATCGTGAGAGTGAGCCGATGGCCCATCCGTGCCGCGCGACCCGCGACCCCGGTGCGCAGGATCAACTCGCCGTCGTCGGCATTCAGGTTCCACAAGTCGGTCATCGGCCGACCGAAGTCACGCCGTCAAGACAGTGCGGTAGTGCGCGCGCCCCTCTTCCAACGCTGCGTAACCCTCGGCGGCCTGCTCCAGCGGTAACTCGTCGATCCACGCCCGCACACCTGACAACAGCGCGAAATGCATTGTCTCCTCGACATCTTTCGCAGTCCCGGAGGGATGGCCGATGATGCTGAGCCCCGGGGTTATCAGCTGGACCGGGCTGATCGGCAGTGGCTCGGGCGTGACCCCGATGGTGACCAGTTCGCCCTGGGGGAGCAGCCCGCCTACCGTGTCGGCCATGGCCTGCGAGTTCCCGGCGGTGGCAAGCACAACCGCCACTCCGCCCAAGGTGCGCAGCGCTTCGGAGACATTGACGCTGGTGGAATCGATGTAGTGATGAGCGCCCAGTTTCTTGGCGTCACCGGCCTTTTCGGTGCCGCGCGCGATCGCGATGGTTTCGAAACCCATTGCCCGGGACCACTGCACCCCGAGGTGGCCCAGACCGCCGACACCGAGGATCGCCACCCGGTCACCGGCGCGTGCCCGGGTGTGCCGCAGCGCGTTGTAGGTGGTGACCCCGGCACACCCCATCGGCGCGGCTTCGGCGTCTGAAAGTCCCGCTGGAATCCGCGCCAGTGCGGTCTCAGGCACCCGCACCGACTCCGCGTAGCCGCCGGGATACTGCCAGCCGGGCACCTTTGCATTGGCGCAGTGAATGAAAATGCCTTTACGGCACGGGTCGCAATGGTTGCAGTTGCCGCCGAACCATCCCACGGCGACACGGTCCCCGACAGCGAATTCCTCGACGCCTTCGCCGAGTTCGGCTATGGTACCGGCTATTTCGTGCCCAGGGGTAAGCGGCCAAGTCATATCCGGGAACCCGCCGTGGACGAAATGCGCGTCGGTGCCGCAGATGCCACAAGCGCTGACCTTGATACAGACCTCACCGCGTCCGGGTGCAACGGTGTCGACATCGGTGAGTTCCAGGGCTGCGCCGGCAGACGCAACCTGCACAGCTCTATGGGTAGCCATGTGTTTGCCTCTTCAGTTGTGAATGTCAGTGGGATACCGGGCATTGTTCGCCCGGCGCGGTCCCGTTGGTGTGATAGTCGACCTGCCAGTGCTTGATCCCGTTGAGCCACCCAGATCGCAGCCGCTCGGGCTTGCCGACGGATTCCAGATCGGGCATTGCGTCGGCGATCGCATTGAACATCAGATCGATCGTCATCCGGGCCAGGTTCGCTCCGATGCAGTAGTGCGCTCCGGTCCCGCCGAATCCGACGTGCGGATTGGGATCGCGCTTGATGTTGAAGGTGAACGGGTCGTCGAACACGTCCTCGTCGAAATTGGCTGAGCGGTAGACCATTACCACCCGCTGGCCCTGCTTGATCTGTACGCCGGACAACTCGTAATCCTCCAGCGCGGTGCGCTGGAACGACGTGACCGGGGTAGCCCACCGGACGATTTCGTCAGCGGTGGTGACGGGACGCTCGCGCTTGTACAGCTCCCACTGGTCCGGGAAATCAGTGAAGGCCATCATGCCCTGGGTGATCGAATTGCGGGTCGTCTCGTTACCGGCGACTGCAAGCAGGATGACGAAGAACCCGAATTCGTCGTCGGACAACTTGTGTCCGTCGACGTCGGCTTCGATCAGCTTGGTGACGATGTCGTCGCCGGGGTTCTGGGCCCGGTCGGCCGCCATCTGCATGGCATACATGATCAACTCGACCGAGGCGGCAATGGCGTCATTGGAGGCGAATTCGGGGTCCTGGTCACCGACCATCTGATTGGACCAGTGGAACAGCTTCATCCGGTCTTCCTGCGGCACACCCAGCAGGCCGGCGATCGCCTGCAACGGCAGCTCGCAGGAGACCTGTTCGACGAAGTCACCGGAACCCTGTGCGGCGGCGTTTTCGACAATCCGTTTGGCGCGCTGGCTGAGGTCCTCGCGCAGTCGCTCTACGGCGCGGGGTGTGAAGCCGCGGGAGATGATCTTGCGCAGCCGGGTGTGGTGCGGGGCGTCCTGATTGAGCAGGACGAACTTGCCGCGCTCGATCTGCTCACCGACAGTGCCGTCCTTGTAACGCGGCAGAGCCGTCTTCGCCAAGCTGGAGAACACGTCACTGCGCCGGGAGATCTCTTTGACGTCCTTGTGTTTGGTCACCACCCAGAAGCCGCCGTCGTCGAAACCGCCCGCCCCGACGGGCTGCTCGTTCCACCAGATCGGCGCCGTCCGCCGGAGTTCGGCCAGCTCTTCGACGGGCAGCCGCTCGGCATGGATGTCGGGGTCGGTGAAATCGAACCCTGGCGGCAGATTCGGCTTGGCTTGCGGTTCGGCTGGCATCGTTGACAAGGCCTACTCCTCATACACCGTGGACTTGTTGTCTCGTGCCAATGATCCATTGCAACATCACCGTTGGGAAGCTCTGACCGAAAAGAGGGCCAAGCTGCGACTGCGCGGCGGATCTGCCCTTGTGACACCAGTAGCAATCGTTATGCTCTTATCACCATCGGCGCCATGAAGGAGTCCCCATGATTCGCGAATTGCTCACCGCCTCCGCGATCGCGGGCGCGGGTATCGGTCTGGCGCCGGTAGCGAGTGCGGACAACGGTCGCTGGGAAGGCGACGTGCCGGGCATGAACTACGACGCTTCGCTGGGTGCGCCGTGCGACAACTACGAGCGCTTCATCTTCGGGCGCGGTCCCAGCGGCCAGGCAGAGGCGTGCCACTTCCCGCCACCGAACCAGTTCCCGGCGGCCGAGACCGGATACTGGGTGATCTCCTACCCGTTGCGTGGCGTCCAGCAGATCGGCGCGCCGTGTCCCGGCCCCAGAGTTGCCGCGCAGTCTCCGGCCGGGTTGCCGATGCTGTGCCTGGGTGCGCAGGGGTGGCAAGAAGGTTGGTTCACCGGAGCCGGGTTCTTTCCGCCCGAGCCGTGATCGAGTCTCCGATTCCGCGCTGGTTACGGTTTGTCCTTGCGTCCGACCGGGCGGGGTCCGCGTGGTACATCGGCGCCGGGTTCTTCTTCGCGCCGGTCCTGGCCGTTGTCTCGCCATGGCCGACGGTGACGACCGCGCTGTGGTGGGTGATCGGGCTGGCCGGCCTCTGGCTGGGCCTACTGGGTATCGCAATGGCGGTGGAACTGGCTCGGGTTCTGTTGTCCGGCAAGGAAATTCCCGAGGAATACTGGCGCACCCTGGTCGACTACTGAGCACCGCGCCGAGCGGGGACGGTGGGACGCGTCAGCCGCGATTAAAGTCATAGCGACCGTCCGTCAACGAACAGGAGACACCCTAATGGGCTTCGATCCCAAAGATGCCGTGGACGCCGTCCGCGACATCGCTACCAACGCCGTGGAGAAGGCTTCCGACATCGTCGAGCACGCAAGCGACATCATCCGTGGTGACATCGCCGGCGGCGCCAGCGGCATCGTGCAGAACTCCATCGAAATCGGTACGCACGCGGTGGACCGGGTGAAGGAAGTGTTCACCGGCAGGGACGACGAACTCGACTAGACACCGACGGGCCAACGCCCGCCGCCGTCAGACCGCGGCGGCGGCGTTGAGTTCGTCGAGCCTGTTCGTTGCCTCCAGGTACTCCTGCACCCAGCGCTCGATCACGGTCGAAGTCTTCTCCACTTTCTGGAACTGACCGACCACCTGTCCGACCGGGTTGAACGCCACGTCGACGGACTCGTTGGGGTACCTGTTCGTGGCTCGAACCGCCATGCCGGACACCATGTACTGCAACGGCATGCCGAGCGGCTTCGGGTTGTCCGGCTGCTCCCACGCCTCGGTCCAGTCGTTGCGCAGCATCCGGGCCGGCTTGCCGGTGAACGACCGGCTGCGGACCGTGTCACGGCTGCCGGCTTTGATGTAGGCGGCTTGTTGCACCGGGGTGTTGGAGGACTCCTCGACCATCAGCCACTGCGAGCCGGTCCACGCACCCTGGCAGCCCAGTGCCAGCGCGGCGGCGATTTGCTGACCGCTGCCGATACCGCCTGCCCCGAGGACGGGGATCGGCGCCACCTCCCGCACAACTTGCGGCCACAGCACGATCGAGCCCACCTCGCCGCAGTGGCCACCGGCCTCGCCGCCCTGCGCGATGATGATGTCGACGCCGGCGTCGGCGTGCTTGCGCGCCTGCGACGGCGATCCGCACAACGCTGCCACCTTGCGACCTGCGTCGTGGATGTGCTTGATCATCTCGGCCGGGGGCGTGCCCAGCGCGTTGGCGATCATCGTCACCTTCGGGTGCTGCAGCGCCACTTCCACCTGGGGGGTGGCGGTCGCTTCGGTCCAGCCCAGCAACTGCAGGCTGTCCCCGTCGCTCTCGTCGACCGGGACACCGTGATCGGCCAGGATCTTCTTGCCGAAGTCCAGATGCTCCTGCGGGACCATCGACCGCAGCGTGTTGGTCAGTTCTGCGGCGGACAGGTGCGAATCCATGCCCTCGTACTTGTTCGGGATGACGATGTCGACGCCGTAGGGGTGGTCGCCGATGTTCTCGTCGATCCACTTCAACTCGATCTCGAGCTGCTCCGGGGTGAAGCCGACGGCACCCAGCACGCCGAAACCACCGGCTTTGCTGACGGCAACTACGACGTCGCGGCAGTGGGTGAAAGCAAAGATCGGAAACTCGATACCGAGTTCGTCACATAGGGCGGTGTGCATGCCTGCTCCTAGGAAGCTTGACCGAGCGGAAAAACTGCAACGTGTTCTAGTTTAGTACGAGCGCCGGCTGTGCGGCCAGTGAGGTCCCGTGAGTCGCGACTAATACCTGTCAGAGAACCGGCCGCGAACTGGCCGGGGAGCCAACGGCAGCCGGCACCCCTCAGGTGCTTTTGCGCTTCAACTTGGCCTGGCAGTTGGGACAGACGAAGGATGTCTCGCGCACTGAGACGCTGTGCACGTGCCGGCAGGCGTGACACCTGACTTTCGTCTTCTTCTCCTCGGGCACGTGCTGCTCCTCGGGCACGTGCTGCCCCTCGGGCACGTGCTTCTCCTCGGGCACGTGCTTCTCCTCGGGCACGTGCTTCTCCTCGGGCAGGGGGGTGTCCTCTGCCTCCCGTACCACTGCGCTGGGCTGCGCCGACGGTTCGGGCGCCCCGTCCATCCGGGTGGCGTCGCGCCGGAACAAATAGATGCCGGCCACCTGCTCGCCGTCGGCGACCCAGCCGGCGTGCTCCAGTCGCCATCCCGCGTCCTCGATTCGACCCAGCGTCGCACCGGTAGTTGCGGCGTGCGCAAGCTGAATCTGGAAGAACTCGTCGCCGCGGCCGAACGCTTCAATGGCGCGATCTTGCATCGACACGCTCGACGGTTGCTTCACCACTGCGTTGCCGGCACGGCGCGGGGCGGCCGTCTTCTGCCCGAATAGACCCATTGGTTAGCTCTCCGTACACATCGACCGACACATCGACCAAGCCTGAGTCCTGCCCTGTCAAGCGGAACCTACGCCCGGCGCCCGTGCGGTCTTGATCGGGGTGTGATCCCGCGGGTAGCGTAGGGCTGCCAATTACGAAACTTGTCGTAGCGTAATTGCACACCACCCGAAAGGATCGCACTCGATGCGCAGCCGGTACGCCGGGCAACCCTTCACCACCTCGACGTCGGAGATCGCCGCGGCACTGGAAGACGTCAGCATCCCGACGTTGTTGCTATCGCTGGTGCACATCACCGGCGACCCGCGATTCATCCGCGACTACAAGCAGATGGGTGTTTTCCTCAACGAGGTGCAGGGCTTCATGTCCGAGGAGGACAAGGCCCGGGCCCGGGCGGAGGCGCTCAGCGTGCTCACCGAGTACCGGGATCGTGGTTGCCCCGAACCGGAAAAACTGAGCGCCGAACTGATCCGCGAGATGCTGGATTGGGCTGCCTGCGAGCATGTTCCGGATGATTATGTGCCGTTGGCCCTGGAAGAGATGGACCTCGAGGGTGCCGATCCGCGCCGCCCGGTGATGCTGCCCTCCGAGAACACGGCCGAATTTCCCGTCCTGGTCATCGGCTGCGGCGAGTCCGGCATCTTGGCCGGTCTCCGCCTGAGGCAGGCCAACATTCCGTTCACCATCGTCGAGAAGAATCCGGGGCCAGGCGGAACATGGTGGGAGAACAGTTACCCCGGCGCTCGGGTGGACGTCGCGAACCACTTCTACTGCTATAGCTTCGAACCGAACAACGACTGGACACACTTCTTCGCCGAGCAACCCGAACTACAGCAGTACTTCACCGAGGTGATGGCCAAACATGATCTGGCCGAGCATGTTCGGTGGAGCACCGAGGTGGTCTCCGCGGAATGGCAGGACCACGATGGCAACTGGGCAGTCGAACTGCGCGCGCCCGACGGCCACACCAGCACGGTGCGAGCCCGCGCGGTGATCACCGCGGTCGGTCAGCTGAACCGGCCGTACCTGCCCGAATTCGTCGGCGCCGACACCTTTGCCGAGCCGTCGTTCCACTCCGCGGCCTGGGATCATTCCGTCGATCTGACAGGCAAGCGCGTGGCACTGGTCGGCGCCGGCGCCAGCGGCTTTCAGATCGCGCCCGCGATCGCCGCGGACGTCGAACATTTGACGGTGTTCCAACGCACCGCGCAGTGGATGTTTCCCAACCCGATGTACCACGACCAGGTCGGCGAGGGCGTGCGCTGGGCGATGCGCCACCTGCCGTTCTACGGGCGGTGGTATCGCTTCCTCTTGCTGTGGCCCGGCGCCGACAAGGGGCTCAACGCCGCGCGAGCCGATCCGAACTACGCCGACCAGGACTACGCGGTCAGCGACATCAACGCCGCCGCCCGAATGATGTTCAGCCAGTGGATCACCAGTCAGTGCGGCGAGGACGACGCGTTGCTGACCAAGGTGATGCCCGACTATCCGGCCACCGGGAAGCGCACATTGCAGGACAACGGCAGCTGGCTACAGACGCTGCAACGCGACAACGTCGAACTGGTCCGCACCCCGATCCAGCGCATCACCCCGCGCGGCATCGTCACCGAGGACGGTGTGACGCACCAGGTCGACGTCATCGTGTACGCCACCGGATTTCGGCACACCGACGTGCTGTGGCCGTTGAAGATCATCGGCCGCAACGGGATTCAGCTGCATGAGCGGTGGGGCAGCCGACCGCATGCCCATCTGGGCATTACCGTTCCAGGGTTCCCCAATCTGTTCCTCATCTACGGTCCAGGCACGCATCTGGCGCACGGTGGCAGCCTGATCTTCCAATCCGAGCTGCAGATGCGTTATATCAACCTGTGCCTGCAGCGGATGGCCGAAGAGCACATCGTTGCGCTGGAGCCCACGCCAGAAGCGACCACCCAGTGGCACCAGCGCACGCAGGCCGAGATCAAGCAGATGGTGTGGTCACACCCCGCGGTCAAGCACTCCTATTTCAAGAACGCCGATGGCGAGATCCACACCGTGAGTCCATGGCGGCTCAACGAGTACTGGGCGGCGGTGCGCGCCCCCGACTGGTCCGATTTCATTCTGCGACAGGGGAATTGAGCACGATGCGTACGGTAGTCGTCGACGGGCCCGCCAGCATCCGGGTGGATACCCGTCCCGATCCCGCCCTGACCGGTCCGGACGGCGTGATCGTCGCGGTGCGCGCCGCCGGCATCTGCGGTTCCGATCTGCACTTCTACGAGGGTGACTATCCCATGGCCGAACCGGTGGCCCTCGGCCATGAAGCCGTCGGCACCGTGGTCGAAGCCGGGCCCGAGGTGCGCACCGTGAAGGTCGGCGACGAGGTGCTGGTGTCGTCGGTGGCCGGGTGCGGCGCGTGCCCCGGGTGCGCCACCAACGACCCGGTGATGTGCTACTCCGGTTTGACCATCTTCGGCGGCGGTGTCCTGCCCGGCGCGCAAAGCGATCTGCTCGCAGTGCACGCCGCCGACTTCCAGGTCCGCAAGATCCCCGAGGGCATCAGCACCGAACAGGCGTTGCTGCTCACCGACAATCTGGCTACCGGGTGGGCGGCGGCCCAGCGCGCCGATATCCCGTACGGCGGCACGGTTGCGGTAATCGGTCTGGGTGCGGTCGGCTTGTGCGCATTACGCAGTGCACTTGTTCAGGGCGCCGCAACGGTTTTCGCCATCGACCGCGTCGAGGGCCGCTTGCAGCGCGCCGCGCAGTGGGGCGGCACACCGATCACGGCGCCGGCCACCGAAGCGGTGCTTGCCGCGACGGGCGGACGGGGTGCGGATGCGGTGATCGACGCCGTCGGCACCGACGCCTCGATGACCGACGCGCTGTCAGCGGTGCGACCTGGGGGAACCGTATCCGTGGTCGGGGTGCATGACCTGCAGCCGTTCCCGTTTCCCGCCCTGATGTCGCTGATCCGCAGCATCACCTTGCGGATGACCACCGCGCCGGTACAGCGCACCTGGCCGGAGCTGATCCCGCTGCTGCAGTCGGGCCGACTGGACGTCGAGGGCATCTTCACCACCACGCTGCCCCTGGACGAGGCGGCCAAGGCGTATGCGACCGCCGCGGCACGCTCCGGTGACGACGTGAAGGTTCTGCTGACGCCATAGGCGTGCTGTGGCAGCATAGGCGTATGCGCTGTGCCGCACTACAACTCGAGGCCGTGCCGGCAGACGTCGACGCCAACCTGGCCACCACGGAACGTCTCGTCGAGCAGGCGGTTTCGGCGGGCGCGGAAACGATCGCGTTGCCGGAGTTCTTCACCACCGGAATTGGTTTCTGGCCCGAACTAGCCGACGCCGCGCTGCCGGTGGACGGTAAGGCAACCGAACTGCTGCTCGGCCTCGCGCGGCGCCACGGGGTGATGCTCGGCGGTTCCCTGCTGATCCGCGATACCGACGGAGATGTCCGCAATGCGTACCTGCTGGTCACTCCGGACGGGGTGGCCGGCCGTCACGACAAAGACCTTCCGACGATGTGGGAGAACGCCTTCTATGTCGGCGGCCACGACGACGGTGTCATCGAGACGGGTGAGCTGACGGTGGGC
>NZ_LZLQ01000081.1 GCF_001673315.1 Mycobacterium asiaticum | reverse complement strand
GCGCAGACGTCTAGGTAGCTCGGGGTGAGCGCATGCGGATTCAGCTCGCCGGTGCCGGGATCCAGTGCGTAGGCGAGGGCAGCGGTCGACGAAGAGAACAGCGGCGCATTCGCCGACGCCAGGGCGGCCCCCCGGGCCAGCGCCATGTCCGGCTCCTCCGGCAAGCTGACCACCAGGGACGTCGCCGCTTCCAGAGCGGGCTTGAGGTCGACGATGCCGACGCCGCAACCGACCACGAAGATGCCGTCGGCGCGGGATTCCGGCGCGTCCAGCCCGGCGACCATCGTCACCATTTCGGCGGCCAAGGACGCATTCTGCCGGGCATGCCGGTGCAGTTCCACGATCGAGCCGTCCGCGACATCGACGACCGCCAGTGTCGCGCTGTCCGCCTCGACGAACAGCATCGCGATGTGCCGGTAGTCCAGCGCCGAGCCGACCCGCTGCGCCAATGCGGCAGCGGCAAGCAGCGGGGACACGAGCATGACGCCGCCGATCTCACGAGCGGCGAGTTCGGCGCGCAGCGGCGCGACTTCGCTGGCATCCGTCCACGTCACGCCGGTGGATGCCAGCTGGTAACCGCCCTCGGCGGCGCCTTCGCGCGTGCCGATAAGCGCGTCGATCACCGCAGCGGTGTCGGTGACGTCGATGCTGTCTTCCTCGACGGAAACCCCGTCTGCGTTCGCCCCCTCGATCAACACCAGTCGGACTGCCGAGGGCTCCATAGCCACCCCAAGCACGATGTCCATCGCCCCTCCAAGCCATGTGCGAGTTTTTCGCCCCATTGCAGGGGCGAACCGGTTCAGCTGGCCTGTTACGAGTTTGCCAGCTCAAACCCTACTCGCGCACATCGAGGTGGAGAGCAATTCCTATGAAGCTCAGATGAGATAGCTACACCCGAGGTTGAGGGTTTAGTAGCCGCCGGGATTCTGGAAGGGGTTCTGCGGGCCGGGATCCTGCCGTATCTGGTTCTGCGGTAGCTGATTCGGAACCTGGTTCTGCGGCACCTGGATCGGGATAGGGACCGGCAACAGCGGTATCTGCAACCACTGGGTGGTCATCTTCACCGTCGGCTCAGTGGTGGTCGGCGCCTCCGCCGCGCTTGGCGCCTCTGCCGCGCTTGGCGCCTCTGCCGCGCTCGGCGGTTCCCCTGTGTTCGGTGGGTTGGTCGGTGGGGCGGTCGGTGGGTTAGTCGGTGGGTGCGTGAGCGGAGTGGTGTTCGACGGGGCGGTCGGCTGCGGCGTGGTGGTCACGGGAGCCGGCTTGGTGGTGGTGACGGTCGGAGCCATCGTCGGGGTCGACTCCGGCGGGGGCGGCGGTGGCACGACGCTGGTCGGGACCGCAGCGCTGGGTGGCGCCGGCGCCTCACTGGGCGGCGGCAGCGGAGCGGCGGGTGGCGGACTGGTCGGCAGCAGGCTGGGTGGCCTGGAAGTCGGTTGCGGCGCGACGCTGGGCACGATCGCGGGTTGGTGCGGGGTGTGCCGTTGCTCGACGGCGGTAAGTGAGATCGCCACCCCACCGATCGCTGTCATGGCCACCGTGGCACACAAGCCGATCAACACCTGCGACAACCGAATGCGGCGCCACGGCGGCTCTTTGGGCGGATCGATCACGTTCAACCGCATCGAGAAGCATGGACCGTCTTCGTTGTACGAGTCGCCGTCGAAGCGCGTCAGCACTTCGGGGAATTCGGTTTGTGACCAGGCGAGTTCGCGATCGGTCATCGCGTCCTGATCGATCACCAGCAGGTCGCCGGGCGGCAGGTCGATCAGGCTGGTACCAGCGGACGCGCCAGTTGCCGAAGACGCTGCCGCCGCCATCAGGCCAATCGATGTCCGGGTCCGCAGATCGACCAGTCCCCCGCGCTTGGCCAGCAGCAGGGCACCCCGGGCCGCGGCGCTCATGGGTTCCGACGCGGTCAGCACCGGTAACCGGGTGTGGAATGAAAGACGTTGGGTGACAAGCGGGATACTGGCCCCGCCTCCTACCGTCACCACCGCGGCGAGATCGGCGAAGCTGGAGCTGTTGCGTGCCAACATGTCGTCGAAGGCGTAGATGAACCCGGTGAGCCGGTCGGAGATCAGGTCGTTGAACTTCTCCTGGCTCAGCTCGATGCCGATGCTGCGTCCGGACAGCTCCGCGGCCAACTCGGTGACCGCGTCGGTGGACAACCGCTCTTTGGCTTCCCGGCACTGCTCTCGCAGCACACCGAGCTGAGAGAGCATGGCGGTGCTGGTCTGGTCGACGTTCTCCTGCCCCAGTAGTTCAAGGACGTGCAGCAACAGGGCCTGGTCGATCTGGTTGCCCGAGAAATCCTCGTAACGCATTGTCGCGGTGATCGGTTCGAAGTCGCCCTTACGCTCCAGCAGCGTCACATCGGTGCCGGCGCCGCCGAAGTCGATCAGGCCGACCACGCCGTCGCCGGGTACCTCGGTCTCCGCGTTGATCGCAGCCATGGCCGCGACGGCGTCGGGTACCAGTCGCGGCGCCATCCCGCTGCGGACGAAGCCGACGTGCGTTCGCAGAGCGTTGCGCAGGGCCTGCAGGGTGCCCGGTTTCCAGTGCGCGGGAACGGCAATCGCGATCTCGGCGGCACTGGCGTCAGCGCCGGCCGCGACGACCATCGCGTCGAGTGCCTCCACCGTCAGCAAGTCGGGGTCATGGGCTGACCCGTCCGGGGAGACCAGCGCGACGGAGTCGCCAATACGTTCCACGAAGCCACTCATCAGCGCGCCGAACTCGGTGAGTGTTGAATTCTCACCGTAGACACCAAGTTTCGGGGCGCAGTGTGGATACAGGGTGAGCACGGCGCGACGGATAACCGGGGAGTTCCCGTTAGCCGCCGCAACCAAGTTCATGGTCCCGATCGACAACCCCAGCGGGTCGTACATACAGCGGATACTTTCGTCGATAGCGGGTCGGTAGCCAGCGCGTTAACCATGCCACGGGCGCATCGGATGTGCCTCGGCCCCAAACTCATTGGTATACGGTCGATGCCGTGTCGTCACCGAAAAGGTATGACCGCCGCTCTTGACAGGGCGGGGTGGATCGCGTCGCGGTCGGCCCTCTGGCGTGCCGGCACCCGCTGTGTGCTGCAATGACCTGGTGACCCTTACCGAGTTCCCCGTAGCCGACGTCGAAGCGATCAAACAGGTCAAGTACCGCTACCTGCGGGCGATGGACACCAAGCACTGGGAGGAATTCGCCGACACGATGACCGAGGACATCGTCGGCGCTTACGGCTCCTCGCTGGGCAAGGAACTGCACTTCGACAACCGCAAGGACCTGGTGGAGTATCTGAGTTCGGCGATGGGGCCCGGCGTGGTCACCGAGCACCGGGTGACACACCCGGAGATCACCGTCACCGGTGACACCGCGTCGGGCATCTGGTACCTGCAGGACCGGGTCATCGTGGCCGAGTTCGATTTCATGCTGATCGGGGCGGCGTTCTACCGCGATCAGTACCGGCGCACGCCCGACGGGTGGCGGATCAGCGCCACCGGCTACGACCGCACCTACGAGGCGACGATGTCGGTGGCCGACCTCAAGTTCCACGTCAAGCCCGGCCGTGCGCGGGCCGACGTAGCGGGCTGAGCGGTACTTACTTCGCGATCGCGATCACTGCGCCGGGACGCAGCCAGCGGATGATCTGCACCAGCGTGTCGTCATCGATCGCCACGCAGCCTGCGGTGGGACCGCCGTCTGTGGTGTGGAAGAAAAACGCCGCGCCGCCACCGGGCACCTTGTTCTTGTTGACGCCCATCACCACCGAATGCTTGTACTGCGGAATCTGCAGGTTCTCGCTGTCGGCAGTGCTGAAGGGGCACTGGGCTTTCTGGCACACCTGCATGGAGTTGAAGGTCGGGCTGTGGTCGTCACCGCTCCACCAGTGATTCGGTCCCACTTGTGTATACGGCAGTCCCCCACCCGGATTGGGCGCGGTGCCGAAGGCGGAGTCCAGGCTGTACACGCCCATCGGGGTGGCCGGGTAACCGCTCTTGGCCTGCGGAGCCATGCCCGCCGAGCCGACGTGGGTGGGTATCCCCGTCTTGAGGGCCTGCCAACCGGCGGCGGTGCGCTGATAGATATCCATCTTCGCGTTGGACCCGCCGGTGGAGACAACCGAAACCACTTGCGTCGCATTGCCAACCGAATTGGCGAACCATGGATTTCCGGCGGCTGCGGCCTGCGGTGCAGACACAGGTGCCAGCGCCGCGGCGAACAGCGCGGCCACCGCGGCGCACACCACAGCACACAGTAGAGCTACCTGTCGGCGCATCGTCTAATGGTCAGGCGCACCGCACCTGAGGGTCAAGTAAAGCTTAAGACCCGGTTGGGTCACGGGGCCGTGACCCCGGCCCGATCGGGGTCGGCCGAATCACCCACAGGCACAACAGGAAATACCCGTAGCCCAACGCCCAACCGGCGATCACATCCGACGGGTGGTGCACGTTCAACGCCACTCGGGCTACACCGACGGTGAACACGCACATCGCTCCGACCGCGATCGCGACGACCCGAATCAGCCGGCTACTCAGCATCGGCAGCACCAAGGTCAGCAACGCCAGCACGGTGGCCATCGCCTGCAGCGCATGCCCGGAGGGAAAGGAGGTCTCCTGCACGTACACCAGTGCGGTTGCCGGTCGCGGCCGGCCGGCCAGTTGCTTGGCCACCAGGGTGAGGAATCCGTTGAGCGGCGCGGCAGCCAGCAGCAGCAGTGCCATGCGCACCCGTTGTCGCACCAGCAGGACCACGGCCAGCAGAAAACCCACTATGCGCAGCGGCACCGGGCCCAGCGCAAACGACACGGCCACCCAGAATCGGACCCAGCCGGGATGCTTGACCCCGATGTCGTGCGCTGGGTTCAACAAGGCCCAGTCCATCGTTGCCAGCCAGCCCCACTCCTGCCGGTGCCCCACCCACAGCGCGGCGTAGAGCACGAGCGCCGCGAGCGCCAGCCAGGCGGCAGGTGTGCCTCGAAGGGCACTGCGGGGGCCGGTCACGGGCTAAATCGATACCAGTGTCGGTGCGCCCGCCCGGAAACCACCCCATACTGGCGTCATGGCGGTGATTCTTCGGAGGTTGTTCGGCGTCGGCAAGTTGCCCGACGATCTGCACGCTCAGGTCGACGCCGAGGGACTGATTCACCTCGCCGAGTACGTCGCGGTCACCAGAAAGTTCAGCGGGTCGATCCCGGGCCTGCGGTCGCAGGGCACGATCGCCAGTTACGTGGGTTGCCTGGCCTTGACCTCGCAGCGCGTGCTGGCGACGCTGTCGGTGGTGCCCAAGCTGGCCGGCCGCGCGGTGGACGTGCGCTGGGACCAGGCGGACGGGGGCGCCGCGACCGCGCAGCTTTCGGCGACCGGACTGCAACTCGACCTCGACACCGCCGCCGTCGACGCGCGGTTCCGCGGCCACCTCTCGATGCATTTCAAGGACGCGATCAGCGAGGATGTGCTGGCCAAGCTGCCGCGGCGGACGCTCTCCTTCGATGTGCCGGCGGAGTACGTTTTCCGGGCGGTGGGCGTCACCTACAGTCCGTGACGGCCACGTTCCTACGATGGCCCGGTGACCGATTACGCATTCACGGCGCCGGAACGGCGCGCGGTGTATCGCGCGATCGCCGAGCGGCGGGATATGCGCCGCTTCGTACCGGGCGCTCACGTGCCCGAAGAGGTGCTGACCCGCCTGCTGCAGGCCGCACACGCCGCGCCCAGCGTGGGCCTGATGCAGCCCTGGCGCTTCATCCGGATCACCGACGGTCGCCTTCGGCAACGCATCCACGCCCTTGTCGACGAGGAACGCGCACTCACGGGTGCGGCCCTGGGTCCGCGCGAGGCGGAGTTTCTGGCATTGAAGGTCGAGGGAATTCTGGAGTGCGCCGAACTACTGGTCGTGGCGTTGTGCGAGCACCGCGAGCCACACGTTTTCGGCCGGCGCACCCTTCCGCAGATGGACCTGGCGTCGGTGTCGTGTGCCATCCAGAACCTGTGGCTGGCCGCGCGCTGCGAGGGCCTCGGGGTGGGGTGGGTGTCGTTGTTCGATCCGCGCCGGCTGGCGGCGTTACTGGGGATGCCGAATGACGCCGAGCCGGTGGCCATAGTGTGCCTGGGTCCGGTCCCGGAGTTTCCCGACCGGCCCGCACTGGAATTGGACGGCTGGACCTCGGCACGACCGTTGCCGGAGTTCGTTTGGGAGAACCAGTGGCAACCGGCGAACGAGAGAGGTGACGAACTTTGACCGATGACGGCTCAAGGCAAGCCGCACAGAATGTCCTGCTGGTGCACTGGCACGACCTGGGGCGCTATCTCGGCGCTTACGGCCACCCCGACGTATCGAGCCCGCGGTTGGACCGGTTAGCGGCCGAAAGCGTCCTGTTCACCAGCGCCCACGCCACCGCGCCGCTGTGTTCGCCCTCTCGGGGATCGCTGTTCACCGGACGCTATCCGCAGAGCAACGGGCTGGTGGGACTTGCCCACCACGGCTGGGAGTACCGCACCGACGTCCGCACGCTGCCCCAGCTGCTGTCCGACGCCGGTTGGTACTCAGCGCTTTTCGGCATGCAACACGAGACCTCTTATCCCAAGCGGCTGGGCTTCGACGAATTCGACGTGTCGAACTCCTACTGCGAATACGTGGTGGAGAAGGTCGAAGACTGGCTGCGGCACAGCGTCGCGAACTTGTCCGGCCAACCCTTCCTGTTGACGGCCGGGTTCTTCGAGACCCATCGGCCCTACCCCCACGACCGCTACGAACCTGCCGACAGCGCAGCCGTGGACCTGCCGGATTACCTGCCCGACACGCCAGAAGTACGCCAGGACCTCGCCGACTTCTACGGATCCATCGCCACCGCGGACGCGGCGGTCGGCCGGATCCTGGACACGCTTTCGGCGACGGGGCTGGACGACGACACCTGGGTGGTGTTCTTCACCGACCACGGTCCGGCGTTCCCCCGTGCCAAATCGACCCTGTACGACGCCGGCACCGGGATAGCGCTGATCATCCGCCCGCCCGCCCGGCTGGGGCTGGCACCGCGCGTCTACGACGAGTTGTTCAGCGGTGTCGACTTGGTGCCGACGCTGCTGGGCCTGCTGGGCCTCGAGGTGCCCGGCGACGTCCAGGGCATCTCGCATGCGCAGGCGCTGCGGTCGGAGAATCCAGGTGATTCGGTACGCGAGCACGTGTACACCACGAAGACCTATCACGACTCCTTCGATCCGATCCGGGCTATCCGAACCAAGGAATACAGCTACATCGAAAACTACGTACCGCGGCCGCTGTTGGATCTGCCCTGGGACATCGAGGAGAGCCCGTCCGGCCTGGCCGTCGCCGCGTCCGTGCAGGCCCCGCGGCCCGAACGCGAGCTTTACGATCTGCGCACCGATCCCAGCGAGACCACCAATCTACTGACCGGGGTGCCCGGCCGGGACACCGAGACCATAGCGGCGGATCTTGCTGTCCGCCTTCACGATTGGCGCCAGCGCACCGGCGATGTTATCCCGTCGGATTTCGCCGGTACCCGCATCGCCGAGCGCTATACCGAGACGTATCTGCAGATCCACCGCACCGCGCCGACCAGCAGGTCGGCCATCGCCGTCGACCGCGGCATCGAGGACGAGGTCGAGCCCGGTCTAACCAGCTGAGCGGCGAGCCCCGCCGACCTGGGCCACGATGAACACCCGCCGGAACGGGAAGATCGTCGTGCCATCCGGCCGGCGAGGGTACGCGTCGTCGAGTAGCGGGATGAGCTCGGCACGGAACTGCTCCCAGCCGTCGTCGTCGAGGCGTTCCTGCACCGGCACCAGGGCGGTGCCGGTGATCCACTCCAGCACGGGGTGCTCACCGGTCAACTGGTGCAGGTACGTCGTTTCCCAGGCATCGACCCGGCACCCGGCATCCAGCAGCAGATCGGCGTAGTGGATGGGCGGCTGGACCACCGCGCCCACCCGAAACGGTATGTCGCGCATGATCTTTGCGTACGGCTCGCGCCGCGCCAGCGCCCGCACCGCGGCGTGCGACGGGGTCTCGAAGTTGCCCGGGATCTGCACCGCGATCCAGGACTGGTCGGGTAGCTGGCCGACCCACTTGACCAGCAGGTCAGAGTGTTCGGGCACCCAGTGCAGAGCCGCGTTGCTCACCACCACGTCGGTGTCGGGCTGGGGCTTCCAGTTACGCAGGTCGCCGGTTGCGGCGTCGATGCCGCGCTCACGCGCGGCCGCGACCATCTCCGGTGAGCTGTCGAGCGCCTCGATCACCGCCCCGGGCCAGCGTTTGGAGAGGTAGCGGGTCAGGTGGCCGGGTCCGCAACCGAGATCGACCACCCGGCGCGCCCGGTCCGCGCCGACCCGGGACAACAAGTCGTAGAACGGACGGCTGCGGTGATCCGCGAAGGCCAGGTAGACGTTGGGATCCCACATATCGGTCCTCCTGATCGACACCTGCGCAAAGTTTGGGTCTGTCGGGTGTCTCTAGACAAACCGTATTACCGGACGGGCACCGATGGGCAGGCAAGGGGTCAGAAATTATTGACGATGCTGTCGAAAAAGTCGGTATGTGGCGAGATGCGGGAGCTACCATTTTTGATGATGTCTGAGATTTCGGGGATATCCGACCCGCCAGCGCCTGAGGCCGATCCCATCAATCCGCCGGTTCTCATTCCCGACGTGCCCGGTGCCGACGCCGGCGGCGAGGGGTTGCCCCCGCGCTCCGCCCTGTCGGCACGCCAGCGGGTGGTGGTGGACGCCTCGGCGGTCGGCGACCTCGCGCTGCGCACCACGGCCTCGTCGCTGCTGGCCACGACCGTGGCTCCGGTCTTCCTCGGCGCCAACCTGTGCCGGTCCGATTCCCGCGGCGAGCGGGGCAAGCTGGAGTTCTATGCCGAACTCGGGGCCGAGCACGATTCCCGCAAGTCGTTCCCGGCCCCGACGCAAGCACCGAAGATCGTCTCGCGGCAGGCCAGCCCGGTCGCGGAATGGGTCGCGCGCGGTGTCGTCGACAACATCTCGTTCCCCAGCAGTTTCCGCGCGATCAACCCCGCGATGCGCCGGAAGTGGAGCTCGTTTGAGACCAACAATGTTGTGCGGGCCCAACATTGGCGACACGAGGACGGACCTCGGCCGACGTTGTGCGTGATTCACGGCTTTATGGGATCGTCCTATCTGTTCAACGGGTTGTTCTTCTCCCTGCCGTGGTACTACCGGTCTGGCTACGACGTCTTGCTGTACACGTTGCCGTTTCACGGCAAAAGGGCCGAAAAGCATTCGCCGTTCAGTGGTTTCGGCTTCTTCGCCAACGGGATGAGCGGATTCGCCGAAGCGATGGCGCAGGCGGTGCACGACTTTCGTTCCGTGCTGGACTACCTGTACGGCACCGGTGTCGAGCGGGTCGCGCTCACCGGCCTGTCATTGGGTGGTTACACCTCGGCGCTGGTGACGTCGGTAGACGACCGGCTCGAGGCGGTCATCCCCAATTGCCCGGTCGTCATCCCCGGCAAGCTGTTCGGCGAGTGGTTTCCGGCCAGCACACTGATCAAGCTGGGCATGCGGATGACGGGGATCGGTGGGGCGGAATTGGAAGCCGGCCTGGCTTATCACGGTCCGCTGAACTACCGGCCGCTGCTGCCCAGAAACCGCAGGATGATCATCACCGGTCTGGGCGATCGAATGGCACCGCCGGAACATGCGGTGGCGCTGTGGGAACACTGGGATCGGTGTGCGCTGCACTGGTTCCCCGGCAGCCACGTGATGCACGTGAGCCAGTTGGACTACCTGCGCAGGATGACGCCGTTCCTGCAGCGGTTCATGTTCGAGTGAGCACCTGCGTCTCGGCTTCCGACAGCGGCGCGCGGTGCGATCCGGCAGCCGGGGTCGGCCAATCCAGCCCCTCCAGCAGGCCGGCGGGCGCTTCGGTGTGCCCGGCAAGTCGCCGAGTGGACAGTGGGTCGAGCGCCTGCAGCGCCGGCCGCTGATTGCCGCGCTCCAGCGTCAAGCCGGGCACCGGAACGCCGCGGTCCGGCGCGGTGTCGGTGCGCAGGGCGCAAGCCGCGGCGACCGTGTGCTGGGACCCGGCACCGGACCGAGCGATCTCGACCGCGGTCCATATTTCCCGGGCTGACTGCGACCGCACCGCCGCCAACGTCTCTGGCAATGCGGAGTCGGCGGTAATGCGGTAAGCCGCAACATAATCCGAGTCACCCTGGCGCACCGAGCGCCATGTCTCGCGGGAAGACTTGTCCGGTTCCCAGGCCAGCACCTCCGGAACGTCCTCCGAACCGACCGTGCCGGCTTCCCAGCCGATCTCACGGAGGTGGTCCCCCAGGCGGCGAGCCACCACCTCGGCCGTTTCGTGCAGCGGGATTCGCGACGAACGGGCTTGCAGCGCCGGCAGATTCGCCGCGGCCGAGATCGTCAGTCCCACCCACGTCTCCGCGGCACCGGAGGCGGTGTCGCGACTGGTGATCCGGATGCTGTCGGCCCGGACACCGTAGCGGTCCAGGTAGCCGGCGATCAGCGGCAACGGCAGCACATCGGAAGCCGACGGCGCCGACCCGATGCGCAGCAGCGCTGTGGTGCGCGTGTTCGAGTCCGGCTCGGGCACCGGCCGCCCAGAACGACCGAGTATCGCCAGGCGGCGGCGCAGGATGGTGGTGAAGTGCAACCCCCGCCACCAGCCGAACAGCAGTATCAGCACGGCGACGGCGATGCCGAGTAGGCAGTAGGCGCGCGTCGAGTGCCACGGGTAGGCCATCGCGGCGGGCACCACGGCCAGCAGCGCCAGGCTGACCCGCGCAGGTCCCGGCGACGGAATAGAACCGAGCATCTGGCTCACGAGGTGGGCTCCTTTCGGCGGCGCGTGGCCGCCACGGTTGCTGCGGTGACAACCACGATCAACATCAGCAGGCCGGCTCCGGCCAGTGCGACGTTGCGTGGGGTGGTGTTCGGGGCCGGCGGCGGGGGCGGGACGGTGACCGGCTTGACCGATGCCGGCCCGGCGCCGGGTCCGCCGCCCGCGGGGGGCAACTGCCAGGTCAGGGCCGCGACCGCGTCCAGGGTGCCGGCGCCGACCACGTTCGAGGGTTCCCGGGGACCGTTCTGCGCGGTCGCGGTGATGCGCCGCACCACTTCGGCGGCCGTGAGGTCGGGGTACTTGGAGCGCACCAGGGCAGCGACGCCGGACACGTACCCGGCCGCATAGCTGGTGCCGCTGAGCGGGATCAGCCGCTGGTGATCATCGGGCAGGCCGTTTGCCAGTCCGCCGCCCTCGGCGTTGCTCACCGACGCGATGCCCTCTCCGGGCGCGGCGATCCCCACCCAAGGACCGGCCATGGTGAACTTCGACGGCCGGCCGTCCGGTGCCACCGAGGCCGCCGACAGTACGTAGGGCTGCCACCAGGACGGGACGGATACGGACTTGACCCCCGCCCAGTTGCGCGGGTCGCCAGGGCGGCTGAGATCAGTGAGCGGATTGGAGTCGCAGGACGTCCCGCCGGCCACCGATCCGGTCGGCCCGCTGTTGCCGGCGGCGGCGACGATCACCGCGTCCTTGTCCACCGCGGCGTATCTGATCGCAGCACCGAGCGCGCCCTGGTCAACCGGCCGGTCCGCGGGCAGACAGGTGATCGCCGAAATGTTGATCACCCGGGCGCCGCGGTCGGCCGCGTGGACGATGGCTCGGGCCAGCGCCTCGATGTCGATCGCCGCGCGCGCCAGTGTCGGGTCACCGCCGGAGGTGCGCGGCGAGAACTTCGCGGACGTCACCCGTACGGACAACAGCCGGGCCGCGGGGGCAACCCCGGAGAAGCCGTCATCGCCGGGTTGGCCCGCGACGATTCCCGCGACCAGAGTGCCGTGGCCGTCGCAGTCGGTGAGGCCGTCGGTGGACTCCACGAAATCGCCACCGGCGTCGACGTTGCTCAGCCGCGGACCTGGCCGCACCCCGGTGTCGATGATGGCCACCAGTTGGCCTTCACCGCGGGAGAACTGCCACGCCGCAGGAAGATTGAGCATCCCCTGGCTCGGAGTAGGGGCGCCCGCGTCGGTGCCCGGAATCAGGCCGGAGACGCTGCACGCGCCGCGCTGCTCCATCGGCTGCACAGGGCCCGGGGTTCCGCTCGGCGGTGGCGCGGCCGCATCCACTACCGGGGGGCTGACGGCCGTCGCCGGCGGCGCCGACACGCCTGCCTGCAGCGCGATGAGTACCGCTGCGAGGCAGGCCGATCCGGCACGTCTCATCGATTGAGCACCCAGGCGAACAGACCGACCAGGAAGGCCATCACCGGAATCAGCGAGGCATCCAGGGCGGCCGCGACAAAGCCGACCAGGCGACGCAGTGGCAGGGCGTAGCTGTCCGGCGAGGCGATCGAGGGGTTCAATGCGACAACGACCCAGACCAGCGCCATCGCGGCCAGCACCAGGACAGCACCCAAGGCAGCCGCGAAGCGACCGGTCGCCGCGTAAGACACCAGCAGAGCGCCGGCCACCAGGAACGGCTGCGCCAGCAGCCACGCCTTGCAGGCGGCGGAATCCCACACCCGGGCCCGCAGCACGGCGGTTGCCGAGGTGGCCACTACCACATACCAGGCCGCGACGCTCACCGATTCGGGCCGGAACGCGATGGCCAGCGATCCCAGGACACTGAGCAGCACGGCGGCGGCAATGAAACCGTTCTGGTGTGCGTCACCGATCCGGACCCGGCGCGGCAGGTCCTCGAGCACCCGCAGCGGGGGCGCCGACGGGGTGGGGTCGCCGGGCGCGGGGATGACCGGCAGCGGGAACCGCGCCCACAGCGCCGACAGCTGGGCGGCCTGAATCGTGGTCAGGAGCGCGGCGACGATCAAACCGCAGCCGATCGTCAACATCGGCAACTGCCAGAGCAATTCGGCACCGGCCGCGAGTGCGATCGCGAGTCCGACAACCGCGGTCGTGGTGAAGAATGCGACGGCGCGTTCCCGTTCGGGGCTGGGCACGATCAGGACGATCAGCGACCAGGCCGCAACCCCTGCCGCGGCCAACAGCACCTGTGCGGCACCGAATTTGCCCGGCACTCCCAGCGCCAGGGCGGCCGCGATCGGTGCCAGCGCGGTGATCGACAACGCGATCCCGGTGCGCGGCGAACGGGTCGTGCTCAGCAGGCCGGTTATCGCGACGAGCGCCGCCAGCACACTGGCCGCCACGAGGCCCACCAGGGCGCCGGTGGCGACCCGGTGCGCGACGGCCAAGCCGGTCGCCACCAGCGTCACCGCGATCACCGCCGCCAGCGCACCGCGTTGAATGCTCCTGGTGCCCCACGGGTTACGCCGTGATGTCGAGAAGATCATGGCCGCGTCGGCGATGTCCTCGACGATGCCCGGCGCGGCCGGTCCGGTCGGTACCGGCTGCAACGCGAGCAGGTCACCGTCGACCACCCCGACGGTGTCCAGGCTGGCGTCCAGACTGAACGGCGCGCCACCGATGGGCGCCAGACTCAAGTGAGTCGACGCACCGTCCGCGCCGCCGTCGCCGTTCTGAGCCGCCGGCACCAGCAAGCCCTGCACCGCGGGCAGTATTTCGCGCAGCGGCAACTCGGCGGGCAGGGCCATTTCCGTCAACCGGCTGTCCGCGAGAATGGCTACGCGGACGATCGGCATGACGGTTCCGGACGTCACTGGACCCTCGAATCGTGTTGGCGGTGCTGGGACATCGTGCTCTCTTTCATGGTTCGGTGACGAGGTTTAGGAGGTCTGCGCGGAGAAGTCTCGGGAGAGCCGGTGCTCGGGGAACCAGTCCCCGTCCGGCAGGTAGGACGTCAGTCGTTCGACGGCAACCGCGGTCGCGAACGGTGTTGCGGGGCTGAACGTCGAGACCCATTCACCGTCGAAGGCGCGGGACGGGCTGACCAGCACCCGGCCCGCGGTGGTCTCGACCAGGCTCATGCCCACGTCGGTGGTGGTGTGGCGGCCGTCGCGGTTGCAGCCGGCGACGATCTCGACGTAACTGCGCGGACCGGTGAACACCGCTTCCACGACCGGTCGCGCCGATGGCGGAATGCCCAGGTATTCAATAACTTCGGCGAGCTCTGCACCTGAGCGCAGCCGCTCGTCGGCGCGGGCACCGACGCGTGCAGGCATGCTGAACTCCTCGAACCGGGCGGGCTGCCGCTGGGCCAGCCCGACACCCAGCACCGGCACCAGCGCCCGCGGGTCATCGATATCCATCGCCGTGAAGGTGACCAGTTGCGCGCTGCGCAGTGCCACCACTGTGCTGGCGCCACGCAGCGCGATGATGCCGCGCAGCATGTCGCAGGCATGGGCGGCACCGCCGTCGGAACGGGCGGGTCCCAGGTAACGCAGGTCGAGCCACCGGTCGGGGAAGCAGACCACTTTGATCCACTCGGCAACCGCGGGGTTGATCACACCATCGGGAGTGATTAACCCCATCCGGGTCAGCTCGTCCTTCTGACGGTCGAAGAAGGCAGTTCGTTGCGCGCTGTCGCGGTAGGGCGTGGTGATGGCCAGCACCCATGGAAAGCTGCCCGCACCAACGGATTCCGCAATGAACCACGCTTGTTCGACCGTCAGCTCAACGGCATTGGGCATGGAGTCCATCTGGGCCTGGCGTTAGCCGCCCCACTTGGCGGCTTCGGCCTGGTCCCGGGCCATCATCGCCAAGGTGTTGGCCTCGTGCGTGCTGGCCATCGCCTGGTAGGCGCGCACCAGGTCCACCATGGCCTGATTCCACTGCACCTGCCAGGTCTGGTACGTCATCCCCGTGTCGCCCTGCCATGCATTCTGCAGCGCGGCCTGCTCGGCAGAGATGTCGGCACCCAGGCCCTGCATCGTGCCGGCGTACCCCGACATGTCGCCGGCGTGCGCCAGCATTGCCGGGTAGTTGTACATGATCTGTGACATGACAAATCCTCTCTGGTGATTGGCCCGGTTCAGAAACCGGTGTAGGACGAGGCGGCGGCGGCGTCGGCCGCGACGTAGGTACCCGCGGCCTCACCCAGGTTGGCCTGCGCGATGTCCAGCAAGGTGTTGACCCGCGCCGCTACCTCGACGAAGCGCGCGTGCGCGGCCTGAAATGCCGCGGATGCCTCACCCTGGTGGAACGCCTGCGCCGACATCGCCGCCTGCTCCGCCTGACCAATCGTGTGCCGCATCAGCCCCGCCTTGGCGCCGAACGCCGACTGCGAAGCCACCAACTGCGGAATATGAGCATCCAACAAACTCATAAGTGTTCCTCCCTAACTAATCCAACTAATCCGACTGATCCGACGAATCCGACTAATCCGACTGATCGATTCACTCGAATCACACTTGCAACCCGGTCAGTTCTCCCGCTTACTTTCCGGCCCCCCTTCCTCTCGCCCCTGCTCCCAGGTCCCGGGCAACATCGGCATGCGGGGTCCGCCACCGAACTCGTTGTCCGCCAACGCCGTCAGGCCTGCCGCCTGCAGCAGCGTCTCCGTGGGTACCGTTCCGGCCAGCCCGACCGGGCCCGCGCCGCGCTCGGACGCCAGCGACGCCTGTTCCCAGACCGGGTTGGCGTGGATACCGGAGTCCATTTCCAGAAACTCGTCGCTGTGGTCGCGCAGGGGCGCGCGCCGGCGCCGCTTGGCCCGCGCCGCAGCACTACTCACCGCTGCCGCACCGGCCGCCGGTATGGTCGCCGCCGGAGCCTTGGCGCTGGCACGGTTACCCACGGTCGGGCCGAGGCTGGGCCCCCAGCCCCCCGGCGCGGCCACGACATAAGCGAAACTCGCCGCCGCCGGAGCTGACGGGGCCGGCGCGGAACTGCCCGGCGCGCCCGCCGCGGTCGCGGCCGCAGGTGCGCCGCCCGGACTCGCCAACGTCGAACCGAAGCCGGCGACCGGCAAGCTGTGCTGCTGAGCGACCGGGACGGATACCGATGCGTCCGCAGGCATTTCGGGAGGTACATCGACGTGGATCAGACTCAGGAAGCCCAGACTGCCCAGTCCCACGGCGACCAGGGTCGGCAACCATGCGGGCGCGGTCGCGACCATTCCCCAGAAGGTCCAGCCGACCGGCTGAAAGAATGCCTGATAGCCCAGCGCGAATAGCAGTGGACCCCACGTCACCAATGCGGCTTCTGGATTCGTGGCGAAGTCGATGATCATCTGTTGGATCGCCGGGAGTGGATTCGACAGGAACTCCCAGAGCAATTCACCGTCCGGCAGCATCAACACATAGGCGTGCAACAACTCGACGATGGTGTCGATGACGTTGGTCAACGGGTTCGCCCCGGCGGCCTGAGCCAGCGCGGTGGTCTGCATCGCATCGGCGGCGGCCGAACGCCCCACCCCATCGGGCGTCACCACCTGCGGGGCGGGCATGGTGCGCGGGGCCGTTGCCAGTGCCGTGCCGGTGGTCGCCTGGTACAGGCCCATGGTGGCCGCGGCCTGGGCCCACATCCGCACGTAGTCGGCCTCGTTGAGCGCGATCGGAATGGTGTTGATACCAAAGAAATTCGTGGCCACCAGCACACCGTGCGCTAGGTGGTTGGCGGCCAGTTCGGCCAGCGTCGGCATCGCCGCCAGGGCGGCGGTGTAGGCCGTCGCCGCGGCTTCGTGCTGGGTCGCCACCGCGGCGGCATCGGCACTGGCCTGCTGCAACCACGCCGCGTACGGCTGATGTGCGCCCAGATACCGCGCGGCGCTGGGCCCCTGCCATGCACTCGCCTGTACCGCTCCCACCAGGCCACTGAGTTCTGCTGCCGCGGCGGCATATTCAGCGCTGAGCGCGTCCCAGGCCGCCGCCGCCGCAAATAGCGACGCCGGGCCCGGTCCGCTGCTCAGCAACGCCGAATGCACCTCAGGCGGCGAAGCAAACCAGATCGGCCCTATCGGAGGGGCGACGGCGCACGGCACAGTCAGCCGCCCGCAATCCCGTAGGTCGAAGCCGCCGCCGCGTCCCCGGCGAGGTAGCTGACGCCGGCATCGCCGACACCGACACCCGCACGGCCGAGTTCCTCGATGCCCTGGGCCGCGACCGCCGCGTGCTCCTGGCCCTGCGCACTGAAGCCCGCTGCCGTCTGCAGCGACACCGGGTCCGCCGCCGGCGGCACCACGGCGGTGATCAGCGGCGCCGCGGCCGCGTGCGCGGCCGCCAACTTCGCCGTCAACGCCTCCACTGCGGCGCTGGCCGCGGCCAACCCTTCAGGAACCACTCGCAACGTCATGACTGACTTCCCTTCTGCTGCGTTTCACCGAATATCGCGCCCTCGCCGGCGAGGGGATTGATCAATTGCAGGAATGTCGGAGTATCGCTGTCGGACAGCAGGATTCCCCGTCCGGCCGGTAGCCGGCTGAACCGCTGGCCGCGGATCTTTCCGCTGTCCTGCGGATTACCGGCCAACATCAGCGTGGTCGCCTGCAGGTCGTTGAACCGGCGCAACAACGGATTGGTCATCAAGCCGTGCGCCGACCCGGACGCGCGACCGGTGACGATCACCCGCAAGCCCAGATCACCGGCTTGCCCGAGCAATCCGATCAGCGGCGACCAGGGACGCTGCCCGAGATAAGGACCACTGGTAGCCGCCGTGTCCGGGATCTGGTCGACGTCGTCGATGATCAGGTAGTGAGTGTGGCCGTCGTAGGTCCAGCGCGACAACTCGGCGGGCGACAGCCCCGCCGGTGGACGTCGTACCTCGATCAGGTTCGCCAGCCCGATCATCGCCGGGGTGATGCGGTCGATGTTCGCCGTGTATTCGTTGTCCGGGAACAAGGGTTCCTCGACCAGGTGCAGCCTGCGGTCCAGCACCGTGAAGGCCACCCGGTCCGAACTCGAGTGCTCGCGGACGGTGCGGATGATGTGTCGCAGCAGCGTGGTCTTGCCGGACTTACTGTCGCCGAAGACCATCAGCAACGGGTTCTCGGCGAAGTCGTGCACCACCGGTGCGAGGTCCTGCTCGCGCTGGCCGATGACAACCTGCTCGGGTCCCCGCCACAGGGCGCCGACCATCGCCGGCGCCAGATTGGTGGGCAGCAACCGCACGGGCGGCGCGGTCTGGCCCGGGTAGCGGTCGTTGATCACCGGTATCTGATCCAGTTCCGGCTCCGCGAACAGGAAGTGCTGCGCGGCCATGGTCAATCCGCGGCCGGGCTGGTCGTGCGGGATGGCGTCGGCCGGGCGGTGCAGGGCCCCGACCACCCGGACGTTGCTGTCGCGCGAGTCGTGCAGTTTGAGTTCCAGACGCAAACCGAGCCCGTCGCGCATCGCCAGCGGCACTTCCAGCCAGCTCGGGGTAGTGATGACCACGTGGATTCCGTATGCCAAACCCACATTGACAAGCTCGGTAACCCTGGCCAGCAACGGGTTTCGGGTGTTGAACTGGTCAGTGTTGTCCCGGCCGAAGGCGTAAAGGTTGTCGATGACCAGGAAGACCTCGCCGAACCCGTCATCCTGCTTGGAGCCGTTATGGTGACCATTCGGCCGATCCCGGAATGATTCTCGCCGCTGGCGGGACAGCAATAGCTGTTCCAGGTCGCCGAAGGTGCGCCGGATGCGCTCCGGCTCCAGTGCCGAGGCCACCGTACCGACATGCGCCAGATCTTCCAGCACCCGCAGCTGCCCACCGCCGTAGTCCAGGCAGTAGAACGTGACATCGCGCGGTGAGTGCAGACTGGCGGCCGACAGGATGAACGTCTGCAGCGCAGCCGATTTGCCGGATTTCGGGCCGCCGTGGATCACCAGGTTGCCGGCAGCCGACGTCGCGTCGAACACCAGCGGGTCGCGGCGCATCTCGAATGGCTTGTCCACCTCGCCCAGTGGCCAGCGCCACTGCCGGGCCGGCACCCCGGAGCGGGCCACCACCGCGGTCAACGGGATCGGCTCGTCCAGCGGGGGCAGCCACAGTTGCGGCGCGCGCGGCCCGTAACCGGCCAGCTGCTCGCCGATGGTCGCGATCAACTTTCTCGGCGGACCTGCCTGCTCCTCCTCGTCGGCGCCCGCGATCACGGTGCCCGGCTCGGGCTCCACCCGGCCGGCCGGGAACAGTTTCGGCTCCGGAGCGGACTGGACCACCAGCGCCTTCGCCGCCTGCGGCGGTTCGTAGATGCCGTCGACGTAGGTGGAGCGGAACTTGATCGGGGTCGCACCCGGTGCGGGCACCAGGAAGCCGATGCCCTTGTGCTCCTTGCCCGATTCGATGTGGTAGGCGTCCTCCACCCCGATGATCTGGCGGGACACGCTGGGGCTGGCCACTTTCAGACCGATGCGGTAGGAGGTGTTCTTGTCGATGTCCTTGATCTTGCCCACGTCGAGCGTCTGCGATGCGAACAGAATGTGGATACGGAAAGAGCGTCCCTTGCGGGCTACGTAGTCGAACAACTCCGCGTATTCGGGGTGGTCCGCGAGCATCAGCGTGAACTCGTCGGCGACCACGAAAAGTGTTGGGATGGAAGGCAAGTCGAGACCAGCCGCGGCGCCTTCGCGGGCGTTCTCATACTCGGTGACCGAGTTGAACGCGCTGCCCTGCACCTTGCGGCCGGCCTCACGCAACAGCATCTCGCGCCGCGCCACTTCGCCGCGCAGCGTGTCGGCGAACCGGTCGGCCAGCGACTTCTTCTCTGCCATGTTCGAGATCACCGCGACGACCTGCGGGAAGTTGCGGAAGCTGTCGGCGCCGGCTTCACCCTTGAAGTCGGCGTAGATGACGATCAGCCGGTCGGCAGAGTGAGTGGTCAACAGCGCCAACAAGATCGACATCAGCATCTGCGACTTGCCGGAACCGGTCATACCGATCATCAGGCCGTGCGGGCCCATACCACCCTCGGCTTCGTCCTTCAGATCGAACATCAACGGTTCACCGGTGGCAGTGACGCCGATCGGGACACGCAGTTCGTCGTCGCGGCGGCGTGGCCCCCACAGCGAAGCCACATCCAGCCGGGAGGCATCCGGAATACCGAGCAACGTCGTGAAATTGGCTCCGCGAGTAGCTGTCGAACGCAGTCCGGTGTGGGTGGGGTTGGAGTCCCAGCGGGACAGCCTGCGGGCCAGGTGGGCAGCCTCGTCGGCGCCGAATTCGTCGGCTTCGTCGACGTATGGTTGCCAGCCGCCGGTCTGCCACCGTTCGATGGCTCCCCGCTCGATCTTGAGGATGGGCTTTTCCGGATCCGAATACTGCTCTCGGTGCGGCGCCGTCGCCGAGATGTGCACGACGGTCACGCCTGCGCGGCCCACGGCAAGCGTCGAGGCATTGAGGTCGTAGTCGGGATCGTCGACGACGACTAACAGGTGGCGCAGCGCATCCACCGGTTTGCCGGTGAAGGCGGGGCGGTCGTCCAATGCCGGTTCGAGCAAATCGACCAATTCGTCGGCGTCGGTGGTGAGGTACCGGGCCGGGCCCACACCGTCGACCTGGCCGGGAATGTCGACGTGCGGCAGCCACTTGAGCCAGGACCAGTCGGCGCCCTCGAGATCGCGAGAAGCCACCGCCACCGCAAGGACGGTCGGGTCGTGCCACGTCACCGCCTGCGCGATCCACGCGCGCACGGCCGCCCGCACCTCGGCGTGGTCGGCCGCCGCGCCCGGCAGCACCGTCACCCGCGACAGCTTGGTCAGGTCGATGCCGGTCGGCACGTCGCGGACCGTGCGCTGGGTGTCGAGCAGGCTGCGTAAGGCGCTGTGCGACACCGGTTCCAGGTCGATCTCGTCGGCGGTGTCACTCACTCGCAGCGTGGTAGCCAAGGGTGCCGAGTGCCGGCCGGCCCGCACCACCAGGAAGTCGGAGTCATCCGGGTCCCGCTCCCACTGACGACGCGAACCGGGCACCGCCATCAGGGCCTGCGGTTCGGGATGCGACCACTGTGCGGCCGCGCGTTGCTCGGCGGCCTGGGCCCGGATGTTGTCCCGAACCACCGACAGGTAACGCAGGTAGTCGGCCCGCTCGGCGTCGACCTCCTCGGTCCGCGTCTTGTTGCTGTCGCCGCGGTATAGCGCGGTCGCGGCCAACAGCAGCACGAACGGGAAGAACAGCGTCTGGGGCGAGATCAACCGCATCCCGGTGGCGAACAGGGCGACGATCATGCCGACGATCAGGATCCCGATCAGGTACGGCATCGCGCGCCGGAACAGCGACGGCGGGATCACCCGTGGTAATTCCGGCGGCGCTTCGATGGTGATGGTGCCTTTTCGGGCGCTCGGCGGCGTGACCCGCCGACGGGCCTCGAAGATCAATCTGCTCATCGGGGCTCCCCTTCGGCGGATACCGGATGACCCGGCCGACTGTCGGGCGGCAGGCCGTCATGCGCCAGCAGCGCATCGGTGCGCGACAACGTCGGGCCGGGTGCGAACAAGGACAGGATCGACCACGGGATGCCGAGCGGCGGCGACTGAAGTCCAAGCGCCTCAACGGTCTTGCTTTGACCATTGGCGCCGGACCGGCTGTCGGCCTCGGTGTCGATGCCGTAGCGCACCCCGGTGTCGGAAACCCAGAACAGCGATCCGGTGGGCGGCGCGGCCGCTCCCCCGCCGACGGTCTGGGTGAAGTACCCGGTGCCGGGGGCAAGCGCAACCTTCGCGCCCCCGCCGACCAGCTCCACGGTGTGCAGCCCTTCGGGCACCGGCAGCGCCGAACCCGACAGCAAGCTCAGCGAACTGGTCGCGGCTCCGGCCGGCTTGGTCCACAACGCGCAGGTCACCGGATTGCTGCCGGCGTTGATCAGCGTGACGGGCTGGGCGGGATAGCTGCTGGTGTCCAGCAGCCGGGACACCGGCAGCTTGGCAATGTCGTCGGCGGCCAGCCGCGGCGGCTGCTGCAGGCCGTAGGAGTTGGTATTGCGCAGTATCGCGGCCAGGACCGGCGAGATCGGCTGCAGGCCGTCCGGCAGCACCGCGTAGTAAGTGATGTTCTCCGACGAGCTGCGGTCCACCGCGAAGGAAACCACGACCCCGCCGATCGGCGCGGGCACCGCGAAGGCGGCCGGGGCACCGGCGTTCGGGATGGGCGGAGCGGCCAGCGGCGGGGCCTCCGGGATCGCGTTGAACAGCCCCGGCGCGATTGGCCGGGGGGCGGGCACGTCGGTACCCAGTCCCAGCGCGTTGGTGACCGCGTGATCGGCGAGGTCGATCCGGCTCCGCTTGCCTTCCCACAACACCCAGCTGGCTTCGCCGCTGTCGACCAGGATGACCTGCCCGGATTTGATCGCCGAAGCGCGCGCGCCTTCGCTGAACGGCTGGCCCGCGATCACGGTGACGCCGGTGCTGCGGGCGCCGCGGCCGGGCTGGCCGCTGACGCCGTCGCACACCGACCAGTCGGCGTCGCGGGCGGTGCTTTGCACCATGCGCTCCGGGGCGCCCGGGATGCCGATCAGGTTGCCGCGCGGAAAGCGATCCAGCTCAGCACCTTTCACCGTGGTGGGATTGACCGGCTGGCCGGCGATGAGCCGGGCCGAGGTCAGGTTCAGCACCGGGTGCACCTGGTCACCGACCCGCACGTACAACGCGGCGGTGGACCGATCGGCCAGCACCGTGTTGTTACCCACCTGACCGTTCGGCCGGATCAGCGAAAACACAAAGCAGCCAATCAATCCGGTGATCAGCAGTAGTACACCCATCAGCACTGCACGGGACTGGGTGCGCAGCGGTTCGACCAGCATCCTGGTGTCGTGCAAGGCGATACCGGAGGCGATGCGGCGCATCACGAAGCGCCATCCGCTCACCTGGTGCCGGGTGACGAAGCCGCGGCGATACTCCACCTTGTCGGGGTTCTCGTTGACCGGGGTGCGCGAGGCGAAGGAACGCCGATCGTCCTCGAACTGCTCGTTATTGGCGTTCATGCCGGCACCGACAGTCCGAGTCCACGCAGTAGCGGGGCGACCGTGTTGGCGACATCCTGTGCGGTGATGGTCATCAAGTCCTCGTCGGTGAACTCGCCGGTGCCGGCCTGCTCGGAGTGGTCGAGCCGGAATTCACGCTCTTCCTCCGACCGCTCGACGACATTTCGAACAAACCGGCCGTTGCCGGCGATGTCGAGATTGCGCCGTGCGATCCCGTTGCTGTCCGGGGACGACGTCTCGGCAAGGTGGGTGAACAACCGCTGCATGTCTTCCAATGCGGACTGCTCGAAGACGCTGTCCCGTTGCTGGGCCATCAAATTCGCGATCTCGGTGAGCTCGGAAGGTTGGTAGGACGGGAAGTCGATGCTGCGGGTGAATCGGGATCGCAGACCTTCGTTGGTGTCGAGGAACTTGTCCAGATCGGCGCGATACCCGGCGATGATGACCACCAGCCGGTCACGGTCGTTCTCCATGCGCGCCAACAGCGTATCGATGGCGACCAGCCCGAAGTCGTTCTTGGCCCCGGTGGCCACCAGCGCATAGGCCTCGTCCAGGAACAGCACGCCGTCCAGGGCGCTGTCGATGATGGCGTTGGTCTTGGCCTCGGTCTCACCGATGTGCTGACCGATGAGGTCTGCGCGGTGCACCTCGCGGATGTTCTCCCGCTTCAAAAGCCCTAGGCCGCAATAGATTTTCGCGACGACGCGGGCAATGGTGGTCTTACCCGTTCCGGGCGGGCCGGCGAACACCAGGTGGTGGGTGCGCTGCGCGACGGCCAGGCCGCGCTGCTGACGCAGCACCGCCATGGCGACCGAACTCTTCAACCGCGACACCTGGTTCTTGACTTCTTCCAGCCCGATGAACTCGTTGAGCTGCACCTCCGCCTCGGCCAGCAGGGTGGCTTTGCGCTCCCGGGCGCCGGGATCGACGAAATCGGCGTCGCTGGGCTCGGTTTCGTGGTTCCACGGATCGGTTCGCGCCTCGATGCGGGCTGCGGTGGTGGTCACCATGCCGAAGCTCGGGTCGGACAGCGCCTGCTCGATCTCGTCGTTTTCCGGATTGGCGGCGTACAACTCGTGCAGGACCTCGCTGGCCGCCTCTTCGTCGACATGCGCGCGCAGCGCAAGCGCTTTGGCCAGCGCGCCGTCCACCGCGGCGACCGCAATGGGACCTTCGGGTTCCTCGAGGTACGACAGGGCCGGGGCGAACATGCCGAGTCTGGCCAGCGCGGTGCCGAGGGCGATCTTCACCGCGTGGGCGAATGCCTCGTCGAGGTCCGGGTCGTTGACGATCGGGGTCAGCAGCTTGACGACGTCCGACCACCGCTCCGCGCGGTAGTTGATGACGACGGCAATCCAGCGGGCTTCGCGTGACTTGGGTCGCCGCTCGACGATCCGGCTGACAATGTCATAGGCCTGGGCGTATTCGGCCGCCCCGCCGTCGCAAGCCAGCGCCGCCGCGTAGGCCAGATGGAAATCGTCCGGGCTGGTGGCTCGGAACTGCAGGTAAAGACCGGTGTCGTAACGGAACCCCAGCGCGCCGCGCTGCAGTTCCACCTGCCGCTGCAAGACACCCGCGGTGGCCGCGGTGCGGGCGACCTGCTCTAGCACGTGCGCAGAGGTGTCACCGGACGCGGCCAGGCCGGTCCAGGCGTCGCACTGCTCGTGCGCGATGCGGGTGAGCGCACTGAAACCAGAACGGGCCGCGGTCAGGTCTGCGGGGCGCTGCCGCTCGTAGACCGCGATGCCCAGGGCGCGGCAGCAGGTGGCAAATCTGCTGACGACGTCGCTGTCTACCCTGCCGACTGTTCGGGCTGCGACGGGTTTAGCCGCAAGCATGCCGATGTCACTGCGTTCCACGCCCCCGCCGTCTCCTGATGTAGTTAAGGTCGCCACGGGCTAACGCTGCCCGATTCCGCCTGAAGTTAGCCACCCGAAGTTAGCATTCCCTAAGCTAACTGTCGAGGTGGCCAGAAGCGTGCGATTCAGCACAATTGCTCCTAGTCCTATGCCGCTGACCAGCGAGATTTGCTGCTTCGTGCGCAACAGTCCCGTCAGCCCTGCAGCTTACTGAATATGGTTTTCATTAACAACGGCGGGTGGGGTACACGCTGTCCGGGTCGCGAACACGGAATGCATACGACCCAGAAAATGGACCTGCACAGGTTGGTCCGCAACGGCACATACCTACTAGTCGGAGCGAACTTCGGCGAAGTTCCCTCGTACCAGGTCAAGGCTGGGTCAGGGCTTGGCCGCGCTGACCAGCGTGTTACGCGCGAACATCGCCGCGGCCTCGGAGTCGGCCTCGGGTACCGGCCGGCCCACCTCGCGCAAATAATCGTTCAACGGGGTCCCGATTGCGGTCCAGCCGTGCTCACCGAACCACTCGGTGGCCGGCGCGCACCGTTCGTTGTAGACCAACTGGAAGAACGGACGTGCGGCGCCGTCCGCGGCGGCGCGTTCTTCCTCGACCTTGGTGCGGAATTCATCCTGCGGCAGCGGGGCGCCGTCCTCGACGGCGACGTGGCTGCCCAGGCAGGCCAGTCCGTCGATGCCGCTGAACAGCTGCTCCTGTGCGGCGGCAGGGAGATAGATCAGCAGACCCTCGGCGATCCAGGCCGAGAACTGGGTCGGATCGAAGCCGTTGTCCTGCAACGCCTGCGGCCAGTCGTCGCGGAGGTCCACGGCGATCTCCCGACGTTGGGCGCGGGGCTGGACGCCGTGTTCGGCGAGCACTTCCCGCTTGAAGTCGAGCACCTGTGGCTGATCCAGTTCGAAGACGGTGGTGCCGTCCGGCCAGGGCAACCGGTAGGCCCGCGAATCCAATCCGGCCGCCAGGATGACGACCTGGCGCGCGCCTGCCGCCGCGGCCCGCTGGAAGTAGGAGTCGAAGTACTTGGTGCGTGCGCCCTGGAAATCGACGAAGTGCCGACCGAAATCCTCGCTCTTCAGGTCGTGGTCGGGCGCCTTGCCGTCCAGCACGTCGGCCCAGGAACCGCCGACCGCTCGGCAGAACAATTCCGCGTACGGGTCGACGGCAAGCGGATCGGGTTTCTGTGCCTCCAGAGCCCTAGCGGCCGCTACGAAGAGCGCCGTGGATCCGACGCTTGTCGTGATGTCCCAGCTGTCACCGTCACTGCGCACGCCCACAACCCTAGCTGCGTTCACCGATCCCAGGTGCCGGGCAGCATTGGCTCCCGCGGACCGCCGCCGAAGTCACTGTCGGGAAGCGCCGCCAACCCGGCCGCATCGCCTGCGGCACTGTTGCGTACCGTCCCGGCGAATCCGATGTCTCCGGCACCGCGCGCCGACGCCGTGGCCATGGCCAGCTCGTCGGGCGACTCGTCCCAGTTGGGATCGACATCGACATTCATGTCTGCGAACTCATCGCCGTGCTCGTGCAGCCCTGACCGGCGGCGGCGGCGTTGGCGCGCCTGCGTCCGGGCGGCCGCCGCAGCGGCCAACGCGGCGGCGTCCGGCTCCGAAGCCTTCCTGCTTGCGCTGGCGGCGGTGCTCATTCCGGAGCCGAATCCGACCCCCGGGCCGCCCCCGACCAGGAAGGGGTACCCGAAGCCGGCCGCCGGGCCGGCGCCAACCGGCGGCGATCCGGCGGTGGTGACCGTACTGGTCACAGTCGTGGCGGTGCTCGGTGCCGGGGCCGCAGTCGCCGCCGAGGCCACGACGGACGGCGCTGTTGCGACAGCTGGGAGCGGCGACGCCGCGACAGCGGGCGGGACAATTGGCGGGATTGCCGCGGGTTGGAGAGCGGCCAGGCCGGACAGACCCGCCAAGCCGGTGAGCGACCCCAGGTTGGCAATGGCACCACCAAGCGCGGCGGCGAACAATTGCGGCGACTGCACCAGTGGCGCGAGCTGGGCGAGGTGCGTCGGCCAGTCGAACTCGGCGAGTTCGACGACGTACTCGAGCGCTCCGGCCGGATTGGTGAACAGTTGCTGGACGAATGTCTCGAACTGCTGACCGAATTCGAGGGAGCGGGCAATCCACCAGCTCGGTTGGGTGGCGTCGGTGATGTCGTGCATGTGCACACCGTTGAGCGTGCCCTCCAGCGGATCCCAGTCGATGCGACCGCCCGTCAGTGCCCGCAGTAGGTCGGCGACGAGGTAGTCCAGTTGGGTGGGATCGCCGTGATCGTGGTCTTCATGGCCATCGTGTTCACCCTCCTCGCGCTCGTGGTCGTGGTCGTCTTCGGCTTGAACGATCCGCGGCGCCGGGCTGGTTGGTGTTGTCGACGCGACGGCACCTTCGGATACCGCCTCGTAGGTAGCCATCGTGGTCGCCGCCTGGATCCACATCCGGACGTAGTCGGCCTCGTTGAGGGCGATAGGGATGGTGTTGATCCCGAAGAAATTGGTCGCTACCAGCACACCGTGAATCGCGTGGTTGGCCGCTAGCTCGGCCAGGGTGGGCATGGCGACGAGTGCGCCGGTGTAGGCCGTGGCCGCCGCTTCCTGCTGGACCGCCGCGGTCGCGCTGTGGGCACCGGCCTGGGTGAGCCACGACAGGTACGGCGCGTGCGCAGCCACATACTGTTCAGCGCTCGGCCCTGCCCATGCGCCGCCCTGCACCGCACCCAGCAGGGCGGTGAGTTCGTCGGCAACTTCGGTGTACTCGGTGCTCAACGCCGACCATGCCGCGGCGGATGCCAGCAACGGGCCCGGGCCGGGACCGCTGCTCAGCAACGCCGAATGCACCTCGGGCGGTGATGCCATCCAGATTGGGGCCGTCATCAAGTACTCCTCCGCTGGCAGGGCTGTGCCAGCTCCCTCGCTCAAGGAGAGTACTGATTTTGATAATCGTTTTCAATAGACCCCGCGGGTGCCGCGGGTGTTGCCGCGCAGCTACACCAGCGGGCGACCCGTTCTGATCCGCCTATCCAGGTCCCACAGCATCAGGTTGAACGGGAACTGGCGCACCACCCGCGGCAGCACGGCGTTGACTGCCGCCAGGATGCCCATCAGTTGATCGAATCGACGCTGCCGGCCATCGTCCCAGGGCAACCGCATCTCTTGACGGAACCGTTCCGGCAGAAAGCCGGTGGTGATCAGCAGGTTGAACGCGTCCGTGCGGGCTTGCAACCAGCCCGGTAACCGCACGCCAGGAATCCGTGACGCGGCGATCGGATAGAGAAATTCGCGAACGGTGTCATCGATGTGCACCTTGTCCAGCGATTCCTGCCAGTACCTGTCGAACGCGACCCGGTCGACCGGCCACATCTCCGGCGGCACCTGCAGAGTGCTTCCCAGCGTCACACCCTCCCGGTACAACCGGTCGGCTTCCTCGTCATCCATCTCCCCGACGAATATGCGGTGGATGTCGACACCGCCCTTGTAGAGGCACGCCGCGACCCACAACTGCAGTTCGGGATCGAAGGCGTTGTAAGAGACCGGGCTATCGGGGGTGGAGTAGACCTGCGCGTGCGCCCGGTTCACCGCCCGGCGAAACGCCGCCTTCTGAGCGTCCGTCCCGGCGTTGGCCACCGCGAGATAGGTAAACGTGGTGCGCGCCCGCTTGATCGGATGGCGGTCGATGCGACCGCTCTCCACCCGGCTTTCCGCCACGCCGTGTCCGACACCGGGGCGTGCCAATTGCATGATCACGTTTGCCGGTCCGGCCAGCAAAGCGACACCCATGAGCCCGTGGTCGCCCGCTACCCGCTGACGCCGCGGTTGCTGCGGCCGCGGCGGGTCGGCGATCGCCCGCTCCACATGCGGTATGGACTCTCGTGGCACTACTTGCACCGTCATCGTTGTTGCACCGTCATCGCTGGCTCCCCCGCCAATCGTCGCCAATGTGATAACAATTGTTTCCTAAATTGTTGCGGCGAGGCGCGGTGATGTCAAGATTGTCCCTATGAATGGTGAAGCAGCAAGCTCGCGTCCCTACCGCGGCGTCGACGCGGCGCAACGGCTGGACGCCCGCCGCCACCAGCTACTTGCGGCCGGCTTGGATCTGCTCGGCGCCGATGACGACGACGCGTCGGAACTGACAGTCCGCCGGGTGTGCCAGTGCGCGGGTCTTTCGGCCCGTTATTTCTACGAAAGCTTCGCCGACAAGGACGATTTCGTCGCCCAGGTGTACGACTGGGTGATCGCGGATCTGGCTGGAAACACCCAGTCAGCCGTCGCTTCGGCACCGCTGGGTGAACAACCCCGAGCCGGGATGGCCAGCCTGGTGCGCACTATTGCCAACGACGCCCGAATCGGGCGTCTGCTGTTCAGCACGAAGCTCGCCAACGCCGTGGTGATGCGCAAGCGAGCCGAGTCGACGGCACTGTTTGCACTGCTCTCGGGCCAGCACGTGGTCGATGCCATGGGGGCACCGGCCAATGATCGGGTCAAAGCGGGGTCCCATTTCGCCGTGGGCGGAGTCGGGGAGACGCTGAGTGCCTGGCTGGCCGGAGACGTGCAAATGGAGCCCGAAGAATTGGCCGATCACCTGGGGTCGCTGCTGCTCGCGCTCACCGGGCCAGAGCTGTACCGCCCCCGCGTCATGGCATCAGAGGGACCTGCCAAAGACGCATCTCGGGATTGAGCCAGAGACGCATCCAGGTCAGGCGCATCACCCGCAGCGCCCCGGAGATGAGTAGATAGGCCATCGGTACTGAGACCAGCAGCGCGGTGACCACCGATAGCGCCGCATCCTCGGGCCCGGCGGTCATCAGGTCGAACCACGCGTCGCAGATCAGCAACACCCCGGTGGTGAAGGCGGTCAAGACCAGCAACTGACGGCGCAGGTAGCCCAGCACCGCCGTCGCCGCCATGAAACCGACCAGCAGCAGGTCGAAGCCGATCCAGGTGACCGGCCAATTGTGGGCGACGTACTTCTGCGGAAGGGTCACCGCAAGGTAGGCGATCCACGGAATCATCGCGATCAGTCCACCGACGATTAAGCCCAACCGGATGCGCCGCATGCGGTTCAGGGTGTCCGGGTCCTCCAGTTCGCTCAGCGGCGCCTCGAGGCGGGTGATCAGGTCCCGACGCTGCTCCGGGGTCAAGGCGGCGATTTGACGGTCGGTCAGAATCGCCTCGGTCATGCCTGGCCTGCCGCCACCGGAGGCCGCCGGTCGGCGTCGGTCTTCGGTACCGCCGGTGTGTCAGCTTCGGTGAATTCGCGTACCCAGCAAGCGAATTCGAGCATAATCCCGTCCGGATCCTGGAAGTAGAACGAGCGGACGTACACCCCGGGATGCACTGTCGCCGATACCTGCATCGGGCTTTCGTCATGGTTGAGCACGGGGCCCACCCGCACACCTTTGTCCTTCAGCCGTTGCCGGTAGGCGTCGAACTTCTCCGCCGGGACATGGAAAGCGAGGTGGTTCATCGTGCTTACCGCGCTGGTGATGTCGCCCAACCCTGGCAGGGCTCCCGGCGATGAGATGCCCGGCACCCGGTCGGGGGCCTCGGTGAACCAGAAGAATGCGACGCAGTCGCCGTTGCCGGCATCGAAGAAGAAGTGCTGCCCTGCGCCACCGGGCAGGTCGAGCGACTTGATCAGCGGCATCCCGAGGACGTTGCTGTAGAAATCGACCGTGCGTGCCATGTCCGAGCACACCAGTGCCACGTGGTTGATTCCGCCGAGTTCGAACTCGGGATTGGTGTTGTGCGGCTTGATCATCTCGCAACTCCCATAGCTAAGATCCGAACCTGAATCTAACATCAGATTCAGGTTCCTTCCAGAAAGGTGCAGGTGGCAGCCACGGCAGAACCCGCGGGAGTGGCAGCGCAGTGCCCTACCGCCCGCGGCCGGCGGACACGAGCCGCGATCGACGATGCCGCGCGCACGGTGATCGCGCGCAAAGGAATTCTCGCGACCACGATTGCCGATATCGCCATCGAAGCCGGGCGCTCGGCGGCGTCGTTCTACAACTACTACGACTCCAAGGAGGCAATGGTCCGCCAGTGGGCGCTGCGTTTTCGCGACGAAGCCAACCAGCGGGCGCTCTCGGTGACCGAGCACGGCCTGTCCGATCGCGAACGGGCACACCAGGCCGCGGCGGCGCACTGGCACACCTACCGCCATCGGCTGGCCGAGGTGATCAGCGTCTCCCAATTAGCGATGATCAGCGACGACTTCGCCGAGTACTGGGCCGAGATATGCGCGATTCCAATTGCTTTCATCGCCGAATCGGTGAAACGCGCTCAGCGGCAAGGCTATTGCGACGGCGATGACCCGCAGCTGTTGGCCGAGGCGATTGTCGCGATGTTCAACCAGTTCTGCTACATCCAGCTCACCCGCACGGCCGCACCGGACGACCACGCCTGCATCCGGACATTGGCCAACATCTACTACCGGGCCATCTACTGCCAAGAGGAGCAGTCGAATTGACCGACATCACCCGCGAATTCATCGGATTGCCGTCGCCCACCGCAGAACGCGCCGGTGCCGGCGGACACCCGTGTCAGGGGCTGTATCACCGCGCCCAAGGGCACAAACCGAAGGCGGCGATGATCGCCACGCACTATCAGATCGACTTCTCCGAGCACTACATCGCCGAGTACCTGGCGGCGCGCGGCATCGGGTTTCTGGGCTGGAACACCAGATTCCGTGGCTTCGAGAGCAGTTTTCTGCTCGACCACGCGCTGGTCGACATCGGCGTGGGGGTGCGATGGTTGCGTACCGTCGCGGGTGTCGAAACCGTCATCCTGCTGGGCAACTCCGGTGGCGGATCGTTGATGTCGGCGTACCAGTCGCAGGCGGTGGACCCCAACGTGACCCCGCTGGATGGCATGCGGCCCGCCACGGGCGTCACCGACCTGCTACCGGCCGACGGTTACGTCGCCACCGCCGCCCACCCCGGCCGCCCTGATGTGCTCACCGCCTGGATGGACGGCGCCGTGGTCGACGAAAACGACCCGGTGGCATCCGATCCCGACTTGGACTTGTTCGACGGGCGCAACGGCCCGCCCTACTCGCCGGAGTTCGTCGAGCGTTATCGCGCAGCGCAACTCGCGCGCAACCATGCCATCACCGACTGGGCCGAAGCAGAGCTCAAACGGATTGCGCCCGCTGGCTTTTCCGACCGGCCGTTCACCGTGATGCGCACCTGGGCCGACCCGCGCATGGTGGATGCCGGTATCGAACCCACCAAGCGGCGGGCCAACTGGTGCTACGCCGGAACGCCGGTGAAAGCCAACCGCTCCACCCGCGGCATCGCCGCGGCCTGCACGCTGCGTAATTGGCTGGGCATGTGGAGTATGCGCACCGCGCAGACCCGCGCCGAGCCACACCTGAACCGCATCGATTGTCCCGCGCTGGTCATCAACGCCGAAGCCGACACCGGAGTTTTCCCGTCCGACGCTCAGCGCATCTACGATGCGCTGGCCAGCACCGACAAAGCCCATACCGCCATCGACACCGACCACTACTTCACCACCCCCGGCGCTCGCGACGAGCAGGCCGACGCCATTGCCGAATGGATCACCGAACGGTGGGGCTAGCCGTGACGAACCAACCCACTGGTTGTTAGTTTTGGACCTGAATCCATAAGGCGAGGGAAGGCGACCAATGCCGATCGCGATAAACCCTGAACATCAAGACCTGGCCGATTCGGTGCGGTCCCTGGTGGCGCGGGTGGCGCCGTCGGAGGTGCTGCACGCGGCCATGGAGACTCCGCTGGAGAATCCCCCGCCGTACTGGCAATCCGCCGCCGAGCAGGGGCTGCAGGGCGTGCACCTGTCCGAGTCGGTGGGCGGCCAGGGCTTCGGCATCCTCGAATTGGCCATCGTGCTCGCCGAATTCGGCTACGGGGCGGTCCCCGGTCCCTTCGTGCCGTCGGCGATCGCCAGCGCCCTGGTGTCCGCTCATGACCGCGACGCCAAGGTGCTTGCCGAACTGGCCTCCGGATCGACCATCGCGACGTACGCGCTGGACTCCGGACTGACCGCAACCCGGCACGGCGACGAATTGGTGATTCGCGGTGAAGCCCGCGCGGTGCCCGCGGCCGCGCAAGCCTCGATCCTGGTGTTGCCGGTCGCGATCGACAGCGGCGAAGAATGGGTGGTGCTGCGGTCCGAGCAACTGGAGATCGAGCCCGTGCAGAGCCTGGATCCGCTGCGGCCTATCGCCCACGTGCGGGCAAATGCGGTCGAGGTCGGTGACGACGTGGTGCTGGACAACCTCAGCATGGTGACCGCGCATGCGCTGATGACGACGTTGTTGTCGGCGGAGGCGGTCGGGGTGGCGCGCTGGGCCACCGACACCGCGTCGGGTTACGCGAAGATCCGCGAACAGTTCGGGCGCCCGATCGGGCAGTTCCAAGCCATCAAGCACAAATGCGCAGAGATGGTCGCCGACACCGAACGGGCCACCGCGGCGGTGTGGGATGCCGCCCGCGCCCTGGACGAGGCTGGCGAGCACATCGAGTTCGCCGCGGCGGTGGCCGCCACCCTGGCTCCTGCCGCGGCCCAACGGTGCACCCAGGACTGCATCCAGGTGCACGGCGGCATCGGTTTCACCTGGGAGCATGACACCAACGTGTACTACCGCCGGGCGCTGATGCTGGCCGCCTCGTTCGGCCGCAGCTCGGACTATCCGCAGCGGGTGGTCGACACGGCGACCACCACCGGAATGCGCGCGGTCAATATCGATCTGGACCCCGAGACCGAGGAACTGCGTGCCGCCATCCGCGGCGAGGTCGACGCGCTGAAGAAGATGGACCGTCCGGCACGCGCGGTGGCAATCGCCGAGGCGGGCTGGGTGCTGCCATATCTACCCAAGCCGTGGGGGCGGGCGTCGGATCCCGTCGAGCAGATCATCATTGCCCAGGAGTTCGCCAGCGGGCGGGTGAAGCGGCCACAGGTCGGCATCGCGGCCTGGATCATCCCGTCGATCGTCGCCTTCGGCACCGAGGAGCAGAAGCAGCGGTTTCTGCCGCCGACCTTCCGCGGCGAGATGATCTGGTGCCAGCTGTTTTCCGAACCGGGCGCGGGTTCGGACCTGGCCGGACTGTCCACCAAGGCGACCAGGGTGGA
>NZ_LZLQ01000080.1 GCF_001673315.1 Mycobacterium asiaticum | reverse complement strand
TCCCGCGGGGGGGGCGGGCTCGGGGCTACCTCCCCCATACTCCATCTAATCTTCCCGATTTCGTGCGATTCTGCGTCTGCTCGCGCCAGGATGGTTCCGTGAGCACGGATCGCGGATACGAGAGCAAGCATCGCGCACTCTGGGCGCTGGGTGACTACGCCGCACTGGCCACCCGGCTAGTGGCGCCGCTCGGGCCAATTTTGGTGCAGGCCAGTGGTATTGGTGCTGGTGACCGGGTATTGGACGTCGCGGCCGGGTCCGGAAACGTGGCGATACCGGCGGCGCTAGCCGGTGCCGACGTAGTCGCCAGCGACTTATGCCCGGAGCTTCTGCAGCGTGGGCGTGAGACCGCCGAGTCGCGAGGCGCGAATCTCGAATGGCGGGAAGCCAACGCCGAGGCGCTCCCCTTCGACGATGACGAATTCGACGCCGTGCTTTCCTGCCTTGGTGTGATGTTCGCTCCGCATCACCAGGACGCTGCCGACGAGTTGGTTCGAGTGTGTCGCCCCGGAGGGTTGATCGGACTGATCAGCTGGACACCGGAAGGCTTCGTCGGACAGATGTTCGCGACCATGAAGCCGTATATGGCGCCGCCGCCGCCCGGTGCGCAGCCGGCGCCGCTCTGGGGGGACGAAGAACACCTCCGGGAGCTGCTGGGCGACCGGGTCGTTGATCTCAGCGCCGATCGAAAGATGCTGCAGGTAGACGTTTTTGAGAATGGCGCGGACTTCCGCGACTACTTCAAAGCTAACTATGGACCCACGGTTGCGGCGTATAAGGGGATCGAGGGGGAGCCGGACCGCGTCGCGGAATTGGACGCCAAACTGGCTGCGCTCGGTGATCGATACCTGGTCGAAGTATCGGCTATCGAGTGGGAGTACCTGCTGGTGCGCTGTCGCGTGCGCTGAACGGGAGCCCTAGACAGGCGAGAACTGTGGGGCGCCGCTGGTCCCTTTCTCGGCCCGGATTGCGACGGGCATACCGCATGTCACCGAATCAGGTTCGCAGTCAACGATATTGGCCGCGATACGCAGCCCGTCCTGTTCGCTGAGTTCGACCAGCGCGATGACGTATGGTGTCGGGACTTCCGGGTTGTACGGGTGGTGGTTCACCGTGTAGCTGAAGACCGACCCGCGGCCGGACACCGGCTTTGCCTCGAGTTCGGCGCCGCAGTCACGACACACGGCGGCGGACGGATGCACCCAGCGCGCGCAGTCGGCGCAGTGTTCGATGAGCAGGGGAGCGGTGGAATCAGCCGACACGACCAATACAGTACACTCTATTGAGCTCAAACTGGTTTCGGCCTGGTTCCCGACGCGGTGATGTTACGGACGGTGCAGATGGAGTACTTCGAAAAGGACGCGATCCTGTCCGGGACCGGCATCTCGCGCATCGGCCGTCGTACTGGGATCCCGGGGCGCGACCTCACCATGGAGGCGGTCCGCGCTGCCATTGATGACGCCGGCCTGACCGCTGCCGATATCGACGGGATCGCGACCCTGGGTGACACACCGGCCGCCGAGGTCAACGCCGAGTTGAACATCGACGCTGCCGACTGCGGCAGCGGATTCGGCACCGGCGGTCTGCTCAGTCCGGTGATGTCGGCCTGTCGCGCCGTAGCCGAGCGACGCGCTCGTCATGTGGTGGTTTACCGGACCATCCAAATGCTGGGTGGCACCGTCCTACCGCAGGAAAAGAATGCGCCCGCCCCGCCGCTGGCGCGCATGTTCGATGCGCCCGAGGGTGAGCGTCCGGCCGTCGGTGCCATGGACGACATCAACGATCTGCTTGCGGCTCATGCTTACTCGGCTGCCAACTGGTTGGCGCTGAACTGCCGTCGACATATGGAACTGTATGGAACAACCAAGGAACAACTGGGCTGGATCGCCCTCAATGGCCGGCGCAACGCCGCATTGAATCCCCTTGCGGTATACCGCGATCCGATGACAATGGCCGACTACTTGAATGCCCGACCGGTGTCGACCCCGTTCGGATTGCTGGATTGTGATGTGCCCATTGACGGATCAATAGCGGTGGTTGTTTCGCACGCCGATTACGCGCGGGATTGTCCGCATCGAGCCGTGGCCGTCGAAGCGATCGGCGGCTCCGACGGTGCCGGCGGCTGGTTCCACCGCGCGGACTACCCGAAGATGGCGATGTCGGATGCGACGGCACAGATGTGGTCGCGCACCGAGCTGAGACCCGCCGACCTCGACGTTGCCCAGCTGTACGACGGCTTCACTTATCTCACGCTGGCCTGGCTGGAAGCCCTTGGGATATGCGGCGACGGCGAGGCGGGACCGTTCGTCGAAGGCGGCGCACGGATTGCCCGCGACGGTGAGATTCCGCTCAACACCTACGGCGGCCAGTTGTCGGCGGGTCGTATGCACGGCTACTGGGCATTGCACGAGGGGTGTTTGCAGCTGCGCGGCGACGCGGGGGAGCGCCAAGTCTCGAGCCGTCCTGAGGTGGGGGTGGTGTCGGTGGGCGGCGGTCCCGTTGCGGGCTGCATGCTGCTTACCTGCTGAGCCGCGATGACAAGTGAGGCGGTCCCCGTTCGGGCGGACAAGCGGGCCGCGCAGATCGCTCGGTGCATCGAGGCCGACGTCGTCCGTCGCGGTTGGCCGGTCGGGGAATCGCTCGGATCGGAAACCGCTCTGCAACAACGCTTTGAGGTGAGTCGATCGGTGCTGAGGGAGGCCGTGCGGCTCGTCGAGCACCATCAGGTCGCCCGGATGCGACGCGGCCCGAACGGCGGGCTGCTCGTCTGTGCACCTGATGCGGGCCCCGCGACGCGGGCCGTCGTCATCTACCTCGAATACCTGGGTACCAGTCTGACCGATCTGCTCGACGCCCGGCTGCTGCTCGAACCGTTGGCGGCCGCGCTGGCCGCCGAGCACATCGACGAGGCCGGGATCGAGCGACTGCGTGCGGTGCTGCGGGCCGAACAACAATGGGGCCCCGGACTTCCCGCGCCGCCGGAAGAGTTTCACATCGCCCTGGCCGAGCAGTCCAAAAACCCGGTGCTGCAGCTGTTTATCGACGTACTGATGAGACTGACAAAGCGGTACGCCAGGACGTCGCGTGCGGATTCCAGGGACCAGGCCGTTGAAGCGGCTCACCAGATGCGCGGTGACCACGCCGATATCGTCGCGGCCGTCACCTCCGGCGATTCGGCGCGGGCCAAGACACTCAGCGAACACCATGTGCAGGCGGTCACCTCCTTGCTGCGCAAGCACCAGGCCCCAACGGCGCGCCGGCCCCGGCGCAGCGCACCGAACAACCGGCTGGATGCCGACGTCGCGAGCCCACGCGGGAAGCTCGCCGAAGTGCTGGCCGCCAATATCGCCGACGACATCGCCTCGGATGGCTGGCAGGTCGGCTCGGTTTTCGGCACCGAGGCTGCGCTGCTGGGCCGGTACCGGGTGAGCCGCGCGGCACTGCGCGAAGCGGTGCGACTGCTCGAATACCACGCGGTGGCACACATGCGCCGCGGGCCGGGCGGCGGACTGATCGTCGCAAAACCCCAGGCGCAGGCCAGCATTGACACCATGGCCCTCTACCTGCAGTACCGCAAGCCGAACCGGGAAGACCTCAGCTGCGTGCGGGACGCCATCGAGATCTACAACGTTGCCAAGGTTGTCGAGCGCAGGACCGAACCGCCCGTTGCCGCTTTCCTCGATCCGCGTAACTGGGCCCACGTCGCCGAAGGTGCCGACGTGCGCAAGGCAGCCGTAGACGAGTTTCGCTTCCACGTCGGGCTTGCCCAACTGGCCGGCAACGCGCTACTCGACCTGTTCCTGCGGATCATCGTGGAACTGTTCCGCCGGCATTGGTCCAGCACGGGGCAGGCCCAGGTGACGTGGACCGACGTCACCGCGGTCGAACACGCACACCTGCGCATTCTTGAAGCGATCGACTCCGGCGACGACAGCTTGGCCCGTTACCGCATCCGTCGCCACCTCGACGCCGCAGCGTCGTGGTGGCTGTGAAACGGGACGCCGAACTACTGCGGGTTCGGCACGTCCGGCGGCATCGGGTTCGTGGGCCCGACGGGCACGGTCGTGGGAGCTCCCGGTGTAGTAGCACATCCCGTCGCCAGCGCGGCGAACGCCGTAATCAGCACAGCCCCTACGATTTTAATGGTCTTCGTCGTCAACCTCGTCGCGCCCATCAGTCGTCCCTTCGGTCGGTCGTGCTCCTGCGCCGTGTGACACCTGGCACTGCAGATGCTAACCACGTCGCAGTGACTCCGCTGACAGATCCGTTAATTTCTTGGAACCGGGCGGAGAGAAGTTCACTATTCCGGTATTTGGGTCCCGATAACCGGGCCCGGCACCCCTTGCAGATCTTTCGCGCAACCCGTCGCGAATACCGCGAAGGCCGCGAGGATCAAAGCGCCCAGCAGCCGAACCCGCTTGCTTGTGGTCATGGTTCTGCCTTTCTCATCGCTCATATGCGTGGCCGACAACAACGAATAGCGCTGCGATGTTAACGCTGTGCAGCACCGCGCGAGTCATTTCTCGTTTGATCCATAGAAAAGGTCAGACCGACGGGCCGAGCCGACGACAGGCGCGAAGCCGTCCGCGTACCGTGTTTGCTGACGAGTGGCACAGGACGCCGCTACAAAGCGGCGACGGCGCACACCATGAAGAAGTGAACGTGTTCTGCGCGCAAGTTGGGGTAACGCCCCCGGGTACCCCCATCCCGCTGGGAACCGACTGTCTCAACAGTGGTCCCCAGCGGGATCCCCCGACGTCATTCGGGTGCGCCGACCTTATCTGGTGGTGTACTCGAACTCAGGATTCACTTGGCGCTGGGTTGCACAACCGGCAGAACTGACGGCCAGCGCCGCCGCCAGCACCGCGACGACCACCCGAAGTGACTGCGATCCACAGCCAGTCTTCTTCGCGCTCATGGTCACGTCCTTCGTTTGCTGGATCTGACCCAACTAGCAAACTTCTCTGCTACCGGGATGCTAACTCCACCCCGCTGTGCCCCGCGTCGTTTTGGAGGAATTCGCAGCATTTCCCTATCCCGATTAAGAGAATTCAGTTGCGCATGATGCTGCTCGGCCGCTAATGTGTCCGCTCGTGCCAATTCCTGCGCGTGCCGTAGTAGCCAGCACCCACAGCGGGGTCTGATGTAGACCGACCCCCCGCTGGTGGGTCAGAAGCTACTCGCGTCGGTCGCTCCCTCGAGCCAGGAAGACCGGCACATGACGCTCCCCGAAACGCAACCTTCGGCGCACCGACCGACGGCGGACGCCTGGTTCGCCGACCGCTTCGGCGTGGCCCTGCCGCGCGGCCTGCGCGACCTCGCCGCGGCGATGTCATGGCGGAACTTCGTGGCCGTTTACGGACCCACCGCCGGCCCCCTTCGAATCGGTCACTGGGAGTGCACTGACACACCGCGGCCAGCTTCGCGGCTTGGCCCCCAAGCCCGTAACTACCGGGCGGTCATTGCGCAAGGTGATCACATCAGCGCATCCACCGCCGCGGCCGGCGGGCCCGTCGCGGCACTCACCGCGATGCTGCATCAACGCGGAATAGCGTTGGAAACACTGAACTTTCACCAAATGCACTGCGACGAGCAGACGGTCACGTTCCTGCGCGGAACCAATGGCGCCCGCACCGAGTGGGCGATGGGCTGGTCTGACGACCCCACGCAATCCGCGCTACGTGCCGTGATCGCGTGCGCCAACCGATTGGCGGAATGAGCTACAGCGGCCGCAACACGATGGGCATACCGTCCATCGGGATGGGGATGGCGCGGTAGTCCCACTTCGCCTGATAACCCGGCTTCGGCAACTCCAGCCGGTACCGGCGCAGCAACCGGTGCATGATCGTCTTGATCTCCAGCTGCCCGAACGTCATGCCGATGCACTTGTGCGCACCGCCGCCGAACGGTGTGAACGCGTAGCGATGTCGCTTGTGCTCGCTACGCGGTTCGGCGAACCGGTCGGGATCGAACTTCAACGGGTCGGTCCACAGCTCCGGCAGCCGGTGGTTCACCCCCGGAAACGCCGTGATGTTGGTGCCCTTGGGGATGAAGTGCCCGAGCAACTCGGTATCACGCACCGTCTGTCGCATCGCCCATTGGACCGGTGACACCAGACGGATCGCCTCGTTCATCACCAAGTCGAGTGATTCCAGCTTCTCCAGGGACTCGATGTCGAGCGGTCCGTCACCTAGACGGTCGGACTCGTCACGGCAGCGTTGTTGCCATTCGGGGTGGGCGGCCAATTCGTAGGCCATGTTGGTTGCCGTAGTGGTGGAGGTGTCGTGCGCGGCCATCATCAAGAAGATCATGTGGTTGACGATGTCCTCGTCGGAAAAGCTGTTGCCGTCCTCGTCCTCGGTCTGGCACAGCACACTCAGCAGGTCGTTGCCCTTCTTGCCGCGTTGCTCCTTGACTCGTGCAGCGAAATATTCCTCGAGCAGTTGCCGCGCCCTGAGCCCACGCCACCAGGTGAATGGTGGGACACCCGTGCGAATCACCGCATTGCCGGCACGGACCGTCATGGTGAAGGCCTTGTTCACCTTTGTCACCAGTTCGCGGTCGGTACCGGGCTCGTGGCCCATGAACACCATCGAGGCGATATCGAGGGTGAGCTCCTTCATCGCGGGATACAGCAGGAAGCGGGAGTCGTCGGTCACCCAGTCATTGGCGACCACCTGTGACACGACCTTGTCCATCTGCTCGACGTACCCCACGAGCCGAGACCGGATGAACGCTTCCTGCATGATGCGCCGGTGGAACAGGTGCTCTTCGAAGTCCAGCAGCATCAGACCGCGGTGGAAGAACGCGCCGATCACCGGGGTCCAACCCTGCTGCGAGTAGTCCTTGTTGCGGTTGGAGTAGATCACCTGGGCGGCATCGGGGCCGAGTGCCGCGACGAACGGCAGGATGGGGGAGTCGCCGAAGACGAGCGGACCCTTGGTCTCGTACAAGAACGCCAGGTACTCCGGTCCGCCGCGCAGCATCTCGATCATGTGGCCGAGGATGGGCAGGCCGCGGTCGCCGACGACCGGCTTGAGCCCACTGCCCGGCGGAGGCTCGGCGAGTCTGCGCTCCGGGAACTCGGTGTTGCGCAGCCGGCGCTCGACCAGGCCCATGCCGGGAATGTTGTTGATCGACGGGATCAACCGTCGCTGCGCTTGATCAAGGAGATACGCGGGTGTGCTGATCGTTGCCCTGGTTGTCGCCATTGACATGCTCCTCTAACCGGCTGTGGCCGCCGTCACTAACACCTATCCTTGGGGATGAACTTGACGCCTGTCAAGTTTCCTTCGCGCGGCGTGGTGCAATGGTCAGGTGAACAGCAACGCGGCGCGGCAGGACCACGGTGGGCAGGCCTTCCGTCGGCGCGGCGACAAACACCGACAGGCGATCATGCAGGCGGTTCGTCAACTTCTGCAGGAGCGCCCATTCTCGGAACTGTCGGTCAGCACCATCAGCACGCGGGCCGGGGTGGCGCGCTCGGGTTTCTACTTCTACTTCGACTCCAAGTACTCGGTGCTGGCGTCGATCCTGGCGGAGGTCACCGAAGAACTCGAAGAGCTCACGCAGTACTTCGCTCCCCGCCAACCCGGCGAGTCGCCGCAGCAGTTCGCCACGCGCATGGTCGGCAGTGCCGCGGTCGTGTACGCGCATAACGACCCGCTGATGAACGCCTGTAATGCGGCTCGCCACACCGACATCGAGATTCGCGAGATCCTCGAGCAGCAGTTCGAGGTGGTGCTCGGTCAGATCGTGACCATCGTCGATGCCGAAGTAAAGGCTGGGACCGCGCAACCGATTAGCGATGACCTTCCGACGCTGATCCGCACCTTGGCAGGAACCACTGCGCTGTCGCTCACCGGCGACCCATTATTGGCAGGTCGCGACCATGACGCGGACCGTCGCGTGCGGGTGCTGGAGCAGTTGTGGCTACACGCGCTGTGGGGTGGCCCGTCGCGCTAGGCGGAGCCGTTACCGGCGGTATCGTCACGTCCATGGCGCAGAACGGATCGAGGCGGTATTTCGCAGGCAAGCGGTGTTTCGTCACGGGTGCGGCGAGCGGCATTGGCCGCGCGACCGCGTTACGACTGGCTGCGCAGGGCGCGGAGCTCTATCTGACCGACCGTGACGAGGACGGACTGGCGCAGACGGTGGCCGACGCGCGAGCGCTGGGCGCGGAAGTGCCCGCGCACCGGGTACTGGACATATCCGACTATGCGCAGGTGGCCGCGTTCGCGGCCGACATCCACGCCACCCAGCCCAGCATGGACGTGGTCCTCAACATCGCTGGTGTATCGGCATGGGGGACCGTCGACCGGTTGAGCCATGAGCAGTGGACCAAGATGGTGCAGATTAATCTGATGGGCCCGATCCACGTCATCGAGTCGTTTGTTCCGCATATGGTCGCCGCGCGGCGGGGTGGCCACGTGGTGAACGTGTCCTCGGCCGCCGGACTGGTCGCCCTGCCCTGGCATGCCGCCTACAGCGCGAGCAAGTACGGTCTACGTGGGCTTTCCGAAGTGCTGCGCTTCGACCTCGCCCGGCACCGCATCGGCGTGTCCGTGGTGGTACCCGGCGCGGTGAAGACCCCGCTGGTAAACACCGTCGAGATCGCCGGGGTGGACCGAAACGATCCGCACGTTGCCCGCTGGGTCGACCGGTTCAGCGGTCACGCCGTCTCGCCGGAACGGGCCGCCGAGAAAATCCTGGCCGGCGTCGCGAAAAACAGATACCTGATCTACACCTCGCAGGACATCCGCGCGCTCTACGCGTTCAAGCGGCTGGCGTGGTGGCCTTACAGCGTGGCTATGCGCCAGGTCAACGCCATCTTCACCCGCGCGCTGCGACCCGGGCCGCCGCAACTTCAGCGCTGATCGGGCATTTCCAGTTCCAGGCGCACCCCGAGTAGTCGGATGGGGCGGTCCAATTCGAACAGGTCGAGGATCCGCAGGGCGGCGTCGGTGATGACGTCGCCGTCGATGGTCGGCGCGTCGAGCTTGCGGATCTTGGTGCGGGTGTAGAACGTCGCGGTGCGCACTGTGACCGCCACCCGGGTGACGGTTCGCGCCGATGCCACCACCTCGGCAAGGGCGCGTCGACCCAATTCCGTTACCGCAGCGTTCATTTCGGATCGCTCGGTGAGGTCGCGGGCAAACGTGACGACGTGGCTGCGGGAGCGCGGCAGCCAAGGCTCGGCGCTGATTCCGGTATCGCCGCCGCCCTTGGCGAGTAGCAGCAGCCACAGCCCGGTACGCGGGCCGAATGTCGCTGTCAGCAATTCGCCGTGGGTGTGCGCCAGCTCCCACACGGTAGTAATGCCTTGCGCAGCAAGCTTCTTCGCGGTTTTCGGACCGACTCCCCACAGTGCGTCCACCGGGCGGTCGGCCATCTGGCTCATCCAGTTGGCGTCGGTGAGTTGGAATACTCCGGCCGGTTTGGCAAAGCCGGTTGCGATCTTGGCGCGCTGTTTGTTGTCGCTGATACCCACCGAGCAGGAGAGTCCGGTTTCGGTCGAAATGACGGTACGGATCTGTTCAGCGAGTTCGACCGGGTTCCCTTCGGCGAGTCCGACGTACGCTTCGTCCCAGCCCCACACCTCGACGGGATGCCCGAGGTCGCGCAACAACCCCATGACCTGATCAGAAGCGGCGTCGTAGGCGGCGGTGTCCGAGGGCAGGAAGGTGGCGCCCGGACAGCGCCGGGCGGCGGCGCGCATCGGCATGCCCGCGTGGACTCCGAACTCGCGCGCCTCGTAGGAGGCGCAGGTGACTACCTTGCGCGGTTCGGTCGGATCGCCATTGCCCCCGACAATGACCGGCCGCCCGACCAGTTCGGGATGACGCCGCAACTCCACCGAAGCCAGAAACTGGTCGAGGTCGACGTGCAGGATGTGACTCACTTTCCGCACAACTTGCGGACCAGGCTCTCCCACGCATCGCCGAGCGTTTGCGGGTTGTGGCCGCCCTGGGTGAGTTGATGCTCCACATAGTCGACATCGAGCAGCGCTAGCAACGCATCGGCCTGGACATCCAAATCGCCAGTGCTGCGCGCCGACTGCATCAGCACCCGTATGTGGCGGCGCTGAACGACTGCCGCGCCGACGTGGCGGCGGTGCGGATCGCGGTTGCCGGCCGACAGCAGTTCATGGTGGGTATGCACGAAGCAAATCCGCTCCCGCCCGAAAGCGACCAGCCGATCGATCGGGGGCGCGTCGGGGCCCAGCGGTGGCGGTCCGAACAGGAAGGCCTGCTGGAACGCCTTTTCGTCCTCATCGAGCAGCACCATCATCAAGCCGGCCCGGCTGCCGAATCGGCGGAACAAGGTTCCCTTGCCGACACCGGCGGCGGCCGCGATGTCATCGGTGGTGACCGCCTTGGCGCCGCGTTCAGTGACCAGGTGCCGCGCTGCGTCCAGAAGCAACGCCCGGTTGCGCGCGGCGTCACTGCGCTCGGGAGGAGCGCCCTCGTGCAGACCGATCCCGGCCGCGGGCACGCCCAACTCGCCCGCGCGCTCGATTTCGCTCACGTATGCACTTTAACTCCGCGGGAATGAAACGGACTATAGTCCGGTTGTGCCGTGCGAAGATGTTCGCTAACAGTCGAAAGGACCGCGAAACGTGACCGAAACCAAGATCCTGGTGTTGGTGGGAAGCTTGCGAGCAAGCTCGATCAACCGCCAGATCGCCGAACTTGCGGCCCAGGTAGCGCCGGCGGGCGTCACGGTCAGGGTGTTCGAAGGGCTGGGGGACGTGCCTTTCTATAACGAAGACCTTGACCCTGGGGTCGGCACGCAAGTCGAGGAACCGCCGGCTGTCACGGCGTTGCGTTCGGCGGTAAGCGAAGCCGACGCCACCCTGGTGGTCACGCCCGAGAACAACGGAACCATCCCCGCGGTGCTGAAAAACGCGATCGACTGGTTGTCCCGGCCGTTCGGTGAGAGCGCGGTCAGGGGCAAACCACTGGCGGTGATCGGCGGCTCGCTGGGCCAATACGGCGGCGTCTGGGCGCACGACGACACCCGCAAATCGTTCGGCATCGCCGGTGCCCGGGTTGTCGAGGGAATCAAACTCTCGGTGCCGTTCCGAACCTTGCAGGGCAGCGCGCCCGCGGCGAGCGCCGAACTGTCCGAAGCGGTGCGAGAGGTCGTCGGCAAGCTCGCGGCAGAGGTCGGCTGAACCCGTCAACGCATGTCGCCACTCGGCGGCATCCCGGTCATAAAGTCTCTAGTCAAAGCCGTCGGCGACCTTGCCGGCGGCTTTGCTGGCGTTGACGCGCACATCGGTTGCGGGCGGATTTGTCGGTGGCGAGTGCTAAACCAGACGCCATGTACACCTACCGCGCAAGTTGTGATCTGCGACACGCCGAAGCGGCACCGGCGACACGCTTACGACCAGGGAATTTCAGAAATGTTATTCAGAACATGTTGTATCTCTTCTCGTCGTCACCCCCTAGGTGTAGTGTTTGAGCACCGGCAGATCCCAGGTTCACCAGGCCCCACCGGGTCCGATGAACTTCCCAGAATTGGTGTTACCAAATCGAGCGTGTTGGTACCGCCAGCCGGGAATCTGGGGGCCTGCCGGGTCGCTGAACTTAGTGCTGATGTGTCACCAGAGTTGTTGCCAGTCGTTCTTGTTGTCCCCACTTCCGCAAAGGAGCGGTACGCCCATGACCATTACCGTCTACTCCAAGCCCGCGTGCGTGCAGTGCGTTGCCACCTACAAGGCGCTGGACAAGCAGGGTGTCGCCTACCAGAAGGTCGACATCACGCTGGATTCCGAAGCGCGGGACTACGTGATGGCACTCGGGTATCTGCAGGCGCCTGTCGTCGTGGCAGACAACGACCACTGGTCCGGTTTCCGGCCCGACCGCATCAAAGCTCTCGCCGAAGCGGCGATGAGCGCTTAGCGGTAGTCAAGCAAGTAAGGAGGTTGCGGTGCCATGGACGTTATGGGACGCAACCTGGATTGGATGGGTGACGACCCGCTTCGCGCGGCCGAACCGGGCTCGCGATCGTCACTGGTCTATTTCTCGTCGGTGTCGGAGAACACCCACCGCTTCGTGCAGAAGCTGGGTGTTCCCGCCACACGCATCCCGCTGCATGAACGCATAACGGTCGACGAACCGTACGTGTTGGTGTTGCCGACGTACGGCGGCGGGCGGGCCACGCCGAACATCAACGATGGCGGCTACGTCCCCAAGCAGGTCATCGCTTTCTTGAACAACGAGCACAACCGCTCGCTGATCCGTGGCGTCATCGCTGCGGGCAACAACAACTTCGGTGCCGAATTCGCCTACGCGGGCAACGTGGTGTCCCGCAAGTGCGGCGTTCCGTACCTCTACCGCTTCGAACTCATGGGCACCGAGGACGACGTCGCCGCTGTCCGCGCGGGCCTGGCCCAATTCTGGAAGGAACAGACGTGCCACCAACCGTCACTGCAGAGCCTGTAACCACCGGCTCGCACGTGTTGCAGAGCGAAACGGACTACCACGCGCTCAACGCGATGCTGAATCTGTACGACGCCGAAGGCAAGATTCAGTTCGACAAGGATGTGCTCGCGGCGCGCCAGTACTTCCTGGAGCACGTCAACCAGAACACCGTCTTCTTCCACAATCAGGACGAGAAGCTCGACTACCTGATCCGGGAGAACTACTACGAGCGTGAGGTGCTGGACCAGTACTCGCGAAACTTCGTCAAGACGCTGCTGGATCGGGCTTACGCCAAGAAGTTCCGCTTCCCGACATTCCTCGGCGCGTTCAAGTACTACACCTCCTACACGCTGAAGACCTTCGACGGGAAGCGCTACCTGGAGCGCTTCGAGGACCGTGTCGTCATGGTCTCGCTCACCCTTGCGGCCGGTGACACTGCCCTGGCCGAGAAGCTGGTGGACGAGATCATTGACGGCCGGTTCCAACCAGCCACCCCGACCTTCCTGAACTCCGGCAAGAAGCAGCGCGGCGAGCCGGTTTCGTGCTTCCTGTTGCGCATCGAGGACAACATGGAGTCGATCGGGCGCTCGATCAACTCCGCTCTGCAGTTGTCCAAGCGCGGCGGCGGAGTTGCGTTGCTGCTGACCAATATTCGCGAGCACGGCGCACCGATCAAGAACATCGAGAACCAGTCCTCGGGCGTCATCCCGATCATGAAGCTGCTCGAGGACTCTTTCTCCTACGCCAACCAGTTGGGCGCGCGTCAGGGCGCCGGAGCCGTGTACCTCAACGCCCACCACCCGGACATCTACCGCTTCCTGGACACCAAGCGGGAAAACGCCGACGAGAAGATCCGAATCAAGACGCTGAGTCTGGGTGTGGTGATTCCGGACATCACGTTCGAGCTGGCCAAGAAGAACGAGGACATGTATCTGTTCTCGCCGTACGACGTCGAACGCGTCTACGGTATGGCATTCGCCGACATCTCGGTCACTGAGAAGTACTACGAGATGGTCGACGACGCTCGCATCCGCAAGACCAAGATCAAGGCGCGAGAGTTCTTCCAGACACTTGCCGAGTTGCAGTTCGAGTCCGGTTATCCCTACATCATGTTCGAGGACACGGTGAACCGGGCTAATCCTATTGAAGGCAAGATCACCCACTCCAACCTGTGCTCGGAGATCCTGCAGGTCTCCACCCCGTCGTTGTTCAACGAAGACCTGTCGTATGCCAAAGTGGGTAAAGACATCTCGTGCAACCTGGGGTCGCTCAACATCGCCAAGACGATGGACTCGCCGGACTTCGCCCAGACCATCGAGGTGGCGATCCGCGCGCTGACCGCCGTGAGCGATCAGACCCACATCACCTCGGTACCCTCAATTGAGCAGGGAAACAACGACTCTCACGCAATCGGGCTGGGGCAGATGAATCTGCACGGATATCTGGCTCGCGAGGGTGTCTTCTACGGCTCCGAAGAGGGCATCGACTTCACCAACATCTACTTCTACACGGTGCTCTATCACGCGCTTCGAGCTTCGAATCGCATTGCGATCGAACGCGGTTCGCACTTCAAGGGCTTCGAGCGGTCCAAGTACGCCTCGGGGGAGTTCTTCGACAAGTACACCGATGAGGTCTGGCAGCCTGCAACCGACAAGGTGCGCCAGATGTTCGCCGACGCCGGCATCCGGATTCCCAACCAGGACGACTGGAAACGGTTGAAGGAATCGGTGCAGGCGCACGGCATCTACAACCAGAACCTGCAGGCCGTGCCGCCGACCGGGTCGATTTCCTACATCAACCACTCGACATCGTCGATCCACCCGATCGTGTCCAGGGTGGAGATCCGCAAGGAAGGCAAGATCGGCCGCGTCTACTACCCGGCGCCCTACATGACCAACGACAACCTGGAGTATTACCAGGACGCGTACGAGATCGGTTACGAGAAGATCATCGACACCTACGCGGCAGCCACCCAACACGTGGATCAGGGACTGTCACTGACGTTGTTCTTCAAGGACACCGCCACCACGCGTGACGTGAACAAGGCGCAGATCTACGCCTGGCGCAAGGGAATCAAGACGCTGTACTACATCCGGCTGCGCCAGATGGCTCTGGAAGGAACCGAGGTCGAGGGCTGCGTGTCCTGCATGCTCTGACGCCTGGCGAGTGAATTGGGCGACGGTGGCGCGGCGTGTCGCGTCGTGCCCGGTCGTGCCGCGTCGTGAGATTCACTCTCGGTGCGTCTGAGGCGCGGTGGCTTCCTGACCGCGTTTTCCGGCCATCCGCCGCGCTATCTGGGTAGACCCGCAGCGGCTGAGTCCCTAGCTTTGCAGGGAAAGCGGCGAAGGCGACGCGTTCAGACGCCATCGACGAATCACCCAGAGCAGAAGGATCAATTCCCGTGACTAGCCCTCGGCTGCATTGACTCAGATTGACGCATTAGTCGCGTCGCGCAGCGCGTTGCGTTAATCCGCGACGTCGCTGCCTCGAGCACCGAAGACCTATTCATTCATCTCAGCAGAGGTCATTGGCATCAGGCTGCCGCATGCCTCTAGCACAAAGGGCGACAACACCAATGAATGTTTCCATACGTCGGCGACTGGTCAACAGGGTCTGGTTGCCCACGCTAGTCGTCGCCGTCGCGGTCCTGGCGGGATCCACCATCCACTCCGCACACGGGATATTCGGCGCACAAGACCGAACTCGGAGTCCGGGCAACAAATTCGCCATAGCTCAGTTCAATCCCAAGCGCATCGAATACGACATCTTCGGCGATCTGGCCGGGTGGGGGCGGGTGAGCTACTGGGACGTGAATTCTCACCCTGTGGCGATTGACCTCGCGTCGTTGCCCTGGACTCACACGGAAGTAACGGTGCTGACGACGGCTACGGCCGACGTCACCGCGCAGGTGGCGGGAGGAAGCATCGGCTGCCGAATCGCGGTAGACGGCCAGGTGCGTTCCGAACACACGGCGACGGGTGAGCATGCCGGCGTCTGGTGTCAGGTGCTGTCTGCGTGAAACACAACAGCGTCACCACCAGCGAGCAGCACAGATCGTTTGTTGCGCGCACCATCCGTAAGTTCGCCGTGCCTGTGGTCCTGGGGTGGATCGCGCTCATGGTTGTCGTCAACGTGGTCGTTCCGCAGCTGGAACCCGTTACCGAGGCAGGCCGAGGTCCGCTCGTTCCGGTCGACGCGCCATCAGCACAGGCACTCATCCACATCGGGGAAGTGTTCAAGGAGTCGAACAGCAACAGCTTGGTAATGGTCGTCTTGGAGGGCGAACACAAACTGGGTGAAGCAGACCACCGTTTTTACGACGAATTGGTGGCAAAGCTGCAGCGCGACAAGCATGTTCAATATGTCATGAACCTGTGGGGCCAAGGAACGACCGCTGCCGGCGTGCAGAGCAATGACGGAAAGGCGTCGTACACGCTGGTCCGGACGGCAGGCAATCTTGGCTCGGCACTATCGGATGAATCGATCAGGGCGGTCCGCGACTTGGTCTCGCAGGACAACGCCCCGCCAGGGCTGAGGGTCTACGTTTCGGGTTCCGCTCCGCTGTCGGCGGACATGCTCCAAGCCGGTAACGAGAGCCTGATCACCATCATGTTCGTCACCATCGTCCTCATTACGTTGATGCTGTTGGCCGTTTATCGCTCGATCAAAACCGCATTGCTCGTCCTGTTCATGGTGATGTTGGAATTGAACTGCGGGCGGGGCATCGTCTCTTTCCTCGTCTTCCACAACGTCATTGAGATTTCCGAGTTCGCGTCCAATCTTCTGGTGTCTCTGATCCTGGGAGCGGGTACCGACTACGCCATCTTTCTGGTCGGCCGCTACCACGAGGCACGGAACGCGGGTGAAAGCCGGGAAACCGCCTACTATTCCGCTGTGAACGGCGTATCCCACGTCGTTCTCGGATCGGGTCTTGCGGTCGCCGGCGCCACGTTCTGTCTCAAGTTCACCCGACTCAATTACTTCAATACCTGCGGGATTCCCTGTGCGGTGGCCATGCTCACCGCCGTCGCGGCTGCTCTGACCTTCGGGCCAGCGGTGTTGGCATTGGGCAGCCGGATGGGCGTGTTCGAACCGAAACATGTAGCCGGCCCGGGAATTTGGCGCAAGGTCGGCACAATGTCCGTCCGGTGGCCGGGCCGAGTCCTGTTGGCGAGTTGCGTAGTCGTGCTCGTGGGATCGCTGACGCTTCCCACCTACCGTCCCAATTACGACGACCGGATCTACATCTCTGATGACAGCCCGTCCAAGCAAGGCTATGCCGCAAGCGACAGGCACTTCCCGGTCAGCAGGTTGAACGGCGATATGCTCATGATCGAATCCGATCACGACATGCGTAACAGCACTGACATGATTGCACTGGATCGGGTGGCGCGCACGGTATTTCACACTCCAGGGGTGGGATTGGTTCAGAGCGTCACCCGGCCCCTGGGGACTCCGCTCGAGCATTCGTCGTTCACCTACACGATGGGCACGATGGGATCGAAAATCAAGGAACTCCTGCCGTTCCTCACCGACCTCAACACCCGGCTGACGGGCATGGCCAATATCACGGACCGGATGATGGCCCTGACGCGTCATCAGCAGGACCTGGCATCGCAACAGGCCGGCGCGGCACACATCGCCGCCGAAGCCGCCCGGGGCATGAAAGATGTCACGGATGCGTTGCGGGACAACATCGCCGACTTCGACGATGTCTGGCGCCCGATCCGGAGCTATTTCTACTGGGAGAAACATTGTTTCGACATTCCGGTCTGCTGGTCGCTGCGTTCGCTGTTCGACGCGACCGACAAGGTCGACCAGCTCGATGAGCAACTGGATCAGAATCTGAAAGCTGCCCTGATCCAGGAAGCGGTGACGCCGCAACTCGTGGAACTCCTCGGCCGCAACGCCGACCAGCTCGCCGAACTCCGCCGAATCGTCCTGGCCGAGCACAGCACGATAGAGCCTCAGTTGGCTGAATTGGATGCACTGAGCCGTCAAATGATGGACCTGGGCAACGCGTTCGACAGTTCGAAGAATGACGAGTTCTTCTACCTACCGCCAGATGCGTTCGAGAACCCGTCATTTCAGATCGACCTGAAATTCTTCATGTCCCCGGACGGCAAAGCTGCTCGATACATGATCTACCACGACGGGGAAGCACTGACAGCTCAGGGCATCCACCACGACCAGGTCTACCTGCCCGCTGCCGAGGAGGCGTTGAAGGGCACCACGCTCGGCGGTGCGCGCGTGTATCTGGGCGGCGCCGCAACGACCTACTGGGACATCCAGGATGCAGCCAAAACGGACCTGATGATCGCGGCCACAGCCGCATTCGCGTTGATCTTCCTGGTGATGCTGCTCATCACCAGGAGCGTGATCGCGGCGTTGGTCATCATCGGAACCGTGGCGTTCTCGTATTCGGGAGCGTTCGGCCTGTCGGTCCTGATCTGGCAGCACATGCTCGGCATACCAATGAGCTGGCTGGGGCTGCCGTTGACCTTCATCATCCTGGTGGCGGTCGGCTCGGACTACAACCTGCTGCTCATCGCGCGTTACCTCGAGGAAAGCAAGGCGGGTCTGAACACCGGTCTGATCAGAGCGGTCGCCAATTCCGGGAAAGTGGTCACCACCGCGGGTCTGGTCTTTGCCGTCACGATGATGGCAATGGTCTCCGGCAAATTGATCTCGGTGGGCGAGAGGGGATCCACGATCGGCATCGGCCTGCTGCTCGACACCCTCATCGTCCGATCGTTCATCACACCCGCCATCGCCCGCCTGCTTGGACCGTTCTTTTGGTGGCCCCGGCTGATCCGAGCCCGACCAGCGCGCGTGAACACCCGACGACACGTGGCGGCGGCCGAGTATGCGGGCGTGCATTAACGCCGGGAGCAATGTGTCGCAATCCGTGGACAGGACGGCCAAAGAGCCATTGGTGAATCGCACTGCACCGGTGCAGGCTTGAGTGACGGTATCCGGACGAGGAGTCTGACTAGGGGTGACGGTCGTGATGCAAGCGATTACCGTACGTGACCGCGATGCCGGTTTCCGTGGCCTCTCTCTGGTCGAGATGTCCTACCCGCACGCCGCGGAAAACGACGTCATTGTTCGGGTCCATGCCGCCAGCTTCACTCCGGGTGAACTCGACTGGCCGGCCACATGGACCGATCGGGCGGGGCGCGACCGGATCCCAAGTATCCCGGGCCACGAAGTCTCGGGAGTCATCGCCGAGCTGGGTTATGGGACAACAGGACTGACCATCGGTCAACGGGTTTTCGGTCTCACCGACTGGGCTCGCGACGGTTCGCTCGCGGAATACGTAGCGGTGGAGGCCCGCAATCTCGCACCATTGTCGGCGCAGGTTGACCACACCATCGCCGCCGCGTCAGCGATGCCGGGACTCACCGCCTGGCAGGCACTGTTCGACCACGCACACGTGATCGCCGGCCAAACCGTGCTGATTCATGGCGCGGCAGGCGCCGTCGGGTCGTTTGCCGTGCAACTCGCTCGCGACGCCGGAGCACGCGTGATCGGCAGCGGCCGCAGTGAACACAGGGACTCCGTGCTGGGTCTCGGGGCTGACAGTTTCCTCGATCTCGACCAAGATCACCTCGAGGATGCCGGCGCCGTCGATGTGGTATTCGATGTGATCGGCGGTGAAATCCTCCGGCGCTCAGCGGGATTGGTGCGGCCCGGCGGTGCGCTAATCACCGTTGCCGAACCGCCGCAGGTTCAACCGGAGCACGGACGAGCGCTGTTCTTCGTCGTCGAACCCGATCGGGCGGGTCTCGCCGCGGTGGAACGCAGGCTGCGCGACGGCCGCCTGCGCCCGACCATCGGAGCGACCTGCGCACTGGCCGAAGCGCCCTCGGCGTTCGACCCGGCGCGTCGCAACCGCGGCAAGACGGTCGTCACCTTCGCCAACGCCGATTAGCCGCGGTCAGGGTCGAAATCCAGTACCGCGCGTACGAACTGCTCTGGGTCGTAATCGATCGCCTGATGTCCCTGGCCTCCTAGAGTTACGATCGTGGCCCCCGGGATGCAGTCGGCAAGCGCTGCGGTGGCCGCCCGCAAATACGCGGGGCTCTCACTGCCGAGCAACATCCGGACCGGGACACAGATCTTGGCGTGCCGTTCGGTGACGCGGTAAACGCTGGCTTGTGCGAGTTCGCGGCCCGCGGTGTGTCGGATCGAGTCGGCGACATACGAAAACTCGTGACTGGCAAGGTCTTTCACGTCCGAATGGGGTAGCTGCAGTGTTTCGCGGTAGAACACTTCAAGGACTTGCCGCGGGTCGGACATCGTGGTGATCCGTGCAATGCTATCGGCAGAGGCGATGTCGAGGCCCGGTGTCGGTATCGGCGGCTCGTAAAGCATCATCCGGCGGAAGGCGTGTGCGATCAGGCTGGCTTCCAGGACCGCCAACGCCCCGTAGGAATGCCCGAGAACGTAGACATTTCCGCCCGCCGCTTCGGCGACTGCCGCGACGTCTTCAGCTTCCCTGGCCAGGCTGTAGGGCTTCGCCTCGGTTGTGCTCAGCCCCCGACCGCGACGGTCCATCGCGTAAACGGTGTAGCGCTGCGCGAGCGCCGGCATCACCGCAGACCAACGAGCGCGGGTGCCGGTACTGCCGTGCACGAGCAGCATGGGCGGACCGGTGCCGACGGATTCATAGCCGATCGCAGTGCCGTCAGGCGAGATCACGGTTCCCATGACGGGTGCAACGCCGCGGCGGCGTGCGGTCGAGTTCTTGCGATGAGCCATCTATGCCACAGAAACGGACGCATCGCCGTTGCAACGGCATTCGCGACACGGGGGCGTTGTTATCTCGGCCGAACTTCACGACTAGATGGAAGGTCTGGAATGAGACTCGGACTGCGGGTGCCCCAGAGATTGGGAGTCGACCTACAACACGACGTGGCAGAAGTAGCCAGGACGGCCGAAGCGGCGGGATACGCCAGTCTGTGGACATACGAACGCCTGCTCTTCCCAGAGTCGCCCCTGGAACCCTATGCCGGGTCGAGCGCGCCGTGGCCGGAACATTCACGACAGGCCGCCGACCCCCTGACCGTCCTGACCGCGGCGGCGGTGGTAACTGAAAAGGTACGGCTGGGTACATCCGTTCTGGTCGCTGCCCTCCACACGCCAGTACAACTCGCGAAGACCCTGGCCACGTTGGATCGGATCAGCGGCGGTCGCGTCATCGCAGGCATGGGGACCGGCTGGGCCACCGATGAACTGCAGGCCACCGGCGCCTCCCGGGCGGACCGCGGTCGATTCCTGGACGAGACGCTGGACGTCTTCGACGCCGTCTGGGCAGCGGACCCGGTGACTTTCCGGGGGCCTCGCGTCGTAATCGACAACGCCTCGGTGTTGCCCAAGCCGGTTTCGAAGATCCCAGTCCTGTTGGCCGGAGGCGGCAACAATCTGGGCCGCAACACCACCCCCAGGGCCGTGCAGCGTATCGCCAAGCGTGCCGACGGCTGGCTCCCGCTCCTGACGGCACCGGGGCCGGCCGGAGCCGCGGAACTGCGCGCCGGCTGGGACCGAATCCGGCAACTGGCTGCGGAATATGGCCGGGACGCAAGCCGCATGCAGATGATCGTCGTCGGAAACGTGACTTTCACCGACCGTCCGGCGGGCCCTGGTCGGGCGGCGTTCGTCGGCACCCTGGATCAAGTCATAGAAGATGTGGCAACCGCCGCGGACGCCGGTGCTGACGAGCTCATCGTGGACCTCAATCTGCAGGACTGGTTCCGCAGCACCAGCCAGATGCTGGAGACGGCCGTCGAGATTCGTGAGAGGGTCGTGGCCTCATGATCGAGGGTCTTCGCATCCGGACCGACACCTCCGATCCACACGAAGCTCGAAGCCGGATTGCGGCGGTCTACTGCCCCCACCGCCTCACCGTCCGCGGCGGCCCGTCGACCTTCCGCGCCCGCCATGCCGAGGGCGGCGCACCTGGGCTCGGTGTCTACTCGTTGTCGTTTGGTCCCGCCATCACCTCGCTGGATTCGTCGACGTTTGACGACTTCGTCTTGGTGTCCCAGCAGATCGCCGGGCGGCTGGCCGTCCGTGCTGACAGTGGGGACCGGCTGCTGTTGCCAGGCGAACACGTCGTCCTGGACGCGCACACGGCGTACCGGCTGCGCTGGGAAGAGAACTGCAACCTTTTTCATGTGCGGATTGCGCGCAGCGATTTCGAGACCGCGGTTGCCGAGTTCACCGGGGCGGGAGGATCAGGTGCTGTCCGATTTCCGTTGAGCTGGCGTCCGTCGAAGCCGGGGAGCGTCGCGGTGGCGAAGGTCATGCATTTCCTGCTCCGCAATGCCGGGCCGAACGGACTCCTGACATCCGGTGCGTTACTGCGCGAACAGATGCGTCGGACGCTTGTGGCCAGCATCGTCGAGGCATACCCAGGGGCATTTCCACCGGCGGGATCGAGTGGCGAGGTCAGGCCGCCGGCCGTCCGTCGTGCCATCGCCTACCTCGAGGACTCCGTGGCCGAGGATGTGCGGATCCGGGATGTGGCGGCCGCTGCCCGGCTGAGCACGCGTGCCCTCCAGGAAGCTTTTCGTAGGCACTTAGACACCACACCAATGGCGTATCTGAAGTCGATTCGTCTCGCCCAAGCACACGCGGAGCTGCGGCAATCCTCGATTGAGGACGGGACAACCGTTGCGGCCGTCGCGTACCGGTGGGGCTTCGGCAATCTCGGCCGGTTTGCCGCCGACTACCGGCGCGAGTTCGGCCGCTCCCCGAGCGAAGTGCTGCGTTTATCGCCGTGATGCCGTGAGTGCTGGCGACATGTCGTCGCGGGTACGCGGTCTGCCCAGGTCAGCGGCTCCTAAGCGGTAAGGTGCAACACGTGGTGAGAATGCCTCGGCCGTCTTTGCCCCACCCCAGTCCGAAGCCTGGGGGCAAAGTCGACGCGCGCAGCGAGCGGTGGCGCGAACACCGCAAGAAGGTGCGCAGTGAGATCGTCGACGCGGCTTTCCGTGCCATCGACCGTTTGGGGCCGGAATTGAGTGTGCGGGAGATCGCCGAAGAGGCCGGCACTGCCAAGCCCAAGATCTACCGGCATTTCGCCGACAAGTCCGATTTGTTCCTGGCCATCGGGGAACGGCTACGGGACATGCTGTGGGCGGCGATCTTCCCGTCGATCAACCTGGCCACCGACTCGGCTCGGCAGGTCATCCGGCGTGCGGTCGAGGAGTTCGTCAGCCTGCTCGACGAGCATCCCAACGTGGTGCGGGTGTTCATCCAGGGCGCCAGTTCCAACGCTCAGTCCAAGGCGACAGTGCGGACGCTCAACGAAGGCCGGGCGATCACGCTGACTATGGCCGACATGTTCAACAATGAACTCCGCGACATGGAGCTCAATGCCGCCGCGTTCGAGCTGGCCGCATTCTCGGCCTTCGGCTGCGCGGCCTCGGCCACTGAGTGGTGGCTCGGCCCAGAGCCGGACAGTTCGCGTGCCATGACACGGGAGCAGTTCGTCAATCAGCTCACGACCATCATGATGGGTGTGATCGTCGGCACCGCCGAAACGCTCGGCATCGTGCTGGATCCGGACAAGCCCATCCACGACGCCATGCCGGCGACGCTGTCCTGACCTGAGCCAAGCGACGTTGACATCGCCGAATTGATCGGCGACACTCGGCTTATCTGATACCACCGGTACTGGGTATTTGCACCTCGGGTACTGGGTATCTGCATTGCAGTCGGCGCGCGCCGACCTATATCGGGCACAACAGGAAAGACTCACCATGACTGATGTCGTCTCACCGGCCACCGACCCGGCCGAAAAACCGCAGGCGCCGCCGAAGCACAGCCGTGTCGTCATCATCGGGACCGGGTTCTCCGGTTTGGGCATGGCGATCGCGCTGCAGAAGCAGGGCGTTGACTTCATCATCCTGGAAAAGGCCACCGATATCGGCGGCACCTGGCGGGACAACACCTATCCTGGGTGCGCCTGTGATATCCCGTCTCACCTGTACTCCTACTCCTTCGAGCCCAAGCCGGACTGGAAGAACCCGTTCTCCTTCCAGCCGGAAATCTGGGATTACCTCGAAGGGGTCACCGACAAGTACGGGCTGCGTCGCTACATCGAGTTCGACTCTCTGGTCGAGCGCGCTTACTGGGATGACGACGAGTACCGCTGGCATGTGTTCACCGCCGACGGACGCGAATACGTCGCGCAGTTCCTGGTCTCGGGCGCCGGCGCGTTGCACATTCCGTCGTTCCCGAACATCGAAGGCCGCGAAGAATTCGCCGGACCCGCCTTCCATTCCGCGCAGTGGGACCACAGCGTCGACCTGACCGGCAAGCGGGTGGCGATCATCGGGACCGGCGCCAGCGCGATCCAGATCGTGCCCGAGATTGTCGGGGATGTCGCCGAGCTTCAGCTCTACCAACGCACCCCGCCGTGGGTGGTGCCCCGGTCCAATCCGGAGATCCCGCGGCCGGTGCGGTCGGCGATGGAGAACGTCCCTGGTCTGCGCGCGTTGGTCCGGATGGGCATCTACTGGGCGCAGGAGGCATTGGCGTTCGGCATGACCAAGCGCCCGAACGCGCTCAGATTCATTGAGGCGTACTGCAAGTGGAACATCTGGCGGTCGATCAGGGACCGCGAGTTGCGCCGCAAGCTGATCCCGAATTACCGGATCGGCTGCAAGCGCATCCTGAATTCCTCTACCTACTATGCGGCGCTCGCCAGCCCGAACGCCGAGGTGATCACCGAGGGCATCACCCGCATCACCAAGGACGGAATCGTCACCGAGGACGGCCGCGAGCGGCAAGCCGACGTCATCGTGTACGCGACCGGCTTCCACGTCACCGACTCCTATACCTATGTCGACATCAAGGGTCAGCAGGGCGAGGACCTGGTCGACCGATGGAATCGCGAAGGTATCGGCGCGCACCGGGGCGTGACCGTCGCCGACGTACCGAACCTGTTCTTCCTGCTGGGTCCCAACACCGGCCTGGGGCACAACTCGGTGGTGTTCATGATCGAATCCCAGATCCGCTACGTGGCCGACGCCATCGCCAAGTGCGATAAGAAGGGCGCCCAGGCCCTGGCGCCAACGCGGGAAGCCCAGGATCGGTTCAACGACGCGATGCAGGAGAGACTCGCCGGTTCGGTGTGGAACAGCGGCGGCTGCAGCAGCTGGTACCTCGACGAGCACGGCAACAACACCGTCCTTTGGGGTGGGTACACCTGGGAGTACTGGCGGGCGACCCGTGCGGTGAAGCCGGAGGAATACCAGTTCCTGGGAGTGGGCGACAAGGCGCGCAAGCAAGTCGCGTGACCGCGTTTATGGCCGATCGCCAACTGCGCTAAACGGATTCGCTGCGCGTGTCAGCGAAGCTTGACAATGCGCCGCGGGATCGGACTGAGGCGAATCGTCCGCGGGTACCTACCGTGGGTGATTCGGAAGCCGTTGGTAGCGCTGGTGCTGTTGGCTGCGGCATGCGGTCACAATGACGCCGCGCTGATGCCTGCTGGATCGACGACCACCGGGATGTTGCCGCGGGGCGTAGCCACGGAAGGTAACCGCCCGCCGGCAAATCGGTTGCCGACGGCAGCCGAACCGCAGAAGGGTCCACCGCTGAGTGCGGCCGCCGTCGGACGCACGATCGCTGTCGGTAACACCCCGGAAGGCTTGGCCGTCGATGCCAAGACGCGGACCGTCGCGGTAGCCACCCACGATCCCAACGCATTGGTGCTGGTCGATGCGGATTCCGGCACAATCACCGGCCGACTTCCGTTGCCGGGCAGGGTTCGTCATCTCCAGCTCGCCGCCCCGGGCGGTCCGCTGCTGGTCCCGGTCGAGTCGGCCGATTGCCTGGTCCGCGTCGATCTGCCGCAGGGACCAGCCCATGCGCCGATCCGCACCGGCACGGAGCCGCACGATGCCGCCGCAGCGTCCAATGGCACCGTCTTCGTGGCCAATGAACTTGGCGGCACCGTGACCGTCCTGCGCGGCGAGCAGATCGTGAAAGTCTTCACCGACAGCGTCCAGCCGGCCGGTACCGCCGCGGTCGGCACCTCGATCGGTGTCCTGGATGTGCGAAAGAACGACCTGACCGTGTACGACGCGGACCGTATGACCATCGTGGGTGCGACGCCGGCCGGAGATGGTCCGACGCATCTGGTCGCTGACCGGCATGGGCGAATGATTGCCGCCGACACCCGCGGGGACGCTGTTCGGGTTTTCACGCCCTTGCCCGTGCCGCACGAGGTCGCGAGCATTCGGCAGTCAGGCGGACCGTATGGGATTGCCTACGACTGGGCGCGCGACCGGCTTTGGGTTGCCTCGTCCGGGACCAACGAAGTCGTCGGCTATTACATGGGCGGGGACACACCAAGCCAGGTGCAGCGCTTCCCGACGGTGCAAAACCCCTACACCCTGGGGGTGGACAGCGACACCGGCCGACTGTATGTGGCTGGTGTGTCAGCCGGCGTCATCCAGGTCATCGACGCGGCCCCATGACCTGCAGGAGAATTCGGTCCGTGTAGCTCCATGGCGACACGCAGACACAACTTCTTGTGTTGCGCACGCTTGTCGGACCCCAGGGGTAGTGTTTGGGTCCGAGGCAAGGCAGCCCAATCGTCCTGGTGAAGTGGGGTTTCTAGTGACTGGAAGTGCAAAACTGATCGACCGCGTCTCAGCGATCAACTGGAACCGCCTGCAGGACGAAAAAGACGCCGAGGTGTGGGACCGGCTGACCGGAAATTTCTGGCTGCCCGAGAAGGTGCCGGTGTCCAACGACATCCCCTCCTGGGGCACGTTGACGGCCAGTGAGAAGCAACTGACGATGCGGGTATTCACCGGTCTGACGATGCTGGACACCATCCAGGGCACCGTAGGCGCGGTGAGCCTCATTCCCGACGCGCTGACCCCGCATGAGGAGGCGGTGTACACCAACATCGCGTTCATGGAGTCGGTGCACGCCAAGAGCTACAGCCAGATCTTCTCCACGCTGTGCTCTACCGGCGAGATCGACGACGCGTTCCGCTGGTCGGAGGAGAATCCCAACCTGCAGCGCAAAGCCGAGATCGTGCTGCAGTACTACCGGGGCGACGAACCGCTCAAGCGCAAGGTGGCTTCCACGCTGCTGGAAAGCTTCCTGTTCTACTCCGGCTTCTACCTGCCGATGTACTGGTCGAGCCGGGCCAAGCTGACCAACACCGCCGACATGATCCGGTTGATCATCCGCGACGAGGCGGTGCACGGCTACTACATCGGCTACAAGTACCAGCGCGGTCTGGCGCTTGTCGACGAGGCCAAGCGCGCCGAACTCAAGGACTACACCTACGAGCTGCTGTTCGAGCTGTACGACAACGAGGTCGAGTACACCCAGGATCTCTACGACGAGGTTGGGTTGACCGAGGACGTCAAGAAGTTCCTGCGTTACAACGCCAACAAGGCGTTGATGAACCTCGGCTATGAGGCGCTGTTCCCGCGCGACGAGACCGACGTGAACCCGGCGATTCTGTCGGCACTGTCACCCAACGCCGACGAGAACCACGATTTCTTCTCAGGGTCGGGGTCGAGCTACGTGATCGGCAAGGCCGTGGTCACCGAGGACGAGGATTGGGACTTCTAGGACACAGCTCAGGGCGTTGCTAAGCCAGGCGAGGCGTCAGGTCAGCTAAGGTACCCTCTATCCTCCGCTGATAGCGGCGCACCGCTATTGCCAAAATTTGGCCACCTTACTTCAACGGTGTGGGCATGGCGGCTGGGCACGGCCTACGAGACCAAGCAAGGCAAGCGCTACCGCGTTCGGTGGAAAATTCTGAGCCCGGCTGCCAAGCGCCGCGCCGTGGACATGCTCAAGGACACGTTGAGCATGTCGGAACGGTTGGCCTGCAAAGCGGTTGGGCTTGTTCGTTCCACCTACCGCCGGCCGCCGGTGGCGACGACGCCGGCGGATCCTGACGCCGATCTACGGGCCTGGCTACGCGCCTACGCCGTCAAACACCCGTGCCACGGGTTTCGGCGTGCGTGGGCGGCGTTGCGGCACGACGAGGGCCGTGTGATCAACGTGAAGAAGGTGCACCGGCTGTGGTGCGCAGAGGGACTGCAGCGGCGGATCCACAGCCCGCGTAAGCGGACCGGAACGTCCTCGGTGCTCCCGGAGGTGATCGCCGATGCACCGAAGGTGGTGTGGGCGATCGACTTCCAGTTCGACTCCACCACTGACGGCAAGGCCGTCAAGATCGCGTCGATGCTCGACGAACACACCCGGGAGTCGCTGCTGCATCTGGTGGAGCGCTCGATCACCGCCGAGCGGCTCGTCGACGAACTCAAGAAGGTGTTCGCCGCTGCCGGCGGCGCGCCGCGGGTGTTGCGGATGGACAACGGTCCTGAGTTGGTTTCTCAAGCGCTACAACGGTTCTGCGAGAACAAGGTCGGAATGTCCTACATCCCGCCCGGCACCCCATGGAACAACGGATACATCGAATCGTTCAACAACCGGCTACGGAAGGAGTGCCTCAACCGCAACCACTGGAACACCCTGCTCGAGGCGCGGGTGGTGATCGGCGACTTCAAGGACGAACACAACACACGGCACCGGCATTCGGCCCTGGGCTACCGCACACCGGCCGAGTACGCTGCGGCCTGCGCCCATGACCACTACGCCATGGCCTGCGAGATCAACTGAATCCAGAACTACGACAACCTGGCTCTAAAACCGGATTGATCTGTTCCCGCCGTTTCGAGCCACGATCATGCGAGTTGAGGGATCGAGTAGGTAAATGTCCAGAGCGTTTCAAACTCTGTGGGGCTGATGTTACCGAGGTAGCTGTGACGGCGTTCGACGTTGTAGTAGTCAACTTCGACAGCTTCTTAGACATCGAGCGTCTAACTCCGCGCAACTACTTAAAGAATGGTGGACCGTAGGCCTTCAGCACCGCCCGCTCCTGAGGACACAGGTCCGCTACCGCTGCCGTGATGAGCCAGTCGGCTTGATCCTTGGTCCAGTCAGCCTCGCCCGCGCTTCTGCCGCCGACCATTAGCCCATGTTCAACCGCGTCGATTCCTCTGTCGTCTGCCAGCGCGGTGCAGACACCTTGGCCCATCAGCACGGCTCCGGCGGGGGTGTCATACGGAACCCCACCGATATCGAGCATCTCGACGTAAGCGGCCAGATCGGGATCGGCATGTGCCAGTGGCGCGGTCCACGCCAGGCACGCGACGAAACACGCTGCGACAAACAAGGCCTTTGGACGATGTATGAGCCGGATGATCCCGCCATCCATGCTAGAGATCGTAGTCCGGAAGGTGGTGCCACAAAAGGTGGACCATCATGTGACGATGGTTCTACACCTCAACCGCTTCGCTCGCCTAGGACCGTTACCGGGGAATCGGCCCGAAGTTCATCAAGCGTGGAAGCCGAGTCCGGTACGGCTGGTCGGATGTCGCGGAATGGCTGGACCAGAACACATTCCAGCGGACCGACGAGCCAGGGCGGCAGCGATGAGTGACGCCACTGATCGGCTCGCCCAGCGCTACGCGACATGATCAACGAGGCCGTCGAGCTAGCCATCGCCCGCCAAGAAGTGCCAGCGCGCCGGAGTGTCAAGGATGCAGGCGAAGGCTCATTTCAACACGGTGGAGAAGGAAGGTCGCGCCTACGCCTCTGGCCTTGGCATAGCTTTCAATTCGAGCACGCACCGACTTGTTCGGTTGCCCGCCCGCGATCAGCGCGAAATGTGGCTCCATGCCTTGCCTTTCGGCTTCCTTCGCCAGGTCGTCGATATAGTGCTGGGATTGACCTACCGCCCGATCGTCCGCCTCATCCAGCTTCAGTTCGATGCCGACCAATTGATTGCGGCGGGGTCTCTTGGCCAGCAAGTCCAACCGCCGACCGCTGGGCAGCTTGGCCTCCGGCGTGATTTCGGATAGCCCGCGTAGTGCCTCGAACTGGTGTCGGTTGGCAAGGATGAAGTCTCGAAGTGCCGCTTGATCGCGGAATGACTGACGTGCCTGGGTCAAGCCTTCAATCTGGTGGTCGCGGTCGAAGATGTAGATGCGCTCGTCGGGCCTGTTGTGGGGGTCTGTGAGGCGAGGGAATGTGACGATTCCGGCCTCGGCGAAGGCCTCATCGAGGCGGGCTAGCAACGGATCGGAGCGTCGCTTCGCCCCAGCCCTCTCGATGATCTGCTGCAGTCCGCTGCGTGTCGCCTGTTGGAGCGATTCCGGCGTCCCCGGACGGCTGTCTAGCCGCGTTCGGTAGTACGCGGCGCAGCTAGCGATTCTGTCATCTGTTGGCATGCAATGATGCTGCCTTGTACTCGTGGCCCTTGACCAGAGTCCAATGTTGAGTTGGTCGCTCGGCACGTTGCTAGACCTGAGCGCCGGCGATCTGGAACGTCGCAAAAATACGGGGCCCAAACCTCAAGCGCGAGTCGGTATTTCATTCCGGTGGGAATCTCTGCGTAACGCTCTGGACAAGAGGCTGTGAACATCTGGCGCATCACCGTCCTCGGGGGCTGCAGTTCCCTCCGGTCGTAGAGGTTCGGCTTCTATTTCCCAGTTGATGTCTTGAAGGCCAAGCGCATCGCGGTCGCCGCGCACACATCTGCACAGACGTTCGACCTCGCTCCAATGGGTATGCATCGACAGCGTGAAAGGGCGCTCACATACCGAGCCAACAAGTCGCACGGGACTGTTGAGGTGGCCGTCCCGGTAGGTCTGCACGAAGACATCGGTGTAGGCGTAACCAGGATCGTCGTCAGGCACCTCGGTAGTGACGTGCACGACGCCCACCCCCTCTATGGGGATCTCGTCGTGCCTGCCAGGGGAGATAAAGTCGTGGGCTTCCGCTACTCCCACAGGGTCCGAGGATCGCTGCCAAGACGGGTACATAAGTGTCGTGAGCTGCACAAATGACATCTTAGGAATACGCACCGACAACCGGTGGTGGTGATCCATCGCGGGGTCGGAGGCGGTCAACCGAACATGCGATATGTGTATCGGGCGCTCGGTCAAGTACTCGACTATGGACGGTGTGTCGGAGGTTCACGGCTCGCCATCTTGCTGGCCGAAGCGCCCGCCGCCGACCTCGTCGAACTGCTTGAGGCGCATGAGGTCGGCTACGTAGTTGAGACGACGCCAGACAACTTCATTGATATGACGACGCTCAAACGCTGCCCATAATTGGCCCCGGTCGATTAGTCCCGTCGCTACAGTGCCCTTGTCAAGGGGAGGCCAACGTCACGACAAGCTGTGTCACTCTGTTTCGGTTGGCCTTAAACGTTCTTGGACAATCCCCTCTTAGGGTGACCGGCGCCGCAGTACCGTCACTGGATGCGGCTCGGAATCGGTGGCGGCGCTTTCGGCATCAGAGGTGGAATTTCGACACGGGGGATCGGGGTTGGTGTCGGCCCACTTTCAGCTGGCACATCTTGGAAAGGCGGCGGTTCGCGCGGGGGAGGAGGCGGCGGGCTCCTGGCTTGGCTGCTCGGCGCTGCCGTCATTTTCTTCGTAGCTGCGTGGCCGTACCTGCTGGGCACCTATATCGCTGTTGAGTCCGGCGCAGAAGATCCATCGACGGCGCGATTCGTAGTTGGCTGGTGTTTCGAGGTCGTTTACATAGCGGGACTGCTTGCATGGTTCTTGATTGCCCGCGACAAACGGGCTCAGCAGGTAGCGCAGGAAGACCAGCGGATGGCCGAGGTGATCGCATCCGGCGTTGTCTACGAAGCCCAGCATGGCCGGTCGGTAGTCTATCGGCACGGCACGTGCACGGTGAACCACAAGTCACCCGATACTGCCGCAAACTGCCGCAAGTCTGCTCCGTCGTCGGCACTCGGGGAGCTGGAATCCACTGGCACCGCGTCTGAAACGGCTCTTTCTGTGCGATCGACCGTCAACAGATCAGCTCTCAACTGGCCTGCTGTCATTCTGGGTGTTGGGCTCGTCGTCGGGCTGGTGATTCTTTTGGTCGATCCAATTCACCGGATCCCCTCGCCCGCCGAACAGGCTAGATCGAAGCCGTGTCCTGTGCCGATATCGATTGACGAAACGCCTGCCAACATCACGATGCCTGATTTCGTTGGTCAAAATGCCGGAGGCGTTGAAGCTGGGCTTGAGGCCTTGGGGCTGACCAGCGTGGAGCTGTCATCCGCTAACCCGAAGTACAAATCGGTCTGGGTGGCATCGAATTGGACAGTCGTCAGCACCGACCCAAACCCTGGCTGCACACTCGGTCGTCACAACAGCGTCGTCGTCTACGTCACGAAGCCCTGAGCATCGCCCCTTACGGTTGGGGAGAGTAGGCCGACGAGGGGAGGTTAAGGCGCGCCTGCTCACCAACCCCGGGGTTGTGTCCCTCTTGCCTGTTACCATCTGCGCCGTTCCGATACGCTCCACCTTTCCACGGACTCAGCTCGAAGGAGAAACCGTTGCGCCTCGATGAGACCCCGGCATTTTCTCGCGTCAACGTCACGGCGGTCGGTTCACTCAGCGCGAGTGAAAAGGACTCAGATCTGTTGGGGGAAGCAGTTATCGCTTGGACGGGCGGCGAAGAAAGTGACGACGTCTTCGCCGAGGTCGACGTTATCGGTGTGCTCACGTCACGTTCAGAGCTGCGCTGGTTGGCGGGAGACACCGAAGTTGAGAGGATCGAACTCCCTCATTACGCAGGCATGCCGGAAGACCTAGCACTGCAGGCACGCCCGGTTAGAAGTCCAAAAGGGGACCCGATGTCGGAGGACTGGCCGCCATTGATCCGGTGTTCCTACCCATTGCGTCAAGCGGTGCACGGCCACTACGACTATGACGCTTCGGTCGAAGTCCTCCTCTGTGCCTTAGCAGTGGCACCGGATGCCGGTGAACTACGCCCGATGCTTCTTGCGGGCATGAAGGCAAACTACGCGAGGGTGGTTCGCAAGGACTATGCCCAACCGTGGCGCACGCAACCAAGACCGAGCGAAGGCATGCTTGACGTTATGCGGCCCTGATCCTCTCTCTACGCTGTTGGCGTGATCCGGTGGTGGAAGGGACACGCTGCCTGGCTGGCGAGAGTCTTCGCCGTCACCAGCCTTTCTCTCAGCCTGCTAGCTGTAGCTCAAGCTATAGACCTGCATGCCCATGGCTGACGCTGGGATCTTGGGACCGTTCCGGCGTGGCTAGGCGGAGTCGGTTCGATCACAGCGTTTGGAGCGCTCTGGGTCGCGGCTCGGAAGTGGAAGGCCGGGCAGGACGAGCGCCGAGCAATGGCCGCGACCAGGGAAGCCGAGCGGCGGGGCACGAGATGAGACAGGCCCGGCTGATCATTGTCGACGAGGTGCCCCCTGACGCACTGACGACATGGCTGGATGAGAGCCGCCGGCAAGTAGCCGGGGTGTCCGGATACGGAACTTCAGCGACGGACCGGTGTTCGATCCGCGGATCGCGGACCACCCCCGCGACAATGAAGACGTATTGGTGTCGCAGGTGGGTAGCGGCTTGGTCAAACCCGAAGTTGCGCAAGTGCTTCGGAGCGACGAGGTGACTAATGTGTTAACCCTTGTCGGGAACAAAGGCGAGACGCCCCGCGCAAACCTGATCGAGTTCACCTTCACTGACGCTCGGGGCGAGTGGGCAGTCGGCACCCGGCGCGAATCCTGGGCGATGGCAACCCCGGGCATTTCATGAGTCGTGCCCACATTTTGCCCACATTTTGCCGGTAGTTACAGGTATCGGCAGGTGTCAGCAGGTAGGTGTTCTTGCAGGTGAAAGCCGTTCGCCGCTCTGACCAGGTGCCTGCCGAGAACCACGATTTCTTCTACGGCTCGGAGTCTAGCTACGTGATCGGCAAGGCCGCGGTCACCGAGGACGAGGATTGGGACTTCTAAAAGCGGCACATGAACGGCGCGTGAAATATCGCCGTTGCGCAGTGCCGTGGCTGGCGCGCCGCAGCCGGACGCAAGAGACTGTGGGGGTGACTGCGTCCGCCGCCAAGAGCGTCTCGGTGTCCTCGTTCTGTGCCTCGGTGCTGCGTTGGCTGCGGGCCGGTTATCCCGACGGCGTGCCGGGCCCGGACCGCATGCCGCTACTCGCGCTGCTGCGCAACACCCCGCTGACCGATGAACAGATCAGGCAGGTGGTCCGCGACATCACCGCCGAGGGGTCTCCCGCCACGGTCGACGGCGTGATCGACCGCGACGAGATCGCCGAATTCATCTCCGAGGTAACCCACTACGACGCCGGGCCGGAGAACATTGCGCGGGTGGCGGGCGTCCTCGCCGCGGCTGGGTGGCCGTTGGCCGGTATCGAGGTCGAGGCGCCTACCTCACAGAGTTAAAGCACTCACAACGTTGAGATGTCGATGACGAACCGGTAGCGCACGTCGCTGGCCAGCACACGCTCGTAGGCCTCGTTGACGTAGTCGGCTTCGATGACCTCGATCTCCGGCGTCACGTTGTGCTCTGCGCAGAAGTCCAGCATCTCCTGGGTCTCGACGATGCCCCCGATGTTCGACCCGGACAGGCTGCGCCGCGCCAGCGCGAGGCCGAACGCCGGCACCTCCATCGGGTGCTCGGGGATGCCCAGTTCGACCATCGTGCCGTCCACGTCGAGCAGGTTCAGGTACTGGCCCAGATTGAGGTTGGCCGAGACGGTGTTGAGGATCAGGTCGAAGCTGCCGCGCAACTTCTTGAAGGTGTCGGGATCGGAGGTCGCGTAGTAATTGCTTGCGCCCAAACGCAATCCGTCTTCCATCTTCTTCAGGGACTGCGACAGCACACTGACCTCGCAGCCCATCGCCGCACCCAGCTTGACGCCCATGTGGCCCAGTCCGCCCAGCCCGACGATCGCCAATCGGGTGTCCTGCCCGGCCTTCCAGTGGCGTAGCGGCGAGAACAACGTGACCCCGGCGCATAGCAGCGGCGCCGCAGCGTCCAATGGCAACGACTCGGGAATCCGCACCACGAAGTTCTCGTCGACGACGACCGCCTGGCTGTAGCCGCCCTGCGTCGGCGTGCCGTCCTTGTCGATGGAGTTGTAGGTGAAGGTCGCACCGTTCTTGCAGTACTGCTCGAGCCCGGCCTGACAGCTGCTGCACCGCCCACAGGAGTTCACCATGCAACCGACGCCCACGTGGTCGCCGACCTGGTGCTTGGTGACCTCCGAACCGACCGCGGTCACCACACCGGCGATCTCGTGGCCCGGAACCACGGGGTACGTGGGCACGCCCCACTCGGCTTTGACGGTGTGGATGTCGGAGTGGCAGATTCCGGCGAACTTGATGTCGATGGCCACGTCGTGCGGACCGGGGTCCCGGCGTTCGATCGTGGTTTTGGTCAGCGGTTCGGTGGCCGACGTCGCGGCGTAAGCGTTGACAGTGCTCATTTACGTATCCCTATTCGATCGCGTGTACTCCGAGAAAGCTTAGCTAAGGTAATGGGTTACCGGCCAGCTGCGGCGGGGTGGGCGCGGTCACTCAATTGATCGGCGCGCTGATCCAGCCCACGTCGGTCAACATGCCGCGCGCCGCGATTAATCCCTGTCCGGTCTGCCAGATCTCGTCGTTGACGACGAAGATCCGGTTGTCCCGGTTGGCGCCGAGTTTGCGCCAGGGCCCGCTGTCCAGGACGGTGGCTGCGCGTTCGGCCGCGGCCGGGGAAGCGCAGGACACATAGATGATGTCGGCGTCGGCGGCGGAGAAGTCGGGGCTTTTGCTCAGGTCGGCATCCGTGGCGCCGAGTTCGACGTAGGGCTTGTCGGTGAACCGCTGCGACGCCGGCCGGTCCACGCCGACCGCGGCCAGCACGCTGCCTGGAAAGTTGTTGGCGCCGTAGACGCGCACGCTGCTGGTGGTCAGTTGAACGACAGACACCTGGAAGTGGGCCGCGTCATGCTTGGCGCCGACGTCGGTGGCGCGGCGGCTGAACCCGTCGAGCAGAGCATCCGTGGCGGCGCCGCGAGCCGTCGCCCCACCCACGCCGCGCAGATTGTCCTGCCAGGCCGCGCCGGGGGCGCTGGTGAACACCGTCGGGGCGATCGCTGCCAGTTGCGGGTACAAGGCAGGCGTGAAAGCCACCGAGCCCAGAATCAAATCCGGTCGCGCCGCGGCGATGGCCTTGAGATCCGGGGACGTTCGGGAACCGACCGCCGGGACGTCGTGGATCGTCCTGCCGAGATAGGACGGCTGGTTCGGCGATCCGTCCGCCACAGCTGCGCCGATCACTCGCGACTGCAGGCCGAGCGCGCAGAGCGCGTCGAGTTGGTCGCCGGCGAGCACCACGATGCGTTGCGGATCGGACGGTACCTGGGTGACGTCCGGGCTGACGCCCGCGGCGTTGCGCGCCGGTCGCGTCGCGGGACCAGGATCGGGCGCGGCCGCGTCACGCGCGCACGACTCGTCGGGTTTGCGGTCGTTGCCCAGCACCCCGGCACCCGCGATCTGGGTGGTCGGCGTGACCAGCGAGGACTGAACCGGCTTGTCCGAACCGCAACCGCTGCACGTCAGAGCCAGAAAGACGGCCACACTGAGTATCAGGCCCCCGGTTCGCACACGGTCGACGTTAACACCACGACAGCCGGCGACACGGCCACGCGAAGGCAACCTGACGACCGGATTTTCGGCGAAAATCCTGGGTGGTGTTCGCGTCGCCGACGCCGGGAAACGAACCGGCCCGACCCAAATACGACAGTTTGTAGGACCAGGCCTTCCGCCAACCTGACGGCGGGCTAAGATTCGAATTAGTACTGGCATGTCCGGATGGATGTTTGGAGGAGCTGTTGACAGCCGAAGCGCCCCCCTTGGGAGAACTCGAGGCAGTCCGTCCGTTCCCGGCTCGGATGGGTCCCCGAGGGAACCTCGTCTACAAGCTGATCACCACCACCGATCACAAGCTGATCGGCATCATGTACTGCGTCACCTGCTTCGTCTTCTTCTTCATCGGCGGCCTGCTGGCGTTGCTGATGCGCAGCGAGCTCGCCGCGCCCGGCCTGCAGTTCTTGTCGAATGAGCAGTACAACCAGCTGTTCACCATGCACGGCACGATCATGCTGTTGTTCTATGCAACTCCGATCGTGTTCGGCTTCGCCAACCTGGTGTTGCCCCTGCAGATCGGCGCGCCCGACGTGGCGTTCCCGCGGTTGAACGCGTTCTCGTTCTGGCTGTTCCTGTTCGGCGCCACTATCGGTATGGCCGGCTTCATCACCCCCGGGGGGGCCGCCGACTTCGGCTGGACCGCCTACACCCCATTGACGGACGCCATCCACTCGCCGGGCGCCGGCGGCGACCTGTGGATCATGGGTCTGGCCGTGGCCGGTCTGGGCACCATCCTGGGTGCGGTGAACATGATCACCACCGTGGTGTGCATGCGCGCGCCGGGCATGACGATGTTCCGGATGCCGATCTTCACCTGGAACATCCTGGTGACTTCAATCCTGGTGCTGATCGCCTTCCCGCTCCTGACGGCCGCCCTCTTCGGCCTGGCCGCAGACCGGCACCTGGGCGCGCACATCTACGACCCGGGCAACGGCGGAGTTCTGCTGTGGCAGCACCTGTTCTGGTTCTTCGGGCACCCCGAGGTGTACATCATCGCGCTGCCGTTCTTCGGCATCGTCACGGAGATATTCCCGGTGTTCTCCCGCAAGCCGATCTTCGGCTACACCACGCTCGTCTACGCGACGCTGGCGATCGCGGCGCTGTCGGTGGCGGTGTGGGCACACCACATGTTCGCCACCGGGGCGGTGCTGCTGCCGTTCTTCTCCTTCATGACGTATCTGATCGCGGTGCCCACCGGGATCAAGTTCTTCAACTGGATCGGCACGATGTGGAAGGGGCAGTTGACGTTCGAGACGCCGATGCTTTTCTCCGTCGGCTTCCTGCTTACCTTCCTGTTGGGTGGCCTGACCGGTGTGCTGCTGGCCAGCCCGCCGCTGGACTTCCACGTCACCGACAGCTACTTCGTCGTCGCGCACTTCCACTACGTGCTGTTCGGCACGATCGTCTTCGCCACCTACGCCGGGATCTACTTCTGGTTCCCGAAGATGACCGGCCGCCTGCTCGATGAACGGCTGGGCAAGTTCCACTTCTGGTTGACGTTCATCGGTTTCCACACCACCTTCCTGGTGCAGCACTGGCTTGGTGACGAGGGGATGCCTCGTCGCTACGCCGACTATCTGCCCAGCGACGGCTTTCAGGGTCTGAACATCGTCTCGACCATCGGGGCGTTCATCCTGGGCGCGTCCATGTTCCCGTTCGTGTGGAACGTGTTCAAGAGCTGGCGTTACGGCGAAGTCGTGATGGTTGACGACCCGTGGGGTTACGGCAACTCGCTGGAATGGGCCACCAGTTGCCCGCCGCCGCGGCACAACTTCACCGAGCTACCCCGAATCCGTTCGGAGCGCCCGGCGTTCGAGCTGCACTATCCGCACATGGTGGAGCGGATGCGCGACGAAGCGCACATCGGGCGGCACGCCACCAGCGGTGAGTCCCCGAAGGGATTCGGGCCCCGGACCGAGCCGGACCGCGCAACTAGTGAGCAGTAGCGGCAACCTGGGGTGACCGCCTCAGCCAAGGTGTCGGTGCTGATTACTGTCACCGGCGTCGACCAGCCAGGTGTGACGTCTGCGCTCTTCGAGGTCCTGTCCAAGCACGGGGTGGAGCTGCTGAACGTCGAGCAGGTGGTGATCCGTCGCCGGCTGACCTTGGGCGTATTGGTTTCCTGCACAGCGGAACTCGCCGACGGCACCGCATTGAGCGATGACGTCGAGGCGGCCATTCACGCGTTGGGTTTGGACGTGACGGTCGAGCGCAGTGACGACGTGCCCATCATCAGCAAGCCGTCCACCCACACCATCGTCGTGCTGGGCAGGCCGATTACGGCCGGGGCGTTCGGCGCGTTGGCCAGGGAGGCGGCCGCGCTCGGCGTCAACATCGACGTAATCCGTGGCGTATCCGACTACCCGGTGACGGGCCTGGAACTGCGAGTCTCGGTGCCCGAAGGCGCATACCGACCGTTGCAGACCGCCCTGACCAGGGTGGCCGCCGCCGAGCGTGTGGACGTGGCCGTCGAGGACTACGGGCTGGCCTGGCGCACCAAGCGACTCATCGTGTTCGACGTCGACTCGACCCTGGTGCAGGGTGAGGTGATCGAGATGTTGGCGGCGCGCGCCGGCGCCCAGGGGCAAGTCGCGGCTATCACCGAGGCGGCGATGCGCGGAGAACTGGACTTCGCGGAGTCACTGGAGCAGCGGGTGGCCACCCTGGCCGGGCTGCCGGCCTCGGTGATCGACGAAGTCGCCGCACAGCTGGAGCTGATGCCTGGCGCCCGGACCACCCTACGCACGTTGCAGCGCTTGGGTTTTCGCTGCGGCGTGGTGTCCGGCGGTTTTCGGCGCATCATCGAGCCGCTCGCCGAGGAGTTGAAGCTGGATTTCGTGGCCGCCAACGAACTCGAGATCGTCGACGGCATCCTCACCGGCCGGGTGACCGGGCCCATCGTGGATCGGCCCGGTAAGGCCACCGCGCTGCGGGCCTTTGCCGAGCAGTACGGCGTGCCGATGGAGCAGACGGTGGCGGTTGGTGACGGTGCCAATGACATCGACATGCTGACCGCCGCGGGCATGGGGGTCGCGTTCAACGCCAAGCCGGCGCTGCGCGAGGTCGCAGATGCGTCGTTGAGCCACCCCTACCTGGACACCGTGCTGTTTCTGCTCGGCGTCACCCGCGGCGAAATCGAAGCTGCCGACGCCGTCGACGGCATGGTGCGCCGCGTCGAGATCCCTGCCGACTAGCGCGACCAGTCGCAAAGCCTGCGTTTTCGTTGCGAAAAGGGGGCTTTTGCGTCCGCTCGCCGGCCATACGGCACGATGGTCGGGTGGCCGAATATGAAGCCGATCCCGACCTGCTGATCGACTTCAGAAATGTGTCGCTGCGCCGCGGCGGACGCACCCTGGTGGGCCCGCTGGATTGGGCCGTCGAACTGGACGAACGCTGGGTCGTCATCGGGCCCAACGGCGCCGGCAAGACATCCCTGCTGCGCATCGCCGCCGCATCCGAGCATCCGTCGTCGGGTGTCGCTTTCATACTGGGGGAGCGGCTGGGCCGAGTCGACGTCGCCGAACTGCGTTCCCGGATCGGTTTGAGCTCTTCGGCGTTGGCGCAGCGGGTGCCCAGCGACGAATTGGTCCGAGACCTGGTGGTCTCGGCCGGCTATTCGGTGCTGGGCCGGTGGCGGGAGACCTACGAGGACATCGACTACCGGCGCGCGGTCAACATGCTGGAAAGCTTGGGCGCGGAGCATCTGGCCGAGCGCACCTACGGCACTCTGTCCGAAGGTGAGCGCAAACGAGTGCTGATCGCGCGGGCCTTGATGACCGATCCGGAGCTGCTGCTGCTCGACGAGCCCGCCGCGGGCCTGGACCTGGGCGGCCGGGAGGAACTGGTGGCCCGACTGGCCGACCTGGCCGCCGACCCCGACGCACCGGCGCTGGTGCTGGTCACCCACCACGTCGAAGAGGTGCCGCCCGGCTTCAGCCATTGCCTGTTGCTGTCGGAGGCGCAGGTGGTGGCCTCGGGGTTGCTGCCCGACGTGCTGACCGCAGAGAACCTTTCGGCGGCGTTCGGGCAGCGCATCGCATTGGACGTCGTCGACGGCCGATACTTCGCCCGGCGGGTTCGTAGCCGCGCAGCTCACCGGAGACAGGCATGAACAGCACCGACCCCGTCCAAGAGCCCTTGCCGGCGCGTCCGGCCGCGACCGTGATGCTGGTCCGCGACGCGGAGGCCGGTTCGAAGGCGGGCTTGTCCCTGTTCCTGATGCGCCGGCACGCGCGCATGGAGTTCGCGCCGGGCGTGATCGTGTTCCCGGGCGGCGGCGTCGACGACCGTGACCGCAACGCCGAGATCGCGTGGGTGGGACCGCCGCCGAAATGGTGGGCGCAGCGCTTTGGCATCGAGACGGACCTGGCCACCGCGCTGGTCTGCGCCGCGGCGCGGGAAACCTTCGAGGAATCCGGTGTGCTGTTCGCCGGACCGGCCGGCCAGGACGTATCGGCCCCGCACAGCATCGTCGGCGACGCCTCGGTGTACAGCGACGCCCGACGGGCTCTGGCCGACCACACGTTGTCGTTCGCCGACTTCCTGCAGACCGAGAAGCTGGTGTTGCGCTCCGACCTGCTGCGCCCGTGGGCGAACTGGGTCACTCCGGAAGCCGAGCGCACCCGCCGCTACGACACCTATTTCTTTGTGGGAGCACTTCCGGAGGGGCAGCGCGCCGACGGTGACAACACCGAATCCGACCGGGCCGGCTGGGCCTTGCCGCAGGACGCCATCGACGACTTCGAGGCCGGACGTAACGTCCTGCTACCGCCGACCTGGACGCAACTGGACTCCCTGGTGGGGCGCACGGTCGCCGAGGTGATGGCCGTCGAGCGCCAGATCGCGCCGGTACAGCCGATTCTGGAGAAGCGCGGCGACAACTGGGTGTTCGAGTTCTTCGATTCCGACCGCTACCACCGCGCACGCGAAGCCGGCGGCGCCATGCACTGGCCGTTGTGACGGTCCAGTGAGCGAGTTTGTCAGCGTCGTCGTCAGCGACGGCACCCAGGATCCCGGTCTGGCCATGCTGCTGTTGTCGCGCCCGCCCACCAACGCCATGACGCGCCAGGTTTATCGCGAGATTGTCTCTGCCGCAGACGAATTGAGCCGCCGCGCAGACGTCGCCGCGGTAATCCTGTTCGGCGGCCACGAGATTTTCTCCGCCGGAGACGACATGCCCGAACTGCGAACGCTGACCGCAGCGGAGGCTGGCACCGCCGCCCGTGCGCGACACGAAGCCATCGACGCCGTCGCGGCGATCCCGAAACCGACCGTCGCCGCCATCACCGGATACGCCCTCGGGGCGGGCCTCACGCTGGCGCTGGCCGCGGACTGGCGGGTCAGCGGCGACAACGTGAAATTCGGTGCCACCGAGGTCCTGGCCGGGCTTATCCCGGGCGGCGGCGGGATGGCCCGGCTGACCCGTGCGGTCGGCGCCAGCCGAGCGAAGGAGTTGGTGTTCAGCGGCCGCTTCTTCGACGCCGAGGAGGCGCTCGCGCTGGGCTTGATCGATGACATGGTGGCGCCGGACAACGTCTACGACGCGGCGGCCAACTGGGCACGGCGCTTCCTCGACGGCCCCGCGCACGCGTTGGCCGCCGCCAAGGCCGGGATCAACGCCGTATTCGACGAGGCCGGCGAGCCCGATCGGCGGGCCGCCGAGATCCGCCGCTACGTCGAGGTCTTCGCCGCTGGTCAGGACGCTCATGCGGAAGGTGAACCGGACGGCGATTAGGCTGCCCTGCATGACGAGGAGTACTGAGATCCCCGCGAACGCGGCTCCCAACCCGCACGCAACGGCTGAGGAAGTCGAAGCGGCCAGGCATGACAGCAAGCTCGCCCAGGTGCTCTATCACGACTGGGAGGCCGAAAGCTACGACGACAAGTGGTCCATTTCTTACGACCAGCGCTGCATCGACTACGCCCGCGGCCGGTTCGATGCGATCGTGCCCGAAGACGTGGTCCGCGAATTGCCCTATGACCGTGCACTGGAGCTGGGCTGTGGCACCGGGTTCTTCCTGCTCAACCTGATCCAGGCCGGGGTGGCCCGGCGCGGGTCGGTCACTGACCTTTCACCGGGCATGGTCAAGGTAGCCACCCGCAACGGACAGGCGCTGGGTCTGGACATCGACGGTCGCGTGGCCGACGCCGAAGGCATCCCCTACGACGACAACACCTTCGACTTGGTGGTCGGGCACGCCGTGCTGCACCACATCCCGGACGTGGAGTTGTCGTTGCGCGAGGTCATCCGGGTACTGAAGCCGGGCGGCCGCTTCGTCTTCGCCGGTGAGCCGACGACCGTCGGCAACGGCTACGCCCGGGCGCTGGCAGACCTGACCTGGAACCTCACCATCCGTGCGGTCAAGCTGCCCGGACTCGGGGGTTGGCGCCGTCCACAGGCCGAGATCGACGAAAATTCGCGAGCCGCAGCGCTGGAATGGATCGTCGACCTGCACACATTCGATCCGAAGGATCTGGAACGCATGGCGACCAATGCCGGCGCGATCGAGGTCAAGACCGCCAGCGAGGAGTTCACGGCCGCCATGCTCGGATGGCCGGTCCGGACCTTCGAGTCGACGGTTCCGCCGGGCAAGCTGGGCTGGGGCTGGGCGAGGTTCGCGTTCAACAGCTGGAAGGCGTTGAGTTGGGTGGACGCTAACGTCTGGCGCCACGTCGCCCCGAAGGGCTGGTTCTACAACGTGATGGTCACCGGGGTAAAGCCCTCCTGAGTGTCGCTTTCACGACCGGTGACGTCGAATATCTGCGTTCGGAAACCGGCACCGAGGCGCTGACCTCGGTCGCCGAACTCGAGCTGAGCGACACCAGCAGGATCTCCGATATCGCGGCCGTGCGCGCCCGATTCGGCGACCGGGCGTCGCTACTGGTGGAGACGACCCTGCTACGCCGGAAGGCGCGGGAAAAGCTCGGCGGCCTGGCCGACGTTTCCCGCTGGTTCTTCACCGACGAAGCGCTGCAGCAGGCGACCGCCGCGCCGGTTGCGCTGCACCGTGCCGCCCGGTTGGCCGGTCGGATCGTGCACGACGCGACCTGTTCGATCGGCACCGAGTCGGCGGCCCTACGAGGCGCAGCGGCCCGGGTGATCGGCAGCGACCTCGACCCCGTCCGGCTCACCATGGCGCGGCACAACCTGGCCGGCACCGTGGACCTGTGCCGCGCCGACGCGCTGCGCCCGGTGACCCGCGGTGCCGCCGTCGTCGTCGACCCCGCGCGGCGCAGCGCCGGTCGTCGACGTTTCCACCCGGCCGACTACCAACCCGCGCTGGGTCCGCTGCTGGACTGCTACCGGGGTCAGGATCTAGCCGTAAAGTGCGCTCCCGGAATCGATTTCGATCAGATCAGCCGACTCGGATTCGACGGCGAGATCGAGGTGACGTCCTACCGGGGCTCAGTGCGCGAGGCTTGCCTATGGTCGATCGGCCTGACGCCGCCGGGCGTGCACCGGCGCGCCAGCGTCCTTGATCGGGGTGAGGAGATCACCGACGCCGATCCGGACGACTGTCCGGTTCTGCCAGTCGGACGTTGGATCGTCGATCCCGACGGAGCCGTCGTGCGGTCAGGCCTGGTGCGCCAGTACGGCGCCCGGCACGCATTGTGGCAACTCGACCCGGACATCGCTTATCTGTCCGGGGACCGGCTGCCGCCCGGGGTGCGCGGCTTCGAAGTGCTCGACCAGCTGGCGTTCGACGAGCGCCGGCTGCGTCAAGTCCTGACCGGGCTGGACTGCGGCGCGCTGGAGATCCTGGTCCGAGGCGTCCAGACGGATCCCGACGTGCTGCGACGACGCCTCCGGTTGCGGGGCAGCGCATCGCTGACCGTGGTCATCGCCCGGATCGGGCGGTTCGGAGCCGGCAGCCAAGCGGTCGCATACGTGTGCCGTTCCTCGCGGTAACGCCGGGTACGCTGACGGCGATTACCTGATGAGGGGCCACCGCCTTTCTTGGTGCGCTGGGTGTCGAAGGAAACAACGAAGATGCGTTATCTGATAATGGCCGCGGTACTGGCGGCTGCGGCCGTCACCGGCTGGCCGGCCGCTTACCCGGCGAAAGCTGCGCCGCCGTCGTGTGCCAGCCTGGGGGGCTCCGTCGAAGGCGCCGAGATCTGCCACATCCACCAGTCCGGCGCCACCTACACGCTGGACGTGAAGTTCCCCGTCGACTACCCCGACCAGCAGGCACTGACTGACTACATCACGCAGAACCGCGACGGTTTCGTCAACGTCGCGCAGGGATCGGGACGTCGCGACCAGCCGTACCAGATGGACGCCACCAACGAACAACACACGTCCGGGCAACCGCCGCACACCCGCAGCGTGGTGCTCAAGTTCTTCCAAGATCTCGGCGGTGCCCGCCCGTCCAACTGGTACAAGGCCTTCAACTACAACTTGGCCACCAAGCAGCCCATCACCTTCGACAACCTGTTCGCGCCCAACACCACTGCGCTGGACAGCATCTTCCCGATCGTTCAGCGTCAACTGGAACAACAGAGCGGGGTCGGCATGCCGATCTCTCCCGGGGCCGGGCATGATCCGACCAACTACCAGAACTTCGCCATCACCGACGACGCGCTGATCTTCTACTTCGCGCAGGGCGAGTTGCTGCCGTCATTCGCCGGCGCTACCCAGGTCCAGGTACCGCGCAACGCCATCCCGCCGCTGGCCCTGTAGGAGCCGTCGCAAGCAAAGGCGCAGGCATCACCTGTCGCTACTCCGGGTCGAACTTGTAGATCTGGCCGTCGCTGGTGCCAGTCACCACCCGCCGGTCTTTCCCGATCGATACGCCGATCGCGGATCCGGTTGCCTCGGGCAGCGGATAGCTGTTCACGGTATGGCCGTCGCCTGGGTCGAAGACCAGCAAAGACATCCCGGGGCCGCCGTCGTGCGGGGGACCGGCCACTTGGGCGTAGCCGACACCCGAACCGGCCAGCGAGGTGGACGCCAACGGGGTGACGTCATCGCGGCGCCAGGCCAATTCGGCGCGGTCGCCGGCATCCCGGAACGCCACCAGACGGGCCTGCGCGCCAGCACCGGACACGATCAAGCCCTGCGGGGTGACCGCGGGCGGGGTTTGCGCCGCAAATCCCAGCGGCACCGACCATTTCGGCTTTCCGTCGGGTGCGTGCAGAGCCCACAGCCGCTGGTCACGGCCGTTGACGTACACCGTGTTCCCGTCCGCGGACAACACCGGGCTGCCCACCGCTCCGCCGCCGACGGCGTCGCTGGTCCAGACCCGGCTCAGTTGCCCGCCGTTGTATTTCAGGCCAACCAGGCCGGCTGTCGGTGCATCCGGTTGCCACACGCTGATCACCACTGTTCCGCTGGCGTCCGAGAAAGCAGGCGCGGCGGCCACCGGACAGCCCGAACGCGCCGGCGCACAGTCGGCCAGCCCCCGCGTGGCGTCGGCGGGGTCGACACCCTCCACCAGATCCAGCGCCGTACCGACCACCGCGCCTCGGTGAGTGTCGAAAACCAGCACCTGTCCCAGATGGGTGCTGACCAGGAGGTGACCGTCCGGCAGGAATCGCGGCGTGGTCGGCATACCGATCACGGGTTCTCGCCACCGCGTCCATTGCGTGGTGGGAAACGAGATGATCGACCCCGGCTGACCCACGTAGAGGTTGTCGAAGCGGTCGAACAGGGGACCGCCGAAGCCACCGCCCTGCACCAGGCGGGTGCACCACCGTTGACGCCCGTTGTTGATCTCCCATTCCATCAGCGAGCATCCGGCGGAGTTCTGAGCGTTCAGCGCAAGGTATCCGCGCGCGCCGAGCGCCGGACCGGCCGCCAGGCTTCCCTTGACCGACCGCGTCCAGCGCAGAACTAGTTTGGTGGCCCCGGTCGCGGAGGTGTAGCCGCTATTGGCGGCGTCGCCGTACTGCGCCGGCCAGCCCTCGGCCGGGGCCGCGTCCACCCAGGAATCCGTCTTGCCGCAACCGCCGATGCCGAATGTGAGCAAAGCCGCCGAAGCGGCCGTCAGAAGCCGTCGTGCGAACACTGTTCCCCTTCTGCAGCAAGCAGCGAACGAGTACAGGTGAGGGTAACCCGCCGCCGCTCGCATGGCCTTGATCGGCCACCTCCTCGGCACTCCTGCACCGCCTCCTTACGGCCTCCTCCATCCGCCGACACCGCCCGCCGTTGCGATGTGAATCGTCGTCGGTAGGCTTTTTGGCCATGACGAGCATGTGGGGTGCTCCGCTCCATACCCGGTGGCGCGGAGGGCGACTCCGAGACCCGCGCCAGGCCAAATTCCTGACGCTGGCCTCGCTGAAGTGGGTGCTGCGCAACAAGGCGTACTCACCGTGGTACCTGGTGCGGTATTGGCGGTTGCTGAAGTTCAAGCTGCAGAACCCGCACATCATCACCCGCGGCATGGTGTTTCTGGGCAAGGGCGTCGAGATCCACTGCACACCGGAATTAGCGCAGTTGGAGATCGGCCGCTGGGTGCACATCGGCGACAAAAACACCATCCGCGCACACGAGGGCTCGCTGCGGTTCGGCGACAAGGTGGTCCTGGGTCGGGACAACGTCATCAACTGCTATCTGGACATCGAACTCGGCGACTCGGCCCTGATGGCCGACTGGTGTTATGTCTGCGACTTCGACCACCGCATGGACGACATCACGCTGCCCATCAAAGACCAGGGAATCATCAAGTCGCCGGTGCGTATCGGGCCCGACACCTGGGTCGGGGTGAAGGTCTCAGTGCTGCGTGGCACGTCCATCGGACGCGGATGCGTGCTCGGCTCGCACGCCGTGGTCCGCGGCGTCGTGCCGGACTACTCGATCGCAGTCGGAGCCCCGGCCAAGGTGGTCAAGAACCGGAAGCTGTCCTGGGAAACGTCGGCGGCGCAGCGGGCCGAGTTGGCCGCCGCGCTGGCCGACATCGAACGCAAGAAGGCGGCCAACCAGTCGCCGTAAGCGTTGCCGCTCCTGCTGAATGTTGCTGAATGTTGCTGAATGGCGCTCGTAGTCATCGGGCCGGTTCTTCAGGAGATGTCGCCGTAGCGACGCAACGCTTCGACGCGCTCGGCCGCGTGGTCGACGATCGGTTCCGGGTATGCCGGAGGACGGGTGGCTTTGCGCAGATGCGGATCGTCTACGTCGCGCAGTTCGGGTACCCAGCGTCGGATGTAATCGCCTGCGGGATCGAACTTTTCGCCCTGAGTGACGGGGTTGAAGACGCGGAAGTACGGTGCGGCGTCGGTGCCGGACCCCGCGCACCACTGCCAGCCGTGCTGATTGTTGGCCATGTCGCCATCGACCAGTTGCTCCAGAAACCAACGTGCGCCCCACTGCCAGGGCAGGTGAAGATCCTTGACCAGGAACGAGGCGACGATCATGCGAACCCGGTTGTGCATGAAGCCTGCTTCGCGTAGCTGGCGCATCCCCGCGTCGACTATCGGATAACCGGTCTCGCCGGCTTTCCAAGCCTCGAACCGGCGTTCGGCGGTGGCGTCGGTGTCGGTGTCAATGGCATCGAAGTTGCGGTTCAGATTCCACCAGGCGCTGTCCGGCCAATAATGCAGTACCGCGGCATAGAAGTCGCGAAAGGCCAATTCGCGCAGGTAGGCGCCGTCGCTGCGGCTGCGTGAGTTCAGATCCGAGACCAGGGTGCGCGGATGAATGGTGCCGAACTTCAAGTGTGCCGACATCCGGCTGGTGCCCGCCAGATCCGGCCGGTTGCGGTCGCTGTCGTAGCCGTGCAGCCCGTCGTCGATGAAGGCCTGCCACTGCGAACGGGCGGCCTCTTCACCGGCGGGCAAATCGAGTGTGGCACCGGGATCAGGGATTTCACACTGCGCCACTGCTGCTTTGGCCGGGTCGAGCCATTGCGCCGAAGGGGCACCGGATTCGGCCGGCGGCCGCCATCCGACTTCGCGCCACCGCCGAAAGAAGGGGGTGAACACTTTGTACGGCGTGCCGTCATCCTTGAGGACCCGGCCGGGCGAAACCAGATAAGGCGATCCGGTCGCCACCAACGGCACCGATCCCAGTGATTCGCGCACCAGGTCGTCGCGCCGCCGACCGAACGGGGCGAAATCCTCGGAGATGTGCACCGCCGACGCATCGATTGCTCTGGCGAGCTGAGGAATTCGTTTCTCGGGACGCCCGCGCGTTACAAGCAGACGGCCATTGAGATCGCTCTTGAGTTGGCGTAGCGAATCACCGAGGAACTGCAGACGTCGTGGTCCCGACGAAGCCTCGAGCCGCGGATCCAACACGAAACAGGCGAGCACGTGTCGATCGCCTTCTGCCGCCGCGACCAGTGCCGGATGATCGCGCAGGCGTAGATCTCGTCGAAACCACAACAGCGAGGGCACAATTGGCTCCTAACGGTTGAGGCGCCAGATGTGCGTGGACAGCACCGTGGCGAACCCGCACCACAGCGGATAGGGAGACAACGCCGCGCCGGCCCGCGGGTCGGCCTCGGCGGCCCGCCGGGCCAGGTCGGCGCTGCTGGCCGTGAGTACCGCGGCGCCTACCGCGGCGGCGCCTAATTTGTGGAACCGGAAGAACAGCCAACTCCAGCTTGCGTTGAGCACCAGGTTGACCGCCAGCGCTGCGATGTAGCTGCGTGCCTTGTCCTCTCGCCCGGTGTCGCGCAGGCGGTCGATGGTCGCCGCCGATGTCACCGCGATATCCGCGTAGAGCGTCGTCCAGACCACCGGGAAGGCGACACTGGGCGGCTGGTATTTCGGTTTGCGAATGGTCGCGAACCAGGCCGGGCTGTACCTCGGGCTGGCGATGCTGCCGGTGCCGGCCGCGGCGGCAACCGCCGATCCGGTCCCGGCCAGAGTTGCCTTGTTCATGTTGGCTCCCTTCGGTTTTCGGTAGGTGTAACTGTGGAAGGCCACCAGATGCGGTCACCAATGAGGGCGAACAACGACGGAATGACCAGGGTACGGACGACGAAGGTGTCGAGCAGTATGCCCAGGCCCACAATGATGCCCAGTTGGGTCATCACGATCAGCGGTAACACCCCGAGCACGCAGAAGACCGCGGCGAGAACGATTCCCGCGCTGGTGATGACACCCCCGGTCGCCGACACCGCGCGGGTCATGCCGTCCCGTGCGCCATGGTCGGCCGCTTCCTCGCGGGCCCGGATCACGAGGAAGATGGTGTAGTCGACGCCCAGCGCAGCCAGAAACAGGAAGGCGTACAGCGGGGCGGTGTTGTCCAGCGCGGGGAAGCCGAATAGGTGCATGCTGGCCCAACCGCCGACGCCGAGGGCGGCCAGCGCGCCGAGGATCGTCGCTAGCAACAGCACCGGCGGGGCCAGCGCGGAGCGCAGCAACGCATACAGCACGACCAGGATGACCACCAGGATCGCCGGTACCAGCAATAGCCGATCATGTATCGCCGCGTCCCGGACGTCGAGTGCCTGTGCATCCGGCCCGCCGACCAAGGCCCCGGTGGTTCCGAGCGAATTGCGCAGTGCGGCAACGGTATCGAACGCCTGTGGGGACGAGGGGGCCGCGTCGATGACGACCGACCATTTGGTCAGGTCTCCGGATTGCCCAGTCTGGTTCGCCGAGACCACACCCCGGGTCGCGCTGAGCGCGTGCTGCACGGTTGCCGATTGCGCGGTGGGCGCGATCACCACAGTCGGGTTGGCCAGCCCGGCCGGGAAATGGTCGGCCACGATGTCGAAACCCGTCACCGAATCGGCCTGAACGCGGAACTGCTCGGTTTGCGACAGACCGATACGGACGCCCAAAAGTCCGGTGGCAAGCACCACCAGCAGCGCGATGGTGACTGAGGCAACCAAAGCGGGACGGCGGGCCACCCGCTGCCCGATTACATGCCACACTCCGGCATCGGTTGTCTCCGTGTGGTCCTGGCGCGGAATGAAGGGCCAGAACAGCCGTCTACCGCACAGCGCCAACAACGGCGGTAACAACACCAGCACCGACACGGCGGCAACGAGTAACCCGCACGCCGCCAGCGCTCCCAGGCTTCGGGTGCTCGGCGTCGACGCGAAGATCAGGGTCAGCAACGCCAGCACCACTGTGGCATTGCTGGCCGCAATCGCTGGTCCTGCCATGCGTACCGCCCGTCGCAATGCGGCGCGGTGGTCGTCGTGCCTCCGAAGTTCCTGGCGGTAACGGGAAATCAGCAACAGTGCGTAATTGGTGCCTGCACCGAACACCAACACACTCGTGATGCCGGCCGTGGAACCGTCGAAGCTGAGCCCGGTCAGCGACGCCACCGCGGTACCAACCGAACTGGCGACCCGGTCGGCGAAACCGATCACCAGTAGCGGCACCAGCCACAGGACCGGAGAGCGGTAAGTGACGATCAGCAGCAGCGCGACCACTGAGGCCGTGACCGCCAGCAGGGTGATGTTGGCGTTGGTGAAGGCGTTGGCGATGTCGGCGCCGAATGCCGGGCCGCCGGTGACGTGTGCCGTCAAGCCCTGGGGTAGGCCGTTGCCGGCCGCGGCACGTAAATCCGCCACCGCGTCTGTCAAGGACAGGCCAGAGAGGCTGGCTTTGATCGCGACCACTGCGATCGCCGCTTTGCCGTCGGCCGAGACGGACGCGGGCGGGGCCGGAGCACCGTCGTGCGTAACCGCCAGCATCCGGTCGCGTGCGCCTTCGGCGGCACGAACCAATGCTCCCGCGTCAGGAGGCCCGCCGTCTGTGCGGCTGACAACGACGAGCAGCGGAGCCCGATCGCCGCCGGGAAACTGCGCGGACAACTTCTCGACCTTCGCGGCAGCTGAATTGGTAGGCACCGACAGCGGAGCCTCGGTTGCAGCGGCGTTCCCGCCGATCAACACCATGAAACCGCCCGCCAGCAGAAAGACGCCCAGTGCCAGCAGCCATGAGCGTCGCCCCGTCAGCTTCGCGGCGAATCCCTCCCACGCCACACCCCTAAGCATTTCAGCGAATTAAAGATTAATCAACTGAAATGAAGCGCTGATCAAGATATGCTGCGATCGCCATGAATAGCGACGAGCAGGCAGCGGGCCGCGACGACCTGGAATCGCTGATAACGGCGGATCTCCGGGAGATGTCGACCGAATCCGATCAGATCGGCCGCCTGTTCGCGCTGTCACACGACGTGCGGCCCACCGATTTTCGCGCGCTGCTGCACATCATGGTTGCCGAGACCGCGCGACGACCGATGACGTCGGGGGACCTGAGCCACCGGATGGGGCTGTCGGGGGCGGCGATCACCTATCTGGTCGACCGCCTGATCCAATCCGGTCATATTCGGCGTGAGTCCCATCCCGATGACCGTCGCAAGGTTGTCCTGCGTTACGCCGAGCCGGGACTGGCCACCGCGCGCTCCTTTTTCACGCCGCTGGGACGGCATACCCGCGATGCTCTCGACGATTTGTCCGACGCCGACCTGGCCGCGGGTCACCGAGTATTCACCGCACTCATCGAGGCGATGCGCGAGTTCCAGAAGGAATTGGGACCGAGTGGCAGCTGAGGTTCCGTCTTGGTGCCGCAACGATTGAACGCCACCTGTGACGATCAACGTTGTTCGTTGTCACCTTTTAGTGCAGCCAGCAGCCCTTCAGGATCGGCAACGGTGACGGTGAGGGCTGAGTGGTCCTTGAATCCGATCACCCGGCGCATCGGGGGTTCGAAGTGAACGCACAAACCGGCCTGGGCGTTGGTGCCGAAGGTCAGCCCGTCGTCGGCCATCGACAACCGCGGACCGACCGCCGTCCACCAACGATAGGGGCCGGTGACATGTGCGTCGGCCACGTGGGACAGTGGCGCTTCGGCGCGTAGCGGTCCGTACCGGGCAATGAAGCGACCGTCTTCGGTTATCGTCACGCCCTGGTCACCACCCCAGCGGAACGGCAACCAAAGCGGGGCCAGTCGCCGCTCGTACCGGTAAGGAAAGTGGCGTGCGGTTCTCTTCGGGCCAGTCATCACACTCCTGTTTCTAGCGGACGAGACGTTGCAGTACCCGGCGGCCGGGCAGCGCGTCTTCGATGAGCTGCAACGCTTCGGGAACCGAGTGGACCAGGGGGAGCCCGTGTTCGGTGACGATCCGCAGCAACGGTCGCATCGCCAACCCCGCGACGACACTGCAATACAACCCGGCGGCGCGGTATTCGTGGTTGAGCGCTAGCAGTTCCTGGAAACCATCGATACCCAGAAATTCCAGATTGCTGAGATCGAGGATCAACGGCGATTTGACTCTGTTGAAGCGGCGGATCTCCGAAGCGATGCGCCCGGCGTTGAAGCTGTCGATCTCGCCGTCCACCCGCAGCACTATCCCGAGGCTACGTGCGTACATGAAGATCTGAGCGCCGCCGCAGTCGATGCCGTAGCGGTAGCGGGGGCTGTGAAGTTCTGGCGAGTCAACGGCATGCATGAGGCGAGGCCCATCTGGTTGTTTGGGGGTGAGGCGAAGGCAACGGATGCGAGACGCCGGCCTGAGGATTACAGCTGTTAACTCAACTGTCTTGAGCTTAGCGCGATTGTCGCGCCGGTGCCGAGGGTAAGTGTCGCCCTGGCCGCCGACCCTGGACCGTCCGCTCTGCGGATAAGTCGACGAGCCCCGACATCTGTGAAAGTCCAACCCGGACAACAAAATACAGCGCAGAGACAGCGGCTGGGGCGGTAACCGAAGTGCCACCCGGATCGCGGTGGGCCCGAGGCCATCGCGTTCCGCTGCAACTGCGCCGTACCGACTATATCTTAAGACTATTAACCGTTCAATAATTTAATTATGCCGCTGGTGCCGCGTACCGTGGTCGCTGAGGAAGGTTGGGGACCACCTCGCTGCAATTCGGGCGAAATTTTGGGTAGTCCAACACGATGACAGATGGAATGAGGCGGCCGTGCTGGCGAAGCTGGTGAGTTCGATAGGAAGCGTTGTCGAAGCGGCGGGCACGGTGGTGGGCTATCGCGGTGGAACCGAGGAACCTGACTACCGCGCTGAGAGCCTGACCCAGGACGTAGAAATCCGTCACTATGCCGCTCGGCTTGCCGCAGAGACGACGGTGGTGGCCGGCGAGCGCTCCGCACGCGAGATCGGTTTTCGGCGATTGGCGCGATATATCTTCGGGGCCAATCAGAACCAGCAGAAAATCGCGATGACGGCTCCGGTTGCGCAACAGTCGCAGCGGGGGGCAAAGATCGCCATGACGTCCCCGGTGGCCCAGCAGGAGAGTGCCGCGGGAAGTTGGGTGATCCGATTCTTCATGCCGTCCGACAAGACCATCGACTCGTTGCCCGAGCCCGAGGACAGTGCGATCAGGATGGTCACCGTACCGCCGCAGACGGTGGCGGTGCGGCGCTTTGCCGGTAGCGCTGACTCGAACGACGTTGCCGAGCAGACTGCGAAACTGGTGGAAACCCTCGAACACTTCGGATTCGAAATGCTCGATACCCCCCAAACGTGGTTCTTCGATCCGCCGTGGACCCTTCCGCCGTTGCGGCGCAACGAGATCGCCGTACCCGTCCGGTCCGATACCCGCGGCTCATGACGGCCGAACGACGTGTCATGTCGATCCGCAAGCGTCGACATATCGACGTGTGTCGGTACGACGACGTGGACTACCAAGGTGTCACGACGGGGTTGGAACGCTACCGGCTGCCATTCAACGCGCTGACTCAAACCAACCTCGGCGACATCGACCTGTCGGTTGAGTTCCTGGGCACCCGGCTACGAGCGCCCATACTGGTCGGCGCGATGACCGGCGGTGCGGAGTTGTCCGGCACCATCAACCGCAATCTGGCTGCCGCCGCTCAAAGTCTCGGCATCGGAATGATGCTCGGTTCACAGCGCGTCATGCTCGACAGCGCGCGAGGGGACCGGGCTGCCGCCAGTTTCGCGGTGCGCGAGGTCGCGCCCGACGTGCTGTTGTTCGGGAACATCGGACTGTCCCAGTTCACCAAGGACGCAGTGCCGGACATCATCCGAGCCCTGGATCAAGTCGGTGCGAATGCTCTTGCCGTACATACCAATCCGTTGCAAGAAGCAATGCAGGACAACGGTGACACCGATTTCGCCGGCTCGCTGGACCGGTTGCACGACGTAGCTGCCCTGCTGGATCGCCCGGTGCTGCTCAAGGAGGTCGGGCACGGGATAGGTGCCCGGGCCGTCGCGCAGCTGCTGCGGTTCACCGATGAGCCACCGGTCGCGGCCATCGATGTCGCGGGTGCCGGCGGCACGTCCTGGTCGCGTGTGGAGCAGTTGGTGCGCTACGGCACGGTTCGTTACCCCGACCTGGCCGACTGGGGGATACCGACTGCGCAGGCATTGCAGGAGGTGCGGGCCGCGCTGCCGCATCTGCCGCTGGTCGCCTCCGGCGGAATCCGGACCGGCATGGACGCGGCGAAGGCGCTGGCGCTGGGCGCCGATGTGGTGGCGGTGGCCCGGCCGCTGCTGTCGCCGGGGATCGAGTCCGCTGCTGCGGCGACAGCATGGTTGCAAGCCTTCATCGACGAGCTGCGGATCTGTCTGCACGGGTGCGGCGCCGCGGATGTCACCGCTCTGCGTAACCTTGGTGCGTCACAGATCACTTAGGTGCGGGCAGATGGCAGTAATTCTGGCTTATGGGTCGCCGGCGTTGGGGCACTTGTTCCCGCTCGGCGCCCTGTTAACCGAACTGGTGCGCCGCGGTCACGAAGTGCACCTACGAACGATGGCCAGCGAAGTCGCCGGTATGCGGCGGGTTGGCGTGCACGCCCAGCCGGTCGACCGACGGATCGAGGCCATTGACGGGCAGGACTGGCTGGCACGCAACAACTTTGGGGTTCTGAAGCGGTCAATCGACGTGCTGTGCCGACGGGCGGTCATCGAAGTCGGCGACCTGCGAGGAGCTGTCGCGCAGGTGCGACCGGATGTGGTTGTCGTCGACGCGAACTGCTGGGGCGCGATCTCGGCGGCCGAGGCCGGCGAGCGGCCGTGGTTGATTTTCTCCCCGTTCACCCCTTACCTGCGTTCGCAGAGCGCACCGCCCTTCGGGCCGGGCCTGCGACCGCGGACCGGAGTTGTCGGCACGGTGCGCGACGCGTCGATGCGGCCGTTCGTCAGCTACCTCTTCGACCGCCCGATGGTGCCGCGGATCAACAACGTTCGGGCCGGCTTGGGCGTTGCACCGATCGATTCCGTGGACGCACTGATGCGACGGGCGCCACTGCTGCTGGCGGTGGGCGGTGAGCCGTTCGAATATCCGCACCCGGACTGGGGTGACGCGGTGCACTTCATCGGCGCGTGTGTCTTCGAGCGGACCGCGGCGCCGGCCCCGCGCTGGCTGCAAGACATTCACCGCCCGATCGTGCTGGTGAACACCTCCTCGATTGCGCAAGGCGATGCGGATCTGGGCGCCGTTGCGATGCGCGCGCTGGCCGACCAACCGGTGCATGTGGTGGTGACATTCCCCGCCGGCGTTCCCAGCGGATTACCCCGGGCGCCGAATGCCACCGTGTGCCAGTTCATTCCGCACGGCCCGGTGCTGGATCGGACAGTCTGTGTGGTGAACCACGGAGGCATGGGAACCACCGTCAAGGCGCTCGATCGCGGTATACCGGTCTGCGTAGTGCCCTACGCCCGCGATCAGGCCGAGGTGGCGAGGCGGGTCCAGGTGGCCCGCTGCGGCACCCGGTTGCCGTCCAAGCGGCTCAGCCCGGCACGTCTTCGCCGCGCGGTCCTCGACGCAGTGGGGATGACGGACGGAGCGAAACGGGTGGCAGCCGGCTTCGCCGCGACCGGTGGCACCGCGCACGGTGCGGACCTGGTCGAACGCCGACTGCTATCGACGACTGGGAGCCTTGGACCTAGCCGTTCCTGGCCTGCTGCGTGGGACTGCAGCGCGTCGTCCGAGCTGTGCTGAGGCCTCGGGTGCGTGCAACGCGTCCTCGAATGTCGACATCGCGGTGAGCATGGCCAGGAAAACGCGGTGCGCGGCAACCAGATCGGCATCGTTCAACTCGGACATGGCGGAGTTCATGTGGCTTCCCAGCGGTCGGAAGAAGTCGTGTGCCAACGACATGCCGCGACTCTCATAGCGCAGCAACCATTTACGACGATCTTCCGGATCGGGTTCGCGGCGGATGTGACCGGATTCGATCATCCGGTCGACGAGGTAGGTGATAGCAGGCGGGGATACGTCCATGCGTTCCCGGAGCTGTGCCAATGTCAACGGCTTGCCCGCGGTCTCAGCCACCATGATGTGCAACAGGGCATGAAAGTCATTGCTGCTCACCTGGTTGAGGCGGGCGAAATGACGACCCACCCGGTCGGACTGGGCGGTGATCGCACGAATGTCGGCCGAGAGTTGCCGCTCGAGCTCAGCCCGATCGGGCGATGGTTCGCCTGCTCGCCGTTTGGTCACCTGCACGCGTCCTTCATCAGACACACGATACGGCGTCCGGGACCGTTTTCCGGTCGCAGCCGCGGGTGGTTGCCGGGCGGGTCCGCGGCGGCTATGACTTCACTGGGTCGTGACCCCAGTTCATCAGCGAGTAGCGCCATGCTGAATCTTCGATTCCGCCGCTGGGGCGCTGCTTGAGATGCCGCTTGGCGTACCCGACCACCTTGCGCATGTGCGCGTAGTCATCGTCGTCCAGATCGGCACGCTTGGAGCGCAGGATCGCCACGATGCGTCGTCCACTGGCGTGCCCGGTTGACTCCTCGCCGCCTTGCTTTTGACCGACGCTCTGCGATTGCTCTGTCTTGAGCCACTTCTCGATCTCCCGAGCGGTCATGTTGACCGTCTCGTTGAACTCTTGCCAGGTGGTGTCGTGATCCTTGCCGGCCATGGTGGCCCCCGCCGGCCTACTCGCCCGAGCGCTTCAGCGCGCTCGGCTTGTGCACGGCGTCCTTGCCGGTCTTGTCGCTGCTCACCCGATATTGGGGCTCATCCTTCGAGGCTTTTACCGTGCGCCCGGCCGCCTCGGTTTCCGAACTGATCTTGCCTTCAACACTGCCCTTGACCGTGTGGCCGTGGCTCTGCCACTCGACCTTGTCGCCCTTGCTGAATTTCTTCTCGGTCAATGTGTTTCTCTTCCATCGTTAATTTACTTAACGAATCGGATACCCCAGTTTGCGATGTTGAATCGCCAGGGCGGCCCAGGACACGGCGGCCGCGGCGAAGGCCAACTGTTGCGCGGTGCCAAGGCGTTCAGCTGGGAACACGACACCGGCAACGTAACGGCCGATGAAACCATCCTCCGGCAGTGGATCCATACCGGCCCGGGTGCGAGCCGATGTCTCCAGGGCGGTCAATGGGCACGGCCAGTCCAGCGTCACCACCCCGACGCCCCAACATACGACCGGCACGTGTAACCACAAGTTGCGCCGCCAGCGCAACGCCAGAAATCCCCCGCTGGGCAGGTAGAGCAGATACGCCAAGTGCGCGACCGCAGTCGCAGCGACCATGGTCGAATACGGCTTCCTCATCGTCGGTTCAGCCTAGCCCGCTACGCAGGGCCGCCAGCAACTCCGGTTTAGCCGCCTAGGCATCGGGTATGCGGACGGCGCCGTTCGCCCGTTCGCCCGTGACCACGTAGAGCTAGGGAATCTGTTGCCTGAAATCACCGCGCACCACGGGATGTTTCGCGACACCAAGCTCCATGTCGACGACACCGGCGGTGACGGGCGGCCGGTGGTGCTGATCCATGGTTGGCCACTGTCCGGGGAGTCATGGTCTTTGCAAGTGCCTGTGCTCGTCGACGCCGGCTACCGCGTCATCACCTACGATCGGCGCGGGTTCGGGCGCAGTGACAAGCCGCTCACCGGCTACAGCTACGACGCGCTCGCCGGTGACCTCAACGGCCTCCTGGAAACCCTGGATGTGCGCGATGTGACGCTGGTCGGGTTCTCCATGGGCGGCGGCGAAGTCGCCCGCTACATCGCGACGATGGGGGAGGAGCGGTTGCGCAGCGTGGTGTTCGCCGCCGCCGTCACGCCTTACCTGCTGCACACCGCCACCAACCCGGACGGCCCCCTGTCCAAGACGCAGGCCGCGAAGATGGCCGCTGCGCTGACCGCCAACCAGAATTCGTTCTACGAGGAATTCATCACCGAGTTCTTCTCTGCCGAAGGCGAATTGAAGGTGGGCGAAGCTCAGCGGCAAGACGCACTCGCCTTGTGCAGACAGGCCAGTAAGCCAGCGGCGCTGGCGTGTCTGGCGGCGTTCGGCGCCAGCGATTTCCGGGCGGATCTCGGTAATGTCACCGTCCCCACCCTGGTGGTTCATGGAGACGCCGATGCCACCATTCCGTTCGAGGGCTCCGGCAAGCGCACGCACGAACTCATCTCGGGAAGCCAGTTGCACGTCATCGCCGGCGCGCCGCACGGCTGCAACACCAGCCATCCGGACGAATTCAACCGAGCGCTACTCAGCTTTTTGGCGGATTAGCACCCGCGGCTTCCTGGCGGATTAGCACCCGCGGCTTCCCGGCGGATTAGCACCCGCACGCAGGGCGTAGCGCCGTTCGGCGTAGTCCATGTCGTCGCGCCAGAGCCGATGGGCGGCATGCCGCATCAGCGGGGTGATCAGGGGCGCCACATTGAGCGCCTTTGTGAAGCCGGGGCGCGGCGACTGCGCGACCACAGCTTCGATCACGGCGACGCGCGGTCGACCGTCCGGCCCCGGCCCGAGCGGGGTGGCGTGCGTTTCGACCACACTGCCGGCGCCTTCACCCTCGACGATGCGCATGACGATGGTGCGGGATTCCGGGCAGGTGAACTCCGCGATCGTCGGAACACCCAACCTACCGAGCCGAAAGGTGACCGAGACGACGAAGCGGTCGTCGTCGTCGGTCGGGGTGGTCAGTACCTCGAGCCGGGTGAACGAGTACGGGTGGAACCAACTGCCGTGCCAGGGGTCCAGACGGTTCGCGATGACGTCGCAGGGTTCGCAAACGCCCTCCACACGGGTCACGGCAGCCAACGTGTCACCGGTAGGCCGGTCGGGCAGCACCGGCGTATCCAGCGGCACTTCCAAGCCTGCTGAATCGAGTCGCACCCACGCCAGCACTCCGTCGTCGTAGCTGGGCAGCGGCGCCCAACCCAGCTTGCATTTCTGGCCATCGAGCGCCAACCCATGCCAACGACACAACAGCACACCGTCAGACACGATGCCGGTGGCAAGATCGGCGCCCAGATGCGGACACGCGCCGGGTCCGACTCGCAGCTGACCCAGCCGGTCACGCCAGGCGACCAACTCGATGCCCGCCACGCGGGCGCCCAGCGGACGGCGGCTTCGCACGTCGCGGCTGGCCGCGAAGACATACCAATTCCCGGTTGGCCGACGTTGTGACCGATCCAGCGCCGCGTTGATGATCGCGGGCTGCGCCTGGCCATAGGTTGGCCGTTGCTTCGCCCACAAGTCCCGCGGAATCAGTTGTAGCGGCCAGTCTTTCGGCCACCGACGTACTATCCGATCCCCGACGCTCATGACCGGACCCGCCGTTGCCGGGTGGCCAGTGACCGCAACAGTGCGGACCTACCGCGGACCGGCACGGTGTACAAGTCGTGACCGGCGATACCCCAGCCGGCCAACAAATGATTGGCGGCCGCCCAGCCGGTTGTCGCGGCGCGTTCCATTAACGCCACCGGCAGATCGACCCGGATACCGTCACCGGCAAGTGCCAGCCCGCGTTGCGGCGTGCCCACCGTGGGCCGGCGAGTGTAGGTGCCCGGCGTGAACAACGGGCAATCGCTACGCCGCAGCACTCGCTCGTGCACCACCTTCGCTGCCGCGGTCTCCGGGTAGAGCTTGTGCAGCTGCGCGAGGCCATCGTCGCTCGATTTGTTGGAATCCATTGCGTAGGAATGTAACTCCACCACCGAACCACCGTGGCGAGCCGCCCATGCCGCCGCCTCTCGCTCGTAGCGTTCCAGCACGCTGATGTTGTCCAGCGGCTGGTGATCCGCGGTGCCGAGGAATGGCGCCCGAGTGGAGTCGACCGGACGGTCGAGCCAAAGCCGGTGCACCAGGAACGAAGGTGCGGTGCGCAGTCGCTGTACCTGGCTCCGCCACAGATCGGTGCCGAGTTGTGGTGATTCGCCCACGATTCGTTGCAGCCCAGCCACATCGACCGCGAGCACGACGGCGTCGGCGTCGAATCGATCACCGGTCTCGGTGTGGACGCGAAAGCCGGCCGAGCCGTCGGAGTCGATCCGCTGCACGGGCGTGCCCAAGTGGAACCGGGCACCGCGATTCATCAGGTAGTCGCGCAGCGGATTCCACAGGCTTGCATCGAAATTCGCGTTCGCGACGTCGAAGATCAATCCTTCGCTGGATCCGAGGAAGTAGATGTGAAACATCGTTGCGAGCTCACCGGCCGACAACTGCGAAGGTTCGGCGAAGAAGCTACGGGAAAACACCTCGAAGGCCAGGTGGCGCGCGGACTCAGGGAAATTGATGCTCTTCAGGAAGGTCTCGGCGTCGACGTGGTCCAGCTGATGGTAGATCTCGGGCACCGACACCGCCGCCAGCGGGGCGGCGGCTTTGGCGTCGATGCGCAACAGATCCGGGAGCCGGAACGTCGGGCTGCGCAGCGCGAAAGCCAGCGCATTCAACGGTGGTGTGCGGGGTAGCCCCCGGAAGCTGTCGCGGCGGCCGTGGCCGTCGATCAACGGGTAGTCCGTGACCGGCGTCAGCATCCGCAGCTGCGGATCGACCCGGCGCAGTAGAGCGCGCAGGTTGTAGTACTGGCGGAAAAACGCGTGAAATCCCCGGTTCATGGCGAGTTCGACGCCGTCGGTGCCAGGTTCGTGTTCGGTCCAGCCGCCAACGCGTCCGCCGAGGTAGCCCTCCTTTTCCACGACCTCGACGGCCACCCCCCGCTCGGCGAGCCCGGCGGCCGCCGCCAGGCCGGCGATGCCGGCACCGATCACCACGGCCCGCGGCCGCGCCGACAGGGCAGTGGTGTCGACCAATCCGGGCGAGGCGGGGTGTCGGTGGCGACGGTGGTCGGTCATTGCGGTGCCTCCCCAGCGGAAGTCCGGCCGAGGAAGGTGTGCACGATGTTGCGTTCCCAGCCCGGCATGGTCTCGCTACGCACGTCGATGAAGCCGGCATCGGTGAGCCGCCGACGGAACCGGGCCGCCCCGTCGAAGGACAACACGCTGCGCCACAGGTGCCTGTATAGCGTCGTGCTACGGGTCCGCCACCAACCGGCAGGGATGATGATGCCCCAGCACACCGCGTGCCAGATCCTGGTCGCTGCGCGGGAATCACGGACCGAGTATTCGTGTACTGCCAGCGTTGCGCCCGGCCGCAGCAGCGTCGCGAAGGTGCGCAATTGGCTGTCCGGATCAGCCAGGTTACGCACCAGGTAGGCCGCCAAGATGCCGTCGAATGGTCCGGTGATGCCGTGCTGGTGCAGATCTTCGATGCGGGTGTGCACAAATCGGACCGACGCGGGCCACGACTTCGCCTGTGCCGCATTCAACATTCCAGCCGCGGCGTCGACGGCGATGATCTCGGCTTCCGGCGCCGCGGCCAACAGCGCGGCCGTAGACGCGCCGGTGCCACAGCCCGCATCGAGCAGTCGTAAACCGCGGCCCCGGTCCGGCACGTTCATCCGTTGCACCGAGAGCCGCAGATTGTCGTGGTAGCCGGGGTTCGCACCTACCAACTGGTCATAGGCCTGCGCACCGACATCGAATGCATCCGGCACTTCGCTTCGGGCCAGACCCGATTTCTTCATGTTGTCCGATCCGCTCGCTGGCGCTCCCACAGCAGCAGCACCCCGGTGACCAAGGCGAAGCCGAATAGGAAGTCTTCGACGGGAATGTCGAACGGGAACCGCAAGCCGCTGGTCTGCCGCTCGTTGTAGATCACGATGGGCGCGCTGAGCTTCGTCAGCCAGCCATCGACGGGAACCTGGAAGCCCAGCACGATCACCATGGACAGCCAGTAGGCGAGCCGGCGAAACAGGCCGGTGTGCAGCACGGCGAACTCCAATGCGCACACGGCCAGCACCGAAACGACCGCCGGCAGCGTGTATCCCAGCCCTGTCATCGCCGTTTGCTCCAATCCAGAATCGTGCTCACTGCGTTGTAGGTCAACAGCCCGCACAGCGGAATGACCAGGAAGAACAACACTTCCTCGATGGGTATGTGCAGCGGAATCTCGATACCGGCCAGGTACTTGTCGTTGTAGGTCCATACCCGCGCCGCGATTGCCACCGCGTCCCAAACCAGGAAGATCGCGGCGACCGGCAACAGCGCGCGAGCCGCGCGACCGGCCTGGCGGTACACCCCCTTGCCGAAGACCTCCAAGGGCGCCGTAATGGCCAAGCACAAGCCGAGCACAATCAAATACTGCCAGCGGTCGCTCACGCTGCGCCAGCCTGCCGTCGGACCCGCCACGACCGGAACAGTCCACCGCTTGCGACCTGAAGCCGGCGGGTGGTCCCCACTGTGGCGCGGTGACTGAAGACCGAGAAGTCGCTGCTCTCAATGCAATCCAAGATTTCCGAGTACAAGGTCAGCGCAGTCGCCACGCACGGCCGGGACCGTGGCGCCAGCAACGCCACCCCGTCTGCGGCGAAACGATAGATTTCCCGGGTGGTTTCGTGCTGCGCAGCCAGAGCACTTCGCACCCGGGCATCGGTGCAGCGATGTTCGTGACACCACATCAGCAATTCCCGGTCCACACCGTAGGCCGCGAGTTCGTCGGCCGGTAGATAGATCCGGTTGCGCACCAAGTCCTCGTCGATGTCGCGCAGGAAATTGGTGAGCTGGAACGCGCGACCCAGGGCGGCGGCGTACGGTACCGCCTCCTGGGTGGTGGTCACGGTACCCAGCACCGGAAGCATCTGCAGCCCAATGACTTCCGCCGAGCCGCGCATGTACCGGTTGAGTGCCGCGCGGTTCGGATAGTCGGTGACGGTGAGGTCCATCCGCATGGACGCCAGGAAATCCTCGAACAGATCGGCAGTGATTCCGTATCGGGTGATGGTGTGCTGCACCGCCGCCAAAACTGGCTCGTCCAGATGCTGGCCTGCGGCGAAGAACCGGTCCGAAAACTCCTGCAGTCGAGCGGCGCGGGCAGCGACGTCCAGGCTGGTATCGAACTCGTCGAGGATGTCGTCGGCGTGCCGGGCGAAGGCGTACAGGGCGTGCACGGCCGGACGTTGGTCGGGCGCGAGCAACCTGGTGGCCAGGAAATAAGTGCGACCGTGTTCTGCGGCGATCTTTCGGCAGCGGCGATACGCGGTGCGCAGGCGCGGATCTTCGATGCCGGCGGCGTCGAGTTCGGTGCGGATCATGACAGTCGGGCTTTCATGTCGATGTGGGTGACTGATCGGTCGACTGCTCCGGTGATCCGGTCGGCGGCCAGTCGACCGGAGATCAGGGTGGTCGGCACACCCACCCCCGGCACTGTCGACGACCCGGTCAGCACCGCGTTCTCGATGCCCCGGACCATGTTGGTCGGCCGGAATGGGCCGGTTTGGCTGAACGTATGCGCAAGGGCGAACGGGCTGCCGGCCGCCATGCCCTGACGGGCCCAGTCGGCGGGGGTGTCGACGTGCAGCACTTCGACGTCCTCGCGCAGTCGCGGCAGTAACCGCTCCTGCACGGCGTCGATCATCGTCTGCGTGTAGGGCCCGGTGGTAGTGGTCCAGTCGATTCGTTGCCGGGACAGGTTGGGTGCCGGCGCCAGCACATAGAGCAGGTCCCGCCCTTCCGGGGCCAGGCTTGCGTCGCTGGCGGTCGGGCGCGTCACCAGCAACGACGGGTCCCGCATCAGTTGACCGTGGCTGATGATGTCGGTGAAGGTGTGCTCCCATGCATCCCCGAACAGGATGGTGTGGTGTGCCTGCGGTTGCGCGGCCGCGCGGCAGCCGACGTGCAGCACCACCGCCGACGGTGCCGCGCGCATCCGAAGTAGCCGCCTAGGTTGCCGCCCCAGCAACTCGTAGGTGCGCGGCAGCTCGGTGCTCAACACCACTGCGTCACACCCGATGCGCTGGCCGTCCGCGGTGACCACGGCGGTGACGCGCCCGCCGTCGCGCTCCAAAGCCGTGACCGTGGAGTCGTAGCAGAAGCGCACGCCCGCTTCCTGCGCTGCCGCGGCAAGCGCATCAGGCAGGGCGCGGACGCCGCCGCGCGGAAAGAACACTCCCGACACGGTGTCCATATAGGCAATCACCGCATACACCGCCAAAGCGTGCTGCGGGGCCACTCCGGCGTAGAGGGACTGGAATGTGAAGACCCGTCGCAACCTGGGATCGTTGATGTACCGCCTGACCATGGTTTCCCAGCGCAGGAACCCGCCGATCCCCGCCAGCCGCGCCAGCTGCGGGGTGAGCATGGACAGCGGTGAGTCGAAGTTGGAGGCGATGAAACCGTCGAATTCCGTGCGGTAGAGCCGGCCCAGCCAGTTGCGCAATTCGAGGTAACCGGCGGCTTCCTGCGGACCACCGAATTCCCTTACCGCAGCCGCCATCTGGTCGGCATCGGTGTGCACGTCCAAGGCGCTTCCGTCGGCGAACATCGCCCGATAGGCCGGCTCGACCGGCAATAACTCCATACGCTGGCTGCTCGTCTCACCGACGGCGGCGAATGCGTCGTCGATGATGTCGGGCATGGTGAGCACCGTCGGGCCGGTGTCAATCGAATAGCCGTTGATGTCGCGGCGGCCTGCACGCCCACCCGGCCAAGATTCCCGTTCCACCACAGTGACTTGCCGGCCTCGACCGGCCAGGTGCAGCGCCGCGGCCAGACCGGCGAATCCGGCGCCGACCACCACGACATGATCGGTGCGTCCGCGTACCGTCCGCATCAGCGTGCCGCCCCGGCCATCATGCGGCGCGCCGGGTGCACACGCCCGCCATGTCCGCCAGCGCCGCCTTGATCAGCATGTCGATTCCACTGTCTTCCAACGCTTTCTGTGCAATGTTCACCCGCTGGGTGATGAGCTCTTCAATCCACTGCACCGCCCCGGTGGCAAAGATCAAGCGGCGCCAGTGGTCGAGGGCATCGTCGTCCAGCGTATCGGTGTTGATCAGGTCGGAGAACTCCCGACGGACCGCCGTGTCGGCCATTTGGTAGGCAGCGACCATCACGCTGGTCGCCTTGCGTTCCAGCAGATCTCCGCCATTGGGTTTGCCGGTGTCCGTCGGAGAACCGAAGATGCCCAGGATGTCGTCGCGCAGCTGGAACGCCTCACCGACCGCGCTACCATAGTCGCCCAGTAGGGACAACGTGGGTTCGTCGCAGCCGGCCATCGCCGCCCCGATTTCGAGGGGCCGGCGAACGGTGTAGTTACCCGACTTCATCCTGGCCACCCCAAGCACCGCATCGAGCGTGGGGAGGTTACGCATATCCAAAGTGAGGTCGGCGAATTGGCCCACCGCCAACTCGGTGCGCATGGCGTCGTAGCGGGGCCATGCCCGCTGCAGCTGGTGGTCTTCGAGTCCGCAGTCGCGCAGCACCTGCTCAGCCCAGATCAGGCAGAGGTCACCCAGCAGGATTGCGGCGGACTCCCCGAACCGGCGCGACGATCCCGACATGCCACGCTGCCGATGCCAATCGGCGAATTGCACGTGCGCGGCGGGACGCCCCCGCCGCGAGGGTGAATCGTCCATCACGTCGTCTTGCAGCAGGGCAAAGGTTTGCAACAGCTCCAGACTCGCGGTTGCCCGGAGGGCCGTCGCACTGGCTGGAGCACCACACAGCCATCCCAGGTACATGAAGGTCGAACGCAGGCACTTACCGCCTTCGACGAATTTCAGCAGAACTGCACCGGCTACGTCGACGCGGCAGCCGACCATCTCGTCGGCACATCGAGCGGAGACGAATTCGGAAATCTCGGCCAGCACCGATCGCCGTAAGTCCTCTCGCCAGGAGTGAAACTGGTCGAGGGCGGGCAGCGGTGTCGGACTCGGTCGAACGACGTCGGCCAGCCGAGTCCTGGGAAACTCACGTATAGCTGCCACTGAAGCCCTCCCCTGACAAATGGGCCACCCGCTGGCCCGAACGGCTCAGATCCACGCTCTCTACCCCTTCAACTCCGATGCAAACCACCCTTAGGCGATCGAGCACCACGGCAACTATTTTCACTTAATTAATCGTTAAATTAGTGAATGATCATCACTATAGCCAGTTCCCCTGGCGGCCAAACAGCAGTGAGCTGACGAGTGTTTTTCTGTTCAGAGAACGGGAACCCGGAGCTAGTGAAAGTGTCCGATCTCTCCGACCTCATAGCGCTGCCCTTCCAGTGGGGCTCAGCCATCCGCGGCAAAAGGTTCTTCCATCCGATCGGTGTGGTGGCCGAAGGATCCATTGAACGGATCGCGCCAGAAAACTTCGGGCTGCCGATTCCGTCGTGCGACGTCATCGCCCGATTCTCCAAGGCCACCGGCACTCCGGCGGCACTGCCGGACTTCATCGGGCTGGCGATCCGTGTTCCGTCCGGGCCCGCGCAAGCTAAACCCTGGGATATCTTGCTGGTCTCTGCGGGATCGGGGGTGGTTACCCGGGCGGTTGCGCTGCGACCGGTCACGTCCTGGAGCGGGCAGAACCTGACCACCCTCATGCCGCTGAATTACGACGGCCAGAAGTGGTGGCTGCGGGCCCGAATCGAGACGCAGATCGACGGCACCGGAGTATCGCTGGACGACGTGCGCGAGCGGATCAGCCACGGCGGTGTTGACGTGGCGATCGAACAGGCCCAGGGCAGTTCCGATTTCGAGACGCTGGGTCGTCTGAGGCTGGACAAGCTCGCCGATCTGCAACCGGGCGAGGATGTTTCGTTCGACCCGGTGCTCAATACCGCACCCGGGGTCAAGCTGTTTCCGGGCTGGCTGGCCGATCTGCGGGCCAGTGCCTATGCCCGCAGCCGGGATGGACGCGACGCCGACGATTCGGGCGACACCAAGTGACCAAACGCGTCGTCATCACCGGTGCCAGCGGCAACGTCGGCACGGCGTTGTTGCACAGACTCGCCGAGGCCGATACCGACTACGACATCGTCGGTATTGCCCGTCGGGAACCTCCGCAGCAGGACGTGTACCGCGGCGTCGACTGGCGTCAGCTGGACGTCGCCGAGGACGGTGCCGACACGAAGCTGCAGAACATCTTTCGCGAGGCCGACTGCGTCGTACACCTGGCGTGGGGCTTTCAGCCCACCCGCAACCTCCGGTATCTGTACGACGTCGGCATACGCGGCACCTCGGCGGTACTGCGCGCGGCCGACAGCGCCGGCGTGCCTCATCTGGTGCACATGTCATCGCTGGGCACCTATGCGCAGGGGCGGTACGGCGAGAAGGTCGACGAGTCGTGGTCGACTGCGGGACTGGGTACCTCGGTCTACAGCAGGTCCAAAGCTGCCGCAGAGAAGTTATTCGACGACTACGAGAGCACACATCCGGACAGCACCGGCATCACGCGGTTGCGCCCTGGCCTGATCCTGCAACGCAGGGCGGCCGCGGGTCTGCGACGGTACACGCTGCCGGCATACATCGACCCCGCCTGGTTGCGGTGGCTTCCGGTGTTGCCGGTGGACCGGGCGCTGACCGTGGCGGTGGTCCATTCCGAGGACGTGGCAGACGCCTGTGCCAGGGTGATCGATCGCCGTGCCCTTGGGCCGTTCAACCTCGCCGCCGAACCGCCGGTGACACGCGACGACATCGCTCGCATCCTGGGAGCCAAGCCCATTCATGTCCCAGCGGCGCTGCTGGGTCCGGTGGTGCAGGCATCGTGGCGGGCGCGGTTGCAACCGATCGACCGTGGCTGGTTCGACATGGCGTTCGCCGCGCCGCTGCTCGCCACCGACCGGGCGCGAAGAGAGTTGGAGTGGTCACCGCGCTGGTCGTCTCTGGAGGCGTTGGAAGATTTGGTCGACGGTCTACTGCACGACACGGGCACGCCGAGCCCAGTGCTTCGGCCACGCTCGTTGCTCACCGCGATCAGGCGCAACGTGTCCCGGGGACCCGTCACCACCAGGCCGGTGCCGTGATCGGCTGCCGGTCAGGGTTTTTCGCTGCGACCGAGGAGATGCCGCAGGCTTGACTCGAGATCGGGCTGGCGGAAACGGTGTCCGGCATCGACGAGACGAGCGGGGCTGACGCGTTGGTTGGCCAGCGCCAGTTCACGCGCCCCCTGCGCACCGAGCAGGATGCGCGGGCCGAGCGATGGCACCGGTAGGACGGCGGGCCGGTGTACCACCCGGGCCAGGGTACGGGTGTATTCGCTATTGCGAACCGGTTGCGGGGCAACGGCATTCACGGGTCCAGACAGGTTGGTGTCCCACAGTCCGCGATGGTAGATGTCGACCAGGTCGTCGATTCCTATCCAGGAGAACCATTGCCGACCGTCGCCCAATCGTCCGCCCAATCCTGCGGTGAACAGCGGTCGCATCAACCGCAACGTCCCGCCGCGAGGGGACTGCACGATGCCGGTGCGCACCAGTACCACTCGGGCCCCGGCCCGCTGGGCGGGCTGGGTTGCGTCCTCCCAGTCGGCGACCACGTCGGCAAGGAATCCCTCGCCACGGTCGTTGCCCTCGGTGAGTGGCTCATCACCGCGGTCGTACCCGTAATATCCGATCGCGGATGCCGAGACCAGTGTGGCGGTGCCGGTTCGCGCCACCAGTTCTGCGAGGCGCTTGGTCGGCTCAATCCTGCTGTCACGGATCGATTTTCGATGTTTTTCGGTGAAACGGCCGGCGATGGAGGCACCGGCCAGGTGGATGACCGCATCAATGCCGTCCAACAGATCCGGGTGCGGGTCGGCCGGATTCCATTGCCGCTGGTCGGAGCCGCGAGCGGCGCCACGTACCAGCCGGATCACCCGATGCCCGCCGGTGCTCAAGAACGCCGTCAGCGCGGTTCCGACCAAACCCGACGAACCAGTCACCGCCACCGTGGCCGGACGCAGACCCTGCCGGTCCGCGCGGGCATGCGCGGCCAGATCGTCGGCCAGCTGACGGTGCCGGTAGACGAACATCGACCGTAACGCCGACGCCGGCACCGGCGTTTCCACCCGGTCGACGACTCGCGTCTTGGTCGCGCTTACTTCCTCGAAGTCATGGGTGTGGCGCCAGCGGGCCACCAGGCGCGGGGGCAGCGAGGCCAAGCCGTCACTGCTGATGACATCCACGAAACGATTTGGCGGATCGTACAATTCGGGCTGGTGCTGCGCTACCCAGCGCAGGCCGCCCGGCAACGCGAGCGTGGCACGTCCGTCCTCGAGCGAATCCGCCTCGGAGATCAGACGCATCGGCGACCATGGCGGCGACAACCGATTGAAGGCACCCGGTCGCGCGTACCAGGCAAACACCTGGTCGCGCGGCGCGTCGATCACGCTCGAATAGTTGATCCCCATCCCATGACGTTACCGGTCCGGTAGGGCGTGCTCGACGATGCGCTGGCGCGGCTGGGGTTGACGTTCGCCCCGCTTGGCGGCCAGGTACACCTGGGCGGTCTCCTTGGCTACCGTCTGCCAGTCGAAGTCGGAAGTGAGCCGGTTCCGGGCGGCGCGGGCGCGCCGTTGGGCGGCAGCGGGATCGTCCAGCACCGTGCGCACGGCGGCGGCGAGTCCGGCAACGTCGCGCGGCGGACACGACACCCCGGTGACCCCGTCGATGACCGCCTCACCCAGCCCGCCGATATTCGAGGTAACCAGGGGGATGCCGGCGGCAGCGGCCTCCAGTGCGGCCAGCCCGAACGGCTCGTAGTGGCTGGGCAGCACGGCCACATCTGCCCGATGCAGCAACTCCAGCAGTTCGGCATGCTCGCAGTGCCCGGCGAATCGAATCGCCTTGACTACCTTGTGTTTACGCGCCTGTTCGAGCAGCCACTCCTGTTTGGTGCCGTCACCGGCGATGGTCAGGGTGGTGCCCGGGTGGGTCCGTCTGATCCTGGGCAACGCCGCGATGGCGTCATGCACGCCCTTTTCGTATTCCAGCCGTCCGACGTAGAGCAATTGGGCCGGTCCGCTCCGCGGGCGGCGGGCGGCGAACGGCCACCGGTCCGCGTCGATGCCGTTGCGGATCACCGTCGTCGCGGACAAACCGGGCCCGAACAGTTCGTTGATCTCGTCGGTCATCGACATCGAGCAGGTGATCAGCGAATCGGATTCGCGGACCAACCACGACTCGACCGCGTGTACCTGACGGCTGATGGGTCCACTGACCCAGCCGGAATGCCGGCCGGCTTCGGTCGCGTGGATCGTCGAAATCAGCGGCACGTCGTAGTTCTGTGCCAGCGCGATCGCAGGGTGTGCCACCAGCCAGTCGTGCGCGTGTACCACGTCAGGACGCCAAACGCCTTCGCTGTCATGACTTTTGATGCAGAGTCCGGCGCGGATCATGGCGTGGCCCATGGCAAGCGTCCAGGCCATCATGTCGGTGCTGAAGGTGAACTCGTGCGGATCGTGCGCGGCCGCGATCACTCGGACCCCTTCGCTGACCGCGTCCGACGATGGATGGGTGCTGGCGTCGGTGCCGGTCGGGTGGCGCGACAGCACGACGACCTCGTGACCCGCCGCCGCCAACGCGGTCGACAGGTGGTGCACATGCCGCCCGAGGCCGCCGATGACCACCGGCGGGTACTCCCACGAGATCATCAGGATCTTCATGCGCTCGACCTTTGGCCGTGCGAGGGTCCGCGTAATGCCGTCACGCGCGGCGTGTCCCCGTACCGACACGCGCCCTCGCGGCGGAAAGTGCGGGAGAAACGGGAGCTCACCGCGGCAACCTGCGAGCGTCGAGGGCGCCGAACAGGCCGTCGGCCCGATTCCACCCTTCGGCCAATCGCTGCGCGGCGTCGCGCCGGCCCGATGCCAACGTGCCGGCGATCTCACGGGTGGCGTGCGCGTGCAGGTGGGCGCGGTAGCGGGCGTAGTCCGCGGCGGAGTCCTTGCTGACCATGAACGGCCAGTCGCTGGACACCGTCAACAGCGTCTCGCGCAGGATCTGGTCGGCGACATGATCGCGGGGGATCGGCCCGTCCAGTGAGGACGTCTGCGCCAGCGCCTTGTCCACCGTGGACAGGGCGGTGTCGACCACCTCGGCGTTGAGCTGGACCAGGTCGGCCACCTGCTCGCCGTTCCACACCTGCCAGTCCTTGCCCGAACCCCATGAGCTGGGCGGCAATTCGACGGCGTCACCGACGAAACCGTCGTCGATCGCGTCGCGCAGCGTGCCCACCCGGACCCCGGCTTCGGGCAGTGCCCGCAACACCCGCGCCAGCCAGGTGGGTCCCTCGTACCACCAGTGGCCGAACAGTTCGGTGTCAAAGGCGGCGACCACGTGAGCGGGCCGGCCGATCCGCTCGGACTCCGAAAGCAGGCGAGTGCGGACCACGTCGACGAAGTCGGCGACGTGGCCGTCGATCGTGCGGTCGGCGCGTTCGGGGTCATAGGGCGCCTTGCCCTCCGACGCGACACCGCGGCCGGTGACCCGGGCCGGCTTCAGGCCGGTGAGGTGGTCATAGGTGTGGAAATCCCGGTAGGCGGCATGTCCGGGATAGCCGGATTTCGGCGACCACACCCGGTAGCTGACCTGTAGATCACGTCCGAATGCGACGACGTCGGTGGTACCCACCGGACGGCCCAGCGCGGTATCGCCGTGCAGCGACGGGCCGTCGACCATGAAGTGGGAGACGCCGGCAGCCGCGTATTCGGCTTCCAGGCCCGGGGCATAGGCACACTCCGGTGCCCAGATCCCGGTGGGCCGATGCGCCAACCGCAACCGGGCGTCGGCCAGACCCTCCCGCAGGGCGAACTCGCGCAGTCGCGGTGCCAGTAGCGGCTGGAACGGGTGGGCCAGCGGGCCGCCGAGCAGTTCCACCGTGCCGGCGTCGATCAGTGCGCGCAGCATCGGGCTGCCGCCGTGGCGCCAAAGAGTCGCGAAGTCCTCCAGCGCCTGCTCGGCCTCCGCAACCTCGCGAACTCCGAACGCCCGCAACGCTTCTGGCGTACACGAGAGGTAGCCTGTCGATTTCGACCGCGGCAGCGACCGCACGCTGGCGGCTTCGGCTGCGCGCAGTCGCCAATTGGCCAGCCAGTGATACATCCCGTCGAGGCAGTACGGGTCGTCGAGTTGGGCGTTCACCACCGGTGTCATGCCCAGGGTGATCAGTCCGCGCCGATCCTCGTCGGCCAGCGCGCCCAGCACCCGGAACAACGGCAGATACGCCGCCGACCACGACTGGTAGAGCCACTCCTCACCGACCGGCCACCGGCCGTGGTGGGCCAGCCAGGGCAGGTGGGTGTGCAGGACCAGAGTGAACATGCCCGGCACGGCGTGGCGCCCGACCTCCGGGGTGGTCACGCGCGTACCGCCAGGGCTACTAGATCGAGGCTGTCGTCGATGTCTCGGCTGCCGCCGATGGGGACGAGGTCGAAGTCGGCAGTGCAGACCGCCGCGACGTCTGCGACCAATTCTGGCGGCCAGGGCGCATCGGCCACCGCACGTTCGATCTGCGCGTCGATGATGGACCCGCCGTGGCGGGCATCCATCTCCTGCAGCGTCGAGCCGTGGAACAGCCCGGACATGCTCACCTCGCCGAAGCCGCCGTCCAGCAACAACTCGGTGAGCTCTTCGGCATTGAGTTCGCGGGTGTGGAACGGGTTGATCGGGGTGTCTCGACCGGGAGAGAAGGTGATCCGGTTGGGTGTGGACATCATCAGTAGGCCGGCGGGCCGCAGCACCCGGGCGCATTCACGGACGAACTGGCCCTGGTCCCACAAGTGCTCGATGACCTGGAAGTTGACCACGACGTCCACCGACGCGTCGGGCAGCGGTAGCTCGGCGAGGTTTGCCCGCATCACTTCTACGCGGGGATAGCGGGCGCGAACATGGGCTACCGCGGCCTCGTCGTAGTCCACCGCGATCACCCGACGGGCGACCGTTGCGATCAGATCGGCACCGTAACCTTCGCCACACCCCGCTTCGAGCACCTCACGGCCCGCGCAGCGCGGCGCCAGGCGTTCGTAGACCACTTCGTGGCGGCGGAACCAATAGTTCTCAATGTCCAGGTCGGGGATGGTGCGCTCGCCCGTCAGCGTCAACACCGCAGCAACCTCCGCTGGGTTGTCGGCGGGGATCCGGTGGGGTCCGTCGGGAACGAATGCGCTCATTGCTAAGGCAGGCTAATGCCTGACGCCCGATTCGCGAACCGGGCGGCGGATCCAGGCGACAGAATGACCAGCACTACCCGCTATGGTGTGAAGGCAGACCGCTGAAAGTTACCGCCTAGTAACATGCCGATGCGGTCGCTTAACCGCGTGACCTAAGTCCTGTCGCCAACGCCGCAGGACTCCGTCAAGGAGGACGAACCACACTTATGACGAACATCGTGGTCCTGATCAAGCAGGTCCCAGACACCTGGTCGGAGCGCAAGCTTTCCGACGGCGATTACACGCTGGACCGCGAGGCCGCCGACGCGGTCCTGGACGAGATCAACGAGCGCGCCGTCGAAGAGGCGCTGCAGATCCGCGAGCGCGAAGGCGGCGAGGGAACCGTGACGGTGTTGACCGCCGGTCCCGAGCGCGCCACCGAGGCGATCCGCAAGGCCCTGTCGATGGGCGCCGACAAAGCCGTCCACCTCAAGGACGACGGCATGCACGGCTCCTGCGTCGTACAGACCGCGTGGGCACTGGCCCGCGCGCTGGGCACCATCGAGGGCACCGAGCTGGTCATCGCCGGTAACGAGGCCACCGACGGCTCCGGCGGTGCGGTACCGGCGATCATCGCCGAGTACCTGGGACTGCCGCAGCTCACTCACGTGCGCAAACTGTCCGTCGAGAACGGCAAAGTCACCGGCGAGCGCGAGACCGACGACGGTCTCTTCGCCCTGGAAGCCACACTGCCTGCGGTGGTCAGCGTCAACGAGAAGATCAACGAGCCGCGCTTCCCGTCCTTCAAGGGCATCATGGCGGCCAAGAAGAAGGAAGTCACGGTCCTGACCCTGGCTGAGATCGGCGTCGAGAGCGACGAGGTCGGCCTGGAGAATGCTGGTTCGACGGTGCTGTCCTCGACCCCCAAGCCGCCGAAGACCGCGGGCGAGAAGGTCACCGATGAGGGCGAGGGCGGCAGCCAGATCGCTCAGTACTTGGTGTCCCAGAAGATCATCTGAGCGCAACTCCGGACGAGAGAGCAAATAACCCATGGCTGAAGTACTTGTGCTTGTCGAGCAAGCCGAAGGGGCCTTGAAGAAGGTCACTACCGAACTGATCACCGCCGCCCGTGCGTTGGGCGAGCCGTCGGCCGTCGTCATCGGCGCCCCGGGCACGTCCGAGCCGCTGATCGACGGGCTGAAGGCGGCCGGCGCCGCCAAGATCTACGTCGCCGAGTCCGATGTGGTCGACAACTATCTGATCACCCCGTATGTGGATGTCCTGGCCGCACTGGCCGAGAGCTCCGCACCGGCCGGGGTGCTGCTGTCCTCCAACGCGGACGGCAAGGAGATCGCCGGCCGGCTCGCCGCCCGGATCGGGTCTGGCCTGCTGGTCGACGTGGTCGGGGTCCAGGAGGGCGGCAAAGGTGTGCATTCGATCTTCGGTGGTGCATTCACGGTCGAAGCCCAGGCCAATGGCGACACCCCGGTGATCACGGTCCGCGCCGGAGCCGTCGACGCCGAGCCCGCCGACGGCGCCGGTGAAGTGGTGAACGTCGAGGTGCCCGAGCCCGCTGAGAATGCGACCAAGATCACCTCGCGCGAGCCGGCAGTCGCCGGCGACCGCCCAGAGCTGACCGAGGCCACCGTGGTGGTGTCCGGCGGCCGTGGTGTGGGCAGCGCGGAGAACTTCAGCGTCGTCGAGGAGTTGGCCGACTCCCTTGGTGCCGCGGTGGGCGCGTCGCGCGCGGCGGTCGACTCCGGCTACTACCCGGGGCAGTTCCAGGTGGGCCAGACCGGCAAGACGGTTTCCCCGCAGCTTTACATCGCGCTGGGCATCTCCGGGGCGATTCAGCACCGGGCGGGAATGCAGACCTCGAAGACCATCATCGCGGTCAACAAGGACGAGGAAGCGCCGATCTTCGAGATCGCCGATTACGGCGTGGTGGGCGACCTGTTCAAGGTCGCGCCGCAGCTGACCGAGGCGATCAAGGCGCGCAAGGGCTGACGTTTCGCTGCGCGAGCAGACCTGAAAGCACCCGCACGCCCAGCGTGCGGGTGCTTTTACGGTTTAGGTGCCACTTTTGCGTTCGTGTGCCACATTTCGTCATCTGACGTGCACCGACACGTCAACGCGCCGATGCCGGTTAGCTCATCGGCTGCGCCACGTTGGTGGCATGAGCATCGCTTCTGTCCTCATACCCAGCGAGAAACCGCGTGGCACGGCGACCAAAGATGCACCGGGCCCGCACTACTCCTTACTGCTGTCCACCGACGAAGCCCTCATCGAGGCGGCGCAACGGTTGCGCTACGACGTATTCACCAGCACTGCCGGATTCGCCCTGCCTGCCGCGATCGACGGCCGTGACGCCGATCGGTTCGACGAGTACTGCGACCACCTGCTGGTTCGCGACGACGACACCGGTGAGCTGGTGGGTTGTTACCGAATGTTGCCACCGGCGGGCGCTATCGCCGCCGGAGGCCTGTATACCGCAACGGAATTCGACGTCCGTGCCTTCGACTCACTGCGCCCGTCGCTGGTCGAAATGGGCCGTGCTGCGGTGCGGGAGGGGCACCGCAACGGCGGGGTCGTGCTGCTGATGTGGGCAGGCATCCTGGCCTACCTGGACCGTTGCGACTACGAATACGTGACCGGGTGCGTCTCGGTGCCGATCTCGCCCGACTCGGCGGCAATGGAAGCCGACCAGACGCCCGGAAGTCAGGTCCGCGGCGTGCGTGACTTCGTGCTCACCAGGCATGCGGCGCGCTACCGGGTGCACCCGTACCGGCCCGTTCGCGTCGACGGCAAACCGCTCGAGGACATCGCACCACCGGAGCGGCCGACGATTCCGGCCTTGATGCGGGGCTACCTCCGGTTGGGCGCACAGGTCTGCGGCGAACCGGCCCACGACCCTGACTTCGGCGTCGGTGACTTTTGTGTCCTGTTGGCCAAACAGCATGCCAACACCCGATACCTCAAGCGGCTGCGGTCGGTCGCGGCGGCCTCGGCGCTGTGAACACGGCCGGGCACTCCTGGCTGCCCCGCGCCTCGTGTGATGCCAACTGTGTGCGGGCGACGGAAGTAGCTGTGGCACAACCGATTCGGACGGCGATGCGGGTCGCGTTCCGCGTCGCCTGTGCGTTGCTGCTGGCACCGGGGATACCGCTGCTCGGGGTGCAGTTGCCGGGCAGCACCCGGGTGCAGCGCACCTACTGCCGGTTGGTGCTGCGGTGTTTCGGTGTGCGAATCAGGGTGTCCGGCAATCCGATTCGTAACCTGCGCGGCGTGTTGGTGGTGAGCAGTCACATGTCCTGGCTGGATGCTTTCGCCATCGGCGCGGTGTTGCCCGGGTTGTTCGTCGCGCGCGCCGACATGTGCACGGCCGGGCCGGTCGGGATGCTGGCGCGCATCCTGCGGGTGATTCCGATCGAGCGGTCCAGCCTGCGACGGCTGCCCGGTGTGGTGGATGCGGTCGCCCGGCGGTTGCGCACCGGGCAGACCGTCGTCGCCTTCCCCGAGGGCACGACGTGGTGCGGCATGGCATCGGGCAGTTTCTATCCGGCGATGTTCCAGGCCGCGATCGATTCCGGCCGCCCGGTGCAGCCACTTCGGTTGAGCTATCACCAGGTCGACGGCAGCATTTCGACCGCACCCGCATATGTCGGCGACGACACCTTGGGGCGTTCGGTGGGCCGGTTGCTGCGGGTGCGCCGCACAGTGGTGTCGCTGCGGGTCGAGTCACTGCAGCTACCGGGTACGGATCGGCGCGAGCTGGCCGGCCGCTGTCAGTCCGTGGTGTTCCCGGAGCGCACTCGCGGCCACGGGCACGCGCTCGTGGCCTGACGGCGGGGCAGAATGGCGTGATGAGTCGTTGGCCGTCCCCCGATGTCCCTGGTCCCGGTCAGGAGTCGGTTTGGGACTACCCCCGGCCACCCCGGTTGGAGGACTTCGACGGCTCGATCACCGTAGAGCTGGACGGCGAGACGATTGCGTCCACGACCCGGGCCTGGCGAGTGCTCGAGACCAGTCACCCCCCGACTTACTACCTGCCGCGTGACGCGTTCGCCGCTGGGGTGCTGCGACCGACGACCGGCGCGTCGTGGTGCGAATGGAAGGGCCAGGCAAGCTACTTCGACCTGGTTGCCGGCGAGGTGGAGGCGCCGCGCGCAGCGTGGAGCTACGAAAGGCCGTCGGCCTCCTTCGCGCGCATCGCCGGAGCCGTAGCGGTGCTGGCCACACTGGTGGACCGCTGCACCGTCAACGGTGCGCAGGTGATTCCCCAACCCGGGGGGTTCTACGGCGGCTGGATCACCAGCTGGGTTGCCGGCCCGTTCAAGGGGATTCCCGGTTCGATGGGGTGGTGATTCGCCGCGCCACGCTTACCGGTGCCGATTGCCGGGAAACCATAGCCGGTGAACGACGGAATCATGTTGAGCGTGCACCGGGTGATCGCCGCCCCGCCGCAGGCCCTGTGGGAACTCCTGGTCGATCTGGATGCCTGGCCGCAGTGGGGACCGACGATCGCGCGCGCCGAACTGGATCGGCCCTACCAGGAACTGGAATTGGGAGCTACCGGCACGGTGCAGACACCGGTATTGGTCGGTGTGCCGTTCGTGGTCACCGAGTTCGATCCGGGCAGGTTCTGGGCATGGAAAGTGGCCGGCATTCCCGCTACCAGTCACCGGGTCGATCCGACGGAGCAAGGCGCCCGAGTGACCATGGCTGTTCCGTGGTGGGCGGCTCCCTACCTGAGTGTGTGCTCGGTTGCGTTGCGCCGCATGGAGAAAATGGTCGGAGCGGCCTAGCTCGTCACGGCGGCGTTCCGCCGAGGTCCTGCTGTTGGGCCACCACGTCGTCGAGGTCTTTCAACCGTCGCAGCCCGGCCAGCGGCTGGGTCATCCGTCGATTGCCCGCCAGCTGCTCGCAGTTGCGGGCCAGAAACCACCAATAACCGCCCGTGAACGGACAGGCCCGGTCGCCGACCCGTTCGCTGGGTCGGTACTGGCAGGGGCCGCAGTAGTCGCTCATCCGATTGATGTATGCCCCGCCGGCCGCATAGGGCTTGGTCGCCATCAGCCCGCCGTCGGCATGCTGGGCCATGCCAATGACATTGGCGACCATCACCCAGTCGTAACCGTCGACGAAGCAGCGGTGAAACCAGTCCGCCACTGCTCCCGGATGCCAACCACGCTGCATTGCATAGTTGGACAGCACCATCAGCCGCGGAATGTGGTGCACCCAGCCGTGGTCGCGGACCTGGGCCAGCACGTCGCGCAGGCAATGCGCTTGCACCGCGTCGGCATCCAACTCGGCGAACCAGTCCGGCAGGGCACCGTGGGCCCGCAATGCGTTGCGGCGGCGGTAGCCGTAGCCGAAATGCCAGTACACATGCCAGATGTAGTCACGCCAGCCGATCAGCTGGCGGATGTAACCTTCCACGCTGGCCAGCGGCGCCTGGCCGGAGCGAAAAGCGTCCTCGGCGGCGTAGGCGCAGTCCAGCGGATCCAACAGGCCCAGATTCATCGGCGCCGACAGCAGGCTGTGGGCCATGAACGGGTCGCCGGCGAGGATGGCATCCTCATGCGGACCGAAGTGGGGCAACCGATCACGCAGGAACACCTGCAAGGCGGACTGGGCTTCGGTTGCGGTGACCGGAAATTCCCGCGGACCGTCGTTGCCGACGAACGAGACGTCGCCGTCGCGTTCCCAGCGGTTGAGATCCGCCCGGACTCGTTCGTCGATCTCGTCCTCTGTCGGCCGCCAGGGCGGCGGAATGCCCAATTGCTGTCGGTCCTTCGGGGCCGGCTCACGGTTGTCGGCGTCGAAGTTCCACCGCCCCTGCACCGGGTCGTCACCGTCCATCAACAGGTCGAAACGGCGACGGGCAGTCCGGTAGAAGTTTTCCATCAGTAGCGTTCGCTGATTCTTCGCCCACTCGTCGAAAGCTTCCCGGCTGGTACAGAAGCCGCGGGCCGGCAACACTTGGACCGCCGGTAGCGAGCGCACGAACCGGTCCGCCTGCCACGAAGTCGGCTGGCACACGCTGACCGGTCCATGGACCTGGTCGAGGGCTTCGCGGTAGGTCCGCGTCTGCAGGAACAGGGCCTGCTCACCGAGTTCGGCGGCGCGGTGCCGCAGCGCCGACAGCACCAGATGAGCCTTGCGGCGATGGAACCGGCGACGTTGGAAGACGGCGCGGGACTCGATAAGCAGCACTGCCTGAGCCGGATCGTCCAAGAAGTGCGGTCCCAGCTGGTCGGCGAAGCACCACCGGCGGTTTTGTTCGTTCACTGACTCAGCGATTGACCGATGGACGCGGCGTCAAACTGTCGACCGTCGCGGGCGCCGCAGCTTGCGACGAAACCCCAGGTGGGCGGCACAATCTTGGTCCGGTGCGCAGCGAGGACTCAGCCCGGCCGCGCCGGGGGACCTCGATAGCGGTCTGACCAGGTCGGTCGGTCCCCGCTGAAATTCTGGGTCGCCGGGCGGGGCCGGTATCGTAAACGCAGTCATGGTCTACCTCGATCACGCCGCCACCACCCCGATGCACCCTGCTGCCATCGAGGCGATGACGGCTGTGCTGGGCACGGTCGGCAACGCCTCCTCGCTGCACACCGCCGGGCGTGCGGCGCGGCGGCGCATCGAGGAGTCGCGCGAACTGATCGGGGACAAGCTGGGCGCGCGACCCTCCGAGGTGATTTTCACCGCGGGCGGCACCGAGAGTGACAACCTGGCCGTCAAGGGAATCTTTTGGGCGCGCCGCGACGCCGACCCGAGCCGACGGCGCATCGTGACCACCGAGGTGGAACACCATGCGGTGCTCGACACGGTGCATTGGCTGGTCGAGCACGAAGGCGCCGAAGTGAGCTGGCTGCCCACCATGGCCGACGGCTCGGTGTCGGCGGCCGCGTTGCGTGAGGCGCTCGAAGAGCACGACGACGTGGCATTGGTATCGGTGATGTGGGCCAACAACGAAGTCGGAACGATCATGCCGGCCGCCGAACTGGCCGGCGTTGCTGCCGAGTTCGGTGTTCCGATGCACAGCGACGCCGTGCAGGCAGTCGGACAGTTACCGGTTGACTTCGGGACCAGCGGCTTGTCGGCAATGAGCGTGGCAGCGCACAAGTTCGGTGGCCCACCGGGCGTGGGTGCGTTGCTGTTGCGGCGTGATGTCTCCTGTGTGCCGCTGTTGCACGGCGGCGGTCAGGAGCGCGATGTGCGTTCGGGCACACCGGATGTGGCGGGTGCCGTCGGCATGGCCACGGCAGCCCGAATCGCGGTGGACGGGCTGGAGGTGAACAGCGCGCGGTTGCGGGTGCTGCGGGACCGCCTGGTCGAAGGTGTGCTGGCCGAGATTGACGACGTGCGGCTCAACGGAGCCGCGGATCCGCTACGGCTGCCGGGCAACGCGCACTTCACTTTTCGCGGCTGCGAAGGCGATGCACTGCTGATGCTGTTGGACGCCAACGAAATCGAGTGCTCCACCGGCTCGGCCTGCACCGCTGGTGTCGCGCGGCCGTCACATGTACTTACGGCGATGGGTGTGGACCCGGCCGACGCCCGCGGGTCGTTGCGGTTGTCGCTGGGACACAGCAGCGTCGCGGCCGACGTCGATGCGGCGTTGCGGGTGTTGCCGGCGGCGGTGGCCAGGGCCCGCCGCGCCGCGCTTGCCGCCGCGGGGATGGTTCAGTGAAAGTTCTCGCCGCGATGAGCGGTGGTGTCGACTCCGCAGTTGCCGCTGCCCGTATGGTCGACGCCGGGCACGACGTGGTCGGTGTGCACTTGGCATTGTCGACCGCGCCAGGCACGCTGCGCACCGGCTCGCGTGGTTGCTGCTCCAAAGAGGACGCCTCCGATGCCCGCCGCGTTGCCGATGTACTCCGGATCCCGTTCTACGTATGGGATTTCGCGGAGAAGTTCAAGACAGACGTGATCGACGACTTCGTGTCGTCCTATGCGCGCGGCGAAACACCCAATCCCTGCATCCGCTGCAACCAGCAGATCAAGTTCTCGGCGCTGTCGGCCCGGGCGCTGGCGCTGGGCTTCGACGCCGTCGGCACCGGGCACTATGCGCGGCTGTCCGATGGTCGGTTACGTCGCGCCGTCGACCGGGACAAGGACCAGTCCTACGTGTTGGCCGTCCTGAGCGCAAACCAGTTGCGCCACGCCGCGTTTCCGATCGGCGACACCCCCAAGCCGCAGATCCGCGCCGAGGCGGCGCGGCGCGGTCTGGCGGTTGCCGACAAGCCGGACAGTCATGACATCTGTTTCATCCCGTCCGGCAACACGCAGGCATTCCTCGGTGCACGCATCGGTGTGCGGCGGGGGAGTGTGGTGGACACCGACGGCGCGGTGCTGGCCGAGCATGACGGTGTGCACGGCTTCACCATCGGGCAGCGCAAGGGTCTGGGCATTGCCGGGCCTGGTCCGGATGGCCGCCCGCGCTACGTGACGGAGATCGACGCCGATACCGCAACGGTCCGCGTCGGCGGCGTCGCCGATCTCGACGTTCACGCGCTGACCGGCCGGCAGCCGATCTTCACCGACGGCAGTCCGATAGCCGGGCCGTTCGAATGCGACGTCCAGGTCCGGGCGCATGGCGAAACCACCAGTGCCGTAGCCGAATTCGTCGGCGACGAACTCCGCGTGCAACTACGCACCCCGCTGCGGGGGGTAGCACGGGGTCAGACCCTGGTGCTCTACCGTCCCGACCCCGAGGGTGACGAAGTGCTGTGCAGCGCCACCATCGCCGGTACGGGGCGTTAGCCGCCCGGGACGTTGGCGGCCATGTTCGTCATCACGATCTCGGACACTGAGTCCGGGAAACCGCAGAAGGTGACCTCCAGCAGAGCGGCCGAGAGGACGCGGTAATCCCGTCCGCACGACCCCGGCCGCATCTGCAGCGAATCTGCGTCGGCCTGCCAGGTGCTGATGAACAGCCAACCCATCGAACTGCCCGCGCAATTCTTGACGGTGCTCACCAGCCCGTCGAAGGCCCGCCGGGCGGTGTCGGCGTCCAGGTAGCTGGCAGCGCCCTCGGAAATCAGCCGACCCTGGGGAGGGTCCTGAAATGTCGTCTTGTGGAACACCTTGACTTCGGGGCCGAAAGTGGCGGTCTCCGCGAAAACGAATCGACATTCCCGTGGCGCCGTCGTCGCAAGGCTTTCGATGTCGACTGGGTAGCTGCCGTCCATCGACGGGATTATCGTCAGGTGATCACCCGCGCCGGTGATGGCACGCATCCGGGACTGATCCAACAGCACAGCACCGGCGTCGAGCACACCGATCGGCACTGCGTTCAGGGGCGGCACCGCTTCACCGCCCACCAGCCGGGTACACGCCACTGTCAGCAGCATCACGCATCCCAGCAGCAAATGCGTCACTCTCGCCATCTGCCACCCTTCTGCGTTGAACCTACCCGTGCGGCCGGTCACGAAACACCCCTGAGGTTCGCTGTGCGATGTGATGTCGAATACGGTTGTCAGATGAGTGATTTGGCGCCGTCTTTCGCAACGGCCAGCGGTATCGGGTCCTGGCCGGGCACCGCGGCGCGGGACGCCGCTGAGGTGGTCGTCGGTGAATTGGCGGGCGCGCTGGCGCATCTGGTCGAGCTGCCCGCCAGAGGGGTCGGCGCAGATCTGATCGGGCGGGCCGGCGCACTGCTGATCGACGTCGCCATCGACACCGTGCCGCGCGGCTATCGCATTGCGCCGGGGCCGGGAGCGGTGCTGCGCCGGGCCGTCAGCCTGCTCGACGAAGACATGGACGCCCTGGAAGAGGCATGGGAGACCGCCGGACTGCGCGGTGGCGGCCGGCCGGTCAAGGTGCAGGTAGCGGGCCCCGTCACCTTGGCCGCGGCACTGGAGTTGCGCAATGGGCACCGGGCCATCACCGATCCGGGCGCGCTGCGCGACCTGGGCGCCTCGCTCGCCGAAGGTGTTGCCGCGCACCGGGCATCCCTGGCGCGCCGCCTGGATACCCCCGTGGCGGTGCAACTCGACGAGCCCACGCTGCCGGCGGCGCTGGGCGGCCGATTGAGCGGCGTCACCGCGCTGAGTCCGGTGCCCGCCCTCGACGAGGCGGTGGCCGAGGCACTGCTGCAAACCTGCGTCGACACCGTCGGCGCGGAGCTGCTGCTACACAGCTGTGGCGTCGACGTGCCGTGGGAGATGTTGCAGCGCACCGGAATCAGCGCCGTATCGGTGGATGTCGGCACGCTGCGGGCGGCCGACCTCGACGGCATCGCAGCGTTCGTCGAATCGGGGCGCACCGTCATGCTGGGAGTCGTTCCGGCCGTCGCCCCCGAGCGGCGACCCTCGGTAGAGGAAGTGGCTGCCGCCGTGGTCGCCGTGACCGATCGGCTCGGCTTCGGGCGCGCTGTTCTGCGTGATCGCGTGGGCGTCACACCGGCCTGCGGCCTGGCGGGTGCCACGCCGCAGTGGGCGCGCGCCGCGATCGGGCTGGCCCGAAAGGCCGCGGAAGCATTCTCCGACGACCCCGACGCCATTTAGCAACCATTAGGTTGCGTTTCGAGGGTTTTGATGATGGACTGATGCGCAACCAGGAGGTTGCGTATGGATAGCGATCGTATCGAGAAGCAAGTTCTGCTGCGGGCTCCGCTAGAGCGAGTGTGGCGGGCCGTCAGCGACGCCGAGCAGTTCGGGCTCTGGTTCGGGGTCCGCTTCGACGGGCCGTTCGTCGAGGGTGAGCGGGTCACCGCTGTCATCACCCCGACCACCGTCGACGACGACGTCGCCCGGCGGCAGGAACCGCATGCGGGGACCAAGAGCACCTGGCACATCGTCGCCGTGCAACCGCAGCGGCGATTCGCCTACCGGTGGCATCCGTTTCCGGACGAAGTCGACGCCGGGGCGACCACGCTGGTCGAATTCTCGCTCTCGGAGGTGCCCGAAGGGGTGCTGCTCACGATCGTCGAGTCCGGCTTCGACGCGATCCCGCAGGCGCGGCGCGGCACGGCATACGAGAGCAACTCCGAAGGCTGGTCCATCCAGACCGACCTGGTCCGCCGGTATCTCCACGCGTGACGGCCCGTAGCCCCGTGGATGCGCCGCTGTTCGACGCCCTCGGCGATGCCAATCGGCTGCGCATCATCGTGCGGCTGTGCGACAGCGGTCCCAGCTCGACAACGCAGCTGACGCAGGCGATTCCGGTGACCCGGCAAGCGGCCAGCAAGCACCTCCTGCTACTTGAATCCGCCGGGCTGGTCACCAGCTCCCGCCGCGGGCGTGAACGGGTGTGGACCGTGCAGACCGAACCGCTGGCCCGAGCCAGCGATTACCTGGCGCAGCTATCGCGGCGCTGGGATCTGGCGGTGGACCGGTTGCGGGCATTCGTGGAGGAGTGAGCGGCACGGTGGGTGTCTGAGCTCTTCGATAGCCTGCGAGGGTGAGTTCGCCTGACGTGTTGCGCGAGTGGCAAGAGCTGGCCGAGGAGGTGCGCGAACACCAGTTCCGCTACTACGTGCGGGACGCACCGATCATCACCGACGCGGAGTTCGACAAGCTACTGCGCAGGCTGGAAGCGCTGGAGGCGGAGTATCCCGAACTGCGCACTCCCGATTCGCCCACCCAACTGGTCGGCGGTGCCGGCTTTGCGACCGACTTCGAGGCGGCCGAGCACCTCGAACGCATGCTCAGCCTGGACAATGCGTTCAGCGCCGAGGAGCTGGGTTCCTGGGCCGCACGCATCCATGCCGAGGTGGGCGACAGGGCGCACTACCTGTGCGAACTCAAGATCGACGGCGTCGCCTTGTCGCTCGTCTACCGGAAGGGGCGTCTGGCCCGGGCCGCCACCCGCGGCGACGGGCGCACCGGCGAGGACGTCACCCTGAACGCCCGCACCATCGACGACGTGCCGCCACGACTCACCGCCAGCGACGAGTACCCGGTGCCGGAAGTGCTCGAGGTGCGCGGCGAAGTGTTCTTCCAAGTTGCCGACTTCCAGGCGTTGAACGCCAGCCTGGTCGAGCAGGGTAAGGCGCCCTTCGCCAACCCACGCAACAGCGCGGCGGGTTCCCTTCGCCAAAAGGACCCGGCCGTGACTGCGCGACGCAAACTGCGGATGATCTGTCACGGCCTGGGCCACACCGAAGGGTTCCGTCCGGCCACCCAGCACGGCGCGTATCTCGCGCTGAAGGCTTGGGGTTTGCCGGTATCCCAGCACACCACCCTGGTCGACGACCTTGCCGGCGTACAGGAGCGGATCACCTACTGGGGGGAGCACCGCCACGACGTGGCCCACGAGATCGACGGCGTGGTGGTCAAGGTCGACGAGGTGGCGTTGCAACGCCGGCTGGGTTCCACTTCGCGCGCTCCGCGCTGGGCCATCGCCTACAAGTACCCACCCGAGGAAGCGCAGACCAAACTGCTCGACATCCGAGTCAACGTGGGCCGCACCGGCCGGGTGACTCCGTTCGCCTGGATGACGCCGGTGAAGGTTGCGGGCTCGACGGTGTCGCAGGCCACGCTGCACAACGCCTCAGAGGTCAAACGCAAGGGCGTGCTGATCGGCGACACCGTGGTCATCCGCAAAGCGGGCGACGTGATTCCGGAAGTGCTCGGTCCCGTGGTGGACCTGCGCGACGGCTCCGAACGCGAATTCGTCATGCCCACAACGTGTCCCGAGTGTGGCACCCAATTGGCGCCGACGAAGGAAGCCGACGCCGACATCCGCTGTCCGAACACCCGGGGTTGTCCGGCGCAACTGCGGGAGCGGGTCTTTCACGTCGCCAGCCGCAACGCTCTGGACATCGAGGGTCTCGGTTACGAAGCGGGCGTGGCACTGCTGCAAGCGGGGGTGATCGCCGACGAAGGCGACCTGTTCGATCTCACCGAAGAGGACCTGCTGCGCACCGAGTTGTTCCGCACCAAAGCCGGCGGATTGTCGGCGAACGGCAGACGGCTCCTGGCCAACCTCGGCAACGCCAAGGGCGCGCCGCTGTGGCGGGTGCTGGTTGCGCTGTCTATCCGACACGTCGGGCCGACCGCCGCCCGCGCCCTGGCCACCGAATTCGGCAGTCTCGACGACATCGTCGCAGCCTCGACCGATCAGTTGGCCGCCGTGGAGGGAGTGGGGGCGACGATCGCGGACGCGGTCACCGAGTGGTTCAGCGTGGACTGGCATCGAGACATCGTGGACAAGTGGCGGGCGGCGGGGGTGCGGTTGGCCGACGAGCGCGACGACAGCGTGCCGCGCAACCTGACCGGACTGACCATCGTCGTCACCGGCTCGCTGACCGGTTACTCCCGCGACGATGCGAAGGAAGCCATCGTTGCCCGCGGGGGTAAGGCGGCCGGGTCCGTGTCGAAGAAGACCTCTTACGTCGTCGCCGGGGACTCGCCGGGATCCAAATACGACAAGGCCGTCGAACTGGGCGTGCCCGTGCTCGACGAGGCGGGATTCCAAAAGCTGCTGGAGGAGGGCCCGGGCGGCGCCGCGACCGACTAGGGACGCCAGTCAACAGGCGGGGCTTATGGTGGCCGTATGACCCAGACAGCCGACCCGCCCGCGCAAGCATCGTCGTGGTCGCCACGGGAGGCGGAGTTGCTGGCGGTGACGCTGCAGTTGTTGCAGCAACACGGCTACGACGGGTTGACGGTGGATGCCGTCGCCAACACTGCGCGCGCGAGCAAGGCCACCGTGTACCGGCGGTGGCCGTCCAAAGCAGAACTCGTGCTGGCGGCGTTCATCGAAGGCGTTCGGCAGGTCGCGGTCCCGCCCAACACCGGCACGCTGCGCGGCGACCTGCTGCAACTGGGGGAGGCCATCTGCGAGCAGGGTCAACAGCTGGCCAGCACAATCCGAGCTGTGCTGGTCGAGGTGTCGCGCCATCCCGCCCTCAACGAGGCCATGCGCCATCAGTTCCTGGACCAGCGCAAGTGGTTGTTCGAGCACGTGCTGCAGCAAGCTGTCGAGCGGGGGGAGATCTCTGAAGCGGCTGTCAGCGAAGAACTTTGGGATGTGCTGCCCAATTACCTGATTTTCCGCTGCATCGTTCCCGGCCGGCCGCCGACCATGAACACGGTGCGCGCACTGGTAGACGACTTGATCCTGCCGGGCCTGGGTCGAACCACCCGGTAGCAGTCACCGCCGGCCTTTGAAGTGCACGTTGACGTCTCTTGTACAGTACGGTTCAGTACCGTACTGTTCTAGCCAGCGCGCCGGGCACGAGCTGGGCGTACCGCTCTGCCTGACTGTGAAAGGCCAACGGGTGAAAGGATTTTCGGTCACGCCCCTGGTCAAACGGGGGTGGATGGTCTTGGTCGCGGTGGTGGTCGTCGCGATCGCGGCCTTCGCCATTTATCGCCTGCACGGGATCTTCGGAGCCCAGCACAAGGCGTCTGCGGGTAACGGCATCTCCAACGAGATCGTCCCGTTCAATCCCAAACACGTGGTTTTGGAAGTCTTCGGTGCCCCGGGTGCGGTCGCCACCATCAACTACCTCGACGTCAACGCGCAGCCACAGCAAGTCCTCAACGCACCGCTGCCGTGGTCGTTCACCATCACCACCACCGAACCCGCTGTGCTGGGAAACGTTGTGGCGCAGGGCAACGGCAACACCATCGGCTGCCGCATCACAGTCAACGGTGACGTCAAGGACGAACGCACCGTCAACACCGCGTACGCCTACACCTTCTGCCTGGACAAGTCCGGATGACCGAGGAGAAGCCCGCTCGCATCCCGCACGCCATCCGGCGATTGTCGGTGCCGATCCTGCTGTTCTGGGTGATCCTCGCGGGAGTCAGCAACGCCCTGGTGCCGCAACTGGAGAAGGTGGGCGAGACCCACAATGTGGCGCTGATCTCGCCTGACGCGCCGTCCTTGCAGGCGACCAAGCGTATCGGACAGGCGTTCAAGGAATTCGACACCGACAGCACGGCCATGGTCGTTCTGGAAGGCGACAAACCGTTGGGTGCGGACACCCACCAGTACTACGACACGTTGATCCGCAAGCTGGAGCGAGACCGCAAACACGTCGAGCACGTGCAGGACTTCTGGGGCGACAGCCTCACCGCAGCGGGGTCGCAGAGTGGCGACGGCAAAGCCGCCTACGTGCAGCTCAACCTCGCCGGCAACCAAGGGTCCGCGCTGGCCAACGAATCCGTGGTCGCGGTGCGCAACATCGTCGAGCACACCTCGCCACCGACCGGCGTCAAGGCCTACGTGACCGGGGCGGCCCCCCTGATCGCCGACCAGTTCGAAGTGGGCAGCAAAGGTACCGCGAAAGTCACCTCCATCACCGTCGGAGTGATCGCGGTGATGTTGCTGTTCGTCTACCGGTCATTTCTGACCATGCTGCTGGTCCTGGTCACGGTGCTCATCGAGATGGCCGCCGCGCGCGGCATCGTCGCCTTCCTCGGCAACGCCGGGATCATCGGGCTGTCGACCTACGCGACCAATCTGCTCACCCTGCTGGTCATCGCCGCCGGAACGGACTACGCCATCTTCGTCGTCGGCCGCTATCAGGAGGCGCGCAATGCCGGTGAAGATCGAGAAACGGCGTACTACACCATGTTTCGCGGGACCGCCCACATCGTCCTGGGTTCGGGCCTGACGGTCGCCGGCGCGGTATTCTGCCTGAGCTTCACCCGGCTCCCGTATTTCCAAAGCCTGGGTATCCCTGCGGCACTGGGCATCCTCGTCGCATTGGTGGCCGCCCTGACCCTGGCGCCGGCTGTCCTGATGTTGGGCGGTCTGGTCGGCATCTTCGAACCCAAACGCCAGACCCGAACCCGTGGCTGGCGACGGATCGGCACGGCCGTCGTGCGCTGGCCCGGTCCCGTCCTTACGGTGGCGTGCGCGCTGGCGTTGATCGGCCTGCTCACCTTGCCCGGGTACAAGACGAGTTATGACACCCGGCCCTACATGCCGGCCAGCGCCCCGGCCAACGTCGGATATGCCGCGGCCGAACGGCACTTCTCCCGCGCTCGGCTGGAGCCCGAACTGCTGATGGTCGAAACCGACCACGACATGCGCAACCCAGCCAGCATGCTGATCCTGGACAGAATCGCCAAGGCGGTGTTCCACCTTCCGGGCATCGCCCAGGTGCAGTCCATCACCAGGCCGTTGGGAACCCCGCTCACGCACACCTCGCTGGCGTTCCAAATCAGCGCCCAGAGTGCCAATCAGACCGAAAACCTCAGGTATCAACGGGATCGCGCGGATGACATCCTGCGTCAGGCCGGCGAACTGTCGAACTCGATCGACATCCTGCGCCAGCAGTACACGCTGCAGCAGGAGTTGGCGGCCACCACGCACAGCGAGGCCCAGAGCTTCCGCGACACGATCGCGGTGATCAACGATCTGCGGGACAAGATCGCGAACTTCGACGACTTCTTCCGGCCGATCCGCAGCTACTTTTACTGGGAGAAGCACTGCTACGACATCCCGGCCTGCTTTGCGATCAGGTCGGTGCTGGACGCCCTCGACGGCGTCGACCAGCTCAGCGCCAGGTTCGAGGATCTGACGGCCACCCTGGACAAGCTCGACGCGTTGCAGCCCAAACTGGTGGCCCTGATACCGCAGCAGATCGCCAGCCAGCAGACCAATCACGACTTGACGCTGGCCAATTACGCCACCCTGTCCGGCATCTACGCGCAGACGGCGGCGGCGATCGAGAACTCGACGGAACTCGGTCGTGCGTTCGACGTCGCCAAGAACGACGACACCTTCTATCTGCCGCCCGAGGTATTCGGCAACCCCGACTTCAAACGCGGGTTGAAACTCTTCCTCTCACCCGACGGAAAAGCCGCTCGCATGATCATCACCCATGAGGGTGATCCCGCCACGCCGGAAGGCATTTCGCATATCGAGCCGATCCGCAAGGCCGCCCACGAGGCGGTGAAAGGCACGCCGATGGCGGAGGCGAAATTCTATCTCGGCGGCACCGCGGCCACCTACAAGGACATCCAGGACGGCGCCACCTATGACCTGCTGATAGCCGGGATCGCGGCGCTCAGTCTGATCCTGCTGATCATGATGATGCTGACCCGCAGCCTGGTCGCCGCCATCGTCATCGTCGGGACCGTCGCGCTTTCGCTGGGGGCCTCCTTCGGCCTCTCGATTCTGGTGTGGCAGTACATCTTCGGCATCAAGCTCTACTGGGTGGTGCTGGCATTGGCGGTGATCCTGCTGCTGGCCGTCGGTTCGGATTACAACTTGCTGTTGATATCCCGGTTCCGCGAGGAGATAGGCGCCGGCCTGAACACGGGGATCATCCGCGCGATGGCCGGATCAGGTTCGGTGGTCACGTCGGCGGGACTGGTCTTCGCGGTCACCATGTGCGCGTTTCTATTCAGCGGTTTCCAAGTGCTCGGTCAGATCGGCACCACGATCGGCCTCGGGCTGCTGTTCGACACCCTGATAGTGCGGTCTTTCATGACACCGTCGATCGCGGCGCTACTCGGGCGATGGTTCTGGTGGCCACAACTGGTGCGTCCGCGTCCGGCCAGCCGGATGCTGCGCCCCTACGGGTCACGTCCGGCGGTCCGCCAGCTGCTGTTATGGGAAGACGACGACCCGGTGATGCCGACTAAGGCGCGCTGACACTTCAGCGCAGCAGGGTCGCGACGATTCCGGCCAGGTAGCCCAGCCTGGCAACTTCCGAGGGCCGAAATTCCGGGCCGGGCCGGCCGAGCACCACGGCAGTGTTCGGATCGCCCAGCGGTGCAGCGACCAGGGTGGTGTCCATGTCGCGCCAGGCCGCCGGCACCCAATCGGCGTGACCGTCCAACTTCGACGCCCGCTCGATCGGCAGCCAGGGGGCCGAAACGGCCCGCGTTTCGGGCGCGCCGGCACTGGCGGCAATCCGCTGCACCTGCCCGGCGTTGTCGCCGCGAATTACCGTGCACCAGCCCACCCGCAGGATTTTCGGCGCTTGGTCGGCCAGGACCTGCAACCGCGACGGATTGTCCTTGGCCGCCGCGACGTGGTCGAGCAGTTCCAGTTCGCGGTGTGCTTCGAGCAACCCTGTATGTGGACGCACGCTGTCCACCCGGACGTCGGGCAGGGATTCGGCGGCGGTGATCAAAGTGTCGGGCATCACGCCCGGCGGAAGCTCGATCACCAGGTCGTCGATCGCGAGCCCGGAACCGCGCTCCACCACGTCGAGCGACAAAATGTCGGCCCCCGCCAAACCGAGCGCGACCGCCAGTGACCCCAGACTGCCTGGTCGGTCGGCCAGTTCGACGCGTAGCAGATAGGAAGGCACGGGCAACACTTTTACACAGGCATGCGTGAGGTGCACTTCCACCGGGTAAGCGCTACGCCGTGCGTGGCAGGACGAGCTGGGGAGGCTTGCAGTGATCGTGTGGCCGACATTTCGGCGGGCATGAGAGTGACCGGTACCCGTACCCAGCCGAGCCAGCAGGACATAGCGGACGCATATCGCGTGGTCGAAGCCATATCGGCGGCTTTTGCCCGCAAAGTGGTGGGACAGGACTATCTGCGCGAGTCGCTCCTGCTCGGGATGCTCACCGGTGGGCACATTCTGCTCGAAGGAGTCCCGGGCCTGGCGAAAACCACGGCCGCGCGGGTGATCGCTGACGCGATCTCCGGCCGATTCCGGCGCATCCAGTGCACTCCCGATCTGCTGCCCAGCGACATCATCGGCACCCAGATCTTCGACTCGTCGACGAATACCTTCACCACCCAATTGGGTCCCGTGCACGCCAACATCGTGCTGCTCGACGAGATCAACCGGTCGAGCGCCAAGACGCAGAGCGCGATGCTCGAAGCCATGGAGGAGCGCCAAACCACGATCGCGGGTCAGGTGTACCCGATCCCAGCGCCGTTTCTGGTGATCGCCACACAGAATCCGGTGGATCAGGAGGGCACCTATCCGCTGTCGGAAGCACAGACCGACCGGTTCATGCTCAAAGAGGTGCTTCGCTATCCCACGCCGGAGGACGAGGTAGAGGTGATCGCCCGCATCGACGCCGGCCTCTATAACCGGGATGTCCCGGCGGAGCCGGTGGTGGGCCTGGACGAAATCGTTCGGTTGCAGGGCGTGGTGGGCAACGTGCACATGGACACGGCGCTGATCCGTTACACCAGTGAGCTGGTACACGTCACCCGCAATGCCGAGGAATTCCTGCCCGCCGAGCTTGCCCGCGTGGTGGAGTACGGCGCCAGCCCGCGGGCCACGATCGCCTTCTGCCAGTCGGCCCGCGCACTGGCGTTGCTGGCCGGACGAAACCATGTGATACCCGACGACATTCGGAAACTGGCGCACCGCGTCCTGCGGCATCGCCTGATCCTGGGATTCGAGGCAGCCACAGCCGGCGTCTCAGCGGAAATGGTGATTGATGCTGTGCTGCAATCGGTTCGGGTGCCCTGACGGTAGCTCATGGGTCGACACCTGAACCAGGCCAAGTCGCATTTCGGGACCGACACCCGACGCCTGCTCGAAGGCGGCCGCTACGCCCTGCTGCACACCAGAAGCCTCGAGCTCGACGACCTGCGGCCATATGTGCCCGGTGACGATGTGCGCGATATCGATTGGAAGGCCTCGGCCCGTTCGGGTTCGGTTCTGATCAAACGCTTTGTCTCAGAAAAGCATCACAAGATCCTGCTGGTGGCTGATTCGGGCCGCAACATGTCGGCACTGGCGGCCAGCGGCGAAGTGAAGGGCGCGGTGGCCACCAACGTGATGGGTGCGATCGGGCTTATCGCCATGGGCCGCAGCGACGAGATCGGCATGGTCTGCGGTGATTCTCGCGGCTCGGCGATGATCCGCAGCGGGCGCGGCGAAACGCATGTGGAAAGCCTGCTGCATCGCTTCTACACCAACACCTTTCGCGATCCTGCCACCAGCGATGTCATTCGCCAGCTGGACTTCGTCTCCCGGGCCCACCGCCACCGCCTGTTGCTCATCGTGGTGTCCGACGAGCCCGACGTGACGCCCGCGCTGGGCGAGGTGCTCAAACGGCTCAGTGGACGGCACGAACTGCTGTGGCTGATGGTCGTCGACATGCCCGCCGTCGGTGCGGGCGACGGCGGCATGGGCGGTTTCGATGTAGCCACCGGACGTTTCGTACTCGGGGCCTCCGCGCTCGGGCCACGGGGGATCGCCGCGTACCTGGCGGCCGAGCAACGCCGGGCCGAGCAACTCGACGGCTTTCTCACCGAGCACAAAGTGCGCTTCGCCAGGATCGCCGGCAGCGACGAAATACGGCCCCGGATCGTGGAATTGACCGAAGTGTACCGCCATGCCGGTTGAGGATCTGCTGCGCTTCATCGGGGGTCCGCTACCGTTCTCCGGCTGGTGGGCGGTGCTCGGCATCGTGCTGATCCTCGCCGTAATGAGTTGGTATGCAGCTGTTTTCGTGTGGACATTGCCGCCGTCACGATTGCGGGGGATGCCGGTGGTCAAGGACATTCACGCGCGGGTCAACCGGCGCAGGTTCGCGCGAGCCATTCGCAAGATCAACTCCCAATACCGGGACGGCGCCCTGACGCCGGTTCAGGCCAGCACCCGGATCAGTCGCACGCTGCGAAGTTTCCTGTACGTCGCGACGGGCATCAGGGCGCAGTACCTGCACGTCGAGCAGCTCGCCGACAGCCGCCTCGCCTCCGCGGCGCCGCTGCTCAGCGGACTGAACGACGCCCGCTTCAACCCCGAGGCAGAGGCCGACGTCGTCGGCTTGGGGCGCGCGGCGGAGGAGTTGATCGTCTCGTGGAATTGAAGTGGTGGCCGGTCCTATACGTCGGGGTGTTGTTCCTGGCGATCACGGTCATTGCCGCCGTGCTGTTGCCGACGGCCCGATTGCGCCGGACGCTGCGGCCGCTTGCCCACGTCGACCGGCTCACCCGGCTACCGGAGTATCGCCGCGTCCACCGGTTCTATCTGTTCTCGGTGATAGTGACCGGTGTCTTTCTACTGGCCACGTTCCTGACCGCATTGACCGCCGGCGCGCGGCCCACCGGGCTGGCCTCGTCGAAGCAGGCGTTCGACGCCGCACATCCACTGGACATCATGCTGTGTGCTGGTGCGCAGGTCACCGACTTCGCCACAGCGGATTTCCTGCGGCACTACGCCGACTACGTGCAACATCTGCAACCTCAGGACACCCGCCGGATCGGGCTGACCTCGACGACATTGCGCGTCATCCCAGTGACTCGCGATCACCGTTACCTGGCCGACCGGTTGGACTCTTTGTCACGGCTGGCCAGTATTCAGCGGGACCTCAATAGCCGAAAAATCCTGTCGGACAATGAACGCAGTGACTTGACCAAAGGTATTGAAGCCTTCTCTCGTCCGGTCGACTACGTCGACTACGCCCCGAGTGTTCAGGACACGCTCGCCCTGTGCATGACGGGTTTCCCGTCTTACCCCGCGGAAAGGACACACCGGCGCCAGTTGATCTACTTCGGGTTCAGCGCTTTTCGTGACCCCGCGGACCAGCGGCGGTCGCTTTTCACCGACGACACCCTGACACGGCTGGCCGTACAGCAGGGGGTTCAGGTCAACGTCATCGCACGGGCAGACAGCGCGACCTCGTCAACAGAGGACACCGATGCGTTGCAGAACACGGCGCAGGAGTCCGGCGGCAGGTTCTTCCAGTACGACCCGGCAGGTGTTGATCATGCCGCCGATACGCTCAGCGGTTACCTCGACCAGATCGAGAACAACGGGCCCACAGCGCATTTGCCCGGGGGCAAAACCATTTCGGTTCATTCCGCGGATTCGCCCGAGGCGGTGCTGGTCGGCAGTCTGCTGGCGGCCGCGCTGCTGTCCCTGTCATTGGCGGTGCTGCGGCGATGACGTCCTATCCGGTGCTGCCCGCCATATGGATCGTAATTCTCACTGCGGTCCTGGTACTGATCCGCGTGGTAGCCCTGTACCGATTGTTGCTCCGGGCCGGAGCGGGGCGGATCGGGCACCTCCTGCTCCGCTGGAGCGGGACCACGCTGGCCGTCATTTTGCTGGTGATAGCCGCTTGCCGCCCCGGATTCGACAACGGCCCGCCCGGTCCATCATCCGATCCCGCTGCATCCTCGAACGTGAACGTGTTCTTCGTCGTCGACCGTTCGGTGAATACCCGCGTCGAGGATTTCGGCGACGGCAAGTCGCGAATGTCAGGTATGCGTGCGGACCTCGCCACACTGATCAATTCGTATCCGCAGGCGCGGTTCGCCCTGATTTCCTTTGCCGGCAACGCCGCCCTGGATTGGCCATTGTCTGACGACGCAGCAAGCCTGCACTCCGTGGTCAACGGGCTGTCGCCGTACACCCAGGTGCCGCCCGACGCCGTTTACCGGGCCAACGCCGTCGCCGCCCGAGATGTGCTGCGCGCCAAAATCGAACAGGCGGCAAGAACGTTTTCGGGCTCGCAGAGTCTCGTCTTCTATCTCGGTGTGGGTGCTCCGGACTCGCGGGTCGCCGCGACGTCTTTCGAACTGGGCCGCAACAAGATCGCGGGCGGTGCGGTGCTGGGCTACGGAACCACGGCGGGCGGACCGATTCCACAGGGTTGGGTCGACGGCACGAAGAGGTATCAAACAGATCCGGATGGAACCGGCCCGCTGAACTCGACGATCGACGAAGTCCGGCTGCAAAGCATCGCCAGCCAACTCGGCGTGCCCTATGTTCACCGCGACAGCGGGCCGCTGCCCAACGGTGTCGCGCCTGCCGCAACCGGAGTCGGTGACGCCGACGCGTCGGCGCACCTGATCGGACGCTTGGAGTTGTACTGGGTGTGCACGCTGATCGCTGCGGCGCTGCTGTTGGCCGAGGGATTTCTGACGCTGCGGGAGTATCGACGACACCGCATGTCCACCCGGGATGTCGGTCGATGATGCAGCACAAAGCCCCGCCCTCGCGCACCCGGCTGCGCAGACGCCTGTTCGTCTGCTCCGCGCCGGTGGCCCTCGTCCTGCTGTTGGCGGCGGCCAAGATGATCGTGGTCAGCGTCGTCGGCTCCTGGGCGGCAACCGATTTCAGCAATCATGACACTGAGGCCTTGCGTCGCGACGTGGCATGGTTGCGCATCGTCGATGTGATCGAGCCGGCCAAGAGTTCGTTCGCGGCAGGCGGCCTGCATGTGTTGGAAGGGCGTTTGCAGGACGCCGACGATTCCTTTTCCGAGGCGCTGTCCCGAACAGCGCAGGCCAAATCGTGCCCGGTACGCATCAACCTCCTCCTGGTCCGGGAGACGCGCGGTGATCTGGCGGCGCGCAGGGGAAACAAGGACGAGGCGCAGCGGTTCTACGAGGCCGCCCTCGAGTCGGCCACCCAGGCACCGGCGAATTGCTTCGCCGGCAATGACGACAGGAACAAAGAGCGTCGTGTGGTCCGGGAAGACGCGGTACCGCGGTTGCACCGGAAAATCGACTTACTTCGCCGGCCCGCCGCACCCCCAGCGCCGGACGAGCCGCCGCCGCCCGGGGCGCCGCCACCCGGCCCCCCGCCATCGGCACCCCAGCTGCCGCCGACCGGCGGCGTGGGACAAAACCCAGCTGCACCCGGGGTGTTGATTCCGATTTCGCCCGACCGCCTCCCGGTCACCGGCGGGACAGCTCCGCCCGGGCATCGCCTCGGCACCGGCGACCCGCTGGATCTGCTTCGCCAGCTGCTCGACGACTCCAACTCCTACGGCGACAACCAGGAATGAGCAAGAGAACGCGCTCCACTAGGCTTTTCGCTCGTGTCCCAAATCTCCCGCGACGAGGTGGCCCACCTGGCCAGGCTGGCCCGTCTGGCGTTGACCGAGACCGAACTGAACAGCTTCGCCGGCCAACTCGACGCCATCCTGAGCCACGTCAGCCAGATCCAGGCCGTCGACGTGACCGGCGTCGAACCGACTGACAACCCGCTCAAGGACGTCAACGTCTCCCGGCCCGACGAAATACAACCGTGCCTGACGCAGCAGGAGGCGCTGGCCGCCGCGCCCTCGGCGGTCGACGGCCGCTTCGCTGTGCCCCAGATCCTGGGGGAGAGCCAGTGACGGACATCATCCGGCTCGATGCGGCGACGCTGGCCGCCAAGATCGCGGCCAACGAGTTGTCGTCGGTGGAGGTGACCACGGCCTGCCTGGACCAGATCGAGGCAACCGATGAGCGATACGGGGCGTTCTTGCATGTCGCCGCCGACCAGGCGCTGGCGGCCGCAGCCGTGGTGGACAAGGCGGTGGCAGCGGGCGAGCAGCTCCCGTCACCGCTGGCCGGGGTGCCCCTGGCGCTCAAGGACGTCTTCACCACCACCGACATGCCCACCACCTGCGGTTCCAAGATCCTGGAAGGCTGGCGATCGCCGTATGACGCGACGCTGACCGCGCGGCTGCGCGCGGCCGGGATCCCGATCTTGGGTAAGACCAACATGGACGAGTTCGCGATGGGCTCGTCCACCGAGAATTCCGCTTACGGGCCCACCCGCAACCCCTGGGACGTCGAGCGCGTTCCGGGCGGCTCCGGAGGTGGCAGCGCCGCAGCGTTGGCGGCATTTCAGGCACCACTGGCGGTCGGTTCCGACACCGGTGGGTCGATCCGGCAGCCGGCGGCGCTGACCGCCACCGTCGGCGTCAAACCCACCTATGGCACCGTGTCCCGCTACGGACTGGTGGCATGTGCGTCGTCGCTGGACCAGGGTGGGCCGTGTGCGCGCACCGTCCTGGACACCGCGCTGTTGCACCAGGTCATTGCCGGCCACGACCCGCGCGACTCGACCTCGATCGACGCCGAGGTGCCCGATGTCGTCAGCGCGGCCCGAGCCGGTGCCGCCGGTGACCTCACGGGCGTGCGGGTGGGCGTGGTGCGCCAGCTGCGCAGCGGTGGGGGCTACCAACCGGGCGTGCTGACGTCCTTCGAAGCTGCCGTCGAGCAGCTCAAGGCGTTGGGAGCGCAAGTGAGCGAAGTCGACTGCCCGCACTTCGACTATGCGCTGCCCGCCTACTACCTGATCCTGCCGTCCGAGGTGTCCAGCAACCTGGCCCGATTCGACGCGATGCGCTACGGCCTGCGGGTGGGTGACGACGGGACGCACAGCGCCGAAGAGGTGATGGCCCTGACCCGGGCCGCCGGATTCGGTCCTGAGGTCAAGCGCCGCATCATGATCGGCACCTACGCCTTGTCCGCCGGTTACTACGACGCCTATTACAACCAGGCGCAGAAAGTGCGCACGCTGATCGCCCGCGACCTCGACGAGGCTTACCGCTCCGTCGACGTGCTGGTTTCCCCGGCAACCCCGACCACCGCGTTCCGGGTCGGTGAAAAGGCGGATGATCCGCTGGCGATGTACCTGTTCGATCTGTGCACCCTGCCGCTCAATCTGGCCGGGCACTGCGGCATGTCGGTCCCATCCGGCCTGTCCCCGGACGACGGCCTGCCGGTGGGCCTGCAGATCATGGCGCCGGCGCTGGCCGATGATCGTCTCTACCGGGTGGGGGCGGCATACGAGGCGGCCCGCGGACCGCTGCCGACCGCTGTCTGAGGCGGTCGCTTCCGCGAGCAGACACAGAATCGCATGAGACCCGAGGTTTCTATGCGATTCTGCGTCTGCTCGCCCCAGGTAGCGGGCCTCAGGGCAAGATGAGGATATGCGGATTGGAGTTCTCACCGGCGGTGGCGACTGTCCCGGCCTCAATGCGGTCATCAGGGCGGTAGTGCGCACCTGTGACGGCCGGTACGGCTCGTCAGTGGTGGGATTCCAGGACGGTTGGCGAGGACTGCTGGAAAACCGGCGGATGCAACTGCGCAACGACGACCGCAACGACCGACTGCTGGCCAAGGGCGGGACGATGCTGGGCACGGCGCGCGTGCACCCGGAGATATTGCGCGCCGGATTGGACCGGATCAAGCAGACCTTGGACGACAACGGCATCGACGTCCTGATACCTATCGGCGGGGAAGGCACGTTGACGGCGGCGCACTGGCTCTCCGAGGAGAACGTGCCCGTGGTCGGGGTGCCGAAAACCATCGACAACGACATCGATTGCACCGACGTGACGTTCGGTCACGACACCGCGCTGACAGTAGCCACCGACGCCATCGACCGGCTGCACAGCACCGCCGAATCGCACCAGCGGGTGATGCTGGTCGAGGTGATGGGACGGCACGCGGGGTGGATCGCGCTGAACGCCGGCCTGGCGTCCGGTGCGCACATGACGCTGATCCCCGAGCAGCCCTTCGATGTCGAAGAAGTTTGCCGGCTCGTCAAACGCCGGTTCCAGCGCGGGGATTCACACTTCATTTGTGTGGTGGCCGAGGGTGCCAAACCGGTGGCGGGTTCGATTGCGTTGCGCGAGGGCGGGATTGACGAGTTCGGCCACGAGAAATTCACCGGAGTGGCGGCACAGCTCGGACTCGAGGTGGAGAAGCGCATCAATAAGGACGTGCGCGTGACCGTGCTGGGCCATGTGCAGCGGGGTGGTTCCCCGACCGCCTACGACCGGGTGTTGGCCACTCGATTTGGGGTCAACGCCGCCGACGCGGCGCATGCCGGGGAGTACGGCCAGATGGTGTCGCTGCGTGGGCAGGACATCGGACGGGTGGCGTTGGCCGATGCGACGCGCCAACTCAAGCTGGTGCCGGAGAGCCGGTACGACGACGCCGCCGCCTTCTTCGGCTGACGTCGCCGGCTGTTGGTTCGTCGGTAGTCCGCGGTTCACCGGTTTGCTGGTTTCTGGTTTATAAGAATCGGCTATACGTTGGTTTATGTACATCCGCGGTCCCCATCGCGGCATCGCTGCCCAGCCCGCTGCACCGGCTCGGCGGCTTAGAAGCCAGGGCGGCCCCACGTGGCGCCCCGTTCCTCTGAGCGGCCTGAGCACCGAGCCCCAGCCGCTGTGCGGCGCGACCGAGGTGCCGACCGCGGCGACGCCGGTGGCCACCTTGTCACCGCCGGTGACCTGGGAGCGCCCGCCGGGCGGAATAGCCCTGGACGTAATCGAACAGCAGTTTGCTCCGGAGGTACCGGTCCGCCGGGGCTGGCGGGACTGGGTCCATCGCTACGTCGGAATCGACCTCGGCCCCGGCCGGGCCGCTGCCTACGAGGATTCGTTGTGTGAGCAGATCCGCACCCCGGTGGGCAGCGCGTATTCCATCGCGGTCCTCAATCTCAAGGGCGGGGTCGGCAAGACCGCGGTCGTCGAAGCGCTGGGTTCGACCTTCGCCAGTCAGCGCCACGACCGGGTGATCGCCGTCGACCTCGACGCGGGAGACCTGGCGGACCGGCACGGCCGTCGGCACGACCTCAGCCTGGCCGACCTGCTGTCGGACCGCCGCGTTGCGCGCTACTCCGATGTGCGGGCGCACACCTTCATGAACAGTTCCGGGCTCGAGGTGCTGGGGCTGCCGGACTACGCGCACAGCAATTTCAGCATCAGTCGCCAGGGCTTCGTCAAGGCGTTCTCGATTCTGCGCAGCCACTATTCGGTGGTTTTGGTCGACTGCCCCAAGGCATTGAACTCCGGAGTGATGGGCGCGGTACTGCCGGAGTCGCGCGCTCTGGTGGTCGTCACCAGCACCTCCATCGACGCGATCCAGAAAACCCGAACGACGCTGGACTGGTTGCGCCGCACCGGCTACGGCAAGCTGCTGGAAACGACCGTGCTCGCGGTCAACCACGTCGAACGGACCAAGCTCAGTCCGCTGGCCGCCAAGGAACTCGAGCAGTTGTCCGCCCAGGTGGCGGCCACGGTGATGTTGCCCTTCGACGAGCACGTGCATCAGGGCAAGGAGATCGGACTCGATCGGCTGAGCAAGGCGAGCAGGCGCAGCTACTTGGAATTGGCCGCCGCGCTGGCAAGACTGCTTCCGAGTCGGCAGCTCGCTTCGTTTTAGCCCGCTTCTCTTAGCCCGCTTCGCCCGGCTCCGCCGCGCTCGCGATCACCATTAGGATCGTTCCCTATGACGGTTGCCAGGTTTGACCTGCTCGAATACGACGAGGTCATCGAACGCTTTGACCCGGTGCTCGGATTGGAAGTGCACGTCGAGCTCTCGACCGCCACCAAGATGTTCTGCGGATGCTCCACCACCTTCGGTGCCGAGCCGAACACCCAGGTATGTCCGGTGTGCCTTGGCCTGCCCGGCTCCCTGCCGGTGCTCAACCAGGTCGCGGTCGAGTCGGCGATCCGCATCGGTCTCGCGCTGAACTGCGAGATCGTGGACTGGTGCCGGTTCGCCCGGAAGAACTACTTCTATCCGGACATGCCGAAGAATTACCAGATCTCTCAGTACGACGAGCCGATCGCCATCAACGGCTATCTCGAGGCGCCGTTGGAGGACGGCAGCACCTGGCGGGTGGAGATCGAGCGCGCCCACATGGAAGAGGACACCGGCAAACTGACCCACATCGGCAGCGACACCGGGCGCATCGAAGGCGCTACGGCGTCGTTGATCGACTACAACCGCGCGGGCGTCCCGCTGATCGAGATTGTCACCAAACCGATCGTGGGTGCGGGGGAGCGGGCGCCCCAGATTGCGCGGGCCTACGTCACGGCGCTGCGTGACCTGTTGCGTGCACTGGATGTCTCCGATGTGCGAATGGACCAGGGGTCGATGCGCTGCGACGCCAACGTGTCGCTGATGCCCAGTGGCACAACCGAATTCGGCACCCGAACCGAGACCAAGAACGTCAACTCACTGAAAAGTGTCGAGGTCGCCGTGCGTTACGAGATGCAACGGCAGGCAGCCGTGCTGCTCTCCGGCGGCGAAATCATCCAGGAGACACGGCACTTTCACGAAGCGGGGTATACCAGCCCGGGCCGTGCCAAAGAGACGGCGCAGGACTACCGGTACTTCCCCGAGCCCGACCTCGAGCCCGTCGCGCCCAGCCGCGAGCTGGTCGAGCGGTTACGGCAGAGCATTCCCGAACTGCCGTGGTTGACCCGCAAGCGAATTCAGGACGAGTGGGGCATTTCCGACGAGGTGATGCGTGACCTTGTCAACGCCGGCGCGGTCGAACTGGTCGCCGAAACCGTCAAACACGGTGCGGGCAGCAAGGATGCACGTTCCTGGTGGGGAAACTTCCTGGTGCAGAAGGCGAACGAGGCCGGCATCGGATTGGATGCGCTCGCTATCACACCGGCGCAGGTGGCCGCCGTGATCGCTCTGGTGGACGAGGGGAAGTTGTCCAACAAGCTGGCCCGCCAGGTGGTGGAAGGTGTGCTGGCCGGCGAAGGCGAACCCGAGACAGTCATGACCGCACGGGGCTTGGCGCTGGTGCGGGACGATTCGCTCACCCAGGCCGCGGTCGACGAGGCGCTGGCGGCTAATCCTGACGTGGCGGAGAAGATCCGGGGGGGCAAGGTGGCGGCGGCCGGTGCGATCGTGGGCGCGGTGATGAAGGCGACCCGCGGACAGGCTGACGCGGCGCGGGTGCGTGAACTCGTGCTCGCCGCTTGCGGTCAGGCATGAGGCGGGTCCGCTCGACGGCGATAGATCTTGAGCGGACCGATGGTGCTGGCGTGTTCGTAATCGCGGCGGAATTCCGCTAGCGAGTTCGATACAGCGTCAACGGATTCTCCGGCTGTCACCCAGTAGTCGGGTCTGCCAGACAGCCACCAGCCGACGTCGCCGAGGCGAACCGAGTCGTCCGCGCCGGTGTCCAACGAGATCAGATAGTCGACCATGTCCGCGCGACCCTTCCGGCCGGCGAGGCCGCGGTCGGCGGACATTCCCGCCGGGTGATCGGCCCCGGTGTCGTCGTCGATCCATTCGGCGACGTCCCGATAGTGGCTGCGGATCGCCTCCCACTGCGCCACGTCTGGTGCTTGGTGTCGGGGCGCATCGGGGTTCCGTCGCACCGCCGATACCAGGCCGGCCGCCGTTATCACCACCGGAAGCGGTGTCGCTACGTGATCGTCCCGGCGAGCTCGGGTATCGACCGCGGCATCGGCCCTGGCCATCACCCACAACGTGGACGGCCCATCATGCGCCAGATAGTCGTCGGACATGCCAAGCAGAACTTCCACCTTCGAGTATGGCTGGCTGCTATCCGGCTAGGCGATAGATCATGGGGAGGTGAGTGACACATCGTTGTTTCGGTTGACCAAGATGATGAACAACGCGATGGTGGCGGTGACGACGCAGGCAGGCGATCACCGGTCGGGGTGCCTGGTGGGGTTCTCCGCCCAGGTCAATATCAATCCGCCGAAGTTCCTCGTCGGAATGTCCAAGACTAACCACACCTTCGCCGTGGCGGCCCGTTCGAACCACCTGGCGGTACACCTCCTGTCGCCAGGCGCCAAGGACCTTGCCGAACTGTTCGGCGGCGAAACCGACGACGAGATCGACAAATTCGACCACTGCGCGTGGCACACCGGTCCAAACGGTATGCCGATTCTCGACGAAGCCGTCGCTTGGTTGGTAGGTGAGACGCTGGACCGGATCGACTTCGGTGACCACGTCGGCTATCTGCTGCGCCCGGTCGAATCGTGGTATGCCGAAGACGCAACGGAGGTTCTCCATTTCGTCGACGTCATCGACGTGTCACCCGGGCACGAACCGTAACCTCGCGAATCGCAACTTAATTCAGCGTGCCGGGGCGGCCCGCGCATAAGAACTCGCCATCTAATAGGCCGAAACAGTGTCGGAAGCCGACATCCAGACCCATGATGTTGAGGTGATCGATGAATCGTTCGACGACCTGATGGCAATGCTGGACACGCCGGTGTTCGTGGTGACAACTCAGGCCGACGGTAATCCGTCCGGTTGTCTGGTCGCGTTCGCCACCCAGACGAGTGTGCAGCCACCCAGCTTCATGGTCGGCCTGCCGCTGGCCGATGGCATCCACCAGATGGCAAGCAGGTCCGAATACCTCGCGGTGCATGTGTTGCCGCGCCGCCAGCATGCCTTGGCCGAACTGTTCGGCTGCCAGGGTGACCAGCAAGGCGACCCCTTCGCGCACTGCGCGTGGCGCGGCGGCCCCTTGGGGATGCCGATTCTCGACGATGCCGCCGCGTGGTTCGTCGGCCGCACATTGAGCCGAAGTGAAGTCGCCGATCACGTGGCCTATCTGCTGGAACCGGTCGCGGGCTGGGCGCCGCAGAGCTCCGAGGAACTGCTCTACCTGTCCGATATCGACGACGTCGACCCCGGTCAGGAAGCGCCGCCACGGCTCTACAGCGGGGATCGTTCAGAAGCGACACGCAAGTACGGCGTGCGGTTCACTCTCGACGTGCCCTGATAGGGGCGGCTGCTCGACTGGCTACGTCTTGTCGTCGTTGTTCCGCGGGAAGCCGCCACCCTGTGGGAACAACGGGAACACCACGTCATCGAGCTTCTCGGCGTCACCGGCGGTCTTGTTGACCGTGGCCCCCCAGACGTTGCCGTCCGGTGACATCCGCAGTGCCCATGCGTGCGCGTGCGTGTCCTTGCGGACAACATCGGGTTCCCCGGTGACCGCACCCGTTTTCGGTGCGAGCCGCACCGCCACGGTCAGCTTGGTGTTGATCAGGTTCACCAAAACGGTGCCGTCCATGGCCGCGCAACCTGCAACACCGGGCCGGTCCGGCCACGTCCACACCGTCGACACCTCGGACTTCTTGGTGATCCGCTGCAAGCGGTCCGCCCCGGGCGTGCGGTCGGCGACGTACAGCGAACCGTCGACAGGATCGATGCACAACCCGCCGCCGGAACCCACGCCGGACAACGCCGTCGTCGGCGGTGCCTGCCCAATGGTGGTGGGCTGTTCGATCCGCAGCACTTTGCCCGCCAGCGAGCCGGGATCGGCGGCCATAGCGGGGTTGCCGGCGTCGCCGGTCATCACCACCAGCGTGGTCGGGCTGGTGAAAATCAATGCGCCTGTGTTCCCGGTGGCGCCCTTGGGGATGCCGGTCAGGATGTCCTTGGGCACGTCCCCTTCGGCGATCCGAATGACGCGGTTGTCCGAGGGAGTGCTGATGTAGGCGTACATCAACCGGTCCTGAGAAAAAGTGGGCGACAGCACGATGTCCATCAGCCCGCCATCTCCGGACCCGTCCACCGGAATGACCATCTTCAGCTTGGGTTCGGCGCTGACCGAAATTTCCTTGATGGCTCCGGTGGTGCGCTCGGCGACCAGGGCAGTCTTGCTGTCGACACCCATGATCAACCCGCTCGTGCTCTCCAGGCAGCCCTGCATCACACCGGGAGCCGGACAGGCCTTAGGGAACGGCGTGGGTGGTAGAGGCGGCGGCGGGGGAGGCGTCGAGCTGGGCTGCGGCTTGAGTTCGGGGTTCGTGGTGAACGGTTGCGACTGAGCGTCATTGAACCGGGCGCAGCCGCTGGCCAGCAGCACCGCGGCGCACAGCGCAGCCAGCACGCACCGAAGCGACCGCCGTATCCGCATGACCGACAGGCTACGGGAATTTGCGACAGCAACTCTCACCTGCCACCGGGCGCGGATCCGCCCGCCCATACTGACCCCGGCAGACCAGTACTGCATTGCGCCCTGATGAGCACAAATGATTCCTTAGCATTTTCGCCGTGCTTGCACCCAGCGCGACCGCCTGTTCGTCTTCGTGGACGATGCGCACCTGCCGATGATTTGTCGGCGCTGGTCCTGCACCAACTCGTCCACTTGCGGGCCGCCACGGTGATCATCAACCAACCGCGTTGGGTGAACTGCACGTGGATTCTCGGCATCGTTAGCCGGTTTCCGCCCCCAACTGAACATTCGACGCGCAAAAATATGGATTTAACAGGCGAAAGCGCCGTCGCAAATCCCAGAATCCGCAGCAAAAGCCCTTACCCTGGCACGCGTGACCAGTTCGAATGAAGCACTTTGGCAGCGGCCTGAGCATTCTCCAGGTCTGACACCGGGACGCCCCGCCTCAGCAAGCCTGGTCGACCCGGAGGACGACCTGACTCCGGCGGGGTATGCGGGCGACTTCGGAAACACGGGAACCACCACCATCATCCCGCCTTACGACGCCAATTCCGGAGCCGTACCGGGATACAGCCCGCTCGACGGGCAGGAACCGTTGCCTTACGTGCAGCCGCAGGCAGCGCGACAGGTGCCGGCGACGACCGCGGTGGCCGACTTCGACGACGAAGACGAGCGGTTCCGGGCGGCGGGACGGCGCGGCACGCAGAACTTCGGCCTGTTGGTGCTGCGGGTCGGTCTGGGTGTGGTGCTGATCGCGCACGGGCTGCAGAAGCTGTTTGGCTGGTGGGGCGGGTCCGGCCTGCACAGCTTCAAGAACGCGCTGAGCGACATCGGCTTCCAGCACGCCGACATCCTGTCCTACGTCAGCGCCGGTGGCGAGATTGTTGCGGGCGTGCTCCTGGTTTTGGGTTTGTTCACCCCGATCGCGGCCGCCGGCGCGCTGGCGTTCTTGATCAATGGCCTGCTTGCGTCGGCCTCGGGGCGGCCGCGGTCGAACACTTTCGCCTATTTCCTGCCCGACGGGCACGAGTACCAGATCACCCTGATCGTCATGGCCGTGGCCGTCATCCTGGTCGGTCCGGGCCGTTACGGCCTGGACGCGAGCCGCGGCTGGGCGACTCGGCCGTTCATCGGCTCGTTCGTGGCGCTGCTGGCGGGCATAGCCGCTGGCATCGCTGTGTGGGTGCTGCTCAACGGGGTGAATCCACTCGCCTGATCAGCGGTAGGGGTTCGGCACCCGCCCCGAGCTGGCCTCGGTCAGCTGAGGCAGCGTCGCGAAGGTCACCGCGGGCAGCCGCACCTCTGACCCGTCCTTGAGCTTGGCGCGCGCCCACGACCCTTTGTGGAACCGCAGTCCGTCGATGTCGTCCCATGCGATCGATCGACTGCCCAGCAGGGTCCGCACCGTCACACCGCGATCGTCGGCGACCGTCCGAAGCCGGACGATCATCGCCGACAACAACGCGGGAATGAGCAGCAGGGGCACGCTCCAGGGGAACGCCGTGACCGGGATCAGCAGGCACAGCGTCACGAATCCGACAGCCAGATGCGCTACGGGCGACACCTTGATCAGCACCGGTGAGTCAGTAACCACCCTCGCATCATTCCATCGCGCAGCGCCAAGGGTTGCCCACAAGCACCGGATTTGACGGTTGAGCTGTGCGAAGACTACCGTCGGACGCTATGCAACACGGAATGCTCGTAGTAATTAGTCGGCGCGTTGGTGCCTGACTAGCTCTATCGAGCACCAACGCGACCCTCGTGCAGCAGCTCAGCTGGCGGGGGTTTTTTCTTGCCCCGAGACGCCAAAGCAGAAAAAGACCTAAGAGGAAACAGTGAGCGCACCCACCAAGTCAGCGGCACCGGCCCCGACGCCTGCATCGCAGAAGGCGGCCGAAATCGCCTCGGACGCCGGCAAGGCAGCATCCAGGCCGGCCACCGGACAGCCCAAACGCATTGCACCGCAACAACTTACCGGTGCGCAGGCGGTAATCCGGTCATTGGAGGCGCTCGACGTCGACATCATCTTCGGGATTCCGGGTGGCGCGGTGCTGCCCGTGTATGACCCGCTGTTCGACTCCCAGCAGCTGCGCCACGTCCTGGTGCGGCACGAGCAGGGCGCCGGGCACGCCGCCAGCGGTTACGCGCACGCCACCGGCCGGGTCGGGGTGTGTATGGCGACCTCCGGTCCCGGTGCCACCAACCTGGTGACGCCGCTGGCCGACGCGCAGATGGATTCCATCCCGGTGGTCGCGATCACCGGTCAGGTCGGGCGGCAGCTGATCGGAACGGACGCGTTCCAGGAGGCCGACATCTCGGGCATCACGATGCCGATCACCAAGCACAACTTCCTGGTCCGCACCGGCGACGAGATCCCGCAGGTGATCGCCGAAGCCTTCCACATCGCCGCGAGCGGCCGTCCCGGAGCTGTTCTCGTCGACATCCCCAAGGACGTGCTGCAGGGCCAGTGCACTTTCAGCTGGCCGCCGCGCATGGAGCTGCCCGGCTACAAGCCGAACACCAAACCCCACAACCGGCAGATCCGTGAGGCCGCCAAGCTGATCGCGGCCGCGCACAAGCCGGTGCTGTACGTCGGCGGCGGCATCATCCGCGGCGAGGCGACCGAGGAACTGCACGAGCTGGCCGAGCTGACCGGCATCCCGGTGGTCACCACTTTGATGGCGCGGGGCGCCTTCCCCGACAGTCACCGGCTGAACATGGGCATGCCGGGCATGCACGGCACCGTCGGCGCGGTCGCGGCGCTGCAGCGCAGCGACCTGCTGATCGCGCTGGGCACCCGCTTCGACGACCGGGTGACCGGCAAGCTGGAATCGTTCGCGCCCGAGGCCAAGGTGATCCACGCCGACATCGACCCGGCCGAGATCGGCAAGAACCGGCACGCCGACGTGCCGATCGTGGGCGACGTCAAGAACGTCATCACCGACCTCATCGAGATGCTGCGCCACTACGACACTCCGGGCAACATCGAGATGACGGAGTGGTGGGAGTACCTGGAGGGCGTTCGCAAGACGTACCCGCTGAGCTACGACCCACAGAGCGACGGCAGCCTGGGCCCGGAATACGTGATCGAGAAGCTGGGTCAGATCGCCGGTCCGGACGCCATCTATGTGGCCGGCGTCGGCCAGCACCAGATGTGGGCCGCGCAGTTCATCAAGTACGAAAAGCCGCGCACCTGGCTGAATTCCGGCGGTCTGGGGACCATGGGCTTCGCCATCCCGGCGGCCATGGGCGCCAAAATCGCCCTGCCGGACACCGAGGTGTGGGCGATCGACGGCGACGGCTGCTTCCAGATGACCAATCAGGAACTGGCGACGTGTGCGATCGAAGGCATCCCGATCAAGGTGGCCCTGATCAACAACGGCAACCTGGGCATGGTGCGTCAATGGCAGACCCTCTTCTACGAAGAGCGTTACTCGCAGACCGACCTGGCCACGCACTCGCACCGCATCCCCGATTTCGTGAAGCTGGCCGAGGCGCTCGGGTGTGTCGGAATGCGTTGCGAGCGAGAAGAAGACGTCGAAGAGATGATCAACCGGGCGCGGGAGATCAACGACCGTCCGGTCGTCATTGACTTCATCGTCGGCGCCGACGCGCAGGTCTGGCCGATGGTCGCCGCTGGCACCAGCAACGACGAAATCCAGGCCGCGCGCGGCATCCGTCCGCTGTTCGACGACGTCACCGAAGGGCACGCCTGATGTCCGCCAGCGCGACGAAGACACACACGCTCTCGGTTCTGGTGGAGGACAAGCCGGGTGTGCTCGCTCGGGTGGCGGCGCTGTTCTCCCGGCGCGGCTTCAACATCGAGTCGCTGGCCGTCGGCGGTACCGAACAGAAGGACATGTCGCGGATGACGATCGTGGTGTCGGCCGAGACGACGCCGCTCGAGCAGATCACCAAGCAGCTCAACAAACTGGTCAACGTGATCAAGATCGTCGAGCAGGACGTCGACAACTCGGTGGACCGGGAATTGGCGCTGATCAAGGTGCGGGCCGACGCCGGCACCCGCAGCCAGGTAATCGAGGCAGTAAACCTGTTCCGCGCCAATGTGATTGACGTATCCCCGGAGTCGTTGACCGTCGAGGCCACCGGCAACCGCGGCAAGCTCGAAGCGCTGCTGCGACTGCTGGAACCGTTCGGCATCAAAGAGATCGTTCAGTCCGGTGTGGTCTCCATGGCCCGCGGCCCGCGCAGTATCGGCAGCAGCACGAAGTAGCAATTAAGGAGATATTCAACGTGGCATTAGAGATGTTCTATGACGACGACGCCGACCTGTCGATCATTCAGGGCCGCAAGGTCGGTGTGATCGGCTACGGCAGCCAGGGGCACGCGCACTCGTTAAGCCTGCGTGACTCCGGCGTCGAGGTGAAGGTCGGGCTCAAGGAAGGCTCGAAGTCCCGTGCCAAGGTCGAAGAGCAGGGCCTCGAGGTCGACACGCCTGCCGAGGTCGCCAAGTGGGCCGACGTCATCATGCTGCTCGCGCCAGACACCGCCCAGGCCGACATCTTCAAGAACGACATCGAACCCAACCTCAACGAGGGCGACGCGCTGTTCTTCGGCCACGGCCTAAACATCCACTTCGACCTGATCAAGCCGCCGGCCAATGTCACCGTCGCGATGGTTGCCCCCAAAGGTCCAGGGCACCTTGTTCGGCGTCAGTTCGTGGACGGCAAGGGCGTGCCTGCCCTGATCGCCGTCGACCAGGACCCGACCGGTGCAGGCGAGGCGCTGGCCCTGTCGTATGCGAAGGCGATCGGCGGCACCCGCGCTGGTGTCATCAAGACCACCTTCAAAGACGAGACCGAAACCGACCTGTTCGGTGAGCAGGCCGTATTGTGCGGTGGCACAGAGGAATTGGTGAAGACCGGCTTCGACGTGATGGTCGAGGCGGGATACCCGCCGGAGATGGCGTACTTCGAGGTGCTGCACGAGCTGAAGTTGATCGTCGACCTGATGTACGAGGGCGGGATTGCCCGGATGAACTACTCGGTGTCCGACACCGCGGAGTTCGGCGGCTATCTGTCGGGTCCCCGCGTTATCGACGCCGACACCAAGCAGCGGATGCGCGACATCCTGCGGGACATCCAGAACGGCACCTTCACCAAAAAGCTGGTCGCCAACGTGGAAGGCGGCAACAAGCAGCTCGAACAGCTGCGCAAGGAGAATGCCGAGCACCCGATCGAGGTCACCGGCAAGAAGCTGCGCGACCTGATGAGCTGGGTGGATCGCCCCATCACCGAAACGGCGTAGCGCGGCGCTATGAGGCGGGCGCGGCGCGTCCGCCGCGCGGCCCAGGCGTATCCGTCGAGACTGAACCCACGTACACCTGTCGCGGCGTGTCGTGTACGTGGTTTCAGTGTCGCGGCGCCCCGCTGCGCGGCGCGCCCGCTGCGCGGCTCGCCCGCTGCGCGGCAACCAGGCGTATGCGTCGAGACTGAACCCACGTACACCTGTCGCGGCGTGTCGTGTACGTGGTTTCAGTGTCGCGGCGCGCCCAACCCGCGGCGCCCGCTGCGCGGCGCGCCCAACCCGCGGCGCCCGCTGCGCGGCTCGCCCGCTGCGCGGCAACCAGGCGTATGCGTCGAGACTGAACCCACGTACGCCTGTCGCGGCGTGTCGTGTACGTGGTTTCAGTGTCGCGGCGCCCCGGTGCGCGGCGCGTCCGTGCGCGGCCCAACGCGTTGCGGTGCCGCCCGCGGGTTGCGGCCTATGACGCCAGTCGGTCCGCGATCTGAACTACCCGGCGCGCCAGGTGGTCCAGGGCGTCGGAGGTGGACTGGTCGAATTCGGTGATGTTGTCGCGGTTGGCGACCAGGCCCACCCCGTAGGGGTTGCCGTCGACGAATTTCAGGGGATCGGTGTATCCGGGCGGCACGATGATGCCTCCGAAATGCATGAGCGAGTTGTACAGACCCGTCAGCGTCGTCTCCTGCCCACCGTGCGGAGATTCCGTGGATGTCCAGGCCGCGTAGACCTTGTCGGCAAGCTTGCCCTGCGCCCACAGGCCGCCCAGCGAATCCATGAACGTTTGGAATTGCGATGTCGTGGCGGCGAAGCGAGTGGGGGAGCCGAAGATCACCGCGTCGGCCCACACGATGTCGTCGCCGGTTGCCGCCGGAAGATCCTTGGTGGCTTCGTAATTCGCCGTCCACGCCGGGTTGTGCGCGAACGAGGCGGGATCGCGGGTCTCAGCGATGTGGCGCACGCGCACCTCAGCGCCGGCGGCCTCGGCCGCCGCAGCCACGCGCTTGGCCATCGAGGTGCCGTGCCCGGTGGCTGAGTAGTAAATGATCGCGAGTTTTGTCACCCGAATAGCGTAGGCCGTCCTTGGCGTTGACGGGACGCCCCGCTTTGTTGGCGCGCCCGCCACCGAACGTCACGACATGTCTACCAAATTGTCAGGCCGGCCAAATCGTGGAGACCCTCACGGCCCCAGCGCAGGCATGTCCCCGATCCCGAATTCGCGACGCAACAGCGTGCGCGCGGCGTAGTAACCGCCCATGCCGTGCACCCCGGCGCCCGGCGGGGTGGCCGCCGAGCATAGGTAAACCCCGGGAATTGGTGTGCTCCAAGGGTTTAGCCTCGGCGTGGGGCCCAACGTGGCGCGGAACACCGAGGCCCCGCCCACCGCGATATCGCCGCCGACATAGTTGGCGTTGTGCTCGGCCATCCGCGCGGCCGGCACACTGCGGACCGCGACCACAACGTCACGAAACCCGGGCGCGAACCGCTCGACGACTGCGGTGACGGCCTCGGTCGCGTCGACCGTCGATCCCGCGGGCACGTGTGCGTAGGTCCAGAATGGCCGGTGGCCGTCCGCGTCGATTCGGCCGGGATCGGCAAGGTGCGCAGACGATCCGAGCACCATCGGCAGCTGCGCATGGCGCCCCGCGGCGATGTCTGCCTCCGCCTGCGCCATCTCCGCGCGGGTACCCCCGAGATGTAAGGTCGGCGCGTGCTTGAGCCGTGGGTCCGACCACGGGATCTCATCGTTGAGGACGAAGTCCACCTTGGCCGCACCCGCGCCGAATCGGTAGTGCTGCAACGATTTTGCGTACCGCGCGGGGATCGTGTCACGGTACACCCGCAGCAGCGTCGTCGGGGCCGTATCGAAAACCGCGACACCCTCGGGCGGGGAATCAACGTGCACGCCTGACGTCAGTTCGCCGCCGTGCGCACGCAGATCGGCGATCAGGGCATCGGAAATCTTCTGGGTGCCACCAACAGGTATGGGCCAGCCGACGGAATGGGCGAGGGTCGACAGCATGAGGCCCGCACCCGCGGACGCCAGCGACGGTAACGGCGTAATCGCATGGGCGGCAACGCCGGTGAACAAAGCACGTGCGTCGTCACCGTGCAACGCCGCCCACGCCGGGGTGCCCTGGCTAAGCATGCGCAGCCCGAGTCGCGCGACGGGCACCAATGACCGTGGCACCGAACGTTTATCGCCCAATAGGAACGCAACCACCGCATCGGTATTCGACACCAGGGGACCGAGGAAGCGACGCCACGCCGCACCGTTATCCAACTCGGCGCAGGTGCGTTCCAAGTCGCGATATGCGATCGCCGCGGGCCGGCCCGGAAGCGGATTGGCATAGGAAATCTCCGGCACAGCCAAACCGACCCCGCGCGTGGACAGGTCGAACTCGGCGAAGAATGGCGACGCGTACGCCAACGGATGCACCGCCGAACAGACGTCATGCGAAACACCGGGAAATTCGATGTCCGCGGCACTGCGGGCGCCCCCACCGAAGGTCGGCTGGGCCTCGATGACCTGCACTTTCAATCCGGCACGAGCGCAGATTACGGCCGCGGCGAGTCCGTTGGGTCCGCTGCCGATGACGGTGACGTCCATCTGTGAATTACAGCCGATGCCGTCGTCGACAAGAATCCGGCAACCACTTCAGGCCAAAGCGATGCACAACACCTCGTCGAGAGTGGCGGTCCTCAGCCCGGCTACGGCGGCCCGTCGCCCTAGGCCAGCGAGCGGATCGGAGTCATCGGCACGGAAACCCCCTACGCGATCGAGTCGGGCGGTGTCGAACATTGCCGGGCCGTGAGCCGCGTGCTCGCTCAGCACATAGCGTCCGGCGCCGGGTGCGCGGGAGACCACCTCGTGGGTCGCGCTGGCACCGATCAGCTTGTCCGAATCGGTGAAGTTGACCGCAACCTGATAGACGTGCTCCTCGGCCTCCAACACGCTTGTCAGCCGGGTGATCAAATTCTCCCGCGCGTAGAACTGCCAACAATGTCGCAGGTGCAGCCAGAACCGTCCGTGGATTTGGTCTCGGAGTTGCGACAGCAGGGAGGCCTCGCACGCTCCCGCGGTGATCGGACAGAACTCGACAAACGGATAGCGTTCGAGCAGTAGCGCGCGATCGGCCGCAGGTAGGCCGGCATCGACCGCCAGATAGCGCCCGATCCGCCATACGTCTGGGCAGCAGTTGAGAAGTGAGTTCAGCGTCGCCTCGGTGCCGTCGCGATCCGGCCCGACGACCAGGCTGAGCACCACCTCGGCACCGGGGCGACGGCCGACTAGGTGCCGAGCCAGTTCACCGGGGTAACGGGCGGCGGCTTCAAGCATCGTGGGCGCACTGTTGTCGCAGTTGGTGGTAATTCTTTGCCGATCTTCGTCGGGAATGCCGGGCTTGGCCAGGACTCGCCGCCACAGCTCCACCGCCTCAGCGTGCTTGCCGATCCACGACGCGCACACGGCAGCCTCGTCGAGTGCCCCCCAGGTATAGGTGTCGGCCGCGACGAGCAACGTGTCCTCGGTGGGATACGGGATCTCGGCGGCGTGCTTGGCGAAGAGATAGCCGAGCTGGTAGCGCTCGTCGAGTCGGTAGCGATAAGCGATGGCGTACAACGGTTCTGCGCGGGTCGGGCGGAACTCCCAGGCCCGCAGATAGGCGTCCTGCACCTCCGGCCAGGTCGCGCCCATAGACCACATCGACTCCGCGACGCGGTACAAGGAGTGGTAGACCTCTTCAGCCCAGCCGCCCATGCCGACACGGTGCTCGTACCAGTTGCGGGCGTTCTCGAAATCGCCCATATCGAAATAACTTTGCGCCAGATAGAACACCGATCGCGAATCCTCAGGATTGCGTTGAACCTCGGCCAGCAGCAAGTCGCGGTCGCTTTCAAATTTCTGCTGCGGATTCCGGTTGCGCGCCCCAAGACGGCGAGAATCGATGTAGTAATCGCCGTCCAGTCGGTCGTGACTGAAATCGCTGTCGACCATGACGTATTCATGGACGACGCCTTCGTAGCGGACCGGCAACCCGTCGCGAAACAGGTTCGGTCGCCAGAAGATCTCGGAGGTTTGGCCACAGCGGAGCTGATAGAGATCTTTTCCCAATTGGCCGAAATCGAGGTTGCCCTCGACTTTGTCGTCAGCGTCGAGCACCCAGATGTAGTCACCGTGGCCCTGGGCCAGGGTCAACGCCTCGGACCTGTTGTGGCCAAAATTGCGCCACGGCCGCTCGTGAAGCTCGCCGGGAATGCCAAGACGAGTCATGTGATCGCGGATGAGGTCCTGGGTCCCGTCGTCGGAGCCGGTGTCCACGATTACCCATGCACTGATGTACCGCGCGATGTGGTCGAGGGTTTCCCGGATGATCGCCGCTTCGTTGCGGACGATCATGTTGACGCAGATCGCTGGGCGTGCGGGGGAGGACACGGCCGGATCGTACTCAGCAGCGCCGGTTGAGGTTATGGGATTTGCCCGAGTCATGTGTGGCGGCGCCGCTCATCGTCCCTGCCACCGCTAGGTCCGATGGCGAGGCTTCTCAGCGGGCCCGACGGTCCGCATCGTCGCACCGTTCGGTTCGACGGCGGGGACCCGCTTCGCCCGGCTCCGCCGCGCTCACGATCCCCGACTGGGTTCGACGGCGGGGACCCGCTTCGCCCGGCTCTGCCGCGCTCACGATCCCCGACTACGCTGTCCGCGTGAACCTGCCTGTTGTATTGATCGCCGACAAACTTGCCCAATCAACTGTCGCTGCCCTGGGAGACCAGGTTGAGGTGCGCTGGGTAGACGGTCCCGACCGCGAGAAACTGCTGGCCGCGGTACCCGAGGCGGACGCGCTGCTGGTCCGGTCGGCTACCACGGTGGACGCCGAGGTCCTGGCCGCCGCCACGAAACTCAAGATCGTCGCCCGAGCCGGCGTCGGGCTGGACAACGTCGACGTCGACGCCGCCACCGCACGCGGCGTGTTGGTGGTCAATGCCCCCACGTCCAACATCCACAGCGCTGCCGAGCACGCGATCGCGTTGCTGCTGGCGGCCGCGCGACAGATCGCCGCCGCCGACGCCACGCTGCGCGAGCACACCTGGAAGCGGTCGAAGTTCTCCGGCACCGAGATCTTCGGTAAGACCGTCGGCGTCGTGGGACTGGGCCGGATCGGCCAGCTCGTCGCCCAGCGGATCGCCGCCTTCGGCGCCCACATCGTCGCCTACGACCCTTACGTGTCGTCGGCCCGCGCCGCCCAGCTCGGTATCGAATTGCTGTCCCTCGACGACCTGTTGGGCCGCGCCGACTTCATTTCGGTGCACCTACCCAAAACGCCGGAGACGGCGGGGTTGATCGACAAGGAAGCGCTGGCCAAGACCAAGCCCGGCGTCATCATCGTCAACGCCGCGCGGGGCGGCCTCATCGACGAGGCAGCGCTGGCCGACGCCATCACCAGCGGGCATGTGCGCGCCGCCGGCCTTGACGTGTTCTCGACCGAGCCGTGCACCGACAGCCCGCTTTTCGAGCTGCCGCAGGTGGTGGTGACCCCGCACCTGGGGGCATCGACTGCCGAAGCCCAGGACCGGGCCGGCACCGACGTCGCGCAGAGCGTGCGGTTGGCGCTGGCGGGCGAGTTCGTGCCCGACGCGGTCAATGTCGGGGGCGGCGTGGTCAGCGAGGAGGTCGCGCCGTGGCTCGACCTGGCTCGCAAGCTCGGCGTGCTGACGGCCGCACTGTCCGACGAGCTGCCCGTGTCAGTGCAGGTGCAGGTGCAAGGTGAGCTCGCAGCCGAAGAGGTCGAGGTGCTGAAGCTCTCGGCGCTGCGCGGGCTGTTCTCGGCGGTCATCGAAGAAGCCGTGACATTCGTCAACGCGCCGGCACTGGCCGCCGAGCGGGGTGTCACCGCCGAGATCAGCAAAGCGACCGAAAGCCCCAACCACCGCAGCGTGGTCGACGTGCGGGCCGTTGCCGCCGACGGCAGCGTGGTCAACGTCGCGGGCGCCCTGTCCGGGCCGCAACTGGTCGAGAAGATAGTGCAGATCAACGGCCGCAACTTCGACCTGCGCGCCCAGGGCATCAACCTGGTGATCAACTACGCCGACCAGCCCGGTGCGCTGGGCAAGATCGGCACGCTGCTCGGGTCCGCCGGGGTGAACATCCAGGCCGCTCAGCTGTCGGAGGACACCGAGGGCGACAGCGCCACGATCCTGCTGCGGTTGGATCAGGACGTGCCTGCCGAGGTGCGGTCGTCGATCGCCGACGCGGTGGGCGCCAACAAGCTCGAAGTGGTTGACCTCTCGTGAAACTCGCGGTGATTGGCGGCGACGGCATCGGTCCGGAAGTCACCGCCGAGGCTCTCAAAGTCCTCGACATCGTCTTGCCCGGCGTCGAGAAGACCGAATACGACCTCGGTGCCCGGCGGTATCACGCCACCGGCGAGGTGCTGCCGGAGTCGGTGGTGCCCGAGCTGCGCGAGCACGACGCGATCCTGCTCGGCGCGATCGGTGACCCGTCCGTCCCCAGCGGCGTCTTGGAGCGGGGTCTGCTGCTTCGCATGCGCTTCGAGCTCGATCACCACGTGAATCTGCGGCCGGCGCGGCTGTATCCGGGCGTGAAGAGCCCATTGGCTGGGGACCCGGCGATCGACTTCGTGGTGGTGCGCGAAGGCACCGAGGGCCCCTACACCGGCAACGGCGGCGCGATCCGCGTCGGAACATCCCACGAGGTCGCCACCGAAGTGAGCGTCAACACCGCGTTCGGCGTGCGACGGGTGGTGTCAGACGCGTTCGAGCGGGCCCGCGCGCGTCGCAAACACCTGACCCTGGTGCACAAGACCAACGTGCTGACATTCGCCGGCGGGCTGTGGTTGCGGACCGTTCAGGAAATCGGCGAACAGTACCCCGACGTTGAAGTCGCCTACCAGCACGTCGACGCCGCCACCATCTTCCTGGCCACCGACCCCGGCCGGTTCGACGTGATCGTCACCGACAACCTGTTCGGTGACATCCTCACCGATCTGGCGGCGACTGTGTGCGGTGGTATCGGGTTGGCGGCCAGTGGAAACATCGACGCGACGCGGACCAATCCGTCGATGTTCGAGCCGGTGCACGGCAGTGCTCCCGACATCGCCGGTCAGGGCATCGCAGATCCGACCGCAGCGATCATTTCGGTGGCGCTGTTGCTTTCCCACCTCGGCGAGAACGACGCGGCGGACCGGGTCGACCGGGCGGTCGAGGCCCACTTGGCAACTCGCGGGACCGAACGGCTTGCCACCACCGATGTCGGCGAACGGATTGTCGCCGCGCTGTGATCTCCAAACCCGGTGGCAGCAGGCGGGTGGGTACCAACGGCGCGGCGATCAGGGGGAACAGGCCGCACAGCGCCCAAGCTAGCGGGTAGGCCGCCGTGGTGATCAGCGCACCGAACATCGGCGGTCCGGCCGCCGCGACCAGGCGCTGAGTGGTGTTCTGGGTGCCCAGCGCGCGTCCGCTCCAGTACGGTCCGGCGTATTCGGTGATGGCGGTGGCTTCCAACCCGTTGTCGAGGACCGCGATGACAGAGATGACGACCATCAGCAGCACGTCGAAGCGTGACCCGACGTCGTCGGTGAGGGCGAGCAGGAACAACGTCACGGCCGCGGCGATTGCGATGATGCGGACCGGTCGCATCCGGGAACCGACACGATCCGACCAGCGGCCGACAAGGATGCGGCCGACGGCGCCGATCAGCTGCGAAATGGTCACCAAGCCACCGGCTGCTGCCAGCGACCAGCCGTGGTGATTGATCAGCCAGACCAGCATGAAGGTGACGGTCACCGTCTGGGGCATCATCAACAAGGCCGATGCTGCGTGTATCCGCCACAGCACCCAGGAACGGCGGTACGGGCTGGCCAGCTCTTCGTTGGTGGCGGTCGCGCGGGACTTGCGGGGCGGGTCGACCACGCCCAGCAGGCTGACCACAGCAGCGATGCCGCAAGCCACCGCTGGGAACATCAATCCGGCGTGGGCACCGCGCTCGGCCAACTCAGGAATCACCAAGGCGCCCACCGCAATTCCCAACGGTTGGGCGGTTTGGCGGATGCCCATCGCCAGCCCGCGTTGCTGCGGCGGAAACCAGCCGGAAACCAGCCGACCGCCGGCGCTGTTGCAACTCGCAGCCGCCATGCCGCCGAGGAACAGAAAGACCCCCATCAGCAGCAGGGAGTGCACCGAGGCTGCCGCGTAGGCCGCGGCCGCGGTGAGCGCTGAGCCCACCGTCAGAACGATCCGCTCACCGACACGGTCCAGGACATAACCCCAGGCGACCAGCGTGACGACCATGCCCCAACTGGGCATGGATACCAATAGGCCCGCCTGCGTCAGGGGAGTCCGGCGCGCGGCTTCCAGTCTCGGGATCAAGAAGGCGGCGCCATTGATAAAGAGGAAAGAGCTTGCGGTGACGAACAGCGACACCACCACGATGAACCAGCGAGCGGCCGCGCTGGTCGGCTCCCTGGGCATCCATCAATGCTCGCACAGGTCCTGCGGTTTCCGGTCCGGCTAGTTGCGCGGCTGAACGGGGCGGTCCTGGAGTCGGCCGACCGGCGGCGGCTTGGCCCGTTCCTCCAAACCGGGCGCCAAAAGCCCGGTTGGTACCACCGGAACGGCGGCCAACGGGAACAGCGCACACAGGACGAACGCGGTTGGATAGCCGAACGCGCCGATGATCATTCCAAACATCGGCGGACCGGCGAGGGTCACTAGTCGCTGGGTCGTGTTCTGCACCCCCAGCGCCCTGCCGCTCCAGAACTGGCCGGCGCATTCGGTGATCGCGGTGGCCTCTAAACCGTTGTCCATCACCGTGATCACCGAGGTCGTGACCATCAGCACGACGGCCAGGGGCCCGTAGTGGTCGTTGGTCAAAGCCAGCAAGGCCAGGGTGACGCTGGTGCCCAGCGCGATGAACCGAATGGGACGCATTCGGGATCCGATGCGGTCCGACCACCGCCCGGCCGCGATGCGGGTGACGGCGCCGAGGAGGGCAGTGATGGTCACCAGGGTGCCGGCGGACTCGACGGACCACCCTTGGCATTTGTGCAGCCACACCAACATGAAGGTGACCGTCATCGCCTGCGGCATCACCATCAACGCAGAGAGCGCATGGATGCGCCATAAGACTGTGGTGTCCCGGTAGGGGCTCGCCAATTCGTCGTCGCGCGCCACCGCTCGCGGTTTGCGGGGCGGGTCATGCGCAACCGCAGCGCCCACCACCGCCGAGATCGCACACGCCAATGCCGGAAACAGCAACCCCTGGGCGGGCGGTCCGTGTTCCGCCAGACCTGGTATTACGAAGGCGCCCATAGCGATTCCGAGCGGTTGCGCGGTCTGACGGACACCCATCGCTAGACCCCGCTGCTCGGGCGGGAACCAACCGGCGACTAGCCGGCCGCAGGCCGGGTTACAGCTGGCCGCACCCATGCCGCCAAGGAACAGCAGGACTCCCATCGCCACGAGCGAGTCGACTGTCGAGGCCGCATAGGCGGCGACTGCCGTCACCATCGAACCCACTGTGAGCACAATGCGTTCGCCGATGAGGTCGGCCACGTAACCCCAGGCGATCAGCGTCACCACCATGCCCAAGCTAGGCATCACCGACAGCAGACCGGTTTCGGACAATGGGGTTCCGTGCGCTGCTTCCAACGCCGGGATCAGAAACGGGACCGCGTTGATGAAGCTGAACGCACTGGCAGTCACCACGACCGCGACGGCAACCATCGACCAACGCGTCGCCGTGCCGACCGCGTCCGCTGACATCACGCAATGCTTGCACACATGTCAGGCGATAAGGAGGGCACGACGTGGGGAGATGTGGAGAGGCGTCGAGAGATGTGCGAAATCGCGGGCGTCACCGAGACTGAAAATTCGCAGGCCTCTACTCGCACTTCCGCTGCAATTCTTCAGTCTCGGCAAAAGGGTGCCAGGTGCGGGCCCTGCGGGCCCGCATCGTCACCCGGCTAGGCCTGGTCGCTCGGGCCCGCAGCGCCCGGCTACGCCGCGCTCGCGGCCCTCGCTAGGCTCATCCGAATGCGACTTGGACGAATCGCCAGCCCAGACGGAGTCGCCTTCGTCAGCGTCGAAGGCCAACTGGACGACCCGGCCAACCTGACGGCCCGCGAGATTGCCGAACACCCGTTCGGCACGCCGAGTTTCACCGGCCGCTCCTGGCCGCTGGCCGACGTCCGTCTCCTGGCTCCGATACTGGCCAGCAAGGTTGTCTGCATCGGCAAGAACTACGCCGACCACATCGCCGAGATGGGCGGCCAACCGCCCGCTGATCCGGTGATCTTCATGAAGCCCAACACCGCGATCGTCGGGCCGAACGTGCCGATTCGGTTGCCGGCCAACGCTTCACCTGTCCACTTCGAGGGCGAGCTTGCCGTGGTGATCGGCCGGGCCTGCAAAGATGTGCCCGCGGCCCAAGCGGCCGAAAATATCCTGGGCTACACCATCGGAAATGACGTATCAGCCCGCGACCAGCAGCAAGCCGACGGCCAGTGGACCCGCGCCAAGGGCCACGACACATTCTGTCCGATCGGACCCTGGATCGTCACCGACGTCGACCCCGCCGATCTGGGACTGCGCACCGAGGTCAACGGTGAAGTCAAACAGAACGCCCGCACCTCGCTGATGATTCACGACGTCGGCGCCATCGTGGAATGGATCTCGGCGGTAATGACCCTGCTGCCAGGCGATCTCATCCTGACCGGCACCCCGGCCGGAGTGGGGCCGATCGAGGATGGTGACACCGTCTCGGTCACCATCGAAGGAATTGGCACCCTGACCAATCCTGTAGTCCGCAAAGGAAAGTCGTGACCGCAACCGATCACGTCCGGGTTCGTTTCTGCCCGTCGCCCACCGGCACACCGCACGTCGGGATGGTGCGCACGGCACTATTCAACTGGGCCTACGCGCGGCACACCGGTGGCACCTTCGTTTTCCGCATCGAAGACACCGACGCCCAACGTGACAGTGAGGAAAGCTATCTGGCGCTGCTCGACGCACTGCGCTGGCTCGGCCTGGACTGGGACGAGGGTCCGGAGGTGGGTGGGCCGTACGCGCCCTACCGGCAGTCGCAACGCGCGGACCTCTACCGGGACGTGATCGCGCGGCTTTTAGAAGCCGGCGAGGCGTACTACGCGTTCTCCACGCCGGAGGAGGTCGAGGCACGCCATGTTGCGGCCGGGCGCAACCCGAAACTGGGTTATGACAACTTCGACCGGCACCTCACCGATTCGCAACGAGCGGCGTACCTGACCGAGGGACGCAAGGCGGTGGTGCGGCTGCGGATGCCCGACGGCGACCTCAGCTGGGACGACCTGGTACGTGGCACCACCACGTTTGCGGCGGGCACGGTGCCGGACTTCGCGTTGACCCGCGCCAACGGAGACCCGTTGTACACCTTGGTCAATCCCTGCGATGACGCGCTGATGAAGATCACCCACGTGTTGCGGGGGGAGGATCTGCTGCCGTCGACGCCGCGCCAACTTGCCCTGTATCAGGCGCTGATCCGGATCGGGGTGGCCGAGTGGATCCCGCAATTCGGGCATCTGCCAACGGTATTGGGGGAGGGCACTAAGAAGCTGTCCAAACGGGACCCGCAGTCCAATCTGTTCGCTCACCGCGACCGGGGCTTCATTCCCGAGGGCCTGCTGAATTATCTCGCTCTGCTCGGCTGGTCGATCGCCGATGACCACGACCTGTTCAGCCTCGACGAGATGATCGCCGCGTTCGACGTCGTCAACGTCAACTCCAACCCGGCCCGCTTCGATCAGAAAAAGGCCGACGCCCTCAACGCCGAGCACATCCGGTTGCTCACCGTGGAAGACTTCACCCGCAGGCTGCGCGACTACTTGGACACTCATGGGCATCACCTCGCACTGGACGAGCAGAGTTTCGCTACCGCGGCCGAACTGGTGCAGACCCGCATCGTCGTGCTCGGGGACGCATGGGGACTGCTGAAGTTCCTCAACGACGACGAGTACGCGCTCGACCCCAAGGCCGCCACCAAGGAGTTGGGCCCGGACTCAGCTGTGGTGCTGGACACGGCCATCGGCGCGCTGACGGGCATCGGCGACTGGACCACCGCGCAGATCGAGGAAGCCCTCAAAGGTGCCCTCATCGAAGGCCTGGCACTCAAACCGCGCAAGGCATTCGGCCCCATTCGCGTCGCGGCCACCGGCACCACGATCAGCCCGCCGCTGTTCGAGTCACTGGAGTTGTTGGGCCGCGAGCGCAGCCTGCTCCGGCTGCAATCCGCGCGTGAGCAGGTGGGCGTGCAGTAGGCGTGCGGATCGGGGCGCGAGTCTTTGGTAGTCTGCACTTCGGCTTCGAAAGGCCTGCAACGGCTGGCGGCAGCGGTCCACGACCTGGCATATGGTCAGTGAATAGGCTCTGACCAGCGGTTATAGGTGGCCGATGGGGTATGGTGTAATTGGCAACACAGCTGATTCTGGTTCAGCCATTCTAGGTTCGAGTCCTGGTACCCCAGCAAAGCCTCACCGGCTCAAGCGATTAGGTGGGGTTTTCGGGGTGAGCTATGCTGGCACTTCGGATCGTCGTTCTACTGGATCGTTTCTGGCCCCGTCGTCTAGCGGCCTAGGACGCCGCCCTCTCACGGCGGTAGCGTGGGTTCGAATCCCATCGGGGCTACAAAACGATTCACCGGTTACTGACGGCCTCCCCGGGCCGCCGGCGCGGTGGTACCGCCGACCGGCATACTCGTCATCCCCAACTTGCGATGATCCCACGAACGGGCACGCCTGCTGACGATGCGCACGCAGACGCGCTTGTTCATCATCTGCTCGACGAAGGGCTTCATCTCGTCGGTGTAGGGGCCGGTGTAGCGCTCCCAGACGCTGACGCCCACCCGGTGCGATACGTCCGGATCGTCGACGATCTCAGCGACACCCTCGAAGGAAACCCCACGCAATGTGTCATAGGTGTCGCCGTCCTCGATGAGGAAACTGACCCGCGGGTCCCTTTTCAGGTTGACCGCCTTCTGCGACTTGGCTTTGGTCTCCAACCAGATCTCGCCGTCCACCACGGCGTACCACATTGCCGTCAGATGCGGTTGACCGTCCGACCCGATGGTGGCCAGTGTCCCGGTCCGACTCTTGTTCACGAAATCGGAGATTTCCGCCTCGGACATGACGATGCTTGCGCGCTGATTCGTTCCCATGCGCGTCAGTCTGTCAGGCGGTGGCGGGCGGGACTGCGTCGGTGGTGGCGAGTCTGCGTTGGTGGTGACGAGTCTGTGTCGGTGGTGGCGAGTCTGTGTCGGTGGTGGCGAGTCTGTGTCGGTGGTGGCGAGTCTGCGTCGGTGGTGACGAGTCTGCGTCGGTGGCGACGAGACTGCGTCCACAACGCAATTCCAGCGACTGGCACGCGGTAGCCGCAGTGTGGGCGCGCTAGCCGCAGTCTCGGTGCACCAGCCGCAGTCTCGGTGCACCAGCCGCAGTCTCGGCGCGCCAGCCGCAGTGTCGGTGCACCAGCCGCAGTCTCGGCGCGCCAGCCGCAGTGTGGGCGCGCCAGCCGCAGTCTCGGCGTCTCAGGCGCGCTAGCCGCAGTCTCGGCGCACCAGACGTGCCAGTCGCAGGCTCGGCGCGCGTCAGAGCCGACGCGCTATCGCCTCCGCGGCGGCCAATAGGTCGGCGGCCCAACGTGCCCCGGGCCGTCGTCCCATCCGGTCGACCGGTCCGGAGACTGAGATTGCCGCGACCACCGCTCCGCGGCCATCGCGCACCGGTGCGGACACGCTTGCCACGCCGGGTTCGCGCTCCGCGACGCTTTGTGCCCACCCGCGCCGGCGCACTTCGGCCAGCACCCGGTCGGTGAACAGCGCCTCGGGCAGCACCGCCTGTTGAGTGGCGGCGTCGCTGTGGGCCAGTAGCACTTTGGCGCCCGAACCGGCCGTCATCGGCAGTCGCGCCCCGACGGGAACCGTATCGCGAAGCCCCGCAGGGGGTTCCAAAGCGGCGATGCAGACGCGCGCGGTTCCCTCCCGGCGATACAACTGCACACTCTCGCCCGTCGTCTCGCGCAATTGGGGAAGCACGGCAGCGCTGGCCGCCAACAGGGGATCGTTGACGTGTGCCGCGAGTTCACTGACCGCGGGACCTAGTCGCCAGCGGCCGTCCTCGTCGCGTCCCAGCAGTCGATGCACTTCCAGCGCGGCCGCCAGCCGATAAGTGGTGGCCCTCGGCAGGCCGGTGCGCTCGCACAGTTCGGCCAGCCCACACGGGTATTCCGCGACCACCTGCAGAATTCCGACGGCTTTGTCCAGGACGCCGATGCCGCTATGCTGTCTCACAGAGAGATACTAGCGTCTCGCATAGTGGGATCACAGCCCTGGATCATCGGCGAGCCGCGCACGAGCGAATCGAGGCAATCCGAGATGGCGGAACAGACGCGCAACCCGGCCCGGCCACGCACGATGGCCGAGAAGGTCTGGGACGACCACGTTGTCGCGTCGGGCAACGGCACCGAACCCGACTTGATCTACATCGATCTGCACCTTGTCCACGAGGTCACCAGCCCGCAGGCGTTCGACGGCCTGCGCCTGGCGGGGCGGCCGGTGCGCCGCACCGATCTCACCATCGCCACCGAGGACCACAATGTGCCCACCCTCGACATCGACAAGCCGATCGCCGACCTGGTGTCGCGGACTCAAGTGGAAACGTTGCGGCACAACTGCGCCGAATTCGGTGTGCGGTTACACCCGATGGGGGATATCGAGCAGGGCATCGTGCATGTGGTGGGACCGCAATTGGGGCTCACCCAACCGGGAATGACCGTGGTTTGTGGGGATAGTCACACATCGACCCACGGCGCTTTCGGCGCAATCGCGATGGGAATCGGTACCTCTGAGGTCGAACACGTGCTCGCCACCCAGACGCTGCGACTGCGTCCGTTCAAGACGATGGCGGTCAACGTCGACGGCGAACTGCCCGAGGGCGTGACGGCCAAAGACATCATTCTTGCGTTGATCGCGAAGATCGGCACCGGCGGCGGCCAAGGGCACGTCATCGAATACCGCGGCAGCGCCATCGAATCGCTGTCGATGGAAGGCCGGATGACCGTCTGCAACATGAGCATCGAAGCCGGTGCCCGTGCCGGGATGGTGGCACCGGACGAGACGACCTACGAATTCCTGCGTGGGCGTCCGCATGCCCCGGCCGGCGCGGACTGGGACGCCGCACTTGCCTACTGGCAACAACTACCCAGCGATCCCGGTGCGGTTTTCGACGCCGAGGTCTACCTCGACGCCGCCTCGCTGAGCCCGTTCGTCACCTGGGGAACCAACCCGGGACAAGGCGTGCCGTTGGCCGGTGCCGTGCCGGACCCCGAGCTGATGACCGATGACGCCCAGCGGCAGTCCGCGGAAAAAGCCTTGGCCTACATGGACCTTCGACCCGGGACGGCGATGCGTGACATCGCGGTTGACACCGTATTCGTGGGTTCGTGCACCAATGGCCGGATCGAAGACCTGCGGGTGGTGGCCGAGATCCTGCGCGGCCGCAAGGTGGCCCCGGACGTGCGGATGCTGGTCGTGCCGGGCTCGATGCGGGTTCGCGCGCAAGCCGAAGCCGAGGGGCTTGGTGAGGTCTTCACCGCTGCGGGCGCCGAGTGGCGTCAAGCCGGATGCTCGATGTGCCTCGGGATGAATCCCGATCAACTCGCGCCGGGGGAGCGTTGTGCCGCAACGTCCAACCGCAATTTCGAAGGGCGGCAGGGCAAGGGCGGCCGTACCCACTTGGTGTCACCGGCAGTCGCCGCCGCCACCGCGGTACGCGGCACGTTGTCTGCGCCCGCAGATTTGAACTAGTCGACTTTGAATTCACGCTGAGAAATAGAGGACGAGAATGGAAGCCTTTCGCACCCACACCGGTATCGGCGTACCGCTGCGGCGGTCCAATGTCGACACCGACCAGATCATTCCCGCTGTCTACCTGAAGCGCGTTACCCGAACCGGTTTCGAGGACGGCTTGTTCGCAAGTTGGCGCACAGACCCGTCATTCGTGCTAAATCTCAGCCCCTTTGACCGCGGCTCCGTCTTGGTCGCCGGGCCCGATTTCGGCACGGGATCCTCGCGCGAGCACGCGGTCTGGGCGTTGATGGACTACGGATTCCGGGTCGTTATCTCGTCTCGGTTCGCTGACATTTTTCGCGGTAACTCCGGCAAGGCCGGACTGTTGGCGGCCGAAGTTGACCAAGATGGCGTCGAACTTCTTTGGAAGCTCATCGAGCAGAGTCCAGGTTTGGAAATCACTGTCAATCTTCAAGATCGAAATATCGTCGCCGGAACGGCGGTGCTGCCGTTCAGGATTGACGATCACACGGCCTACAGACTGCTCGAGGGGCTCGACGATATAGCCCTTACGCTGCGGAAACTCGACGAGATCGAGTCTTTCGAAGCGGCTCGGCCGGCCTGGAAACCGCGGACTATCCCCACCTCCTGAAGTCCCGGGCGGGCCCGAATTTCAACTCCGTCGGCACGCTAAACCCGGGCCAATTTGCGGCTGTGCCACAGGTCAAGGGCGGCAATCGGATTCCGAAATCCCCGGCCATTCGCGTCTGAAAATGCGCGTGGCTCTTGGCAATTTGCCGGGTGAGGGTTTACCGTGTCCACTAGTCGGTTCCGAAAACGAGGAGCCCTGGCTTCGGAGGGTTGAATGAACAAAGCAGAGCTCATAGATGTGCTCACACAGAAATTGGGCTCAGACCGTCGGCAGGCGACCGCCGCTGTCGAGAATGTCGTCGACACGATTGTGCGCGCGGTACACAAGGGTGACAGCGTGACCATTACCGGTTTCGGTGTCTTCGAACAGCGTCGCCGCGCGGCCCGGGTGGCCCGCAATCCGCGTACCGGCGAGACGGTCAAAGTGAAGCCCACGTCGGTGCCGGCATTCCGTCCGGGTGCCCAATTCAAAGCCGTTGTGGCTGGCGCACAAAAGCTCCCGTCCGAAGGCCCCGCTGTGAAGCGTGGCGTGGTGGCGAGCGCGTCCAAGCGGACGGCGGCCAAGAAGTCTCCGGCCAAGAAGGCAGCGAGCAAGGCTCCGGCCAAGAAGGCAGCGAGCAAGGCGCCGGCCAAGAAGGCAGCGAGCAAGGCTCCCGCTAAGAAGGCGGCGAGCAAGGCTCCGGCCAAGAAGGCGGCAAGCAAGGCTCCGGCCAAGAAGGCGGCCAGCAAGGCTCCGGCCAAGAAGGCCGCGACCAAGACGCCGGCACGCAAGGCCGCGACCAAGGCTCCGGCCAAGAAGGCCGCAACCAAGTCCCCAGCCAAGAAGGCTCCGGCCAAGAAGGCTGCAAGCACTCGGCGCGGTCGCAAGTAGTTCTCACACGCGAATACCCTTCGGTTGGCAGCGATGCCATCCGGAGGGTATTTGCGTTGTCAGGCCCGGACGTTGGCGGCCAGCGCCCCGCCGATGTGATCCGCAGCGATCAGGCGACCGCCCGACAGGGACAGCACCCAGGTGCTCCCTTTGAGGTTGCGCGACTTTGCCGGGCGCACGCCTTCGCGCTCGCACCACCATGCGATCAGATCGGGAATGACCTTGCCCTGCGTACAGATCACGGGTGTGCCGGGCCGTCCGGCGATGTGCAGCACCCGCTGCCGGGCGCGCTTGGGATTCTTGGCGTAGGCCTCTTCGGTGAGATGTGGCTCGTTGTGGATCGTCACGTCGAGTTCAGCGGCCAGCGGTTCCACGGTCTGATGGCACCGCACCCGGTCGGCTGAGTACACGTGGGTGGCGCCGAACGCCAACAGCTGGGGAACCAGCGCCTCGGCTTGTGCGCGTCCCTTCTTGTCCAGCGGACGTTTGGTGTCGTCGCCGCGGAAACGCGACTTGCTGCCGGCGGTACCGTGGCGCACCACCAACACCGTCTTGGTATTCGCCGGTTGCTTGACGAACCGCCGCAAGACCTTTCGGTCCTGTCCGTAGTCCAGCTTCTTCATGGCCTCAGCCACCGGCAGCCAGAGCAGTTCGTCCACCTCGTTGCCGGGCTTGAACTTGCCACCGGTGCTGGCAGCCGCCCAGTAGTGCACCTTTTTGACGCCCTGGTCGATCGGGTAGGTGATGGTGGTGAGGCAGCGTCCCAAATGACTGTGGTGACCGGTCTCTTCGAGCACCTCGCGTACGGCGGCAACCGGTGCGGTCTCGCCGGGGTCGAGCTTGCCTTTGGGCAGCGACCAGTCGTCATAGCGCGGCCGGTGGATGACGGCGATCTCGATCGACTTGGCCGACTTGGCCGACTTGCCGCCGCCCGGTCGCCACAACACCGCGCCGGCGGCGTAGACGACCCGACCCCCTGCGCCTTGGTCACCGGATGAGCCTTCGATCGACACCTCAACTCCTGCAGGTTAATTCGGCGGGGTCGTACACAACGGTGAATGTGGTGTGCCGGGAGACGATGCCGGTCACGGGCTGCGGTGCCGCTCCATCAGCGAGGCCTGGTGGTCGCGCACACTTTCCCCTTCCCGAGGCGAGGCGGTCCACTGACCGTCGGATCCGAGCTCCCAGCAGCGGGTGGCCGGGTCCAAAGCCGATTCGAACAGATCGTCCAGTTGTGCGGTCAGACGCGGGTCCTTGACCTGTGCCATAACCTCCACCCTGCGGTCCAGATTGCGGTGCATCATGTCGGCGCTGCCAATCCAGAATTCGTCGATGGCCTTGAAATGCAGGATCCGCGAGTGTTCCAGGAAACGGCCGAGAATCGAGCGGACAAAGATATTTTCAGAAATGCCTTCGGCTCCCGGCCGCAGTGCGCAGATGCCACGCACCACCACCTCGACCCGCACACCGGCTTGCGAGGCGCGGTAGAGCGCATCGATGACCTGTTCGTCGACAAGGGCATTCATCTTCAGCCGGATTCGCGCGTCCTTGCCGTCGCGGTGGGCTTCGACCTCGCGCTCGACGCGCTCGATGATGCCGGTGCGAATTCCGTGTGGTGCCACCAGAAGATTGCGGTAGGTCAGTTTGCGGGAGTAGCCGGTGAGCGTATTGAACAAATCGGTGAGATCGGCGCCGATATTCGGGTCGGCGGTGAGCAGACCCACATCCTCGTACAGTCGTGCCGTCTTGCCGTTGTAGTTGCCGGTACCCACATGGCAGTACCGCCGGATGATGGGACCCTCGCGGCGCACCACAAGGCAGGTCTTGCAATGGGTTTTGAGGCCGACGAACCCGTACACCACGTGCACGCCCGCCTGCTCCAAGGTTCGTGCCCAGCGGATGTTGGCCTGCTCGTCGAATCGCGCCTTGATCTCCACCATCGCCACCACCTGCTTGCCGGCTTCGGCGGCGTCGATCAGGGCCCGAACGATCGGGGAATCACCCGAGGTGCGGTACAGCGTCTGCTTGATCGCCAACACATTCGGGTCGGCGGCGGCCTGCTCGATGAATCGCTGCACGCTCGTGGAAAACGAGTCATAGGGGTGATGCACCAGCACATCACCCTCGCGCAACGTCGCGAAAATGCTTTTGGGGGTTTCCCGATCGGCGAACGCGGGGTGGGTGGCCGGCACGAAAGCCCGGTCCTTGAGGCCTGGGCGGTCCAGGCCGTAGACCTGCCACAACGACGACAGGTCCAGCAGCCCAGGCACTTCGATCACATCACCGGGATGCACGTCGAGTTCACGCAAGAGGAGCTCCAGCATCCCCTCGGTCATATCGTCGGCGACCTCGAGCCGCACCGGCGAACCGAACCGCCGCCGCGCCAGTTCCCGCTCGAGCGCCTGCAGCAGGTCCTCGTCCCGATCCTCTTCGACCTCGAAATCGGCGTTGCGAGTAATGCGGAACGCGTGGTTCTCGACAATGTCCATACCGGGGAACAGCACCGGAAGAAACGCCGCAATCAACTCTTCCATGGGCAGGAACCGGACGACCACCGCTCCGTCGTCGTCGCCTGCGGCCTCGATTTCGACGAACCGGTCGACGTTGTCGGGCACCTTGACCCTGGCGAAATGCTGAGTGCCGTCCTCGGGTTGTTTGACGGTGACCGCCAGATTCAGGCTCAGCCCGCTGACGAAGGGAAAGGGGTGCGCCGGGTCGACGGCCAGCGGTGTCAGGACGGGGAAGACCTGCTCGTGGAAATAGGTCGACATTTCTTCGCATTCGTCCTCGTCGAGGTCGGACCACGTAATGATGTGGATTCCTTCCTCCTCCAGCGCGGGCAGCACTAGGTCGAGGAACACGCGCGCGTGCCGGCTGGCGATTTGCTGGGTCTGCTCGCCGATGCGGCGCAATTGTTCGCGCGGCGTCAATCCGTCGGCGGACCGAACCGACAGGCCCATCTGATCGCGCCGCTTGAGGCCGGCGACCCGAACCATATAGAACTCATCGAGATTGGAGGCGAATATCGCCAGAAACTTGGCGCGCTCCAGCAGCGGCATCGAGCTGTCGGCAGCCAGGGCGAGCACGCGAGCGTTGAAGTCCAGCCAACTCAGTTCACGATTGAGGTAACGCTCCTCGGGCAGGGGGTCGCTGATCGCGGCGGGGGTGGCCGCGGGCGGTGCCGCCGGTGCCGAGTCGTCTGGGTGCCAGGTCTTCTCGTCGTGGCGTGTCTGCGCCTGGGGGCTGGCTTCGATGTCGGTCACCTTGCGATCATTGCCTATCAACCGGTGTCGCTGCCAGCGGTCGGCGGACATCCATTTGCCGTTGGGCCGGCGTTCACCGCAGCGACGACTTTGCCCTGGGCTAGCGGTGTGTGAGGGCGCGGGCGGTCGCGGCACCGACTCCGAGTTGCCGGGCGGTCGCCAGGTCGGCGGGTGTGTCGACGTCGCAACGTAGCCCCGGCCACGCACCGGTGAGTTCGATGGCGCCCGAACGACGGTGCTGCGCGCAGGAATCCGGCCCGAACCGGGGGTTGAGTTCGACTCCGAAGGCGCACAACGCGGCGGTCCCCGTGCCCAGCCGGTCCGCCACGAAGCTGCGCTGGTACCGCCGCGCCGCGGTGATCGCCTCGTCCAGTTCCTGTGTTTGTAGCGCCGGTAGATCACCTTGCAACACAACAAGATTCGGGGTCGTACCGGCCACCGATCGCTCGGCTGCGGCGATGGCACTGTTCAACGGGTCGGGGTCGTCCGGTGTCGTGGGGTCGCCGAGCACGTGGGCCCCGAGGTCAGCCGCCGCGGCCGCAGCGGCCTCGTCGGGTGTGATGACCGTGATCGAACGCAGCGAACTCACACCCGCGGCCGCGGTCAAGGTGTCCACGAGCATGGCCAACACGACACTTTCGCGCGTTTGTGCCGAGAACACGGGAGCCAGCCTCGTCTTGGCGGCGGCCAACCGCTTGACGGCGATGATCAAGCCGACGTCGGCGGCGTGCCCCCAGCTCATGAGGGTCATCCTGCCAGCGCAGTGCTGTTCGTGGTTCAGAGCCGCCCGCGGGCGTGACGGCGGCGGGTCGGTAGGACTACTGTTTAGCGGCTGCGGATGGCACGGGCGAGACAGTGGGGGTGGTGGATGGCCAGGACGGGAGCGGTCGCGGTGATGGGCGCCGGTGCGTGGGGCACGGTCCTGGCCAAGGTTCTGGCCGATGCCGGTGGAGAGGTCACATTGTGGGCACGCCGTTCGGATGTGGCCAAGCAGATCAACACCACTCGGTACAACGCCGATTATCTTCCCGGCACGTTGCTTCCCGCCGGCATTCGTGCCACCTCCGACGCCGAGGAGGCGCTGTCCGGTGCCAGCACGGTACTGCTGGGGGTGCCGGCTCAGACGCTGCGGGCGAATCTCGAGCAGTGGAACGGTTTGTGGGCCGACGGCGCGACCTTGGTCAGCCTGGCCAAGGGGATCGAGCTCGGCACGCTGATGCGGATGAGCCAGGTGGTGGTGTCGGTGACGGCTGCGGATCCGTCCCAGGTCGCGGTGATCTCCGGGCCGAACCTGGCCAGCGAGATCGCGCAGTCCCAGCCCGCTGCCACCGTCATCGCCTGCAACGACTCCGGACGCGCGGTGGCGTTGCAACGTTTTCTGAACAGTGGCTATTTCCGTCCGTACACGAACTCCGACGTGGTGGGCACCGAGATCGGCGGGGCATGCAAGAACGTCATTGCGCTCGCCTGCGGGATGGCCGCCGGGGTAGGCCTGGGCGAGAACACGGTGGCAGCGATCATCACGCGCGGGTTGGCCGAGATCATGCGGCTGGGTCTGGCGCTGGGCGCCAAGGGCGCGACGCTGGCCGGCCTGGCAGGGGTGGGTGACCTGGTGGCGACGTGCACATCTCCGTATTCGCGCAACCGGTCGCTCGGTGAACGCCTGGGCCGCGGCGACAGCATGCACACGGCGTTGCACGGCAAGGACGGTCACGTGGTCGAAGGCGTCACCTCCTGCGAATCCGTGCTCGCCCTGGCTTCCAGCTACGACGTCGAAATGCCGCTCACCGACGCCGTGCACCGGGTCTGTCACAAGGGGCTTTCGGTGAACGAGGCGATCGCGTTGCTGCTGGGCCGCAGCACCAAGCCGGAGTAAGCAGGGCCTACCCGGTAGCCTCTCTAGGTTGTGACTGCCAGCAAGCGGGTTCGCGTCGCCGTCGTTTTCGGCGGGCGCAGCAACGAGCACGCCATCTCCTGCGTCTCGGCCGGCAGCATCCTGCGCAACCTCGACCCGCAACGGTTCGACGTGGTAGCTATCGGCATCACGCCGCAGGGATCGTGGGTGCTCACCGACGGCGACCCGGAGGCATTGGCTATCACCAATCGCCAATTGCCCGCGGTGACTTCTGAATCAGGTGCCGAATTGGCGTTGCCGGCCGACCCGCAGCGGCGTGGGCAGTTGGTGTCGCTGACGCCCGGCGCAGGAGACGTCCTGGGGTCAGTGGATGTGGTGTTCCCG
>NZ_LZLQ01000079.1 GCF_001673315.1 Mycobacterium asiaticum | reverse complement strand
CCCGTGGCGCTTGCTCGTCCGGGAACTGGGCCACCTGCTCGACACTGCGGCTTTGTTTCTCGGCTGGTTGTGGCCGCTGTGGGACTCCGAACGCCGCACCTTCGCCGACATGCTCACCGGCACGGAGGTGCTCCGGGTCGTCCCGCACGAGCGACCCGCCAAGGTGCGGCAGTGGACAGTAGTCCTGCTGCTCGTCGCGGCCACCCTGTGCCTGGACGGCGCGGGCCTGGGCTACCAGGTTGGGTACGCGAAGGCGCAAGCGGCCGATCACACCCGCGCCGAGATTGCGATTCAGGGCCCCAAGCTGGTGGCCCAGATGCTGACGTACGATCCCGCAACCCTGCAACAAGATTTCGGCCGCGCGCTGGCGCTCACAACTGACCGGTACCGCCACGAATTGGCCGCTCAGCAGCAGACCGTGGCGAAGGGTCATCCGGTCATCAACGAGTACTGGGTCTCGGCGAGTTCGGTGTTGTCGGCCACGGCGGATCACGCGACGATGCTGGTGTTCATGCAGGGTCGGCGCGGTGCCGGGCCGGAGGTGCGTTACATCAGCGCCAGCGTCCGGGTGAAATTCGTCAAAGATCGCCAAAACCATTGGCTGGTCGACGATTTAACTGTATTGGCCAAACCGAAGCCGGCAGGTAATCCGAAATGAGTCCGCGCCGCAAATTCAAGCCCGGTGAGGAATCGCTGCTCATCGCCCAGTCGTTGCCGCGACGTCGCTGGGAACTGGCACTCGCCTCTACTTTCGCGACGCTGGTGATGGTCGCGGCTGTCACGCTGTCCACCCTTTTGCTGGTCGACCATGTCAGGCGGGACCGCGTCGCGGAGCGTGAGACCGCCGCGGTCAACTACGTGAAATGGTTCATGACCGGCTTCACTTCCATCGACCCGTTTCACGCCAACGACTACATCGAACGGATACTGGCGCAGGCCACCGGTGATTTCCACAAGCAATACGAGGAGAAGGCCAACGAGATCCTTCTTCAGGTGGCACGCGCGGAACGAGCCACCGGAACCGTTTTGGACGCCGGCGTAGAAAGATGGAACGACGACGGCAGTGTCACCGTACTGGTCGCAACCGACGTGACCTCCAAGTCGCCGGACGGCAAACAGGTATTCGAGAACACCAACCGTTGGTCGGCATCAGCTAAGCAGGAAGGAAATCAGTGGAAGATCAGCAACCTGCAGCAGGTGATTTGACCGTCGAGGACCGGGGCCCCGGAACCCAGGACGAAACCCAGGCGGAGACCGCGGATGACACCGCGGCGGCGGTAAACGCCGAAGACGACGCCACCAGCGACGACGCGGCCGAAACCGCGGAGGCCGCCGAAGATAACGGGAGCAGCGAGGACGCGGCCGAAACCGCGGAGGCCGTCGCACCGACGAAAAAGAAAAAGAAGTCCGGTCGGTGGGTTGCCGCGTTACTGGCGCTGATGGCGACACTGTTTGTCGGTTCCGCGGCGTTTGCCGGGGCAACCGTGCAGCCATACCTGGTGGAGCGGGCCAACATCGAGGTCAAGCTGCAGGTGGCACGCGCGGCAGCGAACGCGATCACCACGTTGTGGAGTTACACGCCGGACAATATGGACAGGCTGGCGGACCGTGCTGCGACCTACCTTTCCGGCGACTTCGGTGCCCAATACCGCAAGTTCGTCGACCAGATCGCCGCTCCCAACCGGCAGGCGAAGGTCACCAACTCCACCGAGGTGACCGGCGTAGCGGTCGAGTCCTTGGATCCCCCGAATGCGGTTGCCATTGTCTACACCAACACGACCACCACCAGCCCGCTGACCAAGAACATTCCGACGTTGAAGTACCTGTCGTACCGGCTGGTGATGAAACGCGACGACGACAGATGGAAGGTGACCCGGATGACCACGGTCACCTCGCTGGACGTGACGCCGCAGTTTTAATCGGTAACGGCGTCGCAATGGCCGCTACTTCCCCGGTATCGCACCGGCTGACCGTGACGGCGCTGTTGTTGCTGACGTTTTCTACCGGGCTGGCCGACGCGATCAGTGTGCTGGTGCTCGGGCATGTATTCGTGGCCAATATGACCGGCAACGTGATCTTCCTGGGCTTCTGGTTCGCGCCGAAGAGCACGGTGGATTTGACCGCCGCCGCCGTCGCATTCCCCACCTTCGTCACCGGCACCATCGTCGGTGGCCGGCTGACGCGGCACTTCGGCGAGCGCACCCGTCCCTGGCTCACCATCGCGTTAGGCATTGAAGTGGTGTTGCTGGCGGTGCTGTCGATACTTGCCGGCACCGGTGTCCTGCACTATCACGACAACACGAAGTTGTTCCTGATCGGAGGCATGGCGATCGCGTACGGCCTGCAGCATTCGACCGCGCGGCAGTTCGGTATCCAGGAACTCACCACCACGGTGCTTACCTCGACGATCGTCGGCCTCGGTGTCGACAGCCGGCTGGCGGGCGGGACCGGGCAGCGCGAGAAGCTGCGTTACAGCGTGGTGTGCGCGATGTGCGCCGGGGCGGTTGTCGGGGCGACGATCACCCGAGTCGCGGTCGCGCCGGTACTCGTGCTGGCAGCGGCCACTGTGGGTATCAGCTTGTCGATATTCCGGTTCGGTCCCGACTCAGTTGAACGCGAGCCAGCTGGGTAATGCCCGTTCGCGCGAGTCGCACAGCACCTGGCGGGTATCGCACGAGCCCTTCGGCGCTCCCGCGCCGGCCCACATACCCCCGGTGTCGCGACGCAGCACGATCGCCGACGAGCCGCCACCGTCGAGTAGTACCGCTGTGTCGCTACCCAGCCCCCGGAACAAGTCCTGAATGTTGTCGGGGGTGTAGCTGCCGCCCTCGAAGATGTACATTTCGTCGCGCTGTTTCGCGTAAGCCAACGCCGTCCGCGCCGCACTGGGACCACCGTCGTGAAGTTGAGCGGTGTTGCCCGGTGACAGTAGGCCGATGCCGGCCACCGCGACGAACTTCGCGTTTTTGCTGAGCAGATCCTCGATCACCGGGGTGGCCAGGTCGTAATCCTCTCTGCCCTTGGGACGCAACACATATGGCGCGCCCCCGGCGGGCAGGATCATCGTCGTCAGCGAGGTCCAGGACTCGTTGCCGCCGGACAGACCCTGCTTACCGGGGTAGGCGAGGGTGCCGGTGACGGCCTGGTTGGCGCGACCCTGACCGTTGGTGTTGTCCACAAACGCGCCCAGCGGGGAGCTGCACCCAGTGCTGCGCCAGGAGCCCCCCTTCTGTCCACGCACATCGAAGAAGTTGGCATTGATGGCGATCGTGGGCTGGCCCATCCGCTGCCACGCCTGCAGCGGCGGGTAGATCTCGGAAGCCTGGTACAGCCCTTCCCCGGTGCGGGCACCCGGGTTTCTTTCGCAGCGGGCCTGATCACCGGTGTGGGTGTCGACCAACAGGTGCGGCTGCAGGCGGGACGACGCGTTCTTGATGATCATCAGGTGGCCGCCGTTGTTCATCTCGTACCAGCGGCCGGAAGCGTCGAGCAGCGGCATCGGGTGACCGCCACCGAAGTTGTAGACCAGATAAGAGCCCTTGGTGCCCGCGATTGCCTGTTCGAGCATCTCCCGTCCGTCGGCGGCCTTGGCGGCTGGCAGCCCGGTGGTGCCGGCCAGGGCGACGCAGATCGTCAGCGCAGCGCAGCTCGCCGTCAGCCTGCGCAAGACCGCAGATGGGGTCGGCACGGGAAGCCCTTTCGGCCGCGAAATGGGGAGTTACCCCCCAAGAGTCCGTCACTCCTGTCACACTGTCAACTTTAGTAACAAGTGCGTGACGGTTCGGCAGCTCTGGAATTACGTTTGCTCGCTTGAACTTTCGGGCTCGGGCTCGGGCTTGGGCTCGGGCTCGGGCTGCGCTTCAGGCTCGGCTTCGGTTTGTCGCTCGGGTGCCGGCGCGGCTTGTGCCTCGGGTTCCTCAGTTTGTGCCCCGGGATCCGACTCGGATTGTGCCTTTGGTTCCGGCTCGGACTTGCCGGCCTGCGCGGCTTCCCGCTTGGTGCGCGCCTGGTGCTGGGCTTGGTGTTCGGCGGCGATCGCCAGCGCGACTGCCCCCTGAATTCGGTGGAAGCCCTTGCGGTCATACAACGCCGTGATGATGCCGCCGAACAGCAGACCAATCACCAAGCCGATGGCGGTCATGGTCAACGCCTTCGACAGGCCCGCGTCCGCCTGACCGTTGAGATACAGCAGCGAACGCGCGCCGAGGAACACCTGATGCATCGGTTCGAACTCGGCGAGCCAGCGGAAGAAGGGCGGTGTGGCTTCCAGTGGCACCGTCGCACCCGCCGACGGCAAGCCGAGGATCACAAAGATCAGCATGCTGACCAGCAGACCCATTGAACCCAGCACTGCGATAAGCGAACTGGACGTGATGCCGACCGCGCTGATCGCGAACACGCCATAGAGCCACAATTGCCAGCCCTGGGCAATGGGCATGCCGAGCTTGTGCGCTATCGCCAGGTAGACGCCGGAGGTCAGCAACGCCAGGATCACCATCAGTCCCCACTTGACCAGCAGGGTGCGAAACCGCGAGATGTGTACCTGCTCGGCGAACCGATAAACCGGGCCGAATTCGGCTGGCACGTAGCCGAGCATCGAGTCCACCAGCGTGCTGACCACGATGCTGCCGGTGAACCCGGCCAACAACAGCAACAGCGCATAGTAGAAGGCCGACAACCCGTTTCCGGTGCCGTTGGGCAACGGGTTGTATACGTTGACATTGATGTCGATTGGCTTGGTAAGGGCAAGTACCGACGCGCCGGCCAGCGGAGCCCCACCGGTCTGGGCTGCTACGTTAGCTGAAAGCCGTTCGCCCACTTTGTTGTTCGCAACACCGATGGCCTGAGTCAGGGTCTGACCGGCAATGCTGGAACCCAGCGTGCCGGCCCGCGGATTGGTCGAAATGGTGACCGACGGCCGCTCGGCGCGATTGGCAGTCACCGCACTCTCCCCGAGCTCACGCAACTTCGAGGAGAACCCCGGCGGGATCACGAGTTCGCCGTACACCTGTACCCGGTCGAGTAGTTGCTTGGCCTCGGCGTGCGGCACCACGCGGACATCGAATTTCTCTTTGTCCAGACTGCCGACCAGGGCGTCGGCGATTTGTTTCCCGTAGGGTCCGGCGTCCTGGTTGACGACCGCGATCGGGAAATGGCGCAGGTTGGTAGTCGGATTCAGGATGCCGCCCAGGTACAGCGCGGACAAGGCCGACATCAAGGCCAGGGTGATGACGATGGGCGCCAGCCAGAACCGGACCGTGCGAAGCGCTTTGGTGTTCCGGTTGGGTTTGGGCGCCGCGTGCCGGGCGTGCTTCTGAGACATGCGGGCTCCTGTCTGTCGTGCCCACTCTAATGTCGGTCAGCCGCCCAGCTTCGCGTGCATCTCCCAGACGAGCACTTCCGACGGCTGCTGTGCCGTCAGTCGCCGCCCGTCGCTGTCGGTGAAACGGGCCGCATCCCCTTCCCCCAGATCTTCGGCGTCCTCACACGTCACCCGCCCCCGCACCACGAATGCGTGCAGATACGGCGCCGCAGGCAAGTCCACGCTCTCACCGCTGCGCAACCGGGCACAGTGCAGCGCCGCGCGGCGCTGGTGCAGAGAGATCGCGGCGTCATGGTGCGCGATGCCCGAAGCGATGGTGACCAGTCCGCCGCGCAGGGTGTGGTCGTCGATCTCGTGCTGTTGATAGCTGGGCGAGATATTGGCCTCGTCGGGTAGGACCCACATCTGCACGAAATGCACCGGGCGCGTGGGCGAATCGTTCTTCTCCGAATGCAGAATCCCGCTGCCGGCCGACATGCGCTGTGCCAGCCCCGGATAGACCACGCCATGGTTGCCGGCTGAATCTTGGTGCGTCAGCTCACCTTCCAGGACCCAGGTGACGATTTCCATGTCCCGGTGTGGGTGGGCCTGAAACCCGTTGTCGGGGGCGACGATGTCGTCGTTGTTCACCAACAGCAGTCCGTGGTGGGTGTTGTCCGGTTCGTAGTGGTCGCCGAAGGAAAACGAATGCCGGGATTCGAGCCAAGACGTCCTGGTGACAGCCCGATCGGCTGCCCGCCGAATATCCACGGTGGCAGACATGGCTTTCACACTAGTGACTGTCACGTCGGGGCGGCGAGCAGACGTTGGGCGTGCTGGAGCGCGCTATCGAGTTGTTCCAGCGTCAGCCCAACCGCGCCGCCGAGGTGGATCTCGATCTGATATTCCGGCTGACCGTCCCGCCCCAAGATCGGCAGCACAACGAATTCCGTTGCCGGGAGCTCTGTTTCGAGAACATCGGTGACAGACCGCAGCGTCATCATCGTCATCAGCGCGGTGAGTTGTCGGGCTACCCGGTCGGTGGGTTCGAGCGACGCCAGCAGGGTGGCCAACCGGTCGTGCAGTGACTGGTGGGTGTCGTCGAAGCGCCAGGCGCCATAGCCGCGGGCGCGGATGTCGGCCAGCACCCGCAGATGTCGGGCGATCTCGGCGGGGCTGGGCGGTGGCATTACCCGGCGCATCCACGCGTGTACGGACTCGTCGTCCCGCCACGCCATGGCGACCAAACCGAAGGGTGGGTCGATCGGGAAGCGCTGACCGACGGCGTGTTCTCCGTCGGTGCCGTGGCCGACGGTGTCGACTGTGATCAGGTGCCGCTCACCGATCTTGGACATCGAGCAACCGGCGCCAAGGGTGTCATGCAGGTAGCTCAGCGCGAACCGGCCGCGGTCCAGCAGCGGAAATTGCCGACGCAAGCCGTGTACCAGCCCGAACAAGCCGCTCCCCAACGCGTAGCGCCGGTCCTCTCGCCGGGTCACCCAGGTTCGTCGTTCCAGCTCGGCCAGCACCAACGAGCAAGTGGAGGTACTGATGCGGCACCGTTTGGCCAGCTGAGCCGAAGTCAGTGCGGACGGTGCCTCGGCCAGCGCGACAAGCACGTCCATCACGCGTGCCGTTGGTGGTGACTTAGTGGTTGACGCGACGATAGCCGCCTCCTTAGCATCCGTCCCAAATATCAAAATGTGTGTCCTAATAATAGGAGTACAAATGATGAAGGTGGCGGTCTGGGGCCCGGGTTCAATGGGGCTAATCGCGTTGCGGGGCGTCATCGACCATCCGCAACTGCAATTGGTCGGCCTGGTTGTGCATAGCGATGCCAAAGCCGGACGGGACGCCGGCGAACTCTGCGGCATCCCACCGGTGGGGGTGGTGGCCACCCAGAATCCCGCCGAAATGCTGGCCGGTGACGCCGACGTGGTGGTGTACGCCGCCGCGGCGAATCTACGACCACTTGATGCCGTCGCGGACATGAGCGCGATTCTGCGGGCGGGCAAGAATGTCGTGTCTTGTTCGGTGGTGCCGCTGGTGTTCCCCGATGCCCCGGAACCGGAACGCGCGGCGTTTACCGAGCCGTTGCGGCAGGCCGCCCTGGTCGGCGGCGCGACGTTCTTCAGCACCGGCATCGACTCGGGGTTCGCCAACGACGTGCTGCCGCTGGTACTTACCGGCGTTTCCCGGGTGATCCAGTCGGTACGGGTGACGGAGATGTTCAACTACGCCACCTATCCGGACCGGGCCGCGGTGTATGAGATCCTCGGCTTCGGCCAGCCACCCGAGGTCACCCCGTTTGCCGCCGCCCCAGGGATCTTCACCTTCGGCTGGGGTCCGGTGTTGCACCAACTCGCGGCAGGGTTGGACATCAAGATCGACCGGATCGAAGAGCACGTCGACCGGATTGCCGCACCCGAGTCTTTCGATACACCCACCGGTCACATCGCAGCCGGCACCATCGCAGCGATGCGCTCCACCCTGACCGCATATGTCGGTGACACCCCAACCCTGGTACTCGATCACGTGACCCGCATGCGCGACGACATAGCACCGGACTGGCCCCAGCCGCGCATCAGCATCGAACCGAAGGATCTCGGCTACGGACAGGCATCCGGACGCGGTCTGTATCGCGTAGAGATCGACGGATCCCCCAGCATGCGCTGCGAATTCGAGATGGCCGAAGACCGCGACCACGACCTCGGTGCCCGCATCGCGGGCGCCTCGCGCATGGTCAACGCCATCCCCGCGGTGTGTGCGGCCAAGCCAGGTCTGCTGTCCGCGCTGGACCTGCCGCTGGTCACCGGCGCCGGCCTGGTGCGCCCGGTGCCCGGACCGGTGCCGGACAGCCGGCTGTTCTAACCGCCGGGGAACGAGGCTGTGGCGATCTGCAGGATCTCGTCGCGGTCCGCGGCCAGAATCATCCCTTTCCCGATCGCCTGGTCGAGCGCGGCGGTGAAGGCGGCGACGTAATCTGCGACCCCGCCGGGGTAGAGGCGGCGCAGGGTCGCGTCATCGAACGGTTCGCCGGACCCGAAGATAGCCGCCATCAGGTTGTCGCCAGTGGCGGCGCCGGATGTCCGGGCAATCGGGACATCCACCCACGGAGTCCGCACACCGCCCTCGGCGATGCCGTGCGCGTCCAGGACCGGCTCGGGATGCCCGTCGTCGCGCACCGTGAGGGGTTCGGCGCTGGGCGGTGCCGTGCCAGTGCGGACCCAAGCACTCAGTGCCGAAAGCGATGCCTGCAACACGTAATGGTGTTGCGGACCGAAGTTGATGAAGTGATCCAGCTGCTGACCCATCAGATTGTCGGTAGGCGCCCACGCCGCGACCAGATCTTCGACCGGCGCGAAGCCGGAATCAATGGCAGCGACCTGGATCGTGTAATTGTCCGCGTGCGCGGCACCGGCGATCTCCCACACCCGCAGCAGGTCATGGTCGGGCTGCCGAGCCCCGTAATACCCCTGGCGTCCGGCACCATACAGATCGGTTTCGGTGATGATCGCCATCAACGGCACCCGCAGATCCGCCCGGAACTTGACCACCGGCGAAGTGCTGGACTGCAATTCGTCGAAGATCGAGCTGCTGTCCAATGGCCCAACCGGCCCCAGGCGGGAATGCACCAGGAAGCCGTCGTACACCTTTGCCAACGGATCGACGGAATTGATGTAGGTGGTCAGGAACATCGCCGACTGGGATTCGCCCAGTGCCAGAACATGTTCGGCGGTGAGCCCGGCCAGAATGCCGTCGAGCCCCGCATCCCGGACCAGGCCGCCGATCTGGGAGAAGATGTCGTAAGCGAACGCATCACCCGGATGGCTCAGGGCGGCATACCGCTCCGGATTCTGGCTCTTCAAGGAGAGGTCGAAGCCGAGCATGTTCACACCGCCGTCCACGCCCACTTTCTGCGCCGAGACGGTGACATAGGCGTAGCCCGCGCGGATGACCTCCCGATGGGCCATCATCCACACAGCGGGAGCGTCGATACCGCCACTGACATTGAGCCATTCGACCAGCGCCGTCCCGTTGAACCGGCCCGGATCGGAGGGTGTGAGGACGACGATCCGGGTGGTGTAATCGGCTGTGTCCGTGGCGGTTACGCTCCACCGGCCGTCGGGACCGAGCTCCGATGCGGGGGCGTAGGACGAAGCCGTCCCCGAGACGAAATACTCCTGCGCGGCATAACCGACATCGTCAATATCGAAGGCGCCCAATAGAAGCGCGGGCCTGCCGGCTACCGATGAGACATCCGGTGTCACAGCGACTCCGGTAATCCGAACTTGGGAAAGAGGGATTCGTCGAGGAATGCGACCACGTGGGAAACCCCGTCGGGCCGGATGTCCAGCACGTGCAGCTGGAACGGCACGTACGTCTCGCCCGCACGCATGTACATGGCGGCACCGGATTGTCCGTTCGCGACGAACGGGACCATGCGCATGTCGCCGGGGCGCTCGGCCGGGCATTGCTGGTGGATGAGCGCGATGATGTCCCGCGCGCCCCGGTACCAACCGGTATACGGCGGCATCTCCCAGACGGCCTCGGTGGTGAACAGCTCGACCAGTCTGTCGATGTCGTACGACTCGAAAGCGGCGATGTAGCGGGCCAGCAGGTCTTGTGCTTCCGCGGAATCCGGCGCCACCAGCTGATCGTCGGCGCTGGGTGAAACGGCGTCCAGTTGGCTGCGCGCCCGCTGCAACAGGCTGTTGACGGCGGCGGTGGAGGTGCCGATCGCCTCGGCGACCTCGGCCGCCTTCCACTGCAGGACGTCGCGCAGCAGCAGCACTGCTCGCTGCCGGGGCGAAAGGTGCTGCAGGGCCGCGACGAAAGCCAACCGGACCGACTCCCGGGAGCCGACGATCTCAGAGGGATCAGCGGGGTCGCCGCCATGCGGAAGTGGTTCCAGCCAGGGCACTTCGGCGCGTTCCACCAGCTCCGCCGTCGGATCCGAATTGGGGGCACCCAAACCTGTGGGCAACGGGCGACGCTGCCGACCCTCCAGTGCGGTGAGGCACGTGTTGGTGGCGATCCTGTGCAGCCAGGTGCGCAGCGAGGACTTTCCTTCGAACCGGTCGAAGGACTTCCAGGCCCGCAGCAGCGTCTCCTGCACCAAGTCCTCCGCGTCGTGCAGAGATCCGGTCATCCGGTAGCAGTGCGCGAGCAGTTCACGTCGGTAGGGCTCGGCGTGAGTGGAGAAATCTCCGCTGGTTGGACCCGGGCCTTCGCCGATTGGATTCTCGATGAGGACACTCACCCGTCCGAGGTTACGCAGCGTGTCCGACAAACACAGCGAAAGGAGTGGTTCGTCAGCCCGTAAGCTGCCCGTGATGGCTACCACCCGTACTGAACGGACCTTCGAAGGTGTCGGCGGCGTGCGCATCGTCTACGACGTATGGACTCCGGAGGTTCCGCCGCGTGCGGTCGTGATCCTGGCGCATGGATTCGGTGAGCACGCGCGGCGCTACGACCACGTCACGCAGCGGCTGGGCGCGGCCGGTCTGGTCACCTATGCCCTCGACCACCGTGGGCACGGCCGCTCGGGCGGCAAACGGGTGCTGGCGCACGATGTCGCGGAGTTCACCGCCGACTTCGACACCCTGGTCGGCATCGCCAGCCGGGAAAATCCGGGTGCCAAGCGCATTGTGCTCGGGCACAGCATGGGCGGCGCGATCGTCTTCGCCTACGGGGTCGAACGGCCGGACAACTATGACCTGATGGTGCTGTCGGCACCGGCGATCGCTGCGCAGGACATGGTGCCGCGGGTGGTGGCGCTGGCCGCCAAAGTCCTTGGTGTGGTGGCCCCCGGGCTGCCGGTGCAGGCATTGGATTTCAACGCGATATCGCGCGACGCCGACGTCGTGAACGCCTACAACAACGATCCGCTGGTCTACCACGGAAAGGTGCCGGCCGGAATCGGTCGCGCGTTGCTGCAGGTGGGCGAGACCATGTCGCAGCGCGCGCCGGCGTTGACGGCCCCGCTGCTGGTGGTGCACGGCACCGACGACCGGCTGATTCCCATCGAGGGCAGCCGCCGCCTGATCCGCTGCGTGGGTTCGGCGGATGTGGCTTTGAAGGAGTATCCCGAGCTGTACCACGAGGTGTTCAACGAGCCCGAGCAGAACCAGGTGCTGGACGACGTGGTGTCGTGGATCAATTTGCGGCTGTGAATCAATCTGCGCCTGTGGATCAATGTGCGCCTGTGGATAGGTGAGCGGGAATGTCCGGGGATGTCCGGGAATGTCATGGCACTGGGCTAGTTTGGCGACATGACCGACGACAAGATGCTGTCCCGCATCGCGGCACTACTGCGTCAGGCTGAAGGCACCGACAACTCCCATGAGGCGGATGCGTTCATGAGCGCCGCCCAGCGATTGGCCACGGCCGCTTCCATCGACCTGGCGGTGGCGCGTTCCCACTCCGCGAACCGCTTGGCCGCCCAGGCCCCCACCCACCGCACCATCACCATCGGGGCGGCCGGTACCCGCGGATTGCGCACCTATGTGCAACTGTTCGTGCTCATCGCCGCGGCCAACGATGTGCGCTGTGACATCGCTTCGAACTCGACGTTCCTCTACGCCTACGGGTTCGCCGAGGACATCGACGCGACCCATGCGTTGTACGCGAGCCTGGTGGTGCAGATGGTGCGGGCCTCCGATGCCTATCTCGCCTCCGGCGCCCACCGGCCCACGCCCACCATCACGGCCAGGCTCAACTTTCAGTTGGCCTTCGGGGCGCGCGTCGGCCAGCGCCTGGCGGAGGCCCGCGAGCAGGCCCGCCAAGAGGTGACCAAGGATCGAAGCCGCGCGCCGGGTACCGCTATTGCATTGCGGGACAAGGAGATCGAGTTGCGGGACTACTATCGCGGCGCATCCAAGGCGCGTGGCACCTGGCAAGCCCATCGCGCCTCGGCCGGTTATTCGTCGGCGGCGCGCCGCGCGGGCGACCGCGCCGGCCGGCGGGCCCGGCTGGGAAACAGCCCTGAGTTGCCGGGGTCGCGCACCGCGCTGGGCCGGTGACCCCGGCCGATCCGTCGGTACGCGACTCGCAGCGCGCGAAGGTGTACGCCGCCGAAGACTTCGTGCGGACCATGTTCGACCGTGCCGTCGAGCGCGGGTCGCCCAGCGTGGAGTTCTTCGGCACCTTGTTGACGCTGCCGCCCGAGGGTCGGTTCGCCTCGGTGGCCTCGGTGCAGCGATACGTCGACGACGTGCTGAATCTGCCGGCGGTGCGTGACGAGTGGCCGGGCGTGTCCGCGTTGCGGGTGCGCGCACGGCGGGCCGCCAGCGCCGCGCACTACGAAAACCGCGACGGCACAGGCATTATCGCGGTCCCTGATCGAAGTACCGCCGACTGGGCGATGCGCGAACTGGTCATCCTGCACGAAGTTGCCCATCACCTGTGCCAACATCCGCCCCCGCACGGCCCGGACTTCGTGGCAACGATGTGCACACTGGCCGAGTTGGTGATGGGCCCCGAGGTGGGCCATGTGTTGCGTGTGGTCTATGCGAAAGAAGGTGTGCGGTGACACCTCCGACATCCGACCCGGACGCACGTGCGCGCGAGGTCGAGGCACAGCTGAGCGACGACGAGCGCTTCTCCCTATTGGTAGGCGTGATGGGCGTCGGGGATTTCTGGCCGCTGCGCGACGAGCGGATTCCGCCGGACGTCCCGATGAGCGCCGGATACGTGCCGGGGATCCCCCGGCTCGGGGTACCCGCACTGCAGATGAGTGACGCCGGCCTGGGTGTGACCAATCCAGGTTTCCGGCCCGGCGACTTCGCCACCGCGCTGCCGGCGGGCCTGGCGTTGGCAGCCACCTTCAATCCGAGGCTGGCCCGCGCGGCGGGTGCAGTCATCGGGACCGAGGCACGCACCCGCGGGCTCAATGTCCAGCTGGCGGGGGCCATGAACCTGGCCCGCGATCCCCGCAACGGTCGCAACTTCGAATACTTCTCCGAAGACCCGTGGTTGACGGCGACGTTGGCTGCCGAGCAGATCATCGGTATTCAGCAACACGGGGTCGTTTCGACCGTCAAGCACTATTCGCTGAACTGCAACGAGACCAACCGGCACTGGCTGGACGCATTGATCGATCCCGACGCGCACCGCGAATCCGACCTGCTGGCCTTCGAGATCGCCATCGAGCGCGGCGAACCCGGCGCGGTGATGGCGGCGTACAACAAAGTCAACGGCGATTACGCCGCTGGGAACGACGTCCTGCTCAACAAGGTGCTCAAAGGGGCCTGGGGATATCGCGGCTGGGTGATGTCGGATTGGGGCGGGACGCCGAGTTGGGAGTGTGCGCTGGGCGGCCTGGATCAGGAGTGCGGCGCGCAGATCGACGCGATCCTGTGGCAGGCGGAGGCGTTCACCGACCCGCTGCGCGCCGCTTACGCCGAGGGGCGACTGCCCAAAGAGCGTCTATCTGACATGGTCCGGCGGATCCTGAGGTCGATATACGCCGTGGGCGTCGACCGGCGGAATCCAATACCCGAGCCAAACATGCAGGCGCACAGTGAAACCGCGTTGGAGGTCGCGCGACAGGGCATCGTGCTGCTGCAGAACCGGGGTGCGTTGCCGCTGAGTTCACCCGCGCGCATCGCCGTTATCGGTGGCTACGCACAGCGCGGGGTTCCGGCCGGTTACGGTTCGAGCACTGTGTTGCCCGAGGGTGGGTACGCGGATGTGATCCCGATCGGCGGGGCGGGTATGGAGGCGGGCTTTCGTAATCTGTATCTACTGCCGTCGAGTCCGCTCGACGAGTTGCGAAAGCTGTTCCCCCAGGCGCAGATCGACTTCGACCCCGGTATCAGCCCGGCCGAGGCGGTACCGGTCGCGCGGGCGGCGGATGTGGCGATTGTGTTCGCGGTCCGGGCTGAGGGTGAAGGTTTCGACGGTGCCGACCTGTCGCTGCCGTGGGGTCAAGATGGGCTGATCGCCGCCGTCGCCGCAGCTAACCCGAACACGGTGGTGGTGCTGGAGACCGGCAACCCGGTGGCAATGCCCTGGTGCGACTCGGTGAACGTAATCGTCCAAGCCTGGTACTCGGGCCAGCAGGGTGGTAAAGCGATCGCGGAAGTGCTTGCCGGACAGGTCAATCCGTCCGGGCGATTGCCGGTCACCTTCCCCGTCGACCTGGATCAGACGCCCCGCCCCGCGTTGGGGACGCCCACCACCATCCATTACAGCGAGGGTGCGGAGGTCGGCTATCGCTGGTTCGCTGCAACCGGCCAGGTGCCCCTGTTCGCGTTCGGACACGGGCTGTCCTACACCAGCTATGAGTATCGCGACCTCGAGGTGACCGGTGGTGACACCGTGACCGCCAGCTTCAACGTCGTGAACAGCGGCGATCGCAGCGGCAGTGACGTGCCGCAGCTCTACCTGACGGCCGCCCCGGATGGGCAACGACTGAGGCTGCTGGGATTCGAAAGAGTGGACTTGGCGCCGGGCGAGACTTGCCGGGTGACCATCGAAGCCGACCCGCGCCTGCTGGCTCGCTACGACGGCTCCGCGCAGTGCTGGCGCATCATCCCCGGTGGGCACGCCGTTGCCGTCGGGGCATCGGCGGTGGCGCTGGAGTTAACCGGCGAAGTGCAGCTGGCCGGCCGTACGTTCGGACGCTGAGGGGCGCACCCGAACGTACGACCGGCCCGCGGGCCTACTGGACGGGAACGAGTTCCGCGCCGCAGGTGCAGCGGTATGCCTCGGTGGTGTCGGAGCAGTGGCATGGGACCTCGACGCGAACGCGACAGCCGCAGCCCTCGTGGCCACAGGTCAGCACGGTGCCAGTTTCGTTGGTTGCCATTCGAAATCACCTTCATCTGTAGTGGGCGGCTTGCACTGTGAGTATATACCCCTCGGGGGTAAGGGTAAATAGGCTGGGGTCCCCGGGGTGCCCACGGTCAGATCTGGCTGACGGGGTTAGCGTGGTTTATGCCGCAAGAAGCAACCCCGCAAGCAGTCGACGTCTTCTTGGACAGCACGCTGATCGGCCTCGATCCGGCGTTGGACGCAGCGGTACAGGCCAGTGACGCGGCCGGATTGCCGCACATCGCGGTGTCGGCGCAGCAGGGCAAATTTCTGTGCTTGTTGGCCTCGGCCATGCAGGCGCACCGCATTCTCGAACTCGGCACGCTGGGCGGGTACAGCACCATCTGGCTGGCGCGCGGCGCCGGACCGCAGGGGCGGGTGGTGACGCTCGAATTCGATCCACAGCGCGCCAGAGTCGCGCGGGCCAACCTCGAGCGGGCTGGCCTCAGCGACCGGGTCGAGGTGGTGGTCGGTGCCGCGTTGGAAATGTTGCCGACGGTGACCGGCGGGCCGTTCGATCTGGTGTTCATTGACGCCGATAAGGAGAACAACGCCGCCTACCTGGAATGGGCGATCAAACTTGGCCATCCAGGCACGGTGATTGTGGTGGACAACGTCATTCGCGGCGGCCGGGTACTGACGGAGTCCGACGACGTCAGGGTCGCCGCGACACGTGGCACGCTGCAGGCCATGGGAGAGCATCCGCGCCTGGATACCGCGGTGCTGCAGACCGTCGGTGGCAAGGGCTGGGACGGCTTCGCGTTGGCGCTGGTGCGCTAGCACGGGTGTCGGGTGTGCGCTGATGGCGTTGGGTGTGCGCTGGTGGTGTTGGGTGTGCGCTGGTGGTGTTGGGTGTGCGTTGGCGGCTTTGAGTGTGCGCTTGTGGCGTTGAGTGTGCGCTGATGTCGTCGGGTGTGTACTTACGGCGCTGGGTGTGCGCTGGTGGCGTTGGGTGTGCGCTCAGGGTCGGGATTGTTCGATTTCGCCGCCGTATTCACACACTCAAAGCCAACAAGTCACACTCGATGCGACTCGCGCCCTCGCGCCGGCTGGCGCTCGCCGTCGTCGAGCTAGATCCAATTGTCCGGCTCCTTACGCACGCGATATAGGCGTTCGCCGGCGCCGGATGGGCGCTGGCGACGTCGGTTGTGTACTGGCGGCGTTGGGTGTGCGCTGGCGGCGGTGGGCGTGCAGTGACGGCGTTGGGTGTGCAGTGACGGCGTTGGGTGTGCGCTGGTGGCGTTGGGTGTGCAGTGACGGCGTTGGTTGTGCACTGGCGGCGTTGGGTGTGCGCTGGTGG
>NZ_LZLQ01000078.1 GCF_001673315.1 Mycobacterium asiaticum | reverse complement strand
GCGGACCTGCACGGTGTCCCAGCCGGCCTCGATCAGGGCCAGGAACGCGTCGGCGGTGCCCGGCAGCGGCGGCCGGGACTCGGAAACACCCGCGCCGCCGCTGCCGCTGCCGGTGTTGTGGTCGCGTTTCCACGCCGCGATCAGCGCGTCGCGGTGCGAAGCCAGGGCGGCATCGAATTTCGCGGCATCGTGGTGGTCGAGCTTGATGCGGTAGCAGCTGCCGGCCTCATCGGAGGTCTTGCTGATCACCGGCCGCGCCGGCGGCGCCACCGGCTCAGGTTCGGGTCGCGGTTCAAGGTTGACCGCGGTACGCAACTGATTGACCGTGGCCACCGCGGCCAACTGCGCGTAATGCTCATCCGAACCCGCACCGGCCCGAGAAGCGATGACCCCGACCTGATCCAGTGAGAACCGGCCCTCGCGCATCCCCTGCACACAACGCGGGAACTCCTCCACCCGGCGCGCGATGGTGGTGATCGTTTTCGCATTAGCCGAAGACGAAGCGGTTTTCCAGGCCACCAACGACTCCACCGAACGCGCCCCGGTCATCCCACACAACTCATCGCGCTCCAGCTCAGCCACAATCTCCACGATCTGCCCATCAATCGCGTTGCGCTGACCGGCCAACTCCGCCAACTCCTCAAACAACACCGCCAAGCGCTCTTTAGGACTCACCACAGCCGACGCACCCGAAGACATAACCCCATCATCACAGGGGGGTACGACAAATCCGCTCCGCTGTGAAATCAGTACGCGGACAATCCCTTACCTCGCGCCGATGGCTCCATGCCTGAGGCCACCGATAAGGCATAGATCAGGCGTTGGCCAAAGACTCCGTCTTCTCGGCGCGCTGAGCAGGCTTCGGCCACGGCGCCGGAACGGGCCGCTGCCGGACCCGTTGCGGCCACCAGAACCACTTGCCCAGCAGTGCCGCGATCGACGGCGTCATCAGCGACCGGACGATCAGCGTGTCGAACAGCAAGCCGAGCCCGATCGTGGTACCGACCTGCCCGATCACCGTCAGTTCACTGACGGCCATCGTCATCATCGTGAAGGCGAACACGAGTCCCGCCGACGTGACCACGGAACCGGTGCCGCCCATCGCCCGGATGATGCCGGTGTTCAAGCCGGCATGGATCTCTTCCTTGAACCGGGACACCAGTAGCAGGTTGTAGTCGGCGCCCACGGCCAGCAGGATGATCACCGACATCGCCAGCACCATCCAGTGCAGCTCGATCCCGATGAGGTGCTGCCAGATCAGTACTGAGAGGCCGAAAGATGCACCCAGCGAGAGCAATACGGTGCCCACGATGACTGCTGAAGCCACCACACTGCGGGTCAGGATCAGCATGATGATGAAAATCAGGCACATGGAGGCGATTCCGGCGATCAACAGGTCGTAGTTGCTGCCTTCCTGCATGTCCTTGAAGGTGGCCGCCGTTCCGCCGAGGAGGATCTTCGAACCCTCCATCGGCGTGCCCTTGAGGGCTTCGTAGCTGGCCTTCTTGATCGCATCGATATGCGAAATACCTTCTGCCGACATCGGATCACCGTCATGGCTGATGATGAAACGCACGGCGTGGCCGTCGGGGGAGATGAAGTTCTTCATACCCTTCTTGAATTCAGGGTTGTCGAACGTCTCCGGCGGCAGATAGAACGAGTCGTCGTTCTTGGACGCGTCGAAGGCCTTGCCCATGGCGGCGGAGTCGCGCTGTGCCCGCTGTTGCTGTTCCAGCAGACCCTTCTGGGTCGAATACATGGTCAGCATCATCGTTTTCATGTTCTTCATGTTCGCGATCATCTCGGGCATCAACGCCACCATCCGCGGCATCAGGGTGTCCAGGTGATCCATGACGGGCAGCAGGCTCTGGATGTCGTCGGTCATCGTGTCGATGCCGTCCAGGGCGTCGAACACCGAGCGCAACGAGAAGCACACCGGAATGTCGTAGCAGTGCTTCTCCCAGTAGAAGTACGACCGGATGGGCCGGAAGAAGTCCTCGAAATCGGCCATGTGATCCCGTAACTCGGCGACATCGATGGTCATCGAGTGCATTTTGCCGACCATCACGTGCATGTCGTTGGCCATCTGCACGGTGATGTCCTGCATCTGCTCCATGCTGTTGATGGTCGTCTGCATCTCGTCGGACTGCTTGAGCATGTCGGCGATCTGGTCTTCTTGGTACTTCTGCGTCATCTGCTGGCTGACGCCTTGCATGCTGATCTGGAAAGGGATCGACGTGTGCTCGATCGGCGTGCCCTCGGGCCGGGTGATGGCCTGCACGCGACTGATTCCGGGTACCCGGAAGATCGCTTTCGCGATTTTGTCGATGACCAGGAAGTCCGCGGAATTCCGTAGATCGTGGTCACTTTCGATCATCAGCAGCTCGGGGTTCATCCGGGCCTTGGAGAAGTGTCGATCGGCGGCCGCATAGCCGGCGTTCGCCGGTAGATCGGCGGGCAGGTAGTTGCGGTCGTTGTAGTTCGTTCGGTATCCGGGCAGGGTGAGTAGACCGACGAGCGCAATCCCGATGGTCACGACCAGGATTGGGCCCGGCCACCGCACGACGAGGGCGCCGATCTTGCGCCAGCCGCGGATGCGTTGCGCGCGTTTGGGCTCGAGAATCTGGCGGAAGCGTGATGCCACCGAGATGACCGCGGGCCCAAGCGTCAATGCTGCGAGCACCACCACCACCATGCCGATGGCCAGCGGGACGCCCAGCGTCTGGAAATAGGGCAGGTTGGTGAAGTGCAGGCAGAATGTCGCGCCGGCGATGGTCATGCCGGAGCCGAGCACGACGTGGGCCGTGCCGCCGAACATGGTGTAGTAGGCGTCTTCTCGGGATTCACCGACGGCCCGGGCTTCCTGATATCGGCCGATCAGGAAGATCGCGTAGTCAGTCGCGGCCGCAATCGCCAGGGTCACTAGCAGATTGCAGGCGAACGTGGAGAGCCCAATGATCTTGTGGTAGCCCAGGAACGCGACCGCACCGCGGGCCGCGGCCAACTCGAACACGACCATCGCCAACGTAAGCAACACCGTGACGACGGATCGGTAGACCATCAGCAGCATCGCGATGATGACCAAGAAGGTCACGGCCGTGATCACCTGCAGGCTGCGGTCGCCGGCCAGATGCTGGTCGGCTTCCAGCGCAGAAGGGCCGGTGACGTAAGCCTTGACCCCCTTGGGTGGGGAGGTTCCTTCCACGATGTTCTGGACGGCTTCGACCGAGTCGTTGGCCTTCGTCTCGCCCATGTTTCCGACGAGGTAGACCTGGACGTAAGCGGCTTTGCCGTCGTTGCTCTGGGCGCCGGCCCCGGTGAGGGGATCGCTCCAGAAGTCTTGGACGTGCTCAACGTGTGCGCGGTCGGCTTCGAGCTTCTTGACGATCTGGTCGTAGTAGGCATGCGCCTCGGCGCCCAGCGCGTTCTGGCCCTCCAGCACGATCATCACCGAGCTGTTGGACTTGTACTCCTTGAACACCTCGCCAACGCGCTTGGTCGCGATCACCGATTGCGCGTCGTCGGGGCTCATCGACACCGACCGCATCTTGCCGACCTCGTCAAGCTGGGGGACGACCACGTTCAGCAGCGCGATCAGTGCGATCCAGCCCAGGATGATCAGCAGGGCGAACTTACGGACGAAACGTGGGATCGCCCCGCGCGCAGCGTGTTTGGTGACCGGGATCGAATCGGTCGGCGCGTCGTGGGTAGCTGTGCTCATGCGGATTTCACCAAGCAGGAAGTCAGGGCGTGCACGCCGGTGGCTGTTTTCTCGTCCTTGATTTCGTCGTCGACGGTGATGCGGCAGCCGAGGTAATTGCCGTCGCTCTGTGCGGAGATGTTCGGGAACACTGAGGGCGCCGTGGTGCTAAGCACCAACGTCCAGGGCAACGGCGCGTCGTCCAAGCGCTGCGGTGAAGCACTGAGATCCAGATAGTTGACATTGGCACTGGCGGCCGAACCGAAGATCTCGTACTTGACGACCTTGGGTTTGAACGGCTTCGAGTCGTCCACCTTCGCGCTGGTCAGCGTGTCCTCCTGATTGAGGGCGTAAAACGACTTGACGCGGGCCACGGCAAAGCCGCCGATAACCACGACGGCCACGATCAACAGCGGCAACCAGGCGTTGCGCACGATCTTCGTCATCGCTCATTCACTGACAACTGCCCGATCCCTTTCCCGCTTGGTGGTGCTGACAAGTCGCCTTGCGTCACAACGTGTTCGAACGTGCAGTGGAAAAATGCCCCGGGGGACCGAGGCATGGTCGGGCGCAGCGGCCGAACCATGGATACATGATCTGCATATTTTGCAGACTATGCAAGTTTGTGTGTCGCTGGTCACGCCCTCAGGTGGAAAAGATGCTGTTGACCAGCGCGGCAGCTCGTTCGACGTAGGGCATCGGCGTGTCCCCGGCGTCTTGCGAATCGCTGCTTGACCAGCGTTCTATACCCGAACGCACGGCCGTCAACGCCAAAGCGGCGATCAATGCCGGAATTTCGTCATCGGCGCGCATGCCTTGGCGTTGGGCGACGATGTCGGTGAGGTGCGTCTGAAACCGTTCCAGATCTGCCAGGAACGCCGCGAGCACCGCCGGTGTCGTTTTAGCCAGATCCAGCATGCATACCGCCTGCTCGCGCTCGGGCGGCATGTCCCGCAGATGGTGTGCGGCAAGGGTAATGAGTTCTTCCAGCACCACCGAATAGGGGGCCGGCCCGGCGGCGACGAACTCGGCGGCCAGCTCCGGCGGCAGGTCAGAGGGGCCGTAGGCGATCGCGGCTTCCTTGTTCGGGAAGTAGTTGAAGAACGTGCGGGTCGAGATTCCCGCCTGGACGCAGATCTCCTCGATCGTGACCTTGTCCCAGCCCCGCGCCTGTGCCAAACGCACGGCAGCGCCGCGGATGTCCGCACTGGTCTGGCGGCGGCGCCGCTCGCGCAGGCCTAACTGGGTCGACATAGCAATCAATATTTGCACGAAATGCACACTTTGCACTCATCGAGTGGCACAGATTACTGGCGCCGGGTTTGCCGGCGGCTCTACTGGGGCGATACTCAGAGAGACATTCCGCATCGAAGGGGAGATGGCAGTGCCTCGAATCGCGCGATCAGCGGTCTTTGCTGATGTCCCGACGCAAGACCTCGCTCAAGGAGACCGGATCAACCTTGGCGTGGCAGCGATCATGAGTCGCATTCCTGGCGTGGCCGAAGCCGTCGGCAACCTGACGGCCGCGCTGCGCGGCAACGGGACCTTGCCACCCCGGCTTCTCGAACTCGTGCGGTTGCGTATCGCCTTCTTCAACCAGTGCCGCAGCTGCATTGCGGTGCGTTATGAGAGCGCCGTCGCCGACGGTCTCGACGAGGCGGCGGTCTGCTCACTGGAGCGACCCGCCGAAGCCGCGAACCTGTCCGCCGCCGAACGGGCCGCCCTGCGTTTTGCGGAGCTGTTCGCCACCGACCACCTGGCCATCGACGACGCGGTCTACGACGAGTTGCGCGAGCACTTCACCGAGGATCAACTGGTGGAACTCGGCCTGCATTGTGCGATTGGACTGGGAATCGGACGTCTCTCGGCGACGTGGGACGTCAGTGACGATCTCCCGGAGGCAGCTAGGTCGGGAGGCGTTGTGGCGCCGTGGAATTCGGCGTCGGTGGTGGCTTCGGGCTGAGCGTTACCGTTTGCCCCAGTCCCACGGCGGCGTCGTCAGCAGACCCTGACCGGTGATCCGCGTTTCGCCGAAATCTTTGTACAGTTCGATCTCGACCGCGTCGTCGTCGTTGAGCAGTTCGCGCAGCGATGCGGAATGGGTGACCACCACCACCTGGGTGTGTTCGGCCGCGATACGGATCAGCGACGCCAGCGGACCGACCAGGCTGGGGTGCAGTGAGGTTTCGGGTTCGTTGAGCACCATGAGCGACGGTCGCTGCGGGCTGAGCAACGCGGCGGCCCAGAGCAGGAAACGCAGTGTCCCGTCCGACAATTCGGCTGACCGCAGTGGCCGCAACATGCCCCGCTGCTGCAGCTGAAGATCGAACAGGCCGTTGCTGACATCGACCGCGATGGTGGCGCCGTCGAATGCGTCGGCGACGATACGGCTCAGGTCGTCGAAGCCCGCCTCGACGATCGTCTGGATCGCAGCGGCTAGGTCCCTGCCGTCATCGGACAGCACCGGCGTGCGGGTCCCCACTTGCGGTTGGCGGGCGGGCGCGGCGGCGTCGACGCGAAAGCCGTCGTAGAACCGCCAGCCGCGCAGCCGCTCCCGCACGGCGGCAAGCTCCGGAAGTGCTTGCGGGTGAGCATATTCAGCGAGCACGCTGCGGTACGCCGGCAGCGTCCGGCACAGCTCCTCGAACCCCGAATCCCCGCTGACTTCCGCGAATTCGCGGGTGCGTCGCACCAGCGTGGTGGCGGGTCGCAGTACCGGTCCGACGAACAAGGCTTCGCGTTTGATTTCCGGGTCACGCGCGAACGCCGACCGATAGCCGGCCATCTGCGGTATGCCTAGGTCGACCAGGTAACCGAAATCATCTGCGGCAAAACCAAGTTCGAGGGATACCGGCCGGGTGCGTGCAGTGCCCTGGGCCTTGCCTTCCCGACGGGCCCCGCCGAGTTGCTCCGGCCCGGCCCACAGCACCGATTCCAGCCCGCCCTCCCGGGCCAGGGAACCGATGACCTCGCCGCGACCGCAATCGGCCAGTAGCCGCAGCGCGCGGTACACCGAGGATTTGCCGGTGCCGTTCGCACCGGTGACGACGGACAGCCGGCCCAGCGGCAGGATGAGTTCGCGCAGTGAGCGATAGCCGCGCACCGCGACCGTCTGCAGCATGCGGTTCTCCTATGTCAGGCCGCCGACACTTGGCAAGGCTCGCTACGCGCGGACTGGGGACTTGCACGTCGCTGTTCGTATTGCCATTGGATCATGCACTGTGAGGCGTTCCGCACCTGCATTCATCCAGGGCCAGCCACGGAAGCGATGACGACCCGAAATGGCTTGAGCCGGTTGGGTTAAAGACCCGCGAAGTCGCCGACGGCAGTCATCTTGTTGCCGTCCCGGGCTGTGGCGAAGCCGCCAGCGGTGAATGCGCAGTTCAGGATGATCGCTTGGTGTGGCGGACTTGCCATCCAACCGTCGAGCGCGGCGGTCGGAGTCGCGGCAGAACCGGTGCCCCAATAGACGATCTCTCCCGTGCGGCCAGCCCGGTAGCCGGCCTCCGCGATCCGTGCCTGCGGGAGCGAGCCATCCGAACCGAGATGGCCGTCCACCGCGTTCTTCAACATGTCGTTGGCGTGCCGCTGCGCTGCTTCTGTCAAACGCGGGTCATCGGCGATCGCCCCACATGTCTGGCGCAGCTGGTTGATGCCGTTGTAGAGCGCGGAATCATCGGCGTGGGCGGTAACGCCAGCAAGCGAGCCGAAAGCCGTTGTGAAAGCAGCGCAAAATGAGAAGACGGCCAAAACCTTGAACTTCATCGTCATGTTGCCTCGGGCCAAACACTCGCTTCGCTGCAATACAAATGTTATCCACGTTCGGCCTGAAGAGTCGAGAGCGTGATTTTCTTCGCTATGGCGAACGTGGACTTAGCGTTACCCGTTGGGAGTGCCAGTAAACGCGGCGTCGGTTCAGGGTGCGGAGAGAGTGCCGAACCCGCTGATGGCTACCAGCTGGCGGTCGGTGCTGACTGGTGTGCGGAAGTGTCAGTCCCGCAACGCATTAAGGGTTATTAACAATGGTGCTACCACCGGGCGTGGTGTAGTCAATATAGATTGGACGGTTGGCGAAGGGCAGATAGCCCGTGTTCATCAGCCCTGACGAAATAACCGTCGGTTGATAAGGGCCGTTCGTGTTGAAGGAGTACAACGGCTTCTGCATGTTGGAGTCCGCGTAGACCGTGATCTGCGTGCCTGCGGGCAACGCGCCAGCGCCGCCGATTACCGACGCGGGCATGGTGCCATACACGCCGCCGGAGTCGACAATGGAAGGCACGGCTACGACAGGGGTGTTACCGACTTGCACGTAGAGGGTGGTGATGGGTGAGCCGTTCAGTGAGGCATAGGGGATCGGGTTCTGATAGTCGTTGGGACCAAAGCGAAGTATCGCGTTGTCCATATCGACGAGGACGCCTTGGTTGAGGTTGCCGGGCAATGCCATGTTGGGAATGCTCGGCCCCGGGCCCACCGCATTGGGTCCAACGCCCAAGACACCGTCCACCCCCGCGGTCGCGAAGTAGGCGTCGAATGGAGTGGTGAACGGGTTCTTCAAGAACTCGGTGAAGTACGCCGAGATCGCGAATGGCGACGTCGGTAGCGAGAAGAGCACGACGTTCACGCCGGTTGGCGCGGTAACCAGGCCGTTTCCGAAGTCCACCGTCGTGGGGAAGGTGGCGTATAGGTACGTCAGGCCGCCGCTGTAGGCACTGACGTTCAATCCGGTCGGCAGGCCCATGCGCAGCAGCCCCAGCGGCCCGCCGACGTCTTTCATTTGAACGACGAGTCCTGCGGAACCAGTGTCGACCAGTATTGGCCCGGTGCTGTGGCCGTTCACCGCAAGATTCACGACTGGCTCGGTGACGTTGATCGTCGGCATCGGGACGGTACGACCGTCCAAACCTGCACCGCTGAAACCGGGGTTGCCCCACAGCAGGCCGGCAGCCCCGCCGGGACCGCCGAGCCCCCGGTTAATTCCGGCGATACCGCCACCAGTACCACCGGGGCCGCCGTTGCCGATCAAACCGGCCGCACCGCCGGCGCCACCTGTTGCGCCCGGGGTGGTTGGTGAGTAACCAGCGCCACCGTTACCCCACAAGATCCCGCCGGCGCCACCGTTCGGATTCGCGGCAGTACCAGGTGCTCCGTCGCCGATCAGCGGCCGGCCTAACAGAATTTGGGTGGGCGCGTTGATGACATCGAAAACGGGGTCCAGCACCGACGCGGCCGCCGCCTCGGCAGACGCGTACGAGCCCGTCGCAGCATTCAGCGACTGCACGAACTGCTGGTGAAACGCAGCCACCCGGGCGTTCACCAACTGGAACTCGTCGCCAAACTCCCCGAACAACGTCGCCACCGCGGCGGACACCTCGTCGGCCGCGGCAGCCGCCAGCCCGGTGGTCGGAGCGGCCGCGGCCGCACTCGCGGCATGCAGCGAAGATCCGATGCCTTCCAGGTCCGCTGCGGCCAACGACAGCCAGTCAGGAGCCACGGCTAGAAACGACACGTCGCCCCCCTAACGTCGACCAGCGCGCTGCGCTCTAAAGCCTATCCAGATTCCCACCCCGGGATCTCGGCTTTCGGCACTCGGAATGTTACCTGTGGGTGACACGTACGGCGCCTTACCCACGTAATCGTCTCGAGCCGAACCGCACTGCGAGAGTCCGGGCCGAAAATCGCCGCCAGGTTCCGCTCGCGAGCACATCCCGAACTAGAGCGCCGCCAAGATTGCGTCCACCCGGTCACGCGCGTCGCCGAACAGCATGGCGGTGTTGTCCCGGAAGAACAGCGGATTCTGCACACCGGCATAACCCGAGGCCATGGACCGCTTGAACACGATCACGTTGTCGGCCTCCCACACGGTCAGCACCGGCATGCCCGCAATGGGGCTGCTCGGGTCCTCTGCCGCGGCCGGGTTGACCGTGTCGTTGGCGCCGATCACCAGAACCACCGCGGTGTCACCAAAGTCGTCGTTGATCTCGTCCATTTCCAGCACGATGTCGTAGGGGACCTTGGCCTCGGCCAGCAGCACGTTCATGTGGCCGGGCAGACGACCGGCGACAGGGTGGATGCCGAAGCGGACGTTGACCCCGCGGGCCCGTAGCCGGCGGGTCAGCTCGGCGACGCCGTTCTGGGCCTGGGCGACAGCCATTCCGTAGCCGGGCGTGATGATGACCGTGTCGGCCGAGTCGAGTAGCTCGGCGACGCTTTCGGCGGTGATTTCGCGGTGTTCGCCGTAGTCCTTGTCGCTGGCCGGACCGGCCTCGATGCCGAAGCCGCCGGCGATCACCGAGATGAAGGACCGGTTCATCGCTTTGCACATGATGTAGGACAGATACGCACCGGAGGAACCCACGAGCGCGCCGGTGATGATCAGCAGGTCGTTGCTGAGCAGGAAGCCGGACGCGGCCGCGGCCCAACCGGAGTAGCTGTTCAGCATCGACACCACCACCGGCATGTCGCCGCCGCCGATCGAGGCGACCAGGTGCCAGCCGAGCAACAGCGCCAGCACGGTCACCGCGGCCAGGAGCCAGATCGTCGGGTCGATCACGAACCACACCGTCAGCGCGGCGAAGACCACCAGCGCACCCAGGTTCAGGAAGTTCTTGCCCGGCAGCATCATGGGGGCGGACTTGATCCGCGCCGAGAGCTTCAGGTTCGCCACGATCGACCCGGTGAACGTCACCGCACCGATGAACACGCCGACCACGACCTCGGCCGAGTGGATCCCGGCCAGGCCTTCGGCGCGCAGCGCAATGGCGTCCGCGCCGTGCGGATGGCCCTCGATGTGCAGGTAGCCGTTCCAGCCGACCAGTACCGCGGCCAGACCGACGAACGAGTGCAGCAGGGCGATCAGTTCGGGCATGCCGGTCATCTCGACCACCCGGGCCCGCCACAACCCGATCGAGGCGCCGACCAGCATCGCTCCCACCAGGAGCGCCAGCCCCAGGGGCTTGATGGTGTGGTCCAGCGCCAGCGCGATGGTCGCGACCAGCGCCACTGCCATGCCGACGGTGCCGAAGGTGTTGCCGGCCCTGGACGTCTCGTGCCGGGACAGCCCGGCCAGCGCCAGGATGAACAGCAGCGCCGCGACGACGTAGGCCGCGGTTGCGGTGGTTTCTACCGTGAACAAAGGAAATCCTCCGGTTGGTTGCGCGGGCTCAGCTGCGCGAGAACATGGCCAGCATTCGCCGCGTCACCGCGAAGCCGCCGAAGATGTTGATGCTGGCCAGCAGAATCGCCACGGCTGACACCACGGTGATCGCGAGGTCGTCGCGGCCGATCTGCAGCAGAGCGCCCAGCACGATGATTCCCGAGATCGCGTTCGTCACCGACATCAGCGGGGTGTGCAGCGCGTGGTGCACGTGCCCGATGACGTAATAACCAATCACGATTGCCAGCGCGAAAACCGTGAGATGCACCTGTAGGGCAGCGGGGGAGAGCGCGATGAGCGCGAACAGCACGGCGGCGGCCACGAACGCGGTGCCCAGCCGTCGTCCAGTGGACATCGGCTTCTTGGCCTGGGGCTGCTTGGCGGGCGCGGCGGGCGTCGCGGCGACCGCTGGCGCCGCGCTGACCTGCACGGGCGGCGGGGGCCAGGTCTTCTCGCCGTTGCGTACCACGGTCATGGAGCGCTGCACGACGTCGTCGAAGTCCAGGACGAGCTGGCCGTCCTTCTCCGGGGTCATCAGCTTGAGCAGGTTGACCAGGTTCGTTCCATACAGCTGCGAGGACTGCGCGGGCAGCCGTCCGGCCAGGTCGGTGTAACCGATGATGGTCACGTCGTTGTCGGTGACGACCTTCTGGTCCTTGACGGTGCCTTCGACGTTGCCGCCGTTGGCCGCGGCCATGTCGACGATCACGCTGCCCGGCTTCATCGAGGCGACCATGTCGCCGGTGATGATCCGCGGGGCGGGCTTTCCGGGGATCAGTGCCGTCGTGATGATGATGTCGACGTCTTTGCACTGCTCCTCATACAACCGCGCCTCGCGCGCCTTGTAGTCGTCGCTCATCTCCTTGGCGTACCCGGTGGCCGAAACTTCGGCTTCCTCGGATTCAATCGAAAGGTATTCGCCGCCAAGGGATTTGACCTGATCGGCGACTTCCGGTCGCGGGTCGGTGGCGCGCACGATGGCACCGAGGCTGCCCGCCGACCCGATCGCAGAGAGTCCCGCCACCCCCGCTCCGACCACCAGCACCTTGGCGGGCGGGACCTTGCCGGCGGCGGTGACCTGCCCGGTAAAGAACCAGCCGAACGCGTGGGCGGCCTCCACCACCGCGCGGTAGCCGGCGATATTGGCCATCGACGAGAGCACGTCGAGCGACTGTGCCCGGGAGATGCGGGGCACCGCATCCATGGCCAGCACGGTGATCGGGCGTTTCGTGAGCTTCTCCACCAGTTCCGGCTGCAGGGCGGGGGAGATGAGGCTGACCAGGGTGGCGCCTTCGCGCACGGCGTTGATCTCGTCGTCGTTCGGTTGGTTCACCTTCAAGACGACGTCGGCCGCCCACGTCTGCTCGAACGAACCGATCTCGGCGCCGGCCTCGACATATGCACCGTCGGGAAAGCTCGCGGCGGCACCGGCCTCAGATTCGACAACCACCGCGTAGCCGAGCTTGATGAGCTGGCCGACCGTTTGCGGCGTGGCGGCGACGCGCGTCTCACCAGGGAGGGACTCGCGTGGTATTCCGATGATCACTTGCTTGCGTCCGTTCGATGGATGAGCTTTCACAAATCGCCGCAAAGCCTACGGCAGGTCGCCATGCCCACGAAAACAGCTCCGCGAGCCGGTTAACCTCGGAAGGCCGGACGCCGACGCGGGGAGGGGTTTTGTCAGCGATACCTGTGATCGCACTCACCGGGCATCTGGGTGCGGGCAAGACGACGCTGCTCAACCACCTGTTGCGCACTCCTGGTACCCGCATCGGGGTCGTCGTCAACGACTTCGGTGAACTCAACATCGACGCCGGTCTGGTCGCCGGTCAGATCGACGAACCGGCGTCGATTGCCGGCGGATGCATCTGCTGCCTGCCCGACGACGGCGGCCTTCCGGACGCGCTCATTAAGCTCGCCGACCCAGCCCGGCGCCTGGACGCCATCGTCGTTGAGGCCAGCGGCCTGGCAGATCCCGTGGCGATCGCGCGGATCATCGGATTCAGCGAGGTGACCGGGGTGCGGCCCGGTGGGCTCGTCGACGTCATCGACGCCGCGAACCATTTCGACACCGTCGACCGCACCGAACTGCCTCCGGCGCGGTACGGCGCGGCCTCGTTGATCGTGGTCAACAAACTCGACCAAGTTCGGTCGGATCAGCGGCAGGCAGTGCTACAGCGCGTCAAAGAACGTGTATCGCAACGCAATCCGCGCGTGGAGGTGGTGGGCACCACGGATGGCCGGATCGATCCGGCGCTGCTTTTCGACTCGTCGGACACGGCCGAGGACGCTGGGCAGCTGTCGTTTCGAGAGTTGCTGCTGGAGGCCGACCACGCCCACGACCACGTCGAGGCCGACGCCGTCACGGTCACCAGCAGCGGGTGTGTCGACGTCGAAGCGTTGATCGACCTTGTCGAGCAACCGCCGCCCGGCGTGTTCCGGCTGAAAGGCGTTGTGGCGGTGCAGCAACGGGCACGCGTACGAAACTATGTCGTCAATGTCGTAGGTGGCGCGATCCACATCGGGGACGCACCGGCGTCGGCCGTGCCCAATTGTCTGGTTGCTATCGGGATGGAGCTGGACGTTCCCGCTGTGCGGGCGAGGCTGGGTGCGGCCCTGCAGCCCGCAGCTTCGGCGTCGCAGGACGGTTTGCGGCGGCTGCAGCGTTACCGGCGATGGAGCGCGTGATCGGGGATCAGCGGCCCTGTGCTGTCTTCTCAACACCGAAGTTGCTCGCCGCTGATCACCTCACGCGGAGAACAGAGGCAACCATGCCATCTCCGTCGCTACGCGAACCGTACTCTCTTTGCGGTCGTTATACTGCCCTGTCGGACGTCGGGCGCCGTCAGATTGATCAGCAAGGGCCTGGAGTAGGTATTGAGCGACGATATTTATGCCACTTTGGCGCAGCTGGCGCGCAGCTTGCACAGTCAGCAGGACGTTGATTTTGATTCAGATCAACTATTACGTGGGGTGACTGAAACTGCCACCCAGATCTTGCCGGGGGTGGCGCACGCCGGCGTGACGCTTGTAGTCAATCGGCGCCGCCGGACAATCGAATCGGTCGCCGCCACGGGCACGGTCCCCAGAACGCTCGACAGGTTGCAGGACGAGCACCAGCAAGGCCCCTGCTTGGAAGCGCTGTGGAACCAGTACACGGTCCGCGTCGAGGACTATCACCAAGAGACTCGTTGGCCCGACTTCGTCGCCGATCTGATCCAGCAGACAGCAGTGCGCTCCAGTTTGTCGATCCAGCTCTACACCAATGAAAACGAGCTCGGGACGGTCAACCTGTACTCCGAAGACGTCGGGGCTTTCACGCCGGAAGTCGAGGACCTTGCGCTGGCGCTGGCAGCGCAGGCAGCGGTCGGTCTGGCAGGCGCCAGAAGCAACGACGAACTCCGCAGTGCGTTGGCCTCCCGCGACATCATCGGTCAGGCCAAAGGCATCATCATGGAGAGCCAAAAGGTGACGTCCAGCGAGGCTTTCACCCTGCTGACCAAGCTGTCCCAGGAGTCCAACACACCTATATATGAGGTGGCCCGCAAACTCGTATTCGTCGACCGATCGCTGGGCTAGCGCGGCGATCGCCGGCACCGATCGCTGGGCCAGCGCGGCGATCGCCGGCACCGTCCGGCAAAATACGCGCGATGTCTTCCTCGCTGGCTGACGTGCTTGCCACCATGGAGCTTGCGCGGGTTGGCCCGTGGCTTTTCGTCGGCCAACAACTTTCAGCGCCGGGCAACCACATCCTGGGTGGTCACATTTCCGCTCAGGCTCTGTTGGCGGCGAGCCATACGGCACCCGGGCGAGCACCGCACAGCGTGCACACCTATTTCCTGCGGCCAGGCGACTCCGGACGGCCGGTCGACTTCGAAGTGACCGATCTGCAAGAAGGGCGCAGGTTCTCAGCGCGCCGGGTTACCGCCCGGCAAGACGGCAAGATCCTGATGGAAGCGATGTCGTCGTTCAAGGTGGCTGATCCCGCGTCGGCTCAGGGTGTCTACCAGCCAGCGATTCCGCAAGCGCCGCAACCGGAGTCGCTGCCGTGGGTGGCATCGCATTTAGCCGAGTCCGGCGAGAGCACCCAGGGGCGGTGGGCAAGCCTGCGTTGGTTCGAGCGCCGCGTCATCGACACCGACGACGCGCCGCCGGCCCGCTCCCTGATGTGGTGGCGGCCCGATGGAGAGGTACCCGACGACCCGGCGCTGGCAGCGAGTCTGGTCGCCTATTTGTCGGCGGTGACGTTGACCGAACCGGCGTTCGTGGCACGCGGCGGTGTCGGTGAGTCCGCGCAGCGTGACCATTCGGTGTGGTTCCATGCTCCGGCGATATTGTCGGATTGGCTACTGCTGGAACGGTCTTCACCGAGCAGCGCGGACTCGATCGCTCTTGCCAGTGGGACCATGTTCAACCGTAACGGCGATTTGGTGGCCACCGTGCGGCAGGAGATGTACTTTCCGCCGCGGTGATTTACCGGCAGCGACTGTCTGCTCTGCAGCGTCTGCTATCGGTTGATGTGCAGTGGTCCGATGCCGATGAGGTTGTCGCCGACCAGGCCGATGCCGAGGTTGTGGTTGCCGGTGTTGAAGAAGCCTTGGTTCCAGTTGCCTTGGTTGCCGACGCCGAGTGCGGTGAGCAGGGATATGGGCAGGCCGGAGTTGTAGGTGCCGGTGTTGGCGATGCCGATGTTGAAGACGCCGTTGTTGGCGATGCCGACGTTTTGGTTGCCGGTGTTGAATGCGCCGACGAGTTCGGTGCCGTTGTTGGCGATGCCGAAGCCGCCGAAGGTGGTGATGGGGTCGGTGGGGGTGAAGAAGGGGCTGACGTTGTTGAGGCCGAAGTTGAGGGTGCCGGTGTTGAAGAACCCGATGTTGCCTTCGCCGATGTTGCCGTAGCCGAAGCTGGGCAACACGCTGGCGGCGGGCAGTATCGACGGCAGGCTGGGCAGGCTCGGGAAGCTGGGCAGGCTGGGCAGGTTGGCGGCGTTGATGTGCAGTGGTCCGATGCCGATGAGGTTGTCGCCGACCAGGCCGATGCCGAGGTTGTGGTTGCCGGTGTTGAAGAAGCCTTGGTTCCAGTTGCCTTGGTTGCCGACGCCGAGTGCGGTGAGCAGGGATATGGGCAGGCCGGAGTTGTAGGTGCCGGTGTTGGCGATGCCGATGTTGAAGACGCCGTTGTTGGCGATGCCGACGTTTTGGTTGCCGGTGTTGAATGCGCCGACGAGTTCGGTGCCGTTGTTGGCGATGCCGAAGCCGCCGAAGGTGGTGATGGGGTCGGTGGGGGTGAAGAAGGGGCTGACGTTGTTGAGGCCGAAGTTGAGGGTGCCGGTGTTGAAGAACCCGATGTTGCCTTCGCCGATGTTGCCGTAGCCGAAGCTGGGCAACGCGCTGGCGGCGGGCGAAATTAGTTGCGCTACCGCAGCCGCCGCATTGGCGTGATAGCCGAGCATGGCCGTCACGTCCGCAGCCCACATTTCTTCGTAGAGGCTCTCGACCGCGGCGATCGCCGGGGCATTCTGTCCGAAGAGATTCGACAGCACTAGCGACACCAGGTTCGATCGGTTGGCTGAGATGAGCGCGGGGTGAACCGTGGCTGCCAGTGCCGATTCAAAGGCGCCGGCGACTGCCTGCGCTTGCGTCGACGTTCCGACCGCTTGTACCGCCGCCGTCGCCAAATAATTCGCATATGGTGCCGCGGCAGCTGCCATTGCCTGGGCCGCCGGACCCTGCCATGCCTGGGCGGTGAGCCCCGATGTCAACGTCGAGAAAGACTCCGCCGCCGAATCCAATTCGGTGGCTAGCGAGCGCCAGGCCGCCGCTGCCTCCAACATGGGTCCCGAACCGGCGCCGGAGAACATCCTGGCAGAAGTGATTTCCGGGGGAAGCATGAAAAAGCTCATCGCTGGGTCAACCTTTCTGTATCACGTTGCTCCGGCAATGTCTTTGCTCAATGCACGAAGCCATCCGATACGGGCCGATAATGCCATGCGATATCGGATTGAGTGGGTGAATACATTTGATTTGCGAACGTATGGGAATTGACGTTTTGGTCAATGCGGCTACAAATGGGCGTTGACCTGCGGAGAGAGCCCTGGATTCAGGTTCCTGTGAATTTTTCTCAGGTTTCAGTTGCGACGGTGCGCTGCGGCTGGCCCGCACCAGCGCTCGCCTGGATGGGCACTGATCTTGGTCTAAAGCACCTGTATTGCGCGCGGTAGGCCATCTGTATTGGAGCATCTGTTGTTTGCTGAGAAAATCTCAGGTGGCGGCCCGCTGCAGTCTCGCAGGGGAATCCCGACTGTGCATTTCCCGACGGCTTCTCGGCGTGTCGCGTCGCAGGATTCACACTCGGCGGATCACGACGAGGCGTCGGCGGCGGGATTCACGCTCGGCGGGTCCACGAGGTGGCGGCAGGATTCACGCTCGGCGAGCCGCGAGGAGGCGGTCGGCGGCAGGAATTCACGCTCGGCGGATCACGAGGATGCCGTCGGCGGCTTCCTGTGGGGTCGCTTTAGCTGGGCGAACTTCGGTGAGTGGGCGAGGGTGACGAGCGCCTCGAACAGGTCGTCCGCCTCGTCGCCGGTAGGGATTCCGCACAGCACCGGACCGAAAAAGCAGTTGTCGTCGATGCACAGGATTGGGCAACCGCCGGTTTCGCCGAGTGCATCTTGGCTTTCCTGGTGCGCAAGGCTGAGCACGTCATCACGCTCGTCATCGAACATCGCCTCGGCAAGACTGCTGTCGACTCCGCACTCGGACAAAATCTCGCCGACTAGCTCTGGTGTCATGTCCTCGCCCGCATCGTGAAGATGCCGGCCGAGCGCGGTGTACAGCGGCTCGGTCAACTTGGGACCGCTGACTTCGACGGCGGCGAGCACGACGCGCCCTAGTTGACGTGACAACGCAAGGTGTTCGCGCTCTTTCTCCGAGTCGGGCTCCTGGCCTTCGTTGAGTACAGCCAGGCTCATCAGGTGCCAGGTGATGTCCAGGTCGCGGTGATCGGCCTGTTCGAGCAGCCAGCGCGATGCGGCCCAGGCGAAGGGGCACACCGGATCGAAGTAGAAGTCGATGGCCGTCATCGTGCACCTCCGGACAGAGCTTTGATCGCGGCACTGAGTTTCTCCGTGGCGTCCCGGGCGACTGGTTCGAGTTCGGATTCGCCAGAGACCTGGACCATGAGGTCCGGGTTCATCGCCTCGACGAGCGTGGAGCCGGGCGCGTCGGGGTCGGTCCGTACGACGACATTGCACGGCAGTAGAAGGCCGATCTGGCGGTTCACTCCAAGGGCGCGGTGGGCCAGGTTGGGGTTGCAGGCGCCCAGGATCAGGTAGGGCTCGATCTGCTCGTCGAGCTTGGCCTTGAGCGTGGCTTGGACATCGATTTCGGTCAACACTCCGAAACCCTGTTCGGCTAGCGCGGACCGGGTGCGCTCGACCGCCTCATCGAACGGAACATCGAGGGCCGCTGCCAGTGCGAGTGTCATCATTGCTTCCTTCCGCCGAACCCGTCGTCCGTACGTGACTTGGGTACCCTCCGAAGATTGTGGTAATCCGCGCGATTGCCGTCTGCGTGTGCAACTCGAATAGCCCAGTGGCGCAACGCAATTCGTCACAGTGACAAATCACCGCCCCGTGGCAGGGCGGTCTTCCGGTCGGGTAGCGGACGACGATTCCGTCACAGTGACATTTTGTTGCCCGCGAGCCTTCCGCGGCTCGTGAGGCTTGGGTCGAGCAAGAGCGGCCGAACTGCTGCCGCACCCCGCAATCGACAGATGGCCGGCGGTCCCGGCCAGCCCGGGCATCGACCGGACGACAACCGCGTCGTGGCCCGCGTCGAGGCGTGATTTGGGGGAAACGCATGGTCAACTTGGGCGTGCGTACGCACGGCGCACATAACCGCAGGTCTGCTATTTACCGATAAGCGACATTATGTCAAGTTAAGTATGCCGTATTACCCCGTGGTACATCGGTTTTCGATACCGGCCGAACTGAGAGGGCCCGTTGTTGGATGACACGGTGATTGGGATTTGGCGAGGTCTATGGTCTCTTCAGGTCGTTGACTGCGAGTCCGACGCTCATAGATCGAGGACGATGCGCAGTGCCGCATCAACGCGGCGCATCTCATCGAAGCTTAGGAACCCGACGCTCGTGCCGAGTCGGCTCGGGTCGACTGCGGCGGCCTGTTCGGCAAGCACGCGGGTGTTCACGCCGCCGATTTCAACTTCGGGACGAAAGCTCGCGGCACGAGCCGACGCAGATGTTGGTGCAACCAGCCACGTCGACAGGGGCAGTTGATCTGACTGGACTACTACGGCGTAGCGGGAACCGGACTGTTCGTGACCGCGACTCCCCCGCGGGGCACGCAACTGAAAGACCTCACCACGCACGCAACGTCTCCATGTCGCGTAGTACCTGCATGGCCTCAGCGCGGTCGGACTCGTCTTCGGCAAGCCTTTCCGCCTCGGCACGGATCGCCGCGCCGGCCTTCCGTCGTGCGGCATCGATAAGAGCAGATCGAACGGCTACGGACACGGCGGTTCCGTCTTTTGTCAGGACCTCCAGCGCCTTCGATGTGTCTTCGTCGGGCCTGAAGGTGATCGTGTCAGCCACCGCAACAGTGTACGACGTTTTGTAAGACGACCGCTGGATCCGCATGAGCGTTCTTCATCCGGCAGCACCTATCCAGCGAATACCGGTGTGGCCGGTAGCAAACAGAATGTGCGCGTCTCGATCGTCTCGGCCATTGCTCTCAGTGGCGCCCGGTCCTGGTCATGCACGGCGACGACGATCAAATCGTTCCGTTTGCCAGTTCGGTTCCCCGAGCCGTCGACCTACTCCGGAATGGCGCGTTGAAGACTTATGCCGGCTACCCGCACGGCATGCTCACCACGCACGCGGATGTCCTCAACGAGGATCTGCTCGAGTTCATCGCGTCCTGATCTGCGGTCTCTGCCGATAAGAAAGGGACGCACCGGAAAAGCGTTTCGGCCCGCAGGCGAAACCAGGCTCAGGCGCTGCTAACCCATCGTCAAGATCGCGCACGCCGCAAGGCCGATCAGGGCCACGAGGGATATCAAAATTGCGGTAATCGCCGCGCGCACGATCTCTTCTTCGGTGGGTCGCCACCATGGCTTGAATTCAACGACAACGTCGTCCCTCCGGCCGCCGATTGCGTTGATGCTGGCAACCGCCGAGGTGAAATCGTCATACTCGTCAGCCGCGTATTTCTCGATTGGGTGGTACGCGCCGATAGCGGTAGTCATGTCACAGTCCCCCAAGGCTTGCGGACGCCTACAGGCGTAATGCGGGTCGAGCGCTCAGGTTGGGCATTCTCGTACGTCCGAAGATACGAGCGCGAAATCGCGATTGCGGTAACGATCCCTAACGGTCACAGCACAAAGTAGTGGTCTGGCCAACCGCGCCTCGGCTTGCCAGGAGGTCCATGAGCGGCGAGCGGCGTGGAACGTCAGCCACGGCGATAGGCCCATCGCCTCAAGCCGGCGAACGACTTTTTGGGGCCGCGGTCGTCAGTGGCGTTTGGCGCCCCTCGTCTAAATGCCCGCCTGCGCGTAGACGTTTTTGTGGATCGTTTCGCAGATGTCCTCGAGAGGCAGGTCGTTCGCGTCATGTCCGAAGGGGCTCTCGATCTCGACGCCGATTTCCTCGATGCCGAAGAAGGTGTAGGCGATGATGAGGACGTCGAGAATGGTCGTCCAGCCGAAGGTCTCGACCATGGCGAATGGCAGCGTGAAGCAATAGAGGACCAGCGACCGGCGCAGGTGAACGGCGTAGGCAAAGGGCATGGGCGTCTTGCTAATTCGTTCGCAGCTGCCGAGGTAGTCGACCAGGAGTTGAATGTTCTGGTCCATCGACGTGAGCATGATGTCTGAGATCAGGTCGCGCTCCCGCGCCTCCCGGAGGCAATCGGACATGTTGGCGGCGACAGCGAGAGCTGGATGCTGGGCGTCCATCGCCTCCTGTGCCTCGGCGGGCGGAAGCTCGGTGATGTGCGGCCAGCGGCCTTCGGTGCCGCGCAAGCTGTGCATGGTTGTCCAAGGAAAGGCGGCCGTCCACCGGGTGAGTCGGGCGACCAGCGCAGGATCCGCCTTCATGTAGACGCTGGCGCTCCGGACGAGGTTTCGTGTTTCGTTCACGATCCCTCCCCACAGTTTGCGTCCCTCCCAGAAACGGTCATAGCTGGAGCTGGTGCGGAACACCAGAAGGAGACCGAGGGCGAGGCCCATCAGTGTGTGCAGCTGGATCGGCATGCCGACCGGAGCGACATAGTTGTGAAAGGCGACAACCGCCGCCGACCACGCGACGCATAGGGAGACTCGACCGATGATCTCCCGGACCAGCGACCCGCGGATGTCAAAAAAGTGGTCGAGCCATTTGTGCGAATCGTATTGAATCATCATTCATTTCGCGTAGATGGGATGGACGGGCACCGCCGCCGGATACTCCCAAATTTCGATGTCTGACGCAACACCTCTGTTTCCAGGTGTTTCCAGGTGTTTCCAGGCGAAACTGCCGCACATGTGGCGGGAGGCGAGGTTAGCAGCGGTAGGCGTGACGAGAGAATTCGACCGACCTGGATATGCCCTATCGAATGGGGTGTGGCACAACGGGTTAACGCGCAAGGCCGAGGAATGCCATCATCGCTCGCTCGACCTCCACGACTTGCTCCGCTGTCAGCCGACCGACTCTGGACTGGACGTTCGACCTCTTGACTGTCGTGAGCTTGTCGATCATGACGTCACTGTCGTGATCAAGTCCGGATAACCGGCCGTCTCCGCCGCCTATGCGGATGCGCATCAATGGCGCATCCAGCAGCGTTCTGGACATGGGAGCAACCGTTACGGAATTCGTCGCAGCAAAGAGGTCGTCCTGAATAATCACCGCGGGACGGGGTTTGGTCGCGTAAACACCGCCGGCTACGGTCCAGATCTCCCCTCTGTTCACTCCTCGTCCCACGGCGTCGAGAGGGCCTCAATGAAGTCCTGGTCATCGGTGCTTTCGTCCGCTAATGCGATCAACGCGGCTTGACGATGAGCCTCGGCGGCGAAACCCTCAGTGCGAACGTCAGGCACCCAGACCTGCAGCGGCCGCAGGCCCCGCTCCCGCATCCGCCGTCGGTACTCTCCGACCCTCTGTCGCACTGTCATGCGAACATGTTACATGTAACGCCGATCGACAGACCGAATAATCCCCCATCGCTGCACTTTCACGCATCGATCAGCGCGGCCGAAGCCTTGGCGCGCGTCTAACGCAGGTAAACCAGGGCATTGTTGCCGCCCTGGCACACCGAGCCAGCGGCCGTACAGGTCATGGAGTAGGTCTGGCCGGTAACCGGACTCTGCACGTCGAACGGCTGTGAGCCTTTTCCGTAGGCGTGGTACGCCTCCGCAGTGCTGAGGGCAAATTCGCAGGAGGTCTCCGAGTTGCCGGCGTAGACCGACGCTCCCCGACTTGACTTGCCGCAGTAGGTGTCCGCGACTGCGGCCGGAGGGGCAGTCACCGTATTCGTCAGTGTGACGGCGAGCAATGCAGCCGATACGACGAGAATTCGCTTGACCATCAGATGAACCTCCTGCTCTACCGATAGACAAGTTGATCCGACGTGGCGCTGAAAGCGCAATACTCAACCGGTCGAGCCAGAAAAGACGACACGGCCACTGGCATGGCGCAAACTTGTGCAATGGACTCTGCGGCCCGCCGCCCACTGAACGGACTGTCGGACGTTCGCGCGTTCTTTCACAACAACACCGTTCCCCTGTACTTCATCTCCCCGACCCCGTTCAACCTGCTGGGTATTGACCGGTGGATACGGAACTTCTTCTACCTGACCTACTTCGACTCGTTCGAGGGCACGCATTCGCGCGTGTTCGTCCCCCGGCGACGCGACCGCCTCGACTTCGACTCCATGGGCGACGTGTGCAACCACCTCCTGTCCGATTCCGAGACCCTCGAATTCATCGCGGGCCGCGGGCCAGGCGGCAAAGTTTGCTTCGTGATGTTGGACAGCGAAACCCAGTCGCTGGCGCGGCAGGCTGGTCTGGAGGTGATGCACCCACCGGCGGAACTGCGTGAACGCCTGGGCTCGAAAATCGTCATGACGCGACTGGCCAACGAGGCCGGCGTACCGAGCGTGCCGCACGCGATCGGACGGGCCGGTTCCTACGACGAACTCCTCGCACTCGCCGAGAATGCCGGTCTCGGCGATGACCTCGTCATCTCCGTCGCCTACGGCAACGCCGGCAGCGGCACCTTCTTTGTGCACGGTGAGCGCGACTGGGACGAGCACGCTGCAGACCTCAGCGGACAGCAGGAAGTCAAAGTGATGAAGCGGATCCGCAACGTCGAGGTGTGCATCGAAGGCGTCGTCACCCGGCACGGCACCGTGATCGGACCTGCGATGACGAGTCTCGTTGGTTATTCGGAACTGACTCCGCACCGGGGTAGCTGGTGCGGCAATGACATCTGGCGTGAGGTGCTGCCGCCGGACCAGACGCGCGCCGCTCGGGGAATGGTGCGCAAGCTGGGTGACGTGCTGAGCCGCGAGGGTTACCGCGGCTACTTCGAGGTGGACCTCCTGCACGACCTGGACTCCGGCGAGCTCTACCTCGGCGAGGTCAACCCGCGGCTCAGCGGCGCCAGTCCGATGACGAACCTGACCACCGAGGCCTATGCCGACATGCCGCTGTTTCTCTTCCACCTCCTCGAGTACATGGACGTGGAGTACGAACTCGACATCGAAGAGATCAACACACGCTGGGAGCGCGGTTACGGCGAAGACGAAGTGTGGGGGCAGGCGATCATCACCGAGACGTCGCCGGAGGTGGAGCTGTTCACCGCGACGCCACGCACCGGTGTGTGGCGGATCGATGACGAAGGCCGCGTCTCGTTTGCCCGTTCCGCGAACGACTGGGCAACGCTGCTCGACGGGTCTGAGGCCTTCTACATGCGGGTCGCCGCGCCCGGTGACTTGCGCTCGGAAGGCGCCCAACTCGGGGTGCTGGTCACCCGCGGCCACCTGCAGACCGACGATTATCAGCTCACCGATCGGTGCCGGCGATGGGTGAAGGGCATGAAGGCGAAGTTCGCCTCTACTCCCCTGGTGCCCGCCTCGCCGATCGTCTCGCGCCTTGTCGCGCGAGCGTGAGATGACTCGCGTCCCGGCTGGCGTCTCGCTGGTCAACTGGTTTTCGGCACCGTACGCGGAGTGGTCTTTTCAGCACGTCGAAGACATGGTGCCGACCGCGACCATTTCTCGTGGGCCCGGGCCGGCCGCGGATTTGCCCGCAGCCACGGCTCCCCTGGCCGAGATCGCGGTGACCAACACCGGCGGGGTGACAACCACTGTTGGCACGGTGATGGCTACCACCGCGACGGACGGCTGGGCCGTCTGCCACCGCGGATCGCTGGTGGCCGAGGAGTACTGCACTGAGCTGGGACCCCAGACCCGCCACTTGCTGTTCTCGGTGAGCAAATCGCTGGTGGCCGCTGTCGTCGGCGCCTTGCACGCGGCGAAGCTGATCGATCCCGACGCGCCCGTCACGAATTACGTTCCCGCCCTGCGAAACTGCGGATACGACGGTGCGACGGTGCGCCACCTCCTCGATATGAGGTCAGGTATCGCGTTCTCCGAGAATTACCGGGACCCGGCCGCCGAGGTTCACCTCCTCGACCAGGCGATCGGGTGGGCGCCGAAGAGCAGTCCGGACTCCCCTTCCTCACTGAAGGAGTTCCTGCTGACCCTGCGGCAGGAGTCGGCGCATGGCGGACCGTTTCAATACCGGTCATGTGAAACCGACGTACTCGGCTGGATATGCGAGGTGGCCGGCGCTCAACGCATGCCCGAGCTGATGTCGGAGCTGCTGTGGAGTCGCATCGGCGCCCAGGCTGACGCCACCATCGGCGTCGATACGGAGGGCACCGGACTGTTCGACGGCGGGGTCAACGCGTGCCTTGCCGACATGATCCGGTTCGGGTCGCTGTTCCTGCGCGATGGCGTATCGCTGACAGACTTTCAGGTGGTGCCGCCGGCTTGGATCGCCGACACGTTGGAAGGTGGCCCGGATTCGCGTGAGGCATTCGCGGCCAGTCCGGACGACAACGAGATGCCGGGCGGGATGTACCGCAACCAGATGTGGTTCCCCTACCAGGGCAACAACGTCATGTTGTGCATGGGGATGTGCGGTCAGATGATCTACGTGAACCGAGCCGCGGACATGGTTGCCGCCAAACTGTCGGCCCAACCGGACTCGCACGAACCGCACACACTCGATACGCTGCGCGCCTTCGACGCCATCGCTCGCGAACTGGCGGGTTAGGCTGCGCCGAACACCACGGCGACGTTATTTCCGCCCAGCCCGAATGACTCGGTGACCGCATATCGGTAGTCGCCGCGCCGGGCCTCACCGGCGACGACGTCCAGATCGATCTCGGGGTCGAGCTCCTTCAGATTCAAGGTGGGCGGCACGATTCCGTCGCGCAGCGCCTGCACGGTCAGTACCGCCTCGACCGCGCCGGCCGCGCCCAATGAGTGGCCCAGCGCCGCCTTCGGGGCGTACACCGCGGGCGTATGCGAACCGAGCGCTCTCCGAATGGCCCGGGCTTCGGCCAGGTCTCCGCTCTTCGTTCCCGTCGCGTGGGCATTGATGTGGTCGATATCCACCGGCGTCAGCCCGGCCAGATCGACGGCGCGGGAGATGGCGTCACCGGCGCGCTGACCGGTCGGGTCGGGTTCGACGACGTCGTATCCATCCGAGGTTGCGGACGCGCCCATCAGGCGGGCCAGAATGGTCGCGCCACGTGCTTTGGCGTGCTCCTCGGTCTCGACCAGGAGCAACGCGCCGGCTTCCCCGAACACCATGCCGTCGCGGTGCGCATCGAACGGCCGGCAGGCGCCGGCGGGGTCGTCGTTGTTGGTGGAGAGCATGCCCAGCTGCCAGAACGTGGCGGTCGGGACGGCCTCGATGACGGTCTCCACGCCGCCGCAAATCGCAATGTCGGCCTCGCCGAGGACGAGCTGCCGCCACGCCTGCGCAATGGCCACGGCGCCCGACGCATCGGCCACCACTGGCGACACGACACCCGCCTTCGCCTCCCGGTCCAGTCCGACGGCAGCGGCAGGAGCGTTGGGCATGTATTTCTGCACCGACAGCGGCGTGACCGCGCGCATGCCCTTTACCTTCCACACCTCATACCAGGCCGGAATGTCCTCGGTGCTGCCCAGACCCAGGCCGATCGCCACCATCAACCGATTGGTGTCGACCTCGGGCGAGCCCGCCTGCTCCCACAGTCGCCGGCCCAGCACCGTCGCCATCTTCTGCATGAACGCGAATCGACGCGACTCGACGCGGTTGAGGTGTTCGTCGAAGTCCTCATGCAGCGGTCCGCCGATGCGCACCGGTGAGTCGAATTCGGTAACGAACGTCTTGTCGAGTTGGCGAATTCCGCTGCGCCCTTGCAACAGTTGCTGCCAGGTATCCTCAGCGTCCGGCGCAATCGCGGTTGTGGATGCGACCGCGGTGACTACGACGTCGGGGAAACCTTCGCCGGTTCTTAACGCTGCCATGCCCGTCGATTCCCTTTCTGATCTGACCTTGCGGGTCACCAGCCATCACATCCGACGCTACCGTGCTGCACAATTTCTCTACCACGTATGAAACGGACGGAGTTGTTTGTGCCGAGCGTGCCACAACCTTTCGTTGTCTATGAGTCAGGTGTGCTGCTGCACGGAACCAAGGCCGACTTGGCGGTAGGTGACCGGCTGGTGCCGGGGCGCCGTTCGAACTACGGCGGCGGCCGCACCGCCAACCACGTCTACGTGACGGCCACGTTGGATGCCGCGGTCTGGGGCGCCGAGTTAGCTCAGGGCGACGGGCGCTGCCGCATCTACATCGTGGAGCCGGAAGGTCCGTTGGAGGACGACCCGAACGTCACCGACAAGAAGCTCCCCGGAAACCCCACCTGCTCCTACCGCACCCGCGATCCGGTGCGGATCGTCGGTGAGCTGACCGACTGGTCGGGGCATTCGCCCGAACAGCTGCAAGCGATGCGTGACGGGTTGGCTGACCTCGAGCGTCGGGGTCTGGCTGTCATCTACGACTGATCCGGACGGACCGGATCTCGTCGGGCGAGCGGCGCACCGGATCTCGTCGGGCGAACGGCGCACTGAGCTCCCGTCGGGCGAGCGGCGCACCGAGGCGGGTGGCGCCAGGCCAATCCCGCTTCTGTAGCGTCACGCCCGTGAAGCCCTCCTGGATGCAATCCTTCGCCGCGATCACGGCCTGCGTCGCGGCCACCGTTCTGATACCGGCCGGCACGGCGAACGCGGCCGGCACCTGCCCCACCGCGGCCCCGCAGAACAGCGCCACCCCCGACTGGACGCTGAACGGCACCACCGGCAGCGTCGCGGTCACCGGACCCACCGACGCGACGGCACCGCGAGTGGCCGTGACGGGTCCGTTCAGCGTGAACCAGACCCAGGTGCAGACGCTGCACGCCGGAGACGGACCGGTGGTACCGGCCATGGCGAGGGTGTCGGTCTGCTACATGGGCGTCAACGGACGTGACGGGACGGTATTCGACAACAGCTTCGAACGGGGCGCGCCGGTCTCCTTCTCCCTGACCGGTGTCATAACGGGCTTCCAGAAGGCGATCGCGGGACAGAAGGTCGGGTCGACTGTCGCCGTCGCGATGACGCCGGCCGACGGTTACCCGGAGGGTCAGCCCAGCGCCGGAATCCGGCCGGGCGACTCGCTCGTCTTCGCGATCAAGATCCTCAGCGCCTCGAGCTGAGGCCCCTCGCCCACGTCATTCGCGGTTATTCGCGGTCATCGGCGGTCATCGGCGGTCATTGGCGGTTATTCGCGGTCATTCGCGCACGAAATCGACGATTACCGCGGCCATGTCGTCGATCGCGTGGCGGGCGATGACTTCGAAACCGTGCGTGCTCAGCGTCGGTAGGCACAGGAGTCCCGCTCGCGGCGTGAGACCGGCGGTCTTGGAGTGCGAGGCGTCGGATTCGAACGCGCCCAGTACGGCCGCCTGCGGGTCGAGCCCTCGCTCGCGCGCGACCTTCATCAGCCGATCGGCAACGGCTTTGTCGTAGACACACTGCGCGTCGCTGTAGCCGACGATCGGACCGCCGCTGACCGTCGTGGCGTACTCCTCCTCCGTGGGGCCGACTTCCAAAGCGAGCGTGAGGGTGCCGGGGAGGGTGGCGCTGGCGTAGGAACCGCCGATCCCACCCACCTCTTCGTTGGTGGTGAAAACCAGATACAGATCCTCGGCCGGTCGTTGGTCGCTCTCGCGGAGCAGTCGCGCGACGTTGAGCAGAGCAGTGACCGCCGCGCGGTCGTCAAGGAAGTAAGAGCCGACGTAGTCGCCGAACTCGACCAGCGTCCTCTTGCTGCGGTGCACGCAGACCCGGGTGCCGGGATGGACTCCGGCGGCAACGAGTTCGTCGTGGGTGTGGCCGGTGAAGACATAGACGTGCTGCCAATCCAGCGCCCGATCGCCCTGATCGGGTTTGGTCTCCCAGATGCGCTGGCTCTCTTTGGTGGTGTGCTCCGATCCGAGGGTCAGCACCGCGGTGAGGACGTCATGGTCGCCGAGCACCACCACCGGGCCCAACCCGAAATTGCCGGGATACATCACGCCCAGTTGGGTCAAATGCAGCGTGCCGTCGGATTCCACCCGCTTGACGAGCATGGACAACTCGTCCATATGCGCCATGACCCGTGTCCCCGAGCCCTCGCGGGCAGAGTTGCTACCACGGATATGGCCGACCAGGTTCCCGGCGTCATCTGTCCACATGTCGTCGACGAAGGGGCGCAGTTCGCGCGCGCAGACGGCGCGCACCTCGTCTTCCTGACCGCACGGCCCGTAGGTCCACAGCAGTTCCTGCAGCAGCTTGTCGGTCGCGTCGTCGTCGCGTTGTCCCATTTGGTCACCTCAGAACGCGTAGCGGACCCGGCAGGTGGGCAGCTTCACCGCGAGCAGGTCCGTGAGATCCTGCACCCACCGGCCCTTCCACGGACTCTTGTACCGTACGTTCCACTGGCCACTCTGGCTGCGCTTGAGTTGCTGCAGATCGGGTCGCCACAGCAATTCTTCCGCCTTGGGGTGCCATCCGAGATTGACCTCGTGCAAACCCTCGTTGTGGGTCAGGAAGATGATCTCGGCCGCGAGTTGTTGCTTGGTGCGTTCGTTGGTGCCGTCGGCGATCTGATCGAGCAACTCAGCCCAGTCTTCTTGCCAGCCTTCGTAAACGACGACCGGGCTGAGATTCAGATGCACCTCGAAGCCGGCCTCGACGAAATCATCCAATGCCGCGATCCGGTCGGCCACCTTGGAGGTGCGGATGTCGACCAGGCGGGACGTCTCTTTGGGCATCAGGCTGAACCGCACCCGGGTGCCGCCGCGCGGGTCGTAGCCGAGCAGATCCCGGTTGACGAATTTGGTGGCAAAACTGGCTTTGGCGTTGGGGATTCGCGCGAAGAGGTCGACGAGATCGCGAACGTTGTCCGACACCATGGCGTCGACCGAGCAGTCGCTGTTCTCGCCGATGTCGTAGACCCAGTCGACTGGATCGCACTGGTTGGGCTCCGGCTTGACACCCTGGCGGGCCGCGTGTCGCTCGAGGTAGCCGGTGATCGTGTCGATGTTGGCGAACACCGTGATCGGGTTGGCGTATCCCTTGCGGCGCGGGACGTAGCAGTATGAGCACGCCATCGCGCAGCCATTGGCCGTCGACGGTGCGATCCAGTCGCTGGACCGCTCGTTACGGCGCGCGGACAGACTCTTCTTCTCCCCCAGCACCAGCGTTTCCCGCTTGATCCGCACCCAGTCCTCGACGTTGCCCTCGTTGCCGTACAGGCACGATATGGCTTGATGCGAGGCGACTTGAACGCGCTCGGCGTCGGGGAATCGGCCCAGGACTTCACGCGCCCGCTCGAAACGTTCGATGCCGGGTTCGTGGTAGATGCGTTTGACCTCGAGCAGGCGGTCGGCCAGATCAACCGGTCGCGCGCCGCGCATTTCGTGATCCGGAAGCGTCGCAGTCATTGCCACGTCCAACGGATGCGCGCCCGTTGGGGTTCCCGGCGATCGGCTACCTTCGAGGGCATGACTGGAGTTTCCGGAAACGATCGTATTGATGACGTCGCTCCCGGCGACGTCATCGCCATGGACCGCGGAAACGGTGCCGGGGCCTACAAAGTGGTGTTCAAGGACTCCACCGACAACGGGTTCGTCATCACGTTCGAGGGCGACGAGGGCGAGACGTTCCAAGTCGAACTCGCTGCCGGCACGACGGTAACGAGGTCGTTGGCTGCCAAGTGGGAATCCGCGCAAAGCCCGACAGCGAACTCCCGGCGACACTAGAAGCGCCATTTTCGGCCGTCTTGAAATGAGTTCGAGGAAATAGCGCCGTTTCGCGTTAGGCTCTGCGACGTCGGTCACATTGTCCGATCGCGAGCCCAACGGGAGCCCAAATGAAACACGACGACGTGGACTCTGAACAAGAAAAAGCCCGTCGAGACGCCCGTCGGCTACGCGAGTTCTCCGCTTTCGAGAAGTTCTCCGACAGCGACCTCGAACGCCTGGTGCGCTCGGCGCATCACACTTCGCAGTCGGTGCCCTGGCCGTTGATCCGGGAGCAAACCCCGTCGGACGCGTGTTTCATCCTGCTCAGCGGGGAGGCCGGGGTGTACGTCGGTGACGACCGCGTCGCCGTGGTGGGCGCGGGCGAAGTCATCGGCGAATCCGCGCTGCGCCGCGGGAAACTGCGGTCTGCCACCGTGACCACGATCGGACCGGCCGAAATGCTGCGCATCGAGCGCGACGACTTGGCCCGGCTGCTGGACGAGATTCCGGCGCTACGGGAAACCATGGACGCGACGGCGGCTCGGCACGTGTCGGAAGCCCCTGCGCCCAAACCCAAGCCGACGCGCTCCAGGGTGAATGCCTCGATCCCGACGGAGATCGTCGAGCAGTTCGAGCGGGCTGCCGAGAGTGCCGGCATGGATGCTGCCGCCGCGCTCGAGGATGCCCTGTCCAAGTGGATCGAGCAGCACAGCACCGCCCAATCGACCAGTTAACCGCCGCTAGGAGCCCATCTCGGCGATGGCGTCGGCGAGTGCCAGGATTCGCTGGGCGTCCCGCACGTGCAGACTTTCGACCATCCGGCCGTCGACCGTGATAACGCTGTTGCCGGCAGCCTGCGCTTCCTCGTATGCCGACACCACCTTGCGGGCGTGCGTCAACTCGTCCTCCGACGGACCGAACACGTCGTTGGCCGGACCGACTTGGGACGGATGGATGAGGGTCTTGCCGTCGAACCCCATCTCCCGGCCTTGGCGTGCCTCGGCCCGGAAGCCATCTTCATCGGTGATGTCGTTGAAGACGCCGTCCAGGATGACCTTGCCGGCCGCTCGGGCGCCCAGTACCGCCAGGGCCAACGCGGGCACCACGGGGGCGCGGCCAGGCAGGTGCACGGCATGCAGTTCGTTGATCAGGTCGTTGGTGCCGATGACCAGCACCGCCAATCGTTCGCTCGCGGAAACGATTTCCTCAATCCGGAGAAAAGCCCGCGGCGTTTCGATCATCGCCCACAGTTGCATCGACTCCGGCGCGTCGAGTTTGTCCAGGGCTGCGGTGAGCGTTTCGACCTGTTCACCGGTCTCGACCTTCGGCACCAGCACCCCGTGGGCGGCCGAACCCGCCGCGGCGGCGAGATCGCCGTCGTGCCAGTCGGTGCCCAAGCCGTTGATCCGCACCACGACCTCCCGCGGTCCGTAACTCCCTGACGAAACCGCCTCGCACACCTGCGCTCGGGACGTTGCTTTCGCGTCCGGTCCCACGGCGTCCTCGAGGTCGAAGAGCAGCACGTCCGCCGGCAGCGTCTTGGCCTTCTCCAGTGCCCTGGGCTTGTTGCCGGGCAGATAGAGCGCGGATCGGCGAGGACGCAATGTGGGTGCCATGCAGTCGGTCACTTTCTGTCGTGGGGTGCCGGTGGTTGGGTTACCGCCGGAAGTGGGCACCCCACAACTATGAGCAATGTTCCGGCTATCACCCTCAACGACGGGAACACCATCCCGCAGCTGGGGTTCGGTGTCTTCCAGATTGAACCCGATGAAACCCCCGCCGCGGTACGTTCCGCGCTCGAAGTGGGTTATCGCCACATCGACACCGCGCAAATGTATGGCAACGAAAAGCAAGTGGGCCAAGGCATCCGGGACGCCGGCGTCGACCGCGCCGACGTCTTCATCACCAGCAAACTCAACAACGGCTTCCACCGGCCCGACGATGCGCGCCGGGCGTTCGACGACACGCTGTCTGCGCTGGGCTCGGACTACGTCGACCTGTTTCTCATCCACTGGCCGCTGCCGATGCTCTATGACGGCGACTTCGTCTCGACGTGGAACACGCTCGAGGAATTCGCTCGGGACGGGCGGGCCCGCAGCATCGGGGTGTCCAACTTCCAACCCGACCATCTGGATCGGCTCGCCGAAGGTTCGCAGACGGTGCCCGCGGTGAACCAGATCGAAGTGCACCCTTACCTGACCAACGAGCGGGTGCGGGCCTACGGCATCGAGCACGGCATCGCGACCGAGGCGTGGTCGCCGATCGCTCAGGGCAAGGTCCTCGATGACGAAGTGATCGCCGGCATCGCCGAGCCGCTGGGCAGAACTCCCGCACAAGTGGTGCTGCGCTGGCACATTCAGCGCGGCGACATCGTCTTTCCGAAGTCGGTGTCCCCCGACAGGATGAAATCGAACTACGACATCTTCGACTTCAGCTTGACCGGCGACGACATGGCGGCCATCACCGGCCTGGACCGCGGCGAGGACGGACGCACCGGCGCCCACCCCGACACCTTCGATTACGTGCCGGACTGAACCGGCACCCGGTCAGTGATGCGGGCCCTCCGACGGCGGCCACGTCGTACCGGGTGACGCATCGCCGGGCTCTGCATGTTCGCCGCGGGCCAACGGGACCCACTGTTCGGTGGGCGCCGGTTGTTTCGACGACGGGAAGTCGCGCAGTTTGCCCGACGGCTTGGCGTCCCATTTGGCGAAGGTGAGCGGCGTCTGCAGCCAGCAGTGCAGCAGGTTGTACGTCGCCTCCAGCGACGACATATGAGTGCGCTCCCAGCCGTGGCTGCCGTCGAGCCCGAAGCCGACGAGCGCCGCGCGGGTGCCTGCGCCCGCCTCGATGGCCGCCGCCGCATCGGACCGGTAGTAGCGGAATACGTCCCGCGCATACGGGATTTTGTGCTCCTCGGCGAGACGGCAGAGCTTCCTGGTGAGGTGGTAGTCGAACGGGCCGTGCATATCGGCCATCGGGATCGTCACGCCGTCCTCGAGGGAGTGCTGGCCGGGCGCGCACACGGCGTTGTCCACCGAGATCAGCTCGGCGACACCGGCGGGCAGACCGTCACTGGCGCCGTGACCGACCTCTTCGGTGATGGTCACCATGATCGTGGTGCGGTGTGGCAACACCACCTTGTTCTCCGAGAAGTTCTTGGCCAACGTCAGGGCAACCGCCACGCCGGCCTTGCCGTCCAGGTGGCGGGAGACGATGAAACCGTCGGCGGCGAGTTCGGGGCTTGCGATCAGCGCAACGAAATCGCCGACGTTCAGGCCCAGCTCGGCGAGGTCCTCGCGCGAAGACACCCTGCGGTCGACGCGGACTTCGACGTGCTCCCAGTCGGTGGGTTGCGTGTCGATCTCGTCACCGAAAGCGTGGCCGCTGGCCTTGAGCGGCATCACGGTTCCGGTGATGAATTCCTCGGGGTCGTCGAGGAAGATCCGGACTCGCGCGCCCGCCGCGAACCGTGCCGAGAAAGTGCCTACCGGAACCAGTTCGAGACGGCCGTTGTCCTTGAGCCGGCGGACCATGCAGCCGATCGTGTCGGCATGGACGACCAGCGCCCGGTCGGTCGTCTTCGACTCCCCCGCCAGCTCAGCCATCAGCGCCCCGCGCCGGGTCAGTGAGAACGGGACGCCGAAATCATCGAACGTGTCGCCGATCAACTGCATCACCGCGTCGGTACGCCCAGAAGGACTGGGCGTCTGCAACAGCGACAGCAGCGTGTCGATCATCCACGCACGATCAGCCTCGGCCATGGCCGCGGTTTCGGGCACCGCATCTCCCTCCGGATAGTTCGGAACGCTGTTCAACCTAGCGGGTGATGAGCACCGACTCGACCGGGTGGCGCTCGTCGCTAACCTTTTCGTTCGCGCCATTCCCGCTCGAACGGCAGCCGCCAAGCGTTGGGCGCGATGAGTTGGTGGATGGCGTTCGGGCCCCAAGTCCCGGTCTGGTACATCTTGGCCGGCGGCGGATCGTTGAGGAGTTGTTCCGAACGCTCCCAAAGGGATTCGATGCCTTCGGCGGTGTTGAACAGGGTGTGATCCCCGCGCATCGCGTCAAGAATGAGCCGTTCGTACGCCTCGAGCACGTCCTCGGCCGAGTCGATCTCCTGGGTGGAGAACTGCATGGACAACTTGTCCAGCTTCATACCGGGACCCGGCCGCTTGCCGTAGAAGGACAGCGACACTTTCGAGTTGTCGGCGAGGTCGAACGTCAAATGGTCGGGTCCTTGCGTCCCCACTCCGGAGCCGGGCGGGAACATGGTGCGGGGAGCTTCTTTGAACGCGATCGAAATGATGCGGATGCCTTCCGCCATCTTTTTTCCGGTCCGCAGATAGATCGGTACACCGGCCCAACGCCAGTTGTCGATCCCGACCTTGAGTGCGATGAAGGTTTCGGTGTCGGAATCCCTGGCCACGCCGTCTTCCTCGCGGTACCCGGCATATTGACCGCGCACCACATGGGAGGTCTCGACCGGCAGCATAGACCGGAACACCTTGTTCTTCTCCTCGCTGATGGCGCGGGGTTCCAGCGCTGTCGGCGGTTCCATCACCACGAACGCCATCACCTGGAAGAGGTGGGTGACCACCATGTCCTTATAGGCACCGGTTTCCTCGTAGAAGTTCGCGCGCTCGTCCAGTCCGAGGGCCTCGGGAATGTCGATCTGGATGTGGTCGATGAAATTGCGGTTCCAGATCGGCTCGAAGAGCCCGTTGGCGAAACGGAACGCCAAAATGTTCTGCGCTGCCTCCTTCCCCAAGAAATGGTCGATGCGGAAGATCTGGGATTCCGCGAAGGTCTCGTGCAGGAAATTGTTGAGCGACACCGCGCTGTCCAGATCGGTGCCGAACGGCTTCTCCATCACCACCCGGGAGCGGTCGACGAGTTCGGCGTCGCGCAACATGGTGATCACCGCGCGCGCGGCTTTGGGCGGGACGGACAGGTAGTGCAGTCGCCGCACCCCCTCGCCCAGATTCTGCTCCGCCTTGGCGACGGCTTGGGCCAACGCTTCAGGACCGGCACCCTGAGAGACGTAGGTGATGGTCTTGGCGAAATTGGCCCACTCTTCGTCGTTGAGTTTGTGGGTACCGAAAGCGTCGATCGCCTTCTTCGCCAGCTCGCGGAATTCGTCGTCGCTGAGATCCTCCAGCGATGTCGCGACAATTTCGATGTTCGGTGCCAGCTCGGATTGGTCCAGATACGCCAGGCCGGGAAGGAGCTTGCGTTTGGCAAGATCGCCCGTCGCGCCGAACAGCACGATGACGTGCGGGTCGAGATGTTCGGCGTCGTGGCGGCGCGGACGTGGGTCGGGCGCCGGATAGGAGATTGTCTGCGGTTTTTTGGAGGGCACTCTGTGATACTTCCATCGCCCCGCTCGATGCGCACGAGGCGACTGGTGTGAATGCGGTGCTGGGCGGGAAACGGACTGGTATGGCCCACAGCAAATCTGACGATGACCTCACCGAGGACAAGAAGCGGGCACCGGATCCGGACGATCCGAGCAAGCCGGAGTCTCCGCACGACCTGACCAAGGCGTCCTGGCTGTTCGTGCTGCGCAAGACCGGGCGCGAATTCCTCAGTGACCAATGCACCGACCTGGCGGCCGCGTTGACGTACTACGCAGTGCTGTCGTTGTTTCCGGCGCTGCTGGTGATGGTTTCGTTGCTCGGGGTCTTCGGCCAGGGCGGGCGTACCACCGCGGCGTTACTCGATGCTGCCGGCGACCTGGTGCCGGCTTCAGCCGTCGACATGCTCAGGCAGCCTGTGTCGCAGGTCGTCGAGAATCCGTCGGCAGGGTTCGCGCTCGTGTTCAGCATCCTCGCGGCGTTGTGGTCGGCCTCGGGCTATGTGGGCGCATTCGGTCGGGCGATGAACCGCATCTATGAGGTCGTCGAAGGGCGGCCGGTCTGGAAGCTGCGCCCGCTGCAGTTGGCGTTGACGCTGGCCGGGCTGGTGCTGGTGGCCGCGGTGGCCCTGATGCTGGTCGTGAGCGGGCCGGTCACCGACGCCGTCGGCGGCGCGATCGGGCTGGGCGAAGCCGCGCAGACCATGTGGACCATCGCCAAGTGGCCGGTGATCCTGGTTTTCGTTTCGCTGGCGGTGGCGATTCTCTACTACATCACTCCCAACGTGCAGCAGCCGAAGTTCCGCTGGCTGAGCATCGGCGCGGGTGTGGCGATCCTGGCGTGGGCGCTGGCGTCGGTCGGCTTCGGTTTCTACGTCAGTAATTTCAGCAGTTACAACAAGACGTACGGCGCGCTGGGTGGCGTCATCGTGTTCCTGCTGTGGCTGTATCTGACCAATGTGGCGCTTCTGTTCGGTGCCGAACTCGACGCCGAATTGGAGCGCGGACGCCAGTTGCAGGCCGGGATCGCCGCCGAGCGAGAACTTCAGTTGCCGCCCAAGGACACCCGCGTGGTGGAAAAGAAGGAAGCGGCCGATGCCAAGGACATCAAGCACGGCCGGTGGCTACGTCGCACCCGGGGCCGGCGGGACTAAGCCCGCTCCCGCACGGCATCGATGGCGCGGTAGATCCGTTGTTCGCTGACCGGGCGCGGGGTGCCAAGCTGCTGGGCCCACAAACTCACCCGCAGTTCTTCGATCTGGCGGCCGATGTCGAGGACGTCTTCGGCGGCTGTTCGACTCGACGGCAGTGTGTGCACGAGGTCGGCATAGGCGTCTTGGACGGCGTGTACCCGGTGCATGCGTTCCCGGTCGGCCTGAATTGCCTGCGGCAGCCTCTCGAGGCGACGTTGGATGGCAGTCAGGTAGCGGGTCAGGTCGTCGAGGTGCGCGCGTCCGGTGCCGGTGACGAACCCCCGCGGCAGCAACCGGTCGAGCTGCGCCCGGATGTCGGCGACCGCCTCCGCCTGTGCCGACGGCGGATGTGCGGGCAGCAGTAGTTGCACCTCGCGCGCGGCGACCAACACCTTTTCGCTGCGGCTTATCAGGTCCGTGGTCGTCGACACCAGGGCCTTGCCGACACGATCCCGCAGCGCGGTGAACTCGGCCAGGGTCCAGACCGGTTCGGCGGCCAGTGCGTCCGTGGCGGCGTCGGCGCAATCCTCCACCAGCGCGGTCAGCGAGCCGTCCGGGTTTGCCCCCAGTGTCAGACGGGTGCGCGGATCTAGTTGCCGCTCAACCACTTTGACCGGGGATGCCAGACTCAGCCGAAGCAACCTCCGTAGGCCCGGGCGCATCGCACTGCGCTGCTCGGCCGGGGTCGCGAACACTCGCAGGTCCACAGCGCTACCAGTGTCCACCAGGGCCGGGTAGCCGCGCACCGCGCGTCCGGCCACCATGCGTTCGATAACTCGCGGCAACTCCGCGAGATCGGCTGGCCAATCATGCAATCCGGTGCGTTCCAGCTCGCCGGCCACGGTGCTGGCGACGGCACTACGGGTTGCCCCCGCGAGCCGGTGCTGCAGCGTGCGCAGGTCCTTGCCGCGGGCCACCTCGGTGCCGTCCGCGGACTCCACGGCGAACGTCACGCGCAGATGGGGCGGCAACTTGTCCAGGTCGAAAGCGTCGACCGGCACCACAACCCCGGTGCGGCGGCGCAATTCGCGCTGCAGAGCCTCCAGCAGCGGTGCACCGCCAGGGTCGAGCCGGGCCAACACTGCCCGGGCAGTGTCGGGTGCCGGAACGAAGTTGCGCCGCAGGTCTTTCGGCAGTGAGCGAATCAGAGCGGTGATGAGTTCCTCGCGCAGCGCCGGTACCTGCCAAGCGAATTCGTCACCACCCAGCCGGGCCAGCACGTCGATGGGAATGTGCACCGTGACACCGTCGTCGTCAGCGCCGGGGTCGAACCGGTACGACAACGGCAGCGCGGCGTCGCCGGTGCGCCAGGCATCCGGGCGATCGCTGTCATTGCGGTCCTCGGTGCGCAGCAGATCGTCGCGGGTGAACGTCAGCAGATCGGGGGTCCGGTGCCGCTGCTTCTTCCACCAGCCGTCGAAGTGTCGCGCCGAAACGACCTCGGCCGGGACGCGAGCGTCGTACCACTCAAGGATCTCGTCGTCCCCGACGAGCAGATCGCGGCGACGGGCTCGCTCTTCGAGCTCCTCGAGTTCGGTGCGCAGTCGCGTGTTGTCCCGGAAGAAGTGGTGGCGGGTGTGCCAGTCGCCCTCTACCAGCGCGTGACGGATGAACAACTCTCGCGCGACCGTCGGTTCCACCCGCCCATATCCGACGCGGCGATTCGTCACCAGCACCAGGCCATACAGCGTCACCCGCTCGAAAGCCATCACCTCACCGCGTTTGGCGTCCCAGTGCGGCTCGCTGTAGGTGCGCTGCACCAGGTCACCGGCTACCCGCTCGACGATCTCGGGCTGAATCCGGGCGGCGATCCGTCCGTACAAGCGACTGGTTTCCACCAGGTCAGCGACGACCACCCAGCGCGGCGGACGTTTGGTCAGTGCCGAACCGGGTGCCAGGACGAAGCGTGCATTGCGCGCGCCCACGTACTCTCGGCCGTCCTCGCGGCGCATGCCCACATGGGATAGCAACCCGGCCAGCAAAGCCGCGTGGATCTGGGCCGGGTCAGCCGGCTGGTCGGATTCCACCATCCCCAAATCGCGACAGATACTCCGCAGTTGCCCGACCAGATCCTGCCATTCCCGGATGCGCAGGTAATGCAGGAAGTCGTTGCGGCACATCCTCCGAAAAGCGTTACCGGACAATTCTTTACGCTGTTCGCGCAGGTATTGCCAAAGGTTGAGGTAGGCGATGAAGTCGGAGTGCTCGTCGGCGAATCGAGCGTGCTTCTGACGGGCGGCGTCCTCCCGGTCCGCGGGCCGCTCGCGCGGGTCGGGAATGGTCAATGCCGCTGCCAGCACCAGCATCTCGCGCACACAACCCTCGGTATCGGCCTGCAGGAGCATTCGGCCCAACCGCGGGTCGACGGGCAGTCGCGCCAGCCGGCGGCCGAGGTCGGTGATCGAACCGTGCTGATCGAACGCGCCGAGTTCCTGCAACAGCCCGACGCCGTCGCGCACGCTGCGGCGATCGGGCGGATCGAGGAATGGGAAGTTCTCGATGTCACCCAGTTGCAGCGCGGCCATCTGCAGGATCACCGCGGCCAGGTTCGTCCGGAGTATCTCTGGATCGGTATAGGGCGGCCGGTCGGTGAAATCCTGTTCGGAGTACAGGCGGATGCACACGCCGGGCGCTACCCGGCCGCAGCGGCCGGCGCGTTGGGCGGCGGAGGCCTGCGAGATCGGTTCGATCGGCAGCCGCTGCACCTTCAAACGCCGGCTGTAACGCGAGATTCGGGCATTTCCGGGGTCGACCACGTAGCGGATGCCGGGCACGGTCAGCGATGTCTCGGCGACGTTGGTGGCCAGCACGACGCGTCGCCCGGTATGCGGCGCGAACACCTTCTGCTGCTCAGCGGTCGGCAACCGGGCGTAGAGCGGCAGCACTTCGGTAGGCATGGGCCCGCTTTGCAGGGTGGCCAATGCCTCTGCGGTGTCGCGGATTTCACGCTCGCCGGACAAGAACACCAGGACATCGCCCGGTGGCTCCGACCGCAGTTCCTCGACGGCGTCGACGATCGCCTCGACCTCGTCGCGCGTTTCGGTCCGGACGATCTCCTGGTCGGGGTCGTCGGGATCATCTTCTGGACCAGGCCGAACAATCACTTCCAGCGGCCGGTACCGGATTTCCACCGGATAGGTGCGTCCGGACACTTCCACGATGGGTGCCCCGCCGAAATGCGCCGCGAAACGCTGCGGTTCGATTGTTGCCGAGGTGACGATCACCTTCAGATCGGGGCGGCGTGGCAGCAGCTCGCGAAGATATCCGAGCAGGAAGTCGATGTTGAGGCTGCGCTCGTGTGCTTCGTCCAGAATGAGCGTGTCGTAGCGCAGTAACCGGCGGTCGCGCTGGATCTCGGCGAGCAGAATGCCGTCGGTCATCAGCTTGACCAGCGTCCGGTCGCTCACCTGGTCGGTGAAGCGCACGGTGTAACCGACTGCCTCACCCAGCGGGGAGTGCAGTTCGTCGGCGATACGCTGCGCGACGGTGCGCGCTGCCAGTCGCCGAGGCTGGGTGTGACCGATCGTGCCACGCACGCCGCGGCCGAGTTCGAGACAGATCTTGGGCAGCTGAGTGGTCTTGCCCGAACCGGTTTCGCCGGCCACGACGACCACCTGGTGGTGCAGTATGGCCTCCGCGATTTCCTGACGGCGCTCGCTGACCGGCAGGTCCGGGTAGCTGATGGCGGGTATGGCGGCTCGGCGGGCTGCGACCAAGGCCTGCGCTGCGGAAATCTGATCGGCGAGCTGCTGCAGCTTTCCCGGGTTTCCGCCGCGTACCTGCTGGAGGCGCCTGCGCAGCCGAGCGGCGTCGCGGACGGTCAGGTCGCCGAGGCGGCTGCGCAACTCCGCGAGGGTCAGTTCGGCCACTCGGGACAGTTTAGGTTGGACTGATGGCACCAAAATTTGCGACAGCCGACGTGGTGGGCAGACCAGAATTGCTGAATTTCGTGCGGCCGCGACATCGCATGGTGCTGACCACTTTTCGCGCCGACGGGTCGCTGCAGAGTTCGCCGGTCACCGGCGGTGTCGACGATCAGGGCCGGCTGGTCATCGCGAGCTACCCGCAGCGGGCCAAGAGCGTCAATATCCGGCGCACGCCCAGGGCGAGCATTGTGGTGCTGTCCGACGACTTCAACGGCGCCTACGTGCAGGTTGACGGCGACGCCGAGGTGATCGACGTCCCTGACGCAGTCGAACCGCTGGTCGACTATTACCGCGCGATCGCCGGTGAACACCCGGACTGGCAGGACTATCGCAAGGCGATGCTTGACCAGGGCAAATGCCTCATCCGCGTGACGCCGCGCCGATGGGGCCCGGTGGCAACGGGCGGATTCCCGCCACCCGCGACCTGAGCCGTCACCCCGCCGGCGGGATCAGCGGCGGCCGGCACGTGTTGGTCCCCGGATCCCACCAGTCGCCGTTTTCACAGGCGAGCGGCTGCGGTCCCACCCCCAGCGGCCGGCACACGTTCGCGGTGGGGTCCCACCATTCTCCGGCGGCGCAATCGAGTGGTTGCGGTCCGACGCCCAGCGGCCGGCACACTTTGCCGGTCGGATCCCACCACTCGCCGTCGGCACAGTCCGCTTTGCTCACTCCCGGCGACACCGCCGTAACGACGGCCATCGGCGCCAACGTCATGGCGGCGACGGCCATCAGACGGCATACGAGTGACCACATGGCACACCTCGATTCGTGCTCATTGGGTGTCTCATTGGGTGTTAATTGACAGCTATATCCTGCCCTTTCGGGGACGATCCCAAACTCGACAGTCGCAGAAACCCGACCGGCTCGGTAAAGCCCTTGAGCGCAACCGTTTCTCGGCGGGCAGGGATCCCGGCCAACAGCTGTTGCACAGCGGGGTCGGCGGCGACTGCTTCGGACAAGACGATGTCCTCCCCGGCGCTCTGGCCCTGAAGGCGCGCAGCCATATTCACCGTGGAGCCGAAGTAGTCCAACCGGTCGTTCAGCGTCACCACCACGGCGGGGCCGGCATGAACCCCCACTTTCAGCACCAGGTCCTCGCCGCCATGTCCGGACGACGCGATCCCGGCCTGCATCGCCAGCGCCGCGCGCACCGCTTGCGCGGGATCATTGAACGAGGCCATGACAGCGTCCCCGATCGTCTTGACCACTGCGCCATCGTGTGCGCGCACGATCGCCGCCAGCAATGTGAAGTGCTCGCGTACCAGGTTGTAGGCAGCGGCGTCGCCGACCCGTTCGTACAGCGCCGTCGAACCGCGGAGATCGGTGAACAACAACGCGACTTGAGCGACCCCGGCGTCGTCGCCCGGCCGCAGCGTCGCCTCAGCGAACAGGTCGCGAAATGCCTGCAGGGAAATGACTTCTGGGGCGGTCAGGGTGTCACGCGTCCAGGTGCGGTCTTCCACCAGCGCGGCCAGTTCGAAGCCGGCTTCGTTGACGAAGGTCACCGTTCCCGACTCTGCGGCCCCTGGCGCGAGTTCTACACCCGAGCCCGTGATGCACAGGCCCGGAAACGAGCCGGATTCGTACTCGACGTCGACGACCGCACCGGGATGCAGGGTGCGCAGCCGATACGAACCGGCGGTGAGGTTGGCGCTCACGGTGCGCCGCTCCCCCGGACCGAGAAGGACCTGTAACACCACATGTGGAGTCGAGAACGGGCCGGACAAACAGAAATTCCCGACGGGCAGGGGGCGCACTGTCGGTGCTGGCGCAAACGTCAGTTCGACATTGCGCGCGAAATCGCGTTCGTAATCGATGTTGCACGATGAACAGTGCGCGCCGCGGGGCAGGTCGGCGAGCGTGGCGACACTGGTTTGGGCGCCGCGGCAGTTGGGGCACAGGACATCCCACCTCATGTCGAACAGTCCCACCTTGACCCCGGTGAACCAGGCTTCGGCGGCGGCGCGCGGAGGCACGCCGAACTCCCTTGCGAGCCTCTTGGGTCGTAAGCGGGCAAGGTCAGCGGCCATGCCATGCAGGACGAGGTCCGAAAGCCGGCCACCCAACCCGTTTCCATAAGGGCTGCGGTCGATCTCACGCCTCATCGCCATCAACCGTTCGCGTGATCCGAACGGCAGTTTCGGCTCCGGCACGACGAAGGGCGTAATTCGCTCCGAGGCGTCGTCGCCGCGGGCAAAAGCTACCGCTTCCTGGATGCGCCTGGCGACGTTCTCGCCCGCCTGGCTCGCCAGGCGCGCGCCAAACATGCGGCCCGCCAAGCTCAATGGCTCCCATTCGAGCGTGTAGGTGACGCGTGAGCCACCCTTACCGTCGGATGCGAGGTCGAAGACCGGGCCAAAACGGCGGAATGGACCCCTACTGAACACTCGCGAATGGCGGAAATGCCGGCCCGAGATCCATTCGTAGGGCTTCTCCTCCCACTCCAGCGCGAAGCCGCCCGCTTTGCCACGGCCACGGCGCAGCACGGTGCCGTTGGGTTGTGGCGTCTCCTGCAAGGTGTACGGAGCTAGGCCGAGGGCCTCGTTGAGCCGGTTTGTGTCAGCCAGCAACGGCCAGAGTTCCTCGGGCGGAAGGTCGAATGTCCAGGTCCAGGTACGACGCATCGCCTGCGACTCTAGCGCTGAATAGCTGGGCAGCAACACACCAAACACCCAAAGGATACATAAAAGTATATAATACTTGACTGCATAAGATGCATTAATGTAGCTTTTATTGCGAAGCGACTCCCGGCCCCGCCGGCGATATCACCCCTGCCCCAGGTGAGAGACCTCATGAAACTGCAAAGTGCGCCTACGACCGAATGGTTTTCCGTGGTAGATAGCAGACTTTCACCGCAAACGCGTGAGCTGATCCGCCAGGGAGCCTGGATCGCTCTCAATCCGAGCCCGGACTGGTTGGCCGGCCTGGATTACGCCACGGTGGCCGCAAATCCCGCTATCGCGGCAGATCCGACCCTGGCCGGCGCGGTTAGCGCGTCGAACCGAGCGAGCCTGGTGCACTTCGCCACCAGCCACCTGCGTGACCCGGGCGCACCGGTCACGGCGTATCTGGGGCCAGAGCCGCTGCGCATGGCTCGGCTTCTGGTGCGCCGCGGCCTCGGGACCGCGGTACAAGACGTCTACCGCATCGGCCAGAACGTTGCCCTGCAACGGTGGATGGACATCGTCTTCGAACTCTCGTCGCACCCGCACGAATTGCACACGCTCTTGGCGGAGGCCGCAAAGTCGGCAAGCGATTTCGTCGATGCCACACTCGCCCACATCAACACACAGATGAAGTTGGAGCACAACGAACTTGCGCAGGGAGTTCTCGTGGAGCGTCGCAAGATCGTGGACTCCATCCTCGCCGGCGAGTCGATCAACCACCAGCGTGCCGAAGTAAGACTCGGCTACTCCCTCGCCGGATCCCATACCGCAGCGGTCATTTGGTGTGATGAGTCCGACGACGAGTATCACGTGCTGGACCGCACCACCGCCGCGCTGGGCCATGCCGTTGGTTGTGTGCAGCCTCTTACCGTGCTGACCGGCGAAGCGACCAGGTGGGTATGGTTCAAAGACGCCGTCGAGATCAACACTGACCAGGTCCGCCGAGCGCTGCAGGAAACGCCTAGGCTGCGCATCGCGATTGGCGCCAAAGCCCAAGGCCTGGAAGGTTTTCGGCGCAGTCATCAACAAGCCCGTACCGCCCAGCAGATGATGGTGCGGTTGCGTTCGCGCCAGCAGGTCGCGTACTTCGACGATATTCAAATGGTCGCAATGCTCACCCAAAACCCGGAGTACGCAGACGATTTCATCACCAGCACGCTCGGATCCTTTGCGTCCGCCGGCTCGGTATTGCGTGAGACCCTGCTGACCTATATCAACGAGCAGTGCAACGCCGCCCGGGCTGCACAACAGCTTTACGTTCACCGCAACACCCTGCTGAACCGCCTTGACACGGCGCAACGGCTTCTTCCCCGGCCGTTGGATCGCACCACCGTTCGCGTCGCCGTTGCACTGGAAACTTTGAAATGGTCTGGCAATCAAGAGCAGGGCCTCAGCAACGACACCCTGCCCTGATTCGGGCGGTTGGCCGCTTGTGGTGATGTCGCCCACGTGTGTCAGGATTCTGGACATGACCGCACGCAGCCTCGCACGTTTCGTTGGTGTCTTATTCGCTGGTGTCCTAGGTGTCTTAGGTGTCTTAGGTGTCTTAGTCGTGACGACGTGGACGCTGACGAGCGTGCCGATGGCAGCTCCGACCGCCTCAGCGGATCCGTGCACCGACGTCTCGATCGTTTTCGCCCGCGGAACCCACCAAGAGCCGGGTCTGGGCAACGTCGGTCAGGCCTTCGTCGACGACCTCACCTCGCAGCTCGCCGGCCGTTCCGTCGAGGTCTACGCGGTCAACTATCCGGCCAACGACGACTACCGCCACAGTGCGCCGAGCGGCGCCGACGACGCCAGCGCGCACATTCAGGGCACGGTGGCCAGTTGTCCCAGTACCAAGATCGTGTTGGGTGGCTATTCCCAGGGCGCGACCGTCATCAATCTGGCCAGCACGCAGATGGCGGCCCCGGTTGCCGACCACGTCGCCGCGGTGGCCTACTTCGGCGAACCGTCCAGCGGATTCTCCAGCGCATTGTGGGGCGGTCCACTGCCGACCATCAACCCGCTCTACAGCGGCAAGCTCATCAGTCAGTGCGCTCCCGACGACCCGATCTGCACCGGCGGCGGCAACATCATGGCGCACGTGGCCTACATCGAGAACGGGATGACCAACCAGGCCGCCACGTTCGCGGCCAACCGGATCAAGTAGTCGCCCCGCGCCAACGATCGCCAACGATCGCCAACGATCGCCGACGATTCAGGGAGCGAGCAGGCGTCGTTTCTGCTCGGTGAATTCGTCCTGGGTGAGGATGCCCGCGTCGCGCAGCGAGGCTAGTTCACGCAGTTCGGCGGCGATGCTGGTGATCGGGCCTCCGGCCGGGACCGGCGGCGTCGTCGTGGGCTCCTCGGTGCCAATTGAGTCAATGGCCTCGTGAGTCTCTGCTACGGCCTTGGTCGCCGCGACGCGCGCCCGGGCTCGCCCGCCGCCGGCGCTGCCGCCCCCGGTGCCCGCCATCGCGCGTCCGGCCATACCCGCCAGGGCCATCTGACTGAACAGTGCTCCCGCACCACTCGCGGACGCCTCCGCCGCGGCGGCCACGCTGGTGGTGGGCAGTGCCAGTGCGGCCAGCCGGGTCGCCGGCGCCGCCGTGGTCCACCCGGCTGGTACCGACAGCGCGCCCACCGACGTGGCCTCGCCGAGGCCCGCCGCAGCCGTCGAACCGACATTGGCGATTGCCGGGAAAGGTGTCGGGGGCACCGGCGCCGAGCCCGGCCAGCTTTCGGTTCCCGCCCAGCCGCTCACGATGTCGTCGGTGTGCAGACCGACGAAGTAGCCGTTGATGTCATAGGGCAGCGCCGCGCCGGCGAGCACCGCATCAGTCGACAGGCCCGCGGTTCCAATGCCTGGATCGAGGAAGACTCCACTCAGGTCGCCCAGGATGTTCAGTGCCTCGATGGGGCTAAGCGCGTCTGTGGCGGCGGCCGGCGCCGCGAGGCTGGTCAATGAGTTCGGCACCGCCGAGAAAGCTTGCGCGGCGTTGGACACGGTGCTTTGCGCATTGCCCGCGGCGGCGTTGGCGGCCTGGCTGACGACGCTGGCCTGCTCGGCCAAGCCCGTCGCGTCAGTGCTGGCCGCCGGTTCGGTGAACGGTGAGAGCGTGGTCGCCTGCGCCGACGCACCGGCATAGCCCTGCATGGCGGCCGTATCCCGCGCCCACATGTCGGCATATTCGGTTTCCGTCAGCGCTATCAACGGGGTGTTCTGTCCGAAGAAATTGGTGGCGACCAGCGTCATCAGCAGCAGGCGGTTGGCCGCGACCACCGGCGGCGGCACCGTCTCGGCGAACGCCGATTCGTAGGCTACCGCGGCAGCGGTGGCGTGACCGGCGGTCTCTTCTGCCTGCCGAGCCGTCGCCTGCAGCCATGCCACGTAGGGCGCGGCCGCGGCGACCATCAAAGTCGACGATGGACCGATCCACGGACCGGCCGTCAGCGTGGCGATCACCGACTGATACGCACTCGCCGCCGAGAACAACTCCGTCGCCAGGGCGTCCCAGGCCGCGGCGGCGGCCAGCATCGGACCGGAGCCAGGGCCCGCATAGATCAGCGCAGAGTTGATCTCGGGTGGCAAAGACGAAAAGTCCATCACAGTTCTCCGATCGGGAGGGGCGGCTGCCAGCTCGGCCGCACGCAGACGGTCGGTGCGCCGCCCCCACTGCCGGCGCGATGTTAGGCGAGAACAACCTCCCGCTTATGGCAGGTCGTTCCCACAGCCTTTACTAATAAAGCACACATTTGCTTTGCCGGCTTGCGTCCGGCCGTGCCGCAGATTATCTCTCGAACTCGAGATGATGCCGAATTTCCTCGGCGATGGCCTCGAGATTGCGGTTCACCAGCCCGCGCCCGATCCATTCGCTGAGCCGGGCGATGCCCAAGCCTCTGGTCGAGAAGGTCAGGCTCAGCGTGAGCCGGCTGTCGTCACCGTCCGGCTCGACGAGCGCTGCGAAAGAATGCCGGATGCCCTGGACGGACCGCCATTTCAGCAGGCTCCCTTTCGGTGGCGCGATCAGTACTCGGCCGCCGAGATGGATCGTGCCCCCGTCCAGGTAGATGTCCCACAGCTCGCCATCTTCACGCGCCTTGACGAATCGGCACCGGCTGAGGGTCGAGATCTCGGGAATCAGCCGGTGCGGGTCCGTGATGAAGTTGCTGCCCTCCTTAAAAGGGCAGCGGACATGGCGGGCAACCGTGACGGTCTGGGTCATCTCACCGCACCAGCGGGACGACGGTCTTGCTGGCCAGTTTCGACAGTCCCACCTGCATCACGCTGGTGACGTAGTCATAGGCGTGATCCCAATCCGGTTCGTCGCCGTACCGCTCCCGCAGATCCACTGGCTCGAGCGCTTGCATGCGAATCTTGGCCGGAAACGGAAAGTGTGGCAGCGGGACCGGTGACAGGCCCCACGGAATGCTCAGTGTCAATGGCATGCTCTTCACCCGGGCCAGTTTGTCCAACCGCAGCAACCGTGCGGTGCGCCGGCCGTCGTTGAGGACGAACAAGGTGTCGTGGCCGCCGGTGGCCACCACCGGAACGATCTTGACATTGCATTTGTGGGCCAACCGCAGGAAACCTTTGCGGCCCGAAAAGACGATCTTGTTGCGGTCGCGCCAGGGTCGCAACGCTTCGACGTCGCCGCCGGGATATACCAGTGCCGAGCCGCCGCTGGTGAAGACGCGCTCGGCGAAAGAGTTGGCGGCCGGAACCACGCCGAGCTTGCGGGTCAATCCACTGATGCCTGGTGCGGCAGTGACTGTGTCGTGGGCGAGCGCGTACAGCGGGCGCCCCTCGACGGTGAAGTAGGTGTTGTATGCGAGCAGGAAGACGAATGTGTCGGGCGTGGCGCCGCCACCGCTGTGGTTCCCGACGAACAGCACTGGTTCGTCTGGGACGTTCTCGAATCCGTGCACCTCGGCCCGGAACCACACCGTGGCCGCCAACCACAGCGGGGGCAGGACGGCGCGAATGAACTCGGGATCGCGGTGGCGAAGTTCCTTCGGAAGGCGTTGCCGGTTCACCTGATTGACACTAACCCGCAGAACGAACTTTTAATCACGATCGTCTCGGTGTCGCCCGAATGGTTGGGAGCGGCCCGCAGCACCGATCGTGGTGGCTGTTACCGGAGGCAACTCGAGCGGCGGCTATTGTTGCGACGGTGCTTCACAGGGCTGCGTTTGCATCGATTAGATGACCGAACTATCATCTGGACACATGTCCAGTTTGCTGTCGCGGCCTTCGTGGAGCCGTTGACTGCAATGCACTAGGCGCGTTCCGCGGTGGCTCGCTGGCAGCGAAGGGTTGGGTATGCGTATTGCTCTGCTGTCTTACCGGAGTAAAGACCACTGCGGCGGGCAAGGTGTTTACGTGCGGCATCTCAGCCGCGGCCTGGTGGACCTCGGTCATGACGTCGAGGTGTTCTCCGGCCAGCCTTATCCCGAACTCCTCGATCCGCGGGTGCGGTTGACCAAGGTCCCCAGTCTGGATCTCTACCGCGAACCGGACCCGTTCCGGGTGCCCCGACCCAGCGAGATCCGCGATTCGATTGATCTGCTGGAACTTGCGACGATGTGGACCGCGGGCTTTCCCGAGCCGCGCACTTTCACGCTGCGTGTGGCGCGGTTACTGGCGGAACGGGCGGATGAATTCGACGTCGTCCACGACAACCAGAGCCTCGGCACCGGCCTGCTCACCCTCGCCGAGACGGGAATGCCGGTGGTCGCGACCGTCCACCACCCCATCACGCGTGACCGGCTGCTTGATCTCGCAGCGGCGCGCTGGTGGCGAAAGCCGTTGGTGCACCGCTGGTACGGGTTCTCCACCATGCAGAAGCAAGTGGCTCGCCGGATCCCGGACCTGCTGACGGTCTCGTCGTCGTCGGCCGCCGACATCGTCAGCGACTTCGGCGTCGCCCCCGGCCAACTGCACGTGGTCCCGCTGGGGGTGAACACCGAGCTGTTCAAGCCGGGATCGGCTGCGCGCCAACCGGGCCGGGTGATGGCTATCGCCAGTGCGGACACACCACTCAAGGGTGTCAGCACGTTGCTGCACGCTGTTGCCAAGCTGCGTACCAGCCGGGATCTCGAGTTGCGGCTCGTTGCCAAGGTGGAAACCAACGGGCCTACGCACAAGCTGATCGCCGAGTTGGGCATCTCCGACATCGTTCACATCGCCAGTGGGCTGACCGACGCAGAACTTGCCGCATTGTTCGCCTCTGCGGAGGTTGCGTGCATCCCTTCTCTGTACGAAGGGTTTTCGTTGCCGGCGGTGGAAGCCATGGCCAGCGGCACCCCGATTGTTGCCAGCCGGGTGGGCGCGCTACCGGAAGTCCTGGGCACCGACGGTTCCTGCGCGGAGTTGGTAGCCCCTGCCGACGTCGACGCGTTGACCGAGGCGCTCGGCAAGCTGCTCGATTCGCCCGAAAAGCGTCGGAGCCTCGGTGCCGCCGGGCGGGCCCGAGCGGTCAACGTGTTCAGCTGGGAAGCTGTGGCCGCGCAAACCTTGCGGGTCTACCAGCTGGCCATCGACCGCGGTGCCGGTAGGAAGGTGACGCGCGATGTTGACAGTTGATTTCGATCGCCTCGGCATCGGCCCGGGCACCACCGTGATCGACGTGGGATGTGGCGCCGGCCGGCATGCCTTCGAGGCGTATCGGCGGGGTGCTGATGTGGTCGCCTTCGACCAGAATGCCGCTGAATTGCGGGCTGTCGACACCCTGTTGCAGGCCATGGCCGAGACCGGTGAGGCGCCGGCGAGCGCATCAGCGAAGGTCGTTCGCGGCGATGCGCTCAACCTGCCCTACTCCGACGAAACGTTCGACTGTGTTATCGCCTCGGAAATCTTGGAGCACATCCCCGAAGACGATGGCGCCATCGCCGAACTCATCCGCGTGCTGAGACCTGGGGGCACCCTGGCCGTCAGCGTGCCCCGCTGGCTGCCCGAGCGGGTCTGCTGGTTGTTGTCCGAGGAGTACCACAGCAATGTGGGCGGGCACGTCCGCATTTACCGGGCTTCCGAATTGCGCGACAAAATCGCCGGCCGTGGAATGGAATTGACTCGCACCCATCACGCCCATGCCCTGCACTCGCCGTTCTGGTGGCTCAAATGCGCAGTGGGGCCATCGAAGAACGACCATCCCGCGGTAACGGCCTATCACAAGCTGTTGGTCTGGGACCTGATGCAGCGACCCAGGGTCACCCAACTCGCTGAGCGCGTACTGAACCCGTTGGTAGGCAAGAGCATCGCGATGTATTTCACCAAGCCGCAGGCAGCGAAAGACGAAGTGCCGCAGAGGTATTCAGTTGCTTCGGGATAGTGCGCCGGCCGTTGCGGGAGTCCTGACCCCCGAGCAGTGCCGACAGACCGCGTTGTCGATTGCCGCCGCGCAGGAGCCATCGGGTGCCCTTCCCTGGTTCGCCGGAGGTCACACCGACCCCTGGGATCACGTGGAAAGCGCGATGGCCCTGACCGCGGCCGGACTGCAAGAGCCGGCGCGGGCCGCGTACGAATGGTCTCGTCGTACGCAGCGGCCCGACGGCTCCTGGCCCATTCAGCTGCGTGCGGGTGTCATCGAAGATGCCAACAGCGACAGCAACTTCTGCGCCTACATCGCCACAGGTGTGTGGCACCACGTACTGGTCACCGGTGACGAGGCCTTCGCGGCCACGATGTGGCCGGTGGTGCAGCGGGCAATCGACTTCGTCATCGATTTGCAGACCGGATACGGTGAGATCGGCTGGGCGCGAAGCGAAACCGGTCCGCTGACCGAAGCGCTCCTGACGGGGTGCGCCAGCATATTCCACAGCATCCGCTGCGCGCTGGCGCTCGCCGCGCTGATCGGTGAACCGCAGCCGGAGTGGGAGTTGGCACTGGGTCGGCTGGGCCACGCGATCGTCGCGCACCCCGAAGCTTTCAGCGAGAAGGACCGCTACTCAATGGACTGGTACTACCCCATTTTGGGTAGTGCACTGCGGGGTCCGGTGGCCGAGGCCCGGATTGCCCAGCGCTGGGACAGTTTCGTGGTCGACGGACTCGGTATCCGCTGTGTGGTTGACCGGCCGTGGGTCACCGGCGCCGAGACATGCGAATTGGTCATGGCCCTCGATGCCATGGGCCAGCGGTCAGCGGCGCACCGGCAATTCAGCGCGATGCAACACCTGCGCGAAAAGGACGGTTCCTACTGGACGGGTTTGGTGTTCGCCGACGGCAAGCGGTGGCCCGAGGAGCGCACCACGTGGACGGGCGCGGCCGTGATTTTGGCGGCTGATGCGCTGTCCGACACGACGCCGGGCAGCGGCATCTTCCGCGGTGCCGGGCTCCCGGTCGGTCTGCAGACCGACTTCGACTGCGAATGCGTGTCTACCCGACCGGGGCGGTGACCTAGACCGGTTGGACCGGCTCTCCGGCCTCGCCCGCTACCCGTTCCAGGACCCGCAGCGAACCCGTCGCCGCGATCTCCCGGAACTGGCCTGAATCCAGTGCACGGCAATAGATTTGAAACGGCGCGCGACCGCCGTCAGCGGGATTGGGGAACACGTCGTGAATGACCAGTCCCCCACCCCGGCTCACCCACTTCGCCCAGCCGTCGAAGTCGCGGGCAGCGGCCGCCTCGGTGTGGCCGCCGTCGATGAACAGGAACTGCAACGGTGAGCGCCAACCCCGGGCGACGACCGGCGACCTGCCGACGATCGCGACCACGTGGTCGTCGATTCCGGCGGCGTCCAACGCCCGGCGAAAAGTCGGCAACGTATCGAACAAACCGGTGACCTCGTCCACCAATGAAGCGTCGTGGTACTCCCAGCCCGCCTGGTGCTCCTCGGACCCATGGTGGTGGTCGACCGTGTACAGCACGCTCGCGGTCTCCTGTGCCGCCGCGCCCAGCACCAAGGTGGACTTCCCGCAATAGGTGCCGATTTCGACCCCGACGCCGCCGTTCAGGAAGCGTTGGGCGGCCTCGTAGAGCGCCTGGCCCTCGTCACCGGGCATGAAGCCCTGAACCTGTTCGGCAAGCGCGAACAGGCGCTCAGTCGAGGTGTGGTTATCGCCCATCAGCCGAACTTATCGGTCCCGCCGACAGCGCCGACACTGCGGTCGCCGTCCTTGCTGGATCCCGCCGCGGTCCGCCCTTCCTGGACAGCCGTCCGGCGCCGCGCTCAGCCGTGCGGTGCCTCGGAGATCTTGCTGTCCGGCTTACCCACCGTCTGGCAGTACGTCTGGGCCGACAGCCGAGTCGCGCTGATCTCCATCGAACTCGGTTCAGCACCGTTCTTGTCTTTGAGCATCTTGCTGATTTCTTCGCTCTGCTTCTTCTCGTCCTGAGAGGTGAAGTCTTTGCACTTGGTGTCACCACCGGTATTAACGACTTCTGAAGCCGAACACCCGCTGAACATCAGCGCGGCGACGGCAATCATGGCAGGTGCAAAGCGCTTCATCATGGCCCTTTCCCAAGTCGGATTCGTAGCTATCTATACACCGCCGCGCGGTTTCTGAAACGCGGCCCTTCCCGATCGAAGGTGCCCAGCGTTACTTCTGCAGCGTGAACTGGTTGACGTCGATATAGCCGACCCGGAACGCCTCGGCGCAGCCGGCCAGGTATCTCGTGTACCGCTCGTAGACTGCCTGGCTTTGAATGGCAATCGCTTCGTCTCGGTGCATCGCCAAGGCCTGCGCCCAGATATCGAGGGTCTTGGCGTAATGCGGTTGCAGTGATTGCCGGCGCGTCAACGCGAAACCGGCATTCGCCGAGTGCTCCGCCACCATGTCCACCGATGGCAGGCGTCCGCCGGGGAAGATCTCGGTGACGATGAACTTGACGAAGCGGATGTGTTCCATCGAGATGGGCAGTCCGGATTCGGTGAGCTGCTTCATGGTGAGCCCGGTGATGGTGTGCAGCAGCATCACCCCGTCCGCCGGCAGCAGTTTGTCGGCCAGGCCGAAGAAGTCGTCGTAGCGGTCGTGGCCGAAATGTTCGAATGCGCCGATGGACACGATGCGATCGACAGGCTCGTCGAATTCCTCCCAGCCCTGCAACAGCACCCGCCGGTTCCGCGGGGTGGCCAGGCGGTCGAAGGTCCGCTGCACGTGAGCGGCCTGGTTCTTGGACAGGGTGAGACCCACGACGTTAACGTCGTACTTCTCGATCGCGCGACACATGGTTGCACCCCAACCGCAGCCGATGTCCAACAGCGTCATTCCCGGTTCCAGACCCAGCTTGCTCAGCGACAGATCGATCTTGGCCAGCTGAGCCTCTTCCAGTGACATATCGTCGCGCTCGAAGTAGGCGCAGCTGTATGTCTGGCTGGGGTCGAGGAACAGGCGGAAAAAGTCGTCTGACAAGTCGTAATGTGCCTGCACGTCGGCAAAATGCGGCGTCAATCGCTGTGACATGTGCGCGGGTACGCCTTCCTGGCCCGAGGCTGCTCGACATCGCCGCGTGCCCGGACGCCGGCTCGCAGCAGGATTCCCACCGCAAGCCAGACCAAACGCCCTCCGTTCGAGACAAAGTCTTGACTGACTCCAAACTGGGGCGAAATATAGGTCCTTGTGTCCTCAGCCCAGGATGACGCCACGCAGTTGCGTATGGCGGATTTGCGGGTGACGCGACCCCGGGTCGCAGTGATGGAGGCTGTGCGTGCTCATCCGCACGCCGACACCGAGACCATCTTCTCGAAGGTGCGGCAAGCTCTGCCGGACGTGTCCCGCCAAGCTGTGTACGACGTACTGAATGTGCTGACGTCGGTTGGTCTGGTCCGGCGCATACAGCCCTCGGGCTTGGTAGCCCGGTACGAATCCCGGGTCGGCGACAACCACCACCACGTCGTCTGCCGCTCGTGCGGGGTGATCGCCGACATCGATTGCGCGGTGGGCGATACCCCATGCCTGACACCGTCAGACGACAACAACGTCTTGGATGGTTTCGTTCTCGATGAGGCCGAAGTCATCTATTGGGGCCTGTGCCCCGACTGTTCTGATCCTGATCACAGCCGTGATCGCAGCCCGATTCACTAACACCCGGAAGGAATGCAGTGTCATCCGATACGTCCGATAGCCGCCCACCCCACCCCGACAATTCGGCCAGCACCAGCGAGAGCGAAAACCCGGCGATTCCCTCGCCCAAGCCGGCGTCGGACACGCCCCGCACCATCCAGGACTGGTGGCCCAACCAGGTCGACGTCGCCAAGTTGCACCCGCACTACCCCCAAGCCAACCCGCTGGGCGAAAACTTCGACTACGCCGCCGAATTCGCCAAGCTGGACACCGACGCACTCAAGGCCGACCTGGTGTCGTTGATGACCACATCGCAGGACTGGTGGCCGGCCGACTACGGCCACTACGGCGGTCTGTTCATCAGGATGAGCTGGCACGCGGCCGGTACCTACCGCATCTTTGACGGTCGCGGCGGCGCCGGCCAGGGCCTGCAGCGCTTCGCGCCGCTCAACAGCTGGCCGGACAACGCCAGCCTGGACAAAGCACGCAGGCTGCTGTGGCCGGTGAAGAAGAAGTACGGAAACAAGATCTCCTGGGCCGACCTGCTGGTCTTGGCTGGGAACGTGGCGCTGGAGTCGATGGGATTCAAGACATTTGGGTTCGCATTCGGCCGCCAGGACGTCTGGGAGCCGGAAGAAATTCTCTTCGGCGAAGAGGACACCTGGCTGGGCACCGACAGGCGCTACTCGGGCGAGCGCAAGCTCGCGCAACCCTACGGTGCGACCACCATGGGCCTGATCTATGTGAATCCGGAAGGCCCAGAGGGCAAGCCGGACCCGATTGCCGCGGCGCACGACATCCGCGAGACGTTCGGCCGGATGGCCATGAACGACGAGGAGACCGCCGCGTTGATCGTGGGCGGACACAGCTTCGGAAAGACGCACGGCGCCGGCGACGCGGAACTGGTGGGACCCGAGCCTGAGGGTGCCCCGATCGAGCAGCAGGGCCTGGGCTGGAAGAGCGCCTACGGCAGCGGTGCGGGCAAAGACGCCATCACCAGCGGCTTGGAGGTGGTGTGGACCCCGACGCCGACGAAGTGGGACAACAGCTTCCTGGAGACGCTGTACGGCTACGAGTGGGAGCTGACCAAGAGCCCGGCGGGGGCTTGGCAGTTCACCGCCAAGGACGGTGCCGGCGCCGGCACGATCCCCGATCCGTTCGGCGGCCCGGGACGGAATCCGACCATGCTGGTCACCGACGTCTCGCTGCGCGAAGACCCGATCTACCGCGAGATCACGAGCCGTTGGTTGAAGAACCCCGAAGAGCTGGCCGAAGCCTTCGCCAAGGCGTGGTACAAGCTGCTGCACCGTGACATGGGCCCCATCTCCCGCTACCTAGGCCCGTGGCTTCCGGCCGAACCACAGTTGTGGCAGGACCCGGTGCCCGCCGTCGACCACGAACTGGTCGACGAGCAGGACATCGCGGCGCTCAAAGCCAAGGTGCTCGACTCCGGTCTGTCGGTGCCGCAGCTGGTCAAAACCGCGTGGGCGTCGGCGGCCAGCTACCGCAACACCGACAAGCGGGGCGGTGCGAACGGGGCACGCGTCCGGCTTGAGCCGCAACGCAGTTGGGAGGTCAACGAGCCCTCCGAGCTGGACAAGGTGCTGCCGGTGCTGGAGCAGATTCAGCAGGACTTCAACGGCGCGGCGTCCGGCGGAAAGAAGATCTCGTTGGCCGACGTGATCGTGCTGGCCGGGTCCGCGGCAGTCGAGAAGGCGGCCAAAGACGCAGGCTATGAGATCTCGGTGCACTTCGCGCCGGGCCGCACCGACGCCACCCAGGAAACCACCGACGTGGAATCGTTTGCGGTGCTCGAGCCGCAGGCTGACGGCTTCCGCAGCTACATGCGTCCCGGCGAGAAGGCTCCGCTCGAGCAACTGCTGCTGGAGCGGGCTTACTTACTGGGTGTGACCGCGCCGGAATTGACGGTGCTGATCGGCGGTCTGCGTGTGCTGGGTGCCAACCATGGCGGATCCAAGCACGGCGTGTTCACCGAACAGCCAGGCGCGTTGACCACCGACTTCTTCGTCAACCTGCTCGACATGGGTACCGAATGGAAGGCGTCGGAGACAGCGGAGAACGTCTACGAGGGCGTGGATCGTGCCACGGGTGCGCCGAAGTGGACCGCGACCGCCAATGACCTTGTGTTCGGCTCGAATTCGGTGTTGCGCGGGCTCGTCGAGGTGTACGCGCAGGACGACAACAAGGGCAAGTTCGTCGAGGACTTCGTCGCGGCGTGGGTCAAGGTGATGAACAACGACCGGTTCGATCTCAAGTAGTCGGCTCAGCTGACGAACACCCCGCGAGCCGCGTGCTCGCGGGGTGTTGTCGTTCGACCGGGGTGTTGTCGTTCGACCGGCCTGTTCGTCGTTCGACCGTGCCTACCGTTGCAGGTCCCACTGCCCGAAGTCAGCGGCCAGGACGTCGTCGACGTCGATGTGTATCCCGCCCAGGACCGGGCCGTCGAGCACCCCCTGATACAGCACCGCCGCCGGTTCGCGCTGCCCGTTCGACCATGCTCTCGTCTGCCATGCCCACCGATGGCCCGGGGTGGTGGAGTTGCCGATGACGCCGTCGCCGATCGCCCATCCGCATGCCCTGGCATGTCCGTAGATACCGGTGCGGCCGACACCGAGCACCGAGTTGATACCCCGGAACCATTGCACCGCAACGTCATTCCAGACGTTGCGGTCGATGTCGTCGTCGACGCTGAAGAAGATCGGCGCCGATGGCGTGCCGCCGGCGGCGTTGTGCAGGTTCAGCGCCGTCTTCGCGTCTGCCACTCCCCCGTCGTACCCGCGGGTGTAGTCGGACGGGTCGGGCCAACCCGGCTTGCCGTACTGAAAGTTGCTGACGATGTGCAAACCCGCTGCGCGCAGCGAGTCCGCGTACTGGCGGGTGATGGGTTTCGCCTCGAAGTTGGACCCGGGCCGCGCTTCGGACACATAGTTCACCACTCCGTCGTAGCCCGCCGCTTTGATCTCCTCGGGCGCGATCCGGCGCTCGGCGAAATCGATCAGCCGGGTGGCCGCTGCCGATGCGGGCGGCGGGCTGACCGCTGCGGCCAGTGGTAGTGCGCCGAGCAATACCGGCGCCAGTGCGTAGCGGAAAACCTCGCGGCGGGAAACAGAACCGGGGGCGTGATGCGCTGCCGAGTCATGCATCGCGCGATGGTAACGCGTCATCCCTGCTTGAGCCGAGCCCTGGCCTGTTCTGTTGCCTCGGCGGCAGCCTGGCTGCGTTCCTGCGCTGCCTGATACCGACCCTCTTCGGCGCTCAGCTCACGCTCTGCCGCGCGCAGATTCTGTAGCGCTTCATCGCGACGCTGTCGGGCGGCGTCCCGCCGGTCCTGCTGCTCGGACAGCACCCGATCGGCCTTGGCCTCGGCGCGCTCGGCGGCGGCGAGCGCGGCGGTCAGCTTTTCCCGCTGCCGACGTGCCGCCCCGGCATCTTTATCCCGTTTATCCGGCTTATCCGGCTTCGCTTTCGGCGGGGACTTCGGCTCACTGCTTCGTGTCGCTGTCGACACCGCGGCCGCATCGCCGAAATCGCCGAACCCCGACCACTGTTCAGCCTTGGCCAGCCGGCCCAGCCGCGCTCTGACCTCGGGGTCGGCGATAGCGGCTTGCAGAGTGCCGGCCACGTCGTCACGCACCCCGGCCGACGGGTTTTTCAGCTCGGCCGCGTCGAAGGCGACCCGGGTGAGTCCGTTGATCAGACGGTGTTGCCGGGTGGACAACTCCCGGATCTGAACGCCGTCCATGGCCGAGTGCGCATCCCGCAGACTGTCGCCGAGTTCGGCCATGCGCGAAACGGCATCCGGGTGCCCTATCGCCAGCCGATTGACCACCCACGCGGCCGTGGTTGGTCGGCGAGCGGCCGAGATTTGTTTCGCGGCCGCCGCGTCTGCGCGTCCCTTGGCCGCTTTCGCCAGTCTCGTGCGCTCGGCGGTGAACTCCTGCGGCGGCGCCCAGTACAGCGAGTCGAGTTCGTCGTCGGCCATACGTCATGATCGCCCCCGATCGGGTGAGTAATGCAACTGTTTCGAAGCGCGGGTGGAGGGCTACCTAACGCCGTGATGAAAACCAATTCGTTCCTTCAGGGCCGCCGCCGCCAACTTCTGTTGTGTCTGCTCGTCCTGATCGGCGTGATCGGCGCGGTTCAACTCGCGTCCCACCTGCGGTGCGCGCAGGGCCGTTGTACCGACGCGTCACACACCGCCGCTGGTCCCGCCCAGGTCAGCATCACACCCGGTGCCGATGCGCACGACGTACAACCCGTTACGCAGGTAGAGGTCAAAGCGGACACCGGAACTCTGGCCGAGGTGCGCATGGTCAACGACGCCGGCAAACCTGTCGACGGTGTGATGACCCCGGACAACACCGTCTGGAAGCCCACCACTGCGTTGGGCTATGCCCGCACCTACACCCTCACCGTCATCAGCCGCGGACCCAATGGTGTTGAGAACACCCAAGTTTCGTCGTTCTCCACGGTGCGTCCGTCGAACCAGACCAAGGTAGCCTTCACCACGACGTCGGAGGCTGCGCTGCGCGAGGGCGGCACCTACGGCGTCGGTACCGTCATAGTCGCGCACTTCGACGAGCCGATCGCCGACCGTGCGGCCGCCGAGCGGCGCCTGACGGTGACTACCGATCCCGCCGTGCAGGGCTCCTGGTACTGGATGGACGACCAGCATGCCCACTGGCGGCCGGAGCGGTACTACGCACCGGGCACCACCGTCACCGCCGAGGCCAAAATCTACGGAATTCCGGTGGGCGAAGGCCTTTTTGGGCAAGAAGACAGCCGCGTATCGTTCCGGATCGGCGACGCCCACGTGTCCATCGCCGACGATGCCACCAAGTTGATCAGCGTCTTTGACAACGGGAAGCTGGTCCGCACCATGCCCACGTCCATGGGTATGGGCGGAACCGAGACGGTCGGCGGGCGGACCCTGTCGTTCTGGACACCACCGGGTGTCTACACGGTGCTGGACAAGGCCAACCCGGTGGTGATGGACTCCTCGACATTCGGTCTACCCAAGAACTCCCGGCTGGGATATCGGGAAACGATCAATTACGCCACGCGGATCAGTATCGACGGCATCTATCTGCACCAGCTGGACTCGACGGTATGGGCGCAAGGGCACACCGACACCTCACACGGCTGCCTGAACCTCAACGGCGAGAACGCGAAGTGGTTCTACGACTTTTCGGTACCCGGCGATGTTGTGGAGGTCCGCAACAGCGGTGGACAACCCCTGCAGCCCGAGCAGAACGGCGACTGGACGTTGAGTTGGGAGCAGTGGCGCAAAGGCAGTGCGCTGCAGGTTCCGTGACGTCGCTGAAGTGATGAAAATTTGTTGCCAACCCCGCGTGAGCGGCGCTCGGTAATGGCTACCATCTTGCTGTGCATCCTCTCGCCGCCCGCAAACTTGTTGTTCGTGGCATCGCCGCCTTCGTGCCGGCGGCCGTGCTCTTCCTGTCCGGTGTGACGCTCCCACCGGGCACGCCCGGTGCGCCGGGGCGGGTGGCGGCCGCGAGTTGCTCGGACGTCGACGTCGTCTTCGCCCGCGGTCGTTTCGAGTCTGCGGGGCCGGGAACGCTGGGCAACGCCTTCATCAGTTCGCTGCGGTCCAAGATCGGGGGGCGGAGCATGAGCACTTATGCCGTGAAGTACCCCGCCGACACCGAGGTTGATATCGGCGCCAACGACATGAGCCGGCACGTTCAATACATGGTGAACAGCTGCCCGAACACTCGTCTCGTGTTGGGCGGGTACTCGCTGGGTGCAGCGGTCACCGACGTGGTGCTCGCCGTGCCGATGTCTGCGTTCGGCTTCGACAGCCCGCTACCTGACGGCAGCGACCAGCACATCGCCGCGGTTGCGTTGTTCGGCAACGGAATGCAGTGGGTGGGACCGATCACCAACTTCAGCCCGGTCTACAACGACCGGACCATCGAGCTCTGTCACGGTGCCGATCCGGTGTGCAACCCGGCTGACCCCAACACCTGGAAAGAGAATTGGCCGCAGCACCTGGCCAGTGCCTACGTCGATGCGGGCATGGCCAACCAAGCTGCCGACTTCGTCGCCGGCAAGCTCTGACTATCTGAGCCGCGACCGCAGCGCCGCCCAACCGCCGAGGGCGGCGGGGAGCGGGGCCCGCACCAAGAGCATGCGGTGGATGCGACGGGAAATCACCAGGGCGGCCAGCTGCACAGCGAGCCTGCCGATAGCCACTCGGCTTGTCCTGATCTTCCAGACCTTCCGGCCGTTCTGGGTCACGGGTTGCGGGTCGGTGCGCCGGCCCCACTGATACCCGATGCACAGCGCCATTCCCAGCGCGCAGCCCACGATCAGCACCGTCATGAGATCAGCGTCCTTTGCCGCCGTCGCAATGAGGTCACATACCTGACACGCCTCGGTCAACCGGGTGAAGCGGGCTGCACACCGGCCGTCGGCAGTGCTGGGGCGCCGGATTATCCGCCGGGGATCTGCCCGGACTCTGCGTAATTCCTATGAAGTGCCTATGACAAAAAATCAAGGTGAATGTTGACGAATTACCAGCTCAGAGCCTATTCGGAGGAATCAAGCGCGTGAACGCACCGATGCACGGTCAATACCGTTCAAGACAACGGCAACACATCGAAGTGTTTGAGCCGAGCGCACGTCCCAGCCGCTCGTTGGAGGAACCATATGTCTTTCGTCCGCACATATCCAGAGCACCTTGCCGCGGCCGCGAGCAACCTGCGGTCACTTGGTGCCGCCCTGACGGTCGGCAACGCGGCCGCGGCCGGGCCTACGACGGGTGTCGTTCCTGCGGCCGCTGACGAGGTTTCGATCCTGACCGCAGCGCAGTTCGCCACCCATGCCGCGCGCTTCCAGGAACTTCACGCGCGGGCGGCCCAGATCCAAGCGGCGCTGACGGCCACGCTGGCGACCAGCGCGGGTTCCTATGCGGAGACCGAAGCCGCCAACGCCGCGGCTGCCCACTGAGCGCACCACCGGATTAGGGGATAAAGAGCAATGGTCGACTACGCCCTGCTGCCACCCGAGATCAATTCCGGGCGCATTTACGCCGGTCCGGGTGCGGGATCGCTATTGTCGGCTGCCACCGCCTGGAGTGGATTGGCCGCTGACCTACAAGCCGCGGCGTCAGGTCACCGCGCGGTGGTCACCGCCTTGACCAGCGGGCCGTGGCTGGGGCCGGCGTCGGCGAAGCTGCTGGCGAGCGTGAGTCCGTTCATCACCTGGCTGGAGACCAGTGCCGAGCAAGCCGGCGAGGCAGCCAGCCAGGCCAGCGCGGCCGTGGCCGCCTACGAGGCGGCGTTCGCGGCCAGCGTCCCGCCGCCGTTGATTGCTGCTAACCGTGCCCAGTTGCAGGAGCTCGTGACCACGAACCTGCTGGGTCAGAACAGTGCGGCGATCGCGCAACTCGAGGCGCAGTACGCCGAATTCTGGGCTCAGGACTCCGGCGCGATGTATACCTACGCCAGCCGGTCGGCGTCAGCTGCCCAGTTGGCGGAATTGCCCGCCCCGGCCGAAGTGGCGGACCCGCTGGGAGTGGCCGACCAGGGCATTGCGGTCGTCAAGGCCCAGTACAACAGCGTCTACACCAACATCAATAACGTTATGTCGCAGATCAATCCGAGGGTCAGTGACGTGCTGAAGACGCTGTCGACGCCGATCAACGGCTCCGCGATCGACCAGTTCCTGATGGCCAACACCCCCTTGGATGACGTGGTCTCGCTGTACAGCAAGTACCTCTCGCCGTACGTGAACTCGCTTGCGGCGATGATCCAGTCGACGCAGTCATTCGGGCAGGTCAGTAACGGCCTTACCGCCATGGCCAACTTCGCCAAACCCGCCGCGTCGGCGGCCAAGGCGGCCGAGGGTGCGGCTTCGGCGGCCGGGGCCGCGGCACAGGCTGCCGGGTCGGCCGCGGGCGGTGTGGCATCCAAGGTCGGCAGCGTGGCAGCGGGTCTGGGCAAGGCGGTGCCGATCGGCGGCCTCTCCGTTCCCTCCCACTGGGTCCCGTGGCAGGCCACCACGAATCCCGGTATCGCTTCGGCGATACCGGCTGCGGCGGAAGGGAACAGCTTCCCGATGGCTCCGCCCTTCGGGCAGTTCGTCAACGGCGGCTACGGCCGCAATCAACCGACCTACGGTTTCAAGCCTTCCGTCATGGCGAAGCCACCGGCCGCCGGCTGAGGGCCGGACCACCGCAGGGGCTGTTGGCTGACGTCAACACGAGGGGAAAGCAATGGTTGACTACGGCTTGTTGCCGCCCGAGATCAATTCCGGGCGGATGTACGCCGGTCCCGGATCGAGTCCGTTGCTGGCTGCCGCGGCAGCGTGGAGCGGACTGGCCGCTGACCTGCAAGCTGCGGCGTCCGGCCACCGTGCGGTGGTCACCGAGCTGACCAGTGGCCCGTGGCTGGGGCCCTCGTCGGCATCACTGCTCGCCGCCGTAACGCCGTTCATCACCTGGCTGGACGACGCCGCTGTGGAGGCTGAGCAGACCGCGAGCCAGGCGTTCGCGGCCGTTGCCGCCTACGAGGCCGCGTTTGGGGCAACGGTTCCGCCGCCAGCGATCGAGGCTAACCGCGCACTGCTGGCGATGCTGGTCGCGACAAACTTCCTGGGCCAGAACACCCCGGCAATAGCGGCGACCGAGGCCCAGTACGCCGAATTCTGGGCCCAGGACGCTGCGGCGATGTACGCCTATGCCGGCAACTCAGCAGCCGCGACCGAGTTGGTCGAGCTCCCGGAGCCGTCCGACGTGGCGGATCCGTACGCCGCGATCGACCAGGCGACGGCGGTGTTGAAGTCGCAGTACAACGACGGCCTCGGCAACGTCATGAATGTCACCGGACAGGTGAACACCCGGGTGGCCGACGTGCTCGACACCCTGTCGTCGCCGATCAACGGTCCGGCGATCGACCAGTGGCTGACGGCCAACACGCCGCTGAACGACATCACGCGGCTGTACAGCAAGTACATCTCGCCATATATCTCGTCGATCGTGGCGGTGTTCCAGTCCGGCCAGGGCTTCGGTCGAGTCAGCAGTGGTGCCGTCGCCATCACCACTTTCATGAACAACATGGCGCCGACCGCAAAGGCGGCTGCGGGTGCGGCGCAGGCCGCGGGATCGGCGGCCGGCCACCTCGGTACGAAGGTCGGCAGCGTGGCAGCCGGTGTGGGACGCGGGGTGCCGATCGGCGGGTTGTCGGTCCCCGCAAGCTGGACCTCGGCGAATGCCGCGGCCGGACCCGGAGCCACCGCCGTCAGTAACGTCAGTTCGATCCCGGCCGCCGCGGAAGGTGCCGCCGCCGGCAATATGCCGGTCGCCCCGCCATTCGGGCAATTCGTCAACGCCGGCAACGGTCGTAGAAATCCCGCCTACGGGCACCGGTTGACCTTCATGACGCGACCGCCGGCGGCCGGTTAGCGCCGGTCGAGTCGAGCTCGCGAATTTCCATCGCTTCCGGCGTGACTGCTATGGTCGCTTGCTAATGCCTGAAATGGATCGTCGTCGCATGCTCATGTTGACGGGGCTGATGACCGGGGCTGCCGCCCTGGCCGCGGCCCCCGCACCGAAGGTTTCAGCGGCGCCCAGCGGCGCATCGGGACCGTACATCTTCCACGACGAATTCGACGGGCCGGCCGGCTCGGCACCGGACCCGTCCAAATGGACGGTGTCGAAAGCCCGCGAGACCATCAAGGACCCGACGTACTGGGAGCTACCCGAGCACGTCGGCCAGTACCGCGACGACCGCCAGAACGTTTTCGTGGACGGCAACTCGAATCTGGTCATCCGCGCGGCAAAGGACGGCAATACCTTCTACGGCGGCAAGATCTTCAGCCCGTGGCAAGGGGGCATCGGCCACACCTGGGAAGCGCGCATCAAGCTGGACTGTCTTACCGCCGGGTGCTGGCCCGCATGGTGGTTGTCCAGTGACGCGCAGGGTGAGATCGACATCGTCGAGTGGTACGGCAACGGCAAGTGGCCCGCGGCGACCACCGTGCACGCGAAGGCCAACGGCTCGGAATGGAAGACGCACAACCTCGCGCTGGACAGTGCGTGGCACACCTGGCGAGTCCAATGGGACGACGCCGGGATGCGGTTCTGGCAGGACTACACAGACGGGGCGCAGCCCTACTTCAACGTTCCGGCGAATTCGCTGGCGGATTGGCCGTTCAACAACCCCGGCTACCAGCTTTTCCCGATCTTGAATCTCGCCGTTGCCGGTTCCGGCGGTGGTGATCCCGGACCCGGCACCTACCCCGCGCAGATGCTGGTCGACTACGTGCGGGTCTGGTAGCGAGTGGGAAAAGCGCTAGGCCGGCGTATCTCCGGTCGAGTACAGACCGAAGCCGCGGTCGCGACCGGGCACAGTGTCGCCCGCCGCAGCGGCGCGCTGCCTGCCGATATGTGCGGGATGCCTGCGCATCGCCTCGTGAAGTTGGCGTTCGCGGCGCTGGGCGGCAGCCCACCGAGGATGGGATTGCAGGTAAATTACCTTCGCCTCTGAAGAATTCGCCACGATTGTCAACTCCTCTCAGATTTGAATAACGAAGGCCACAACCGTGTGGTTCTAAGCTGTGTAACTGAGGATGCCCAGCAAAGCTGAGACCTAACCGTGTCTCAAGATGAGAATTTGCCGTGAATTCGTTACCCAACGATGATCCCGGCCCGATATGCGGGGCACGATCACCGAGTCAGCAGAGTCACCGCGCTCCACGGCCTGCGGCCGGGGCGTCGCGGATCGGGCTGAGGCAGCAGGGCCGCCGCCCGCATCGGCAGTGGCAGACGGCGGAATCGGCGGGCCGCGACCAGCAGCGACTCGGCCTGCGCAACGCGCCATCCGAGATGTTCGAAAAACGCCAAGCCGTTGTCGGGCGCAAAACGAAACGGCGCATTCTGCAACATGCCGGCCATCTTCCTGTTCATCATTTTCTTCAACCCCGGACCGGCGAAGTCGAGCATCCACCAAGCCACTTCGGGTCGTTTGATTGCCGCTGAAAGCGCGACCACGTCGCGTTCGTCGAGATACATCAACAGACCTTCAGTGAGCACCAGCGCCTTCGTGGCCCCGTCGAGCGCTTCTTCGAAGAAGGCGTCGCGCGCGTCCGCATCGGCGAGGTCGACGGCGTTGCGCGTCAGCCGGCACCGCGGGGCCTGGTCAGCGAGAAGTTGCGTCTTTTCCGCCAGCAGTGGCGGCAAGTCAGCTTCCACCCAGGTGAGTTCGGCGGGCAAGGGCAGGCGGTAAGGGCGGGTATCCAGACCTGCGGCGAGGTTCAGTACCCGGTCGCAACCGTCAGCGATAGCTCGAAGAATGGCGTCGTCGATGAGCTTGGTGCGCGCGACTAGCCACCACCCGTTGCGGGTCGAGCGCGGAACGCGGGCGACGATCGCGTGGCCCTGCTCACCTGCGAGACGCTCGGCGAGTGGGTCATCGAACAAGGCATCAGGGCGGGCAGATTCGGTGGCCCGGTGCACCGCCGTCCACCGAGCGGTATCGGAGACGTGAGTGATGACGTGATCAGTGCCCGACATGCGTGCGTTATAGCACCCGTCGGCGACAACACTGCGGGTCGCGATCGGAGCCTCTCGCGCTGATATCAGGTGCGGTACCGTTCGCTCATGGCCGACCGGAACCGTCGTTTCCTGCTGCGCGAACGCCCGACTGGGCGCATCGGGCCCGAGACCTTCGAACTCAGTGAGCAACCCATACCCGACATCGCCGACGGTGAGGCACTGGTCCGCGTCGACTGGATCTCCCTCGACCCGACCAACCGGGCCTGGATCAACGACGTCCCTTCCTATCTGCCGCCGGTGCAGATCGGGGAAGTCATGCGAGGCGGCGGTATCGGCGAGGTCATCGCATCGAAGAATTCGAAGTACCCGGTCGGCCAGACAGTGCAGGGTCTACTGGGCTGGCAGGAATACGTCGTCGCGTCGGACGCGACGATGTTGATGCCGGTCGAGGTCGCCGACGGTGTCTCGCCAAGTGCCTACATGGGGGCATTGGGAACGACAGGGCTCACCGCCTGGATCGGTATCCGGGACATCGGCAAGCCGAAACCCGGTGAGACGGTGGTGATCTCGGCAGCTGCGGGAGCGGTCGGCTCGGTCGCCGGCCAGCTCGCCAAGGCCGACGGCGCCCGCGTCGTCGGGATCGCCGGCGGCCCCGAGAAGTGTGCGCTGCTGACCGAGCAACTCGGCTTCGACGCGGCCGTCGACCACAAAGCCCCGGACTGGGCCGCTCAACTCGCCGCGGCGACACCTGAGGGCATCGACGTCGACTTCGAAAACGTCGGCGGCGACATCATGGACGCGATCTTCGCGCGCCTGAATGTCAATGCACGTGTTGCGTTGTGCGGCTTGATCTCTGGCTACAACGACGCCGAGCCTCCGCCCGGGCCGCGCGCCTTCGCCAACCTGCTCGTCCAACGCGCGACGCTGCAGGGGTTCATCGTGCTGGACCACCTCGGCCGTATTCCGGAGGCGATCAGCGAGATCGGCGGTTTGATCGCCGAGGGTCGGTTGACGCCGCTGGAGACGGTCGTCGAGGGCTTCGAGCAATTGCCGACCGCGATCAACATGCTGTTTGACGGAAAAAACGTCGGCAAGCTGATGGTCAAACTCAACGCTTAGCGGCAGGCTTCGGCATAGGCGTCAGGAATTCTGCTGCCCAGGCCAGATATCCGCTACGTTCGGCGCAGGCCGACTCGTCAATGGAGGCAGCTATGAATCCCGCCATCCCGGAGGTCTTCCGCACCCCCGATGCACGTTTCGAGAACCTCCCGGGGTACGCGTTCGAGCCTCACTACGTCGAGGTGGACGGCTTGCGAATGCATTATCTGGACGAAGGACCGCGCGACGGATTGCCGGTGGTGTGCTTCCACGGCGAGCCGTCCTGGGCCTACCTTTATCGCAAGATGCTTCCGCCGCTCGTGGCCGCCGGGCGCAGGGTTGTTGTTCCCGACTATGCCGGGTTCGGCCGGTCTGACAAGCCCACCGACCGGCGCTGGTACAGCTTCGACAGACACAGCGAGGTGGTCGCCAAGGTGCTCGCCGGCCTCGACCTGCGCCAGGCAACCGTCGTCGTCCAGGACTGGGGCGGCCCCATCGGGCTGCGCTGGGCCGTCGAGCATGCCGACCAGGTAGGCGCTCTGATGGTGATGAATACCGGTCTCTTCACAGGCCGGGTGTCCAAGGGTTTCATGGCCTGGCGCGACTTCGCGGAGAAGAATCCGGATTTGCCGGTTGGCTTCGTGATCCAGAGCGCTACTACTACCGAATTACCCGACGACGTCGTGGCCGCCTACGACGCGCCGTTCCCCACTCCGGAGTCCAAGGCCGGCGCCGCCCAGTTCCCACTGCTGGTGCCGATCACTGAAGACGCACCCGGCGCTGCTCAGATGAAGACGATCACCGATGAGCTATCCCGCTGGAACAAGCCTGCGCTGGTTGCGTTTTCGGACAGCGATGCGGTGTTCCCCTACCCCAAGTCCGGTGCCCTGTTCTGTGAACTCATCCCCACCGCGGGCGAGCAAGTTCGGATCGAAGGTGCGGCGCATTTCCTGCAGGAAGACCGCGGCGAGCAGCTCGCTGGGGAACTGCTCACCAGACTCGGCGATGACGCAAGCGTTTCGTGAGGTAGGCGCGCCGCTACGGTGAACTCTATGCCCCCGGCGAGCCGCTCCTCAGCGGATCATGTGAAGCGGCGCCCGAAGGACCGTAAGGCCCAGATCGCCCGGGCCGCCGCCGACGCCTTCAGCGAGCTCGGCTACCACGCGGTCAGCATGGAGAACATCGCGTCGCGGGTAGGGATCTCGGCGGCGGCACTCTACCGGCACTCGCAGGGAAAGTACGAACTGTTCCGGGATGCCGTCCTTACGCTCGGCCAGCAGCTCGTCGACGCCACGGCATTCGCGGACGGGCTGCCTGCTGAGGTGCTCCCCGAACAGAGGCTGGAAGCTCTGATCAGCGCCCTGATCGACATCACGATCATCAACCGTACGGCCGGAGGTCTTTACCGGTGGGAGGGCCGCTACCTGCACGGCGATGATCAGACCGCGCTGGCGAACCAACTCAAGGTGGTCAACCGCCGACTGCAGCGTCCGCTGATGGAGATTCGACCGCAACTCCCATCGCGCGATCGATGGATCTTGTCGGCGGCGACGTTGAGCGTGATCGGCAGCATCACCGATCATCGATCGCGCCTGGCAACGGGCGAAATTCGCGCCACATTGACCGACATCACCCGGGCGCTGCTGTATGCCGACCTTCCCGACCGCTCGACTCGTCGAGTGAAAGGCCCACGGGCACATGCGATTACCAGATCCGCCGGTGGTTATGAGTTACTGCTTCACGAGTCCATGCGTTTGTTCCACGAGCGGGGTTACCGCGCGACCAGCATGGAGGACATCGCCGCCGCGGTCGGCATACCGGTAGCTGGGATCTACCAGTTCTTTCCAAGCAAGGCGGACATCCTCGCGGTCGCCTACCGGCGGGCCGCGGACCAACAGTCCGGCGACCTGTCCACCGTCCTCGCCCTCAACAGCGGTCCCGATTCGGCCTTGACCGGCCTCATCGACGCCTACGTGGCGCGGTCCTTGGCCAATCCCGAACTGGCCCACGTGTATTTCACCGAGCGGCACAATCTCCCGGATGCCGACGCGGTGATGCTGTACAACATTCAGCGCTCCACCGTCGAGTCCTGGGCCCGCCTCGCGGTGGCAGCCAGACCGGAGCTCACGCTGGGTCGGGCTAGGTATGCGGTGCACGCCGCCTTCGCGCTCGCTGTGGACATCGGCCGGCTGCTCTGCCCGGTTCCGGACCAGCGGGCTCACGCTGTGCTCCGTCGGCTGATGGGAATCACCGTGCTGGGCAGCGCCCTCACCGGAGAGTCTGGCCGGCACTGACGATTACGGGCTGGTGACCACCAGGACAGTGGAGGGATCCTGCGGGTCGACGCGCACAGGTACTTCGGCTCCGGCCGTGATGTGCGGGGCTGTCGACAGCTCAAGTGCGACGCGGCGCGTGGCCCGGTATGCGTCGCGGTCCGGTAGTTGCACGTCGAGCACGAGCTCATGCCAGGTGCCCAGTGCGGTAATTGCCACATTTTCGCGTATCGCCACTACGGTGGCGACTCCTTTTTGCCCGTCCCGCATCAGCCGATCCCGAGCGGCGTTGAGCGCATTGAGTTCGGTAAGGGTTTTCAGCGCCCGCCGCTCGTCGTTCCGGGTAACCCGCTGGCCCGCACTAGCTCTCCGTACCCTGCCGAACCAGCCCACACGGGTGAGCGTACGGAGGGCGGCTTTCTTCGACCCGCGCCGGGTAACGTGAGCGCATGTTTCGCATGACCGTGCAGGACGTCTTCGTCATCCGCGGCCGCGGTGCGGTGGCCACCGGCCGAGTGGAATACGGAGAACTGAGCGTCGGCGATCAGGTGCGGATCAACGACGGGCCGGCGGTGCGGGTCGACGCTATCGAGCAATTTCGCAAGAAGGTGGACACCGCTACCACCGGTGACAACATCGGCATCTTGTTGTCCAAGCTCGCCAAGGACGAGTTGGCCGCCGGAGACGTCATCACCTCGACGGTCGCCTTCCTGACTTAGTCGAAGTTAGTTGAAAACGCTGCCCCGCTAGGGTTTTCAGGACTGCACGCTCGCGGCCCACGGCAAAGTCGTTTGCCGGTCGTTTGCCGCCTCGTTAAGGACCGATGTGCCAGGGTGACGAACTGCCGCCTGCCCGCGGCCGCGGCCTCTATTGTCGTCGCATGGCGACTGGCAGCGTCCCCCACCTGCATCGCGAGCTGTCCAATCGGCAAATACAGTTGATCGCGATCGGGGGCGCGATCGGCACCGGGTTGTTCATGGGATCCGGGCGGACGGTCACCCAGGCGGGCCCAGCGGTCGTCGTGATCTATGCCGTCATCGGCTTCTTCGTCTTTTTCGTGCTGCGAGCCATGGGCGAATTGCTGTTGTCCAATCTGAATTACAAGTCCTTCGTCGACTTCGTGGCCGACCTGCTCGGACCAGCCGCGGGTTTCTTCGTCGGCTGGTCCTACTGGTTCGCCTGGGTTGTCACCGGCACCGGAGAAATCGTCGCCATCGTCGGCTATTCCCGCTTCTGGTGGCCGGAGCTACCGTTCTGGATACCGGCATTGGCGACAGTCGTAGCGGTCGTAACCGTCAACCTTTTCAGCGTCCGCAACTTCGGGGAGATCGAGTTCTGGTTCGCGCTGATCAAAATCGTCGCAATCCTGGGACTGATTGTCGTTGGGGTGGTCTTGGTGGCCACCGGTTTCGTCTCACCCGACGGAGACCGCGCGACAGTGGAAAACCTCTGGAACGACGGCGGATTTTTCGCGACCGGATTCATGGGACTGGTCGGCGGGTTTCAGATCGCCTTCTTCGCCTTTGTCGGTGTGGAACTCGTCGGTACCGCCGCAGCCGAAACGGCTGATCCGCGCCGTACCCTCCCCCGCGCGATCAATGCCGTTCCGATGCGCGTTGCGATCTTCTATATCGGTGCGCTGCTGGCGATTTTGGCCGTGGTGCCGTGGCGGCATCTCGCCGGTGGCGAGTCGCCGTTCGTGACCATGTTCGCGTTGGCGGGGCTCGCCGCCGCGGCTTCAATCGTGAACTTCGTGGTGATCACCTCGGCTGCGTCGTCGGCTAACTCTGGCGTATTCTCAACCGGGCGTATGCTTTTCGGTCTCGCCGGCGAAGGAAGTGCCGCTGCCCTGTTTACCCGGCTCAACCGCGGCGGTGTGCCCGGATACGCTGTGCTGGTCACCGCTCCCCTGCTGTTGGTCTCGATACCCCTGCTCTATGCGAGCGGCTCGGTAATGGGCGTCTTCACCATCGTCACCACCGTCGCCTCGCTGCTTTTCATGTTCGTCTGGGCGATGATCGTGATCAGTTATCTCGCATACCGTCGACGGCATACCGCGCGGCACGCCGAGTCGATCTACCAGATGCCCGGGGGCAGGGCGATGTGCTGGGCGATCCTCGCGTTCTTCGCGTTCGTAATCTGGACGCTGTCAACAGAACCGGAAACCGCGGTCGGGTTGATGTGGTTCCCCGCGTGGTTTGTCGTGCTGGCGGCGGGCCTGTTGGTCGTTCGCCGCAAACCCGGCAGTGCCGACCGTTACCGGGCGTTCCAGGCGCAGATGAACCGAACAACCCAGATACCGGCGGACGAAGATGATTGGGATCGGTAGCCGTGCTGCGGATGTGTGGTGGGCGCAACGGCGACGGCAACAGGCCGTCGCCCCGCGAAAGGAACACAGCAGTGAACATCGTCCCCGCCAGCATTGGACAGCAGATCCGTCGTGTCGACCGGCAGCGAAGCCTGTGGATCGGGATCAGCTTGGCCGTCGTGGCCGCCGGGTCCTTCTTCCGGCTGCTCTGGATGCTCTACATCTCGATGACGTTCGGTTGGTTCGCCGCGTCAATAGCCTTCAACCTGGTGTTCACGGCGGTTGTCGGTGTCGTCGCCGCCGTCGGTGCCACCGGGTTCCTGACCCGCTACTACAAGGGGGAACAGTCCGACCCGGTTTGAGCGCTCCTGGAAGGATTCAGCGGTTGGCAGGAATGCTGGCAAGAGTGTTGGCAAGAGTGTTGGCAGAGGAGGTACCAGGTTGTCGGTCAAACAGGATCCCATCGCGGTGGTAACCGGTGGTGCGTCGGGAATCGGCGAAGCCATCTGTCATGAGCTCGGTCGTCGAGGGCACCAAATCGCAGTCCTCGACATCGACGGGCACGCCGCACGACGTGTCGCGGCGGACCTGGGCGAGCAGGATGTCACCGCGATCGGTGGCGAGGTGGATGTACGTGACCGACCCGCCGTCGAAGCCGCTTTCGCCGAGGTACGAACCCAGTTGGGTCCGGTAGCAGTCTTGGTGACCAGCGCGGGCAAGGCGGCCTTTTCGCCGTTCGCCGACATCACCGTCGAGTCGTGGGCGGAAATCATCGACATCAACCTGACCGGCACCTTCCACTGTTGTCAGGTCGCGTTGCCGGACATGGTCGCCACCCGGTGGGGCCGGGTGGTGATGGTCTCCTCCTCCAGCGCGCAACGGGGTTCGCCCAACATGGCTCACTACGCCGCCGCCAAAGGCGCCGTCATCACACTGACCAAATCGCTTGCGAACGAGTACGCGGCCCATGGCATCACCGTCAACAATGTCCCACCGTCCAGCATCGACACCCCGATGTCCCGGCAGTGGCAGGCCGAAGGCAGACTCGGCCCGCCAGAGCAATTGGCACAACGAATACCGCTGGGCCGCATGGGCTCTGCTGATGACATCGCAGCCGCGGTGGGCTTCTTATGCTCGCCCGAAGCCGGGTTCATCACCGGCCAGGTGCTCGGCGTCAACGGTGGCGCGGTGATGTGATGCCATGACCCACCTCTGGGCTATGCACTCACCAGTTCAGGGTGGAATTTGGCTGCCATCCGCCTAAGCCCGTCCTGCCAACCGACCGTGCTGCCACCGCCGATGAGTTCGCGCAGCAGGGTCACGTCGACGGGATTGCCGCGCAACGCTTGTGGACTCTCGCTGAACGTCGGCTCACGGCCGATCAGCGTGCCGAGATATCCGCACCATTCCTGGATGCTCACTATCTGGTCCCCGGCCCAGTTCACCGTTGTCGCCGGAACCGAGGCCGCGGCAAGGAGTTTGGGGATGGTCGCGATGATGTCATCCTGGTGGATCGGGTTGTAGCGGGCCGGTTCGCCGGGCGGGACCGGGATGGGAATGCCGCCGAGGATCATCTCCATGTGGTAGAACGGCCACCCGCCGTTGTCGCCGTACGGCACGTTCAAGCGGGCGATGGTGGTGGGCAATCCCAGGATGCGCGCGGTGGTACGAGCCACTGTCTCGCCGGCGATCTTGGAGATCGAGTAGGTGGGGAACAAGGGCTTGTGGTTGTCGCCGAGCGCGGCGCCTTCGGTGCGTAGCGCGTCATCGGGCGGGTCGTACACGGCCGCAGACGAGCAGTGCAGGAAGGCTTTCGCCTCCCGGCAATGTGCCATCAGTAGCCCGACCGATTCTGCGTTGGCGGCCAGGTCTTTGTCCCATTTCCCGCTCTTGGCAACCGCGAGATTGAGCACGTAGTCGAAGTCGGTGGGCAGGGTGGTGAAGTCGCCGGCGGCTAGATTGACTGTCTCGCAACGAACGCCGGCTTGCTCGAGGGCGCTGCGGGCCGCGCCGTCGGTGAACCGGGCGATGCCCCACACCTCGTTGTCGGCCGCCAGGGACTGGGCGACGGGGGTGGCTACCTGTCCGGTCACCCCCGTGATCAGGATCTTCGAGTCGCGCATGTGCTGATCGTAGGCGGCTAACGAAGGGGCCACGGACCTGGCCGCCCGCCGACTCGCACCGGCTGTGCCTGATCGCTTGCGCTAGCCGTCGGGAATGCTCGCCATTGAGAAAAGGTGCTCTCGGTGCGCTGTCCAGACCTTAGAATTGATGTGCTGTGCAGGATCGCCGGAACGAACGTTGCGGCGGTAGCGCGGTCACATACACAGGAGCGACACTCAGATGGCAATGGACTCCATGTCCCACAACCCGGCCGCCGGTGACATCGGGTCACAACTGGTCGACATCGGCAGCCAGGGCATCAGCGCCGGTTCGACGGCGGCGATGTCGGTGTTGAGCGGGCTGATCCCGGCGGGCGGTGAAGAGGTCTCCGCGCAGGCGGTGATGGCGTTTGCCCAAGAGGCCGCGACGATGTTGGCGTCGAACGCCGCCGCCCAAGAGGAACTGATGCGGACCGGGAGTACGTTGACCGACATCTCCAGGATGTACAGCGAGTCTGACGACAGCGCCGCCAACGCCCTGCTCTTCAGCGCCAACCCGATGTCACGGCTCGGGTCGGCATCCGCATCCAATGGCGCCGCCGGACTCGGTGCCGCCGCGTTGCAAAGCGAACTGGCCGCGTCGGCAAGTAATCCGTTAGTGGCCGGAGCGGCACAAGCGCCGTCGTCGTCGGTTGTATCGGCGGGCGCGAACGCCGGGTCCTCCGCGATGAGTGGCGCGGCACCTCTGGGCAGCGGCATGGGTGCGGGAACGTCAGCCGGTGGCGCGTCCAAGCCGAGTCTGGCGTCGGCCACTGGACCGGCCGACGATCAGGACGATGGCCAGCGCGAGGATCAAGACCGGCCGTTCGGTCTGCTCTGAGTGACCCGGGTGTTCGGCCCAGGCCGCCCGGCGTCCCGGTGCGGTCTCCTACGCTAACGCTGACACTCAATCCCGAAGGAGCGGTTCTGTGACTGATGAGCCCGACATGGCGGCCATCCTGCGGCAAATGAAGGTGCCCGAGCGGATGACCGGCAGTAAGGCACTGCGCGACTTTCTACGCATCTATGTCGACGATCAAGACGCAATCGAAAACAACCCGGAACGGCTCAAGCAGCTCAACGGGTTGCTCATCCTGTCGCAGCTCGAGGTCATCAATGCGCTCGGGGCGTTGGAAGAGGCCGCCGTCAATCAGCGGCGATCCCGCAGGCGTCGATGGTTCTGACGCGACGTGCGCTGGATCGTCGATGGCATGAACGTGATCGGCAGCCGGCCGGATGGCTGGTGGAAGGACCGGCGGCGCGCGATGGTCACCCTGGTGGAACGACTCGACGCATGGGCCTGTGGCGGCTCCGGTGAACAGGTGACTGTGGTTTTCGAACGCCCGCCTTCGACTCCGCTGCGATCATCGGCGATCGAGGTGGCGTACGCGCCGCGGGCGGCAGCCAATTCGGCCGACGACGAGATCGTCCGGCTGGTGCGGGCAGACCCCGAGCCCGGCGAAATCCGTGTGGTGACATCAGATCGGACGTTGAGCGAACGGGTGCGCAGCCTCGGCGCGTCGGTACACCGGGCCGAGGGCTTTCGCGACCTAATCGATCCGCGCGATCCCGGATCGCTGGGACGACATGTCGATTGACCAAGAGTCCGGGGTAAATCGGCTGTGCGCGCTGGCCCGGGTAGACATTCCGATCCTTCAGGCACCGATGACATATATCGCCGGTGCCCAACTGGCCGCGGCGGTGTCCAACGCGGGCGCGCTGGGCATCATCGAAACCACCTCCGAGCAGGGCCGCGCCGACGTGCAGCGGGTGCACACACTCACCAGCCGGCCTGTCGGGGCAAATATCGCCCTGTTGTTCAACCGGGATCCCGCCGTGGTGGACCTGTTGGTAGCCAACGATATTCGCTTCGTGACGACGTCGGCGGGTGACCCGTCGCTGTTCACCGCGCGCCTCCACGACGCAGGAATCACGGTGTTCCACGTCGTCGGCACTCTGGCCGCGGCCCGCAAGGCCGTCGATGCCGGGGTGGACGGACTGGTGGTCGAAGGTGTCGAGGGAGGCGGATTCAAGAACCGGTTCGGCGCCTCGACCATGGTGCTGTTGCCGTTGGTGGCGGCGCATGTGGACGTCCCGATCGTCGCCGCAGGCGGCATCTGCGATGCCCGGTCGATGGCCGCGGCGCTCGTGCTCGGCGCCGACGGGGTGCAGATGGGTACCCGACTGCTCGCCTCGGCCGACTCGCCCGTGCACGGCAACCTCAAGCAAGCGGTCGTGGGTGCGGACGAAACATCCACCGTGCTACTCCCCCTCGACGGCCGGCGCATGATGCGGGTGATTCGCACGCCGGCCGCGGAAAGGCTGGACGCCGCTGCGTCATTCGAACAGGGCGGGGCCGCTTTGCAACGGGTTCAGCGGCTCTACTTCGACGGCGACATGGACGCCAGCGTCGCCAACACGGGTCAGGTGGCCGGCCGCATCGAGGACCTGCCACCGGCCGCCGACATCATTGCGGGCATGTGGGCCGGCTGCCAGCAGGTGCTGGCCGCCACCGCAGGCCGGTTCGTGGGCGAACGTTGACGGTGTCCGCCGCTTGGGTTCGGCTATTCATCGCTCGTCGTCAACACATTTGACACGAAACACCCTAGTAGCCAATAGCTTTCGCATTGTCCAGCGCAAAATAAGAACTTCGCGATAATTTCGCGTCTGCTGTTCCGGAGAGGGCGTCGCGACGCTAACATTCCGCAAACATTCCGCATCAAGCTACCCAGGAGCAGCCCATGACGGACAAGCAGCGCACGTTGGCGGTTCGGGTGGCCTTGGGCCTGTTGATGACGGTCATCGGTGCGTTCATGCTCGCCGGTTGCCCGGTCACCGCCCAACCGCCGCTCGAGCTCCGTGCGGTGGCCTGCGCTACGTTACCGGGCTAGGACTTGAGGGCGCCGAGCGCCGCGTCATAGTCGGGTTCCTGAGCGATCTCCGGCACCAGTTCGGTGTGCACGACGTTGCCGTCGGGTCCGATCACCACGACCGCGCGGGCCAGCAGGCCCGCCATCGGGCCGTCGGCCAGGGTGACGCCGTAGTCCTCACCGAAGCTGTCCCGGAACGCCGACGCCACACTGACGTTCTCGATGCCCTCGGCCCCGCAGAATCGCTGCAGCGCGAACGGCAGGTCCTTGGAGACGCACACCACTGCCGCGCCCGTTTCGGCGATCCGCTCGTTGAAGGTGCGCACGCTGGTCGCGCACACCGGGGTGTCCACCGACGGAAAAATGTTCAGCAGCACAGCTTTCCCGTCGAACTGGTCCTTACTGACCGGGCCCAGGTCGCCGCCGGTCAGCGTGAAGGCAGGTGCGGGAGACCCGACAGTGGGCAGCTCGCCGACGGTGTTGATCGCATTTCCGCGCAAGGTTATCTGTGCCATGCAACACAGTCTGCCAACCCCGCCTCTGATGTTCTTGCCCGGGTCCGGCCGAAGTCCCGATGCCCTTGGTACGGCCATGTACGGCCATGTTCGGCCATGTCCTAATCCGTGGGCTAGGTGGCGTGGACGCCATGGCAACGGTGGCTGACACTATTCTCATGACACGCAAGGTGGTCATCGTCGGCTTTCCCGGTGTGCAGGCGCTCGACCTGGTGGGACCTTATGAGGTCTTCACCGGCGCTTCGATGCTGACCGAAGGCGGCTACGACGTGCTTGTCAGCTCCGTCGGCGGCCAACCCGTCAGCACCCCGACCGGCCTGCGCTTTTACGCCGCCGCCCTCCCAAACCCTCGAGAACCAGTGGACACCGTCATCCTGCCCGGCGGCGCCGGCGTCGACAACGCCCGAGCCGACCGGCACGTCATCGACTGGATCAAAGCCGTCTCGCGGTCGGCGCGACGCGTGGTCACCGTGTGTACCGGAGCGTTCCTGGCCGCCGAAGCGGGACTGCTGAACGGCCGGCGCGTCACCACTCACTGGGCCTTCGCCGACCGGTTGGCCGAGGAATTTCCCGACATCGAGGTCGATCCGGATCCGATCTTCATCCGCAGCGACGAAAACATCTGGACCGCAGCGGGTGTGGCGTCGGGGATCGACCTCGCGCTCTCGCTGGTCGAAGACGATCACGGCACCGACGTCGCGCAGACGGTCGCCCGTTGGCTGGTGCTCTACCTGCGCCGCCCCGGTGGTCAGACGCAGTTCGCCGCGCCGGTGTGGATGCCCAGAGCCAAACGGCCGTCCATCCGTGACGTTCAGGAAGCCATCGAAGCCCAACCGGGTGGGGCGCACAGCGTGGACGACCTGGCCCGCCGCGCCGCGATGAGCCCGCGTCATTTCACCCGGGTGTTCACCGAAGAGGTCGGTGAAGCACCCGGCCAGTACGTGGAACGAATTCGGACCGAAGCCGCGCGTCGGCAATTGGAAGAGACGGACGACACCGTGGTGACAATCGCTTCGCGCTGCGGTTTCGGCACCGCGGAAACGATGCGTCGCAACTTTATCCGGCGGGTCGGCATTGCCCCCGACCAATACCGCAAGGCTTTCGCCTAGTTCCAGGAGGAGCACAACGATGACCCAGATCGCATTCGTGGCCTATCCGGGCTTCACTGCTTTGGACATGATCGGCCCCTACGAGGTATTGCGCCAATTGCCGGACGCCGAGGTGCGGTTCGTCTGGCACGAAGCCGGACCCATCACCGCCGACTCCGGCGTGCTGGTTCTCGGTGCCACGCACTCCCTGGCCGAAACGACTTCGCCGGACGTGATTCTCGTGCCCGGCGGCCCGGCGACTCCGGTACACGCACGTGACGAGAAGCTGCTCGACTGGCTGCGTCAGGCCCACCAGACCGCCCGCTGGACTACCTCGGTGTGCTCGGGTTCAGTGATCCTGGCTGCCGCCGGACTGCTCCAGGACAAGCGCGCAACATCGCACTGGATCGCGCTTCCTGCGCTGAAGGCATTCGGCGCGGTGCCGGTGGGCGATCAGCGGATTGTGCACCAGGACAAGGTGATTACCAGCGCCGGGGTATCGGCTGGCCTTGACCTTGCGCTGTGGCTCGCCGGACAGATGTGCGGTCCAGGCCGCGCGAAAGCGATTCAGTTGGCCATCGAATACGACCCGCAGCCACCCTTCGACTGCGGGCACATGTCCAAGGCGTCGGCCACCACCAAGGCGGCCGCCACCGCCCTGCTGTCGAAGGACAGCCTGAAGCCGGCCAATTTAACCGCCGCCACCCTGCTCGCCTGGAAGCAGGCGATCTCGGCGGCCCGCGCGCGAAAGCGCAGGCGGTGGCCGGTCAGTTCGTCCGCTTAGCTCTTCGAGCCGGGAATCGCGTCCGTGGCGAGCTTGCCGCCTGCCCGCATCCACGCCCCAATCACCTTGGGCGCATCGCGATTCGGGTTGTAAATGTCCTCTTCGCTGGAGAACAATCCAGCGCCGGCGTAAACCAATCTGGTCCAGTTGGGGAACCAGAACGGCTCCCCGTTCGGGTCCGTCGGATGGTCCAGCAGGTTCTTGATCATGATGACCACGGCGTCGTTGGGCTCGTCATAGGCGATCCACTCCGAGGGAAACCGCATGTGTGGAAACGGCGCCATGACGTCGACGATCCACTCGCGGACCGCTTCACGACCGTGGAAGACGCCGTAGTGGTGTTCGGTGTAGACGACATCTTCGGTGAAGAGGTCGGCGAAGGGGCTCCAGTTACCTGACGCGGAACACCCTTCGGCAACTTTGGTGTAGTGATTGACGGCTTCTTCGATCTCTGCTTTGGCGAACTTGCCCATACCGGACACACTAGAGCGTGTGAGCGTATTAGACCTGTTTGACCTGCACGGCAAGACCGCTCTGGTGACCGGCGCATCCAGTGGCATCGGCAAGAGAGTTGCCCTGGCCTACGCTGAGGCGGGCGCCGAAGTAGCAGTCGCAGCAAGGCATTTGGATGCTTTGACGGCCTTGGCCGACGAGATCGGGACGGCGGGTGGACGGGCGGTGCCCATCTCGTGTGACGTCACCCGTCCAGACCAGGTGACCACGATGGTCGACGTGGTGACCGCGGAGTTGGGCGGGATCGACATCGCCGTCTGCAACGCCGGCATCGTCTCGGACACGCCCATGCTGGAGATGTCGCTGGAAGAATTCGAGCGCATCCAGAACACCAATGTGACCGGCGTCTTCCTGACCGCCCAGGCTTGCGCCCGGGCCATGATCAGCCAGGGCCGTGGCGGGTCCATCATCACCACCGCATCGATGTCGGGCCACATCATCAACATCCCGCAGCAGGTGGGCCACTACTGCACCTCCAAGGCGGCGGTTGTTCATCTGACCAAGGCCATGGCAGTGGAGTTCGCGCCGCACAACATCCGGGTCAACAGCGTGAGCCCGGGCTACATCCTTACCGAACTCGTCGAGCCTCTGGCCGAGTACCACCGGCAATGGGAGCCGAAGATACCGATGGGGCGCATCGGCCGGCCCGAGGAACTCACCGGCCTGTATCTCTACCTCGCCAGCGCGGCCTCGAGCTATATGACCGGCTCCGATGTGGTGATCGACGGTGGATACACCTGTCCCTGAGCCGCGCGGCCCGGTCCGAGGTGTTCCCGTGGGCACATGCGCCCGGCCGAATGCCGGGCGGTTGGGTCCGGACGGGCGGGTCCGGGAGCGTTGGGGTTGCCGTCATCGCAGGGTCCCGTCGAGGTAGGCGGCACGGCAGGCGACCCGCGCCAATTTGCCACTGGTGGTGCGGGGAATCGCCCCGGCCGGCAGGAAGCGCACGTCGGCGACGGACAAACCATGCCGTGCCCGCACCGCCGCGCGGATGGCGTCCATAGCGGGCACCGGATCGGCGCGGCTGGTACCGGTCGCCCGCTCGGCGATGATCACCAGCCCTTCACCGTCACCGCTGGGCGCGGCGAAAGCCGTCACATATCCGCGTCGCACCATCGGTGACGCCGCCGCGACGGTGGCCTCGATGTCCTGCGGATAGTGGTTCTGGCCGTCGATGGTCACCAAGTCCGCGATACGGCCGACGACATAGATTTCACCGGCCACGTACACGGCTAAATCGCCTGTGCGCAGCCACTTTCCGGCAACCCTGGCGCCGTCCGCGTGACTGCCGTGCGGAAGTATCGACCGCAGTCTGGCGTCGAAGACAAGGCGTGTCTCTTCGGGCCGCCCCCAGTAGCCACGCGCGACGTTGTCACCCTGCAACCACACTTCCCCCACCCGTCCGTCGGGGATTTCCCGACCGGAATCGGGGTCGACGATCACCGCCCACAGGCTTCGGGCCGCGTGTCCGCACGACACCTGAGCGAACGCGTTGGGGTCGTCGGACGCGACCTGGACGGCCTGTCCCGCGCCCAGGCGCTCCCGGTCCAGATACACGACGGACGTCTCGGCGTCGTGGTCGATGGTGGCGATCATCAGCGTCGCTTCGGCGATGCCATAGGACGGTTTGAATGCCGTGCGCGGTAATCCGAAAGGCCCGAACGCATCGTTGAATGCGGTAACCGCGTCGATGCTGACCGGCTCCGAACCGATGATCAACACCACGTTGGCGAGGTCGATGTCGTCACCATCGGCGGGTCGTCCACGCTGGGCTGCCCATTCGTAGGCGAAATTCGGTGCCGCGGTTACTACGCGACCGGTCCGCGATCCGTCGGACAAGGCCTGGATCCAACGCTGCGGCCGGCGCACGAACGCTGTCGGCGACATCAGCGTGGTGTGGCCGCCGTACACCGTGGGGAAGCCGATCATCGACAGACCCATGTCATGGTAGAGCGGTAACCAGCTGACGCCGTGGGTGTTTCGGTCCAGCAGGTCGATCGACAGGATCATCTGGGCCAGGTTCGTGGCGACCGCCCGATGCGTGATCTCCACGCCGATCGGCGGCCGGGTCGCTCCCGACGTGTACTGCAGATACGACACGGCGTCCATGTCCAGGTGCACCGGGTCGAACAATTCCTGCGCGGAGTCGGGTATTTCGTCGATGACGAGGACATCCGGCTTGCGCAGGTCGGTCAGGGTAGCCAGGAAGTCCTCGATGGCGGGCCGGGCCGCGGTGGTGGTGAGAACCACGGACGGCCGCGAATCCCGCAGCGCGGTGTCGAGTCGTTCCGCGTGTCCGGGCAGTTCCGGGGCGAAGAGCGGCACCGCGACCGTGCCCGCTTTGATCGCCGCGTAGTAGCCGGCGACCCAGTCGATGCTCTGCGGCGCCAGGACGGCGACTCGGTCACCGGGACCGGCCAACTGCTGGATCCGCGCAGCGATGGCGCGCAGCCGGACCCCAAACCGTTCCCACGTCACTTCGAGGGCACGCCCCTCACCCGATCCGGTGTAGTCCAGAAAGCGATACGCGATTTCGTCGCCGACGTGCTCGATGTTGCGGTCGATCAAGGAGATGAGCGTGGTTTCCGGTGGCAGCACGATGTTGCCGTCGTCGTCCAGGCAGTCCTCGATCTGCAGCAGACCTTCTGTCACCGCCCGCCCTGACCGGGTGCCGCCATTCATGACCGCAGTCTATAAACCGCCCGCCGGTCGTCCGGAAAAGCCACGAGCGGGCCCTTTCGAGGAGCGGTCCTGTCCCAGGAGCGGTAGGACGGCGCGGTCACTCCCCGGCGGCTGGCTCGTGCTCGTCGGGGTCGAAGAATGGCGCGCCGAAGTGCGGCACCTCCAGCGGTCCCTCCTTCCGCGCGGTGGTGACGGCACTGGTCAGCAGTGGAGCCAGCCCGGCGAACGAACCGACGTCGAAGAGCAGCAGCGTCAACAGACGGTTGTGCACGTAGCCGAATGAGCTACCCGACTCCGGATCTGCCCAGCCGACTGTTCCGCCCAGACCGATGTGACCGTAGCCCTCCAGAAACCCTGGCACCGGCGAGGATTGGTAACCCTGGTGGTAGGTGAACGGAAGGCCGAGGTTCAGATCCGGCCACAACTCGGCCTTGCCCTTCATGCCTGCCACGGCCTGCGACGACAACAGTCGCGTGTCGTCGATCACGCCGTCGTTGGCCAGCACCGCGTAAGTCTTGGCGAGCGCACGCGCGGTGACAACTCCGTTGACCGCCGGCAGCTCACCGTCCAAGAACGGCATGTCGTCCTGCAACATCGACATGATGCCCGGGAAGTAGATCGATCCCAACAGTCCGGAGAACGACAGCCCCGCCACCTTGGGTGCGATGAAGTCGAGCAACGGCGTCGGGATCTTCGCCTGCGGCAGCAGTGTCTGCGCAGCGTGGGTCGGTGACTCGGCCGGCGGACGACCGAGGTGTAGACCGTCGGTGTTCAGCGGGCGGGCCAGTTCTTCGCGGAACAATTCCCGCATTCCTTTGCCGGTCACCGCCCGGGCCAGACCGGACAACAGCCACCCATACGTAATGGCGTGGTAGGCCATCTTGCCGTGCCCGCGATCGACCGGGGCCGCGGCCAGGCGCTCTTCCATCTGGAGGTGGTCCATGATGGTGTCTTTGTCCACGCCCTTGAGGTGGGACAAACCGGCGCGATGCCGCAGCACGTCGCTGACGGTGATCTCCGACTTGCCGTTGGCCCCGAACTCTGGCCAATAGCTGGCGACCGGCTCGTCATAAGCGAGCAGGCCGCGGTCGACGAGCAAGTGAATGATGGTGGCCGCCAGACCTTTTGTCGCGGAAAACACCATGGCACCGGTATCGGCGGTCCACGGCACCTCACCCTTGCGGTCCGAATAGCCCGTCCAGACATCGACCACCTGCCGGCCGTCGATGAAGACCGACAACGCCCCACCTCCGAACAGGCGTCCGGGGTACAGCCCGGCGAACGCGCGGATCACGTTCAGGAAACGTGAGTCGCAGGCGCCCTGTACGCCGGAAGGTAGCCCATCATCAGCGGTGAGTACAGACGGTTGCGCCATACCGTGAATGATTACAGCTCCCCCACCCGCATGGGAATGGCGATCTGTTTGCCGGCGCGCTGCTACACCCACACGCGGCCCGATGCCTCGGCCAGAGCTTGCGGGTCGTGTTTGTGCGGTGTGTACCGGCGCGTGGAACCCGAGGCGGGAAATTCAATTGCGACATGAAGCCCGGAGTTGATAGGAGAGCGACCATGGACAGGAGCAACGACATCTTCGCGTGAGCTCGGCTCGCACCGTTGTCGACTCCTTTCGTATCCGTTCGCATCCTTTGCATCCTTTGCATCCTTTGCATCCTTTCGCAATTCAAGGACCTGCCATGTCCAGCGCATCAATTGTCTGCTCGAACCTGTCTTTCTCCTGGCCGGATGGCGCTCGAGTTTTCGAGGGCTTGTCGTGCGTTTTCGACGTCGAACGCACCGGCCTGGTCGCACCCAACGGTGCAGGAAAGACCACACTGCTCGAACTGATTGCCGGCCGCCATCAACCCGACGGCGGAAGCGTTTCGGTGCGCGGATCGCTTGGTTATCTTCCCCAGCAACTGGCGTATTCCGCCGATCTGACCGTCGCCGACGTTCTCGGAGTCGCTCCGGCGCTGGCTGCATTGGAGGCGCTGACCGCCGGAAACGTACGCGAGGAGATTTTCGCCGCCATTGGTGACGACTGGGACGTCGCCGACCGGGTAACGGTCGAGTTGGATCGGTTAGGCCTCGGGCATCTTGAGCTGCACCGCCGCCTGGACAGCGTCTCGGGTGGGGAGATCGTGACCCTGGGTTTAGCAGCACAGTTGCTACGGCGGCCCGAGGTGCTGCTGCTGGACGAACCCACCAATAACCTCGACGCCGACGGTCGGGACCGGCTATACCGCGTGCTCGACGATTACGCGGGGTGTGTGGTGGTGGCAAGCCACGACCGGCTGCTGTTGCAGCGCATGGACCGCATCGCTGAACTGAGCGTGAACGGAATCCGCAGCTACGGTGGCGATTACGCGTTCTACGAGCAGGCGCTGCAACACGAGCGCGGTATCGCCGAGCAGCAGCTGCGCAGCGCCGAACTGGACCTCAAGCGTCAGCAGCGGGACCGGCAGAAAGCGCGCGAGCGTGCTGCTCGCCGTACTGGTAACGCGGTGCGCAACCGGCAGCAACTCGGTCTGCCAAAAGCGTTGTTGGACAAGCGTGAAGGCAGCGCGCAGGAGTCCGCGGGTAGGGCCGATCAGGTGCACGCAGCGCGCATCGAGGCGGCTGGCGTACGCGTCGCGGAGGCCGGCCGCGCCCTGAGCGAGCAGGCGGCGATCGTCGTAGACCTGCCCGAAACCAGGGTGCCGCCCGGGCGGACGGTCTTTTCCGGTGCGGGCATTCAGGTACGGCTCGACGGTGAACCGGTATTCGACGCGGCGGGCATCGATTTGACGATCCAGGGCCCGGAACGCGTCGCGCTGACCGGCGCCAACGGCGTCGGCAAATCCACTCTGCTGCGGGCTATCTGCGGCCAGATCCCGGCCGAGGGAACTTGTGTTGTCCGGGGGACAGTCGCCTACCTACCGCAGCGATTGGATCTCCTCGATACGCAGTTGTCGGTCGCCGAAAACCTGGCCGCCTTCGCCCCTACGATGCCCGAAACCCACCGAAGGACGCGTCTGGCGCGCTTCCTCTTCCCAGGTGGGCGCGCCCGGCAACAGGTGGCCACGCTGTCCGGCGGTGAACTGCTGCGCGCCACTTTGGCGTGTCTGCTCAGCACCGAGCCGCCGCCGCAGCTGCTACTGCTGGACGAGCCGACCAACAACCTCGACCTGCCCAGCCTGGCTCAACTGCAGAGCGCTCTGGCCGCCTACCAGGGTGCGTTCATCGTGGTCAGCCATGATCAGCGGTTCCTGGAGGAACTCAATCCCGACCGCTGGCTGCAACTGTCCGAAGGTCGCCTACTTGGCGTATCGCAGCGGCCGAACGGGCGTCCACCCACCGCGCGGTAGGGTACGCGGCAACATCACTCGGGCAGTAATCACGTCTTGGGAGCAGCAATGTCGGGTCGGAAATTTTCGTTCGGAGTCAACAAGACCACCAGTGCGCCTCCGGCGACCGTGTTCAGATTGGTGACCGACGGGGGAAATTGGTCGGCGTGGGCCAAGCCGATCGTCGCCACGTCGAGTTGGGTCCGCCAGGGTGACCCGGCCCCGGGTGGTGTCGGGGCGATCCGCAAATTGGGAATGTGGCCGGTGTTCGTACAGGAGGAAACCGTCGAGTACGAGCAGGACCGCCGCCATGTGTACAAGTTGGTCGGGCCCCGTACTCCCGTCAAGGACTACATCGCCGAAGTAGTGCTTACACCGACGCCCTCGGGCGGCACCGAGATCAGCTGGAGCGGGTCCTTCGTCGAGAAGGCCCCCGGCACCGGACTTGCGGCACGCGCGGCGATGGGCGGAGCGGTCAAATTCTTTGCGGGAAAGCTGGTGAAGGCGGCCGAGCGCGAGTCCGGTACCGCCCGATAGCCTGCCCGAACCCTATTTCGACTCGACCTCGTCCTGGTACTTCTTGGTCATGTGGTCGATGGCCTGCAATTGCGTCGCGGCCAGGTCGTCACGCACGTGGCCGGCTCGCGCGGCTGCATCGAGGGTCGGTTGCGCCTGACCCTGAAAGTGCGGAATCACTTCTGCGGCAAACAGTTCGGCTGACCGTTTGGTAGCCGCCGGGTTAGCCCACTCGTGACCCATCTGCAGCATGCACCCGAAACCTCCGGATTGATCCCACAATCGCTGCACCTGTTCCCGGGCCCGCTCGGGCGTGCCGATCACTCCGGCGCCGTTGCCGTTGATCATGTCGATCATCTCGTCGACCTGGTCCCCCGGCATGGTCATCTGGGGGAACGCGGCGACCTTCTGGAAGTAACGGAACCACGACTCGATGCCGAATTTCACGTCGGCACGGGCCTGTTCGTCTGTCTCGGCAATGTGCATCGGCCCGACCAGGCTCCAGTTGCTGCGGTCGACCTTGGTGCCGAACGCTGCTGCGCGCTCCTCGACGATTCCCCAGTGGTAGGCGAGCGCGTCGAACCCTTCGATGACGAGCGTGGCGCCGATGGAGAGCAGACCGATACCGTGCTTACCGGCCAGCCTGGCTCCTGTCGGCGAGGCGACGGCCGCGACCGACAACGGCACGCCGCCGTCGGTGTAGGGCGCGAGTTGCAGCTTCGCGTCGTAGAGCTGGTGAGTGGCGGTCTTCGCCGAAACCGTCTCGCCGGCCAGCAGCCGGACGACGATGTCGAGATTGGTCTCGAGCAGTTCTCGCGTGTCGGTCGGAGTCAGCCCGATCATGGCCGAATCGGTGGGCAGCGAACCGGGGCCGACCCCCCCGATGATGCGGCCTTGGGTCAGGTGGTCCAGCAGCATCAGCCGGTCAGCGACCCAGAGCGGGTTGTGATACGACAGCGAGATTACTCCGGTCCCGAAGCGAATTCGCTTGGCGCGCTGCGCCGCTGCGGCGATGAAGACCTCCGGTGAGCTGATGATCTCACTGCCCGCGGAGTGATGTTCGCCGATCCAAGCCTCGTCGAATCCGAGGGCGTCGAGGTGTTCGATGAATTCCAGGTCACGCTGCAATGCGAGCGTGGGATTGGTGCCGGCCCGGTGGAACGGGGCAATGAAATATCCGAACCTGAGCTTCGCCATGTGGGGCCCCCTTGCGATCGGCGATGACCGAACCATAACCCCACCGAAAAGCAGACAAGGACCGGGTGAGCCCCGGCCCTTGTCTGTAATCAGTTGCGTTGTGCGATCACGGGATGCTGCCGCAGATGTTGCCGACGCATCCGCCACCGCCACCGGGTCCGCCACCGCCGCCGCCGACGCCAGGAATACTGCCGCCCCCGCCGCCGGGTCCGCCACCGCCGGTGGGACCGCCGGGAACGCCGCCACCGCCGCCGCCGGGTCCGCCACCGCCGGTGGGACCGCCGGGAACGCCGCCACCGCCGCCGCCGGGTCCGCCGCCGCCGCCGGGTCCGCTGCCGCCCGGTGCAGTCTCCGAAGGCACCGCACCGCTGGGCAGAGTCGTACTCACCGATGTCGGCGTCGTCGACGACGGTGTGGTGCTGCTGCTCGGTGACTTGTTGTCGCCACCGCCACAAGCAACAGCCATGCACAGCATGGCGCCGCCGCCGAACACCGCGAACGCGGTCCTAGCTTGAGTTCTCATCTCACCAATCTCCACTTTCGTCAGGCGCGTCTCAAAGATGCGGGGGTCGCATACCCCTATATCTATGGGTGGAAACTCGTGCGGCAGTGCGTTGCCTGGTGTCGGTTGATGCTCAGTGGGACCTTCAGGGCACCGCCCTACCGGCGTCGACGCGACGCCCTCTGACGGGCACTCTGGTCGAGTTTTCGATGGGCCGGTCGATGAGTTCGGTGACCAGTCGATACCGCGTCATGAGCAACGCTTTGCCCGGTCGTCGCCCGAAATCGGAATCCAGGATCGGGTCGTTGAAAGCGCACAATTGCTTCTGGCCTGGTAATGCAATCGTGAATCGTGTACGTCCATTCGTTTTGCGGGTGAGGATGTTTTGTAAAGCCGGAGCCGTCACGATTCGGGCGCTATTGCTCCGCCGGTAGCGGGCAAGAATGAGTCTCGAATCCCGTTGAGAGCAACGGGGTATCGTTGCGTGCCGATGACCTGACCTTGACAAATCTGGTGGAACTATTGCTCCAACATGTCTTTGTAAAGTAATTAGTCATGACAGGTGCAAAAATATAACGATCCAATAACGGTCAGGTCACGGTTTAATAAATCTCGATAAATGAACCCAATCCCGTCGTAGCTTTCCCGGTACAACATCAGCTTGACGACAACCGTGGGGTCGGGGGAGCTCCGGTTGTCGCGAGATGTCATCGGCATCACGCCGTCTGAGAGAGGTTCGAACGATGAATTTTTCGGTGCTGCCCCCGGAGATCAACTCGGCGCTGATTCTCGCCGGTGCGGGTTCGGAGCCCATGCTGGCGGCGGCTGCCGCCTGGGAAGACTTAGCGGATGAGTTAGCTTCAGCTGCATTATCTTTCGGGACTGTGACATCGGGATTGGTCAACGGAGCCTGGCAGGGGCCGGCAGCGGCAGCGATGGCGGCGGCAGCGACGCCCTACGCCGGGTGGCTCAGCGCGGCGGCGGCGCAGGCCGCGCACTCGGCGGTACAAGCCAATGTCCTGGCGGCCGAATTCGAGGCCGTCCGGCTCTCGATAGTGCCCACCGCGTTGATCGAGGCAAACCGCAATCAGTTTGTCTCCCTGGTCCTTTCGAACATCTTCGGGCAGAACGCACCTGCGATTTCCGCGGCGGAGGCGCTCTACGAGGAGATGTGGGCACTGGATGTGTCCGCGATGTCCGCCTACCATGCCGGGGCATCCGCGGTGGCCTCGGCGCTAGCGCCCTTCGCCGCGCCGCTTGAGGCGGTGGCCGGGGTCCTTGGAGTCCCTGGCGCTGGTGGGGTTCCCGGCGCGGCCGCTACTCCGGTTGTCATACCGGACCGTGCCTTCGCAATCAGCCTGGGTATCGGCAACATCGGGGGCGGCAACACGGGTTGGGGCAACCTCGGCGACCTGAACATCGGGTTCGGTAATTCCGGCACCTCGAACGTCGGGGCAGCAAACCTGGGCCTGAGCAACTTCGGGCTGGGCAACTGGGGCGACAACAACTTCGGCTTCGGCAACATCGGCGTCGGCAACTTTGGCTTCGGGAACTCCGGTACCGGCAACATCGGCATAGGCCTGACAGGCAACGGGCAGATCGGTATCGGCGGGCTCAACTCGGGCACCGGAAATTTCGGGCTGTTCAACTCCGGTAACGGGAATATCGGCTTCTTCAATTCGGGCAGCGGCAACTTCGGTATCGGAAACGCCGGCAACTTCAATACCGGATTGTGGAGTTCAGGTTCGGGCAACACCGGCTTCCTCAACGTAGGGTCGTTCAACACCGGCCTGTTCAACGTAGGTGATGCAAACACCGGCAACTTCAACGTCGGCAGCTTCAACATGGGTGACTTCAACCCGGGCTGGTCGAACACCGGTAGTTTCAACGGCGGCAACGCCAACACCGGCTTCCTGAATGTCGGAAATATCAATACCGGCCTATTGAACTTCGGCGACATGAACAACGGGGTGTTCAACACCGGCCAAGCCAGTAACGGGGTCTTCTATCGAGGCGTGAACCAGGGCAGCGTGCACTTCCTGATCACCACGCCCGATATCACCATTCCGCCCCTGGAGATACCCGGCACCACCATTCCCGCATTCAACCTACCGGCGCTCAGCATCCCGGGGATTGACATACCGCCCATCAGCATCCCAGCCGGGACGGCGTTGGGTGCGTTCAATCTGCCGGTGTTGACGATTCCTGATCTGACGATTCCGCCGATTACCATCCCAGCGGGTACCAGTATCGGTGGATTCAATCTGCCTGCGATCACAACTCCGAGTATTTACGTGCCCGGAATATCCACGGGAGGGTTCACCCTGCCTGCAATAGGTTGGTCAAATTCAATAGTCTCGCCAACCGTCAGAGTAAGCGGCTTTTCAGTTCCGTTCGGTCTAAGTTACTGGACCAACGTCCTTACCCTCCAGGCGCCGTTTAACGCCGTACCCGCTGATATTTCCGGCAGTTTAGGGGTTGGCTCGTTCGTCCTGCCTACCGTCGCCGTCGACCCATATACGTTGACTACCCCCATCTCCGTCGGCGGGTTCACTTTGCCCCCGTTTACGATTCCGGGCCTTAACGTGGCGTCAATTGGCGTAAGCGGGTTTGCACTGCCAGCAGTTACTACGCAGCCTATTACCATTCCGGGGTTCACGATCGATCCGATTGGGTTGGGCGACTTGGTGTTGCCCGATATCACGACGGCGCCGGTTACGATTCCGGGGTTCACGATCGATCCTATTGGGTTTGGCGACTTGGTGTTGCCAGATATCACTACGGCGCCTGTTACGATTCCGGGGTTCACGATCGATCCGATTGGGTTGGGCGACTTGGTGTTGCCCGATATCACGACGGCGCCGGTGACGAT
>NZ_LZLQ01000077.1 GCF_001673315.1 Mycobacterium asiaticum | reverse complement strand
TGCGCGGTCATTTCCTGCTGGTGGGAGAGCCATGGGGTGAACGTACCCGCACCTGCCCTGCCTCCGCGATGGCCGCGTAGGTGTCGTACCGTTCTCAGCAGGTGCCGGGCACACTGTCGACATTCGGTGCATCGAAAGGAACTAACGAATGAGCAGGCCAGTCGTCGTCGCGGCCGTTGTCGCGGTGCTGGTTGCGGGCGGGTGTAGCAAGCCCACGAACCATCAGTCCGAGCACAGCACCCCGACAGCCGCGACTTCGGCTACTTCGCCCGCGGAGCAGTCCAACGAACCGGCTGCCGTGGGCAAGATGACCTTTCGCTACGAGCCGGCAGACACACCCGAGGCGCAGCGCGGCCGCCAGATGATGGTCGACGCGAAGCTGTTGGAGAGCGTCGCCGGCCACGTCAACGACACCTTGAACCTGCCACACGATGTGGGGGCCGTCGGTAAGCAGTGCGGCGAAGCCAACGACTACTGGGATCCAAGCGTCAACGAGATCCAGCTCTGTTACGAAGACATTCAGCAGAGTGAGCAGCGATTCGCAAACGCCGGCAACCAGGACGCGGTGCTGGCGGCCGTCAATGCAACGATCTCCGGCTTCTACCACGAACTCGGCCACGCCACCCTCGGCATCTACGAGCTCGCGTTCACCGGGCGCGAGGAGGATGTGGCCGACCAGCTGTCCGCGTTCGAGTTGCTCGCGCCGGGCGCCGACGGGAAGCCCTACCCCAACGGTGTCCGCATCGCGATGGACACCGCTCAGGACTGGAAGTTGAGCGCCAAGGAGGCCGGCGATGCCAACGAACTCCCGTTCTGGGACGGGCATTCGATGGATATCACCCGAATGTACAACTGGGAGTGCTGGATTTACGGGTCGGACACCACAGCGAATGCGGTCATCGTCACGTCCGGCGACCTGCCGGAGGATCGTGCCGGCAATTGTGAGGAAGAGTTCCAGAACATGTCCAAAGCGTGGCAGCAAATGCTGGGTCCACATCTGAAGAAACCGAGCTGATGAAGAAACCGAGCTGACCCCGGCGGTCGGCGCCTGAGCCGAGTTCACGCAGTATTCAGGCTTTGGTGGGACGCCGCTCGTTGACCGCACATGCGCGCCGGATTTCCTCACGGTATGCGAGTAGTTCAGGTCGCCAACTTCTACGGCCCGCGCTCCGGTGGGCTGCGCACGGCGGTCGACCGGCTGGGCGCCGAATACCGTGCCGCCGGACACGAAGTATTTCTCGTCGTTCCCGGCGCCCGTGCGGAACGTGACACGTTGGACTCCGGCGTCGCGCGAATCACGTTGCCGGCCAGGCTGCTTCCTCGAACGGGAGGCTATCGGGCGATAATGCCCGGACCGGTGCAGGAACTGTTGGCCGCATTGCGCCCGGACGCCTTGGAGGTTTCCGACCGACTCACCCTGCGATCACTTGGGCGATGGGGACGCGAGCACGGTGCCACCACCGTCATGATCTCCCATGAAAGACTGGATCGCCTTGCCGGGCAAGTGCTTCCGGCGCGCAGCGCGCAGCGCCTGGCCGACTTCGCCAACCGGCGTACCGCCGCCGACTACGACACGGTGGTGTGTACCACCGAATTCGCACGCCACGAATTCGACCGTATCGGCGCAACCAATACCGTGACCGTACCGTGGGGGGTGGACCTGCAGACGTTCCATCCGCAACGGCATTCCGTGACATTGCGACGCCGCTTCGCCACGCCCGCCCAGATTCTGCTGGTGCACTGCGGCCGGCTCTCGGTGGAGAAGCGTGCCGATCGCAGCATCGGCGCAGTCGCAGCGCTCTGTGCTGCCGGTATCGACGCGCGATTGATCGTCGTGGGCGAGGGACCGTTGCGACCCAGGCTGGAGCGTCAGGCCGCTGGCTTGCCCGTCGCTTTCACCGGGTTCGTCGCGAATCGGCGTGCGGTGGCTGAATTGCTGGCCTCGGCGGACTTCGCGCTGGCACCCGGCCCGCATGAGACATTCGGGTTGGCCGCGCTGGAATCGCTGGCCTGCGGCACCCCGGCGGTGGTCTCGCGCACGTCGGCCATGACCGAGATCGTCACTGCGGACAGCGGTGCGGTGGCCGACAACCATCCGGCGGCCATCGCCGATGCGGTCGCCGACCTGGTCAGCCGGCCCGAGCAACTCCGGCGCGGGTGTGCGCGACACCGCGCGGAGATGTTCACTTGGCAGCGCTCGGCCGCCGGCATGCTGACAAGTTTGGGCGCTGCCTGATCGTTTAAACCCCAGATCAGTTTGCTGCGCTACAAGATTCGATCAAGGCGGGCCCGTGCGTGGCGGCGCCGCATTCGCACTCCCAGCGGACGTGGGTGCCACACGAGCACGGGATCTCGACGACGATCATGTGCCCGGGCAGCAGCCAGTGGCCGCGGGAACAGCGCTGAGGTGGCCGGTCCATCCACTCGGCACGCAATACGTGCGACAACTCACCAATATCAGCGCTCACGATGCCTACCGTCGCACCCATTCCGCCGCGAATCCACCGCACTGCCTGAATCGTTACTCTTTGTTGCCCGTCGTTGACCGTGTCGTTGCGAGACGGGAAATAAATGGCTTGATTTAAGTCAGGGACGGTAGTTCACTGGATCGGTGGCCACAGCGCGAGTGGTGCGAACCGACCGCTCGGCGGTCACCCGGGAGGCGCTCCTGTCGGCGGCTGAGTTGCTGTTCGCCGAGCGGGGCATGTACGCAGTGTCCAACCGGCAGATCAGCGAGGCCGCGGGCCAGGGAAACAATGCGGCGGCCTGCTATCACTTCGGCACCCGAACCGACCTGCTGCGGGCGATCGACGCCAAGCACCGGGGTCCCATCGAGCAACTACGCGCACAAATGCTCAGCGACATCGGCGATTCCACGGATCTCCGCGACTGGGTGGGTGCATTGGTGCGTCCGCTGACCGGGCACCTTGCGCAGTTGGGCAGTCCGAGTTGGTATGCCCGTTTCGCCGCGCAAGCAATGGCCGACCCGACCTATCGCCAGGTCGTCACCAAAGACGCGCTCGCCTCGCCAACCTTGGTGGCCACTATCGACGGCATTAACCGGTGTCTCCCGGAGCTGCCGCAGCGGGTGCGCTCGGAGCGGATTGTGATGGCCCGCAACCTACTGATGCATACCTGCGCCGAGCACGAAGGTGCACTGGCCGAGCACGGGCCACGTGCGCGCTCCAGTTGGCCGGTCGCGGGCGAAGGCCTCGTCGATGCCATCGTCGGGCTGTGGCGCGCTCCGGTGCACGTGGGCACGGCCACCCACTAGTTATCCAGGATCGAGGAGTACATGACCGACGTAGCGACTGCCACAGACATCCCCGAGTTTCCGATGACGCGGGCGGTGGGTTGTCCCTTCGCGCCGCCGCCGAAAGTGTTGGAGCTCAACGCCGACCGCCAACTGACCCGGGTCCGTATCTGGGACGGCAGCACCCCGTGGCTGATCACCGGTTATGACGCGATTCGCGCTTTGTTCACCGATTCCCGGGTCAGCGTCGACGACCGGCTGCCGGGCTACCCACACTGGAATGAAGGAATGTTGGCAACGGTGCACAGCCGCCCTCGGTCGGTGTTCACCTCCGACGCCGAAGAGCACACGCGGTACCGCCGGATGTTGTCAAAACCGTTTACCTTCAGGCGTGTTGAGGCATTGCGCCCGGCAGTCCAGCAGATCGCCGACGATCACATCGACGCGCTGCTAGCCGGGCCGCAGCCGGGTGAAATTGTCAGCGGGTTGGCGCTGCCGGTCCCGTCCCTGGTGATCAGTCAACTACTGGGAGTGCCGTACGAGGACGCCGACTTCTTTGAGGAGCAGGCTCAGCGCGGCATGGGCCGTTACGCCACCGAGGAGGACACCGCGCAGGGCGCGGCCTCGTTGGCGAGATATCTGGCCAAACTGGTTCGGACCAAAATGGAAAGTCCGTCCGAGGATTTGGTGTCCGACCTGGCCGAGCGGGTGAACGCCGGGGAGCTCAGCGTGCGGGAGGCAGCACAGCTGTCCACCGGGGTGCTCATCGCCGGCCACGAGACCACGGCCAACATGCTCAGCCTCAGTGTGGCGGCGTTGCTCGTGCACCCCGATCAGCTGGCGTTGTTGCGTGACACCGAGGACCCCAAGGTGATCGCCACCGCGGTCGAGGAACTCATGAGGTACCTGAGCATCATTCAGACCGGCCAGCGGCGCATCGCCATCGATGACATCGAGCTCGGTGGCGAGACCATCCGGGCCGGCGAAGGCATCATTCTGGATGTGGCACCGGCGAACTGGGACAGCCGCCAATTCCCGGAGCCTGACCGGTTGGACCTGACCCGAAACGACGGCCCACACGTCGGTTTCGGCTATGGCCGCCATCAATGCGTCGGTCAGCAGCTCGCCCGGATGGAACTACAGATCGTCCTGCCCACCCTGTTCCGACGTATCCCTACGCTAAAGCTGGCGGTGCCGGTCGAGGAGTTGCCGTTCAAACACGACGCGCTGGCCTACGGCGTCTACGAGCTTCCCGTCACGTGGTGAGCTGAAAATGGTCGAGTCACAACATGACCTGTATCCCGAGGTGATCGGCGCGCCAAAATACCGTCGCGGTCACGCCGCTGGATCAGATACAGGCCTACCAGCGGGCACCGAAGTGTTCTCCGCCGACAATCACATCTCGGTGGCTGAAGATATCTTCTACGATCGTTTCCCTGCCGACCTCAAAGAGCAGGCACCGCGGATCTGGTATGAGGATGGCGCTTATATGGTTGGCTGCCAAGGACAATCATTCGTCGTCGGCGATTTCAGTGCCGTGCTCATGCAGTACGACGATCTGACCGGAGCGGTCAGCAGCAACATCGAAGCCCGCGTTCACGACCTTGCGGCCGACGGCGTCGACAAGGAACTGGTGTTCCCCAACGCGGTGCTGGCGCTGTTTCATCTGCCGGACAAGAGGTTGCGCGAGCGGGTTTTCCGCGTCTACAACGAACACATCGCGGCGGTGCAGGAGCGCTCACGGGGGCACTGCTACGGGGTGGGGCTGATCAACTGGTGGGACGCTCGCGGTGCACGGCGCACCCTGGCTGAGCTGAAATCGCTGGGCCTGAAGACATTCCTGATGCCGCTGTATCCGGGTATCGACGACGACGGTGCAGCCATCGACTACTCGAGCACGGCGATGCGGGCGGTGTGGGAGGAGATCGAGCAGGCCGGTCTGCCGATCACGCACCACATCGGCGAAAGCCAGCCGAAGATTCCCAGCGCCGTCAACAGCGTGGCGGTCGCCATGATGGTCAACATCGACTCCTTTCGAGAGATGTTCTCCAAGTACATCTTCGGTGGCATCCTCGACCGACACCCCCAGTTGCGGGTGGGTTGGTTCGAGGGCGGCATCGCGTGGGTGCCGACCGCCCTGCAGGATGCCGAGCATGTGCTGGCCTCGTACTCCCATATGCTGCGCCAACATCCGCAACATGACATCCGGCATTATTGGGACACCCACATGTGCGCCTCATTCATGGTGGACCACGTGGGCCTGCGACTGATCGACCAGATCGGAACCGACAAGGTGATGTGGTCGTCCGATTACCCGCACAACGAAAGCACTTTCGGCTACTCGGAGCGATCGCTGGCCGCCGTCGTCCGCGCCGTCGGCCCCGAGAAGGCCGCCCACATCGTCGGCGGCAATGTCCGCACCTTTTTGGGCATCTGACGTGGCCGCACACCTCGCCGCGCGCGGCCCCGCTATCGAAATTCCCGACGAACCCGACCCGGGGCGGATGCGCTCCGAAACGGGTGCGCGGTTGCGCTCGGCAATGGCCGACCACGGCGTCGATGCGCTGATCCTGTTGTTGAACGGGCATGTCGGGTACGCCACCGGCGCAAGCTGGCCACTGCTGGATGCGGGCTTGTCCCATGTCGAGCGTCCGGTTGCGGTGGTGTTGGCCGACGACGAATTTCCGCACTTGTTCATGCCCTTCCGCGCCGGTGCAACCGCACAACACCAGCTGCCGGCAGATCATGTGCACGGGCCGGTTTATCTCGAATTCGACCAAGGCGTCGCCGATTTCGCGCGGGTGCTGGCCGGGCTGGTTCCGTCCGGCGCCCACATGGCGGTGGACGAGCTGACCGGGGCCATGCGCCGGGCCGAACGCGCGTTGTTCCCGTCTGGCCCGCCGTCGGAAGCAGGGGCGGTGGTGGGTACCGCCCAACTGGTCAAGACGCGTGACGAGATTGGCTGCATCCGCCGGGCATCGCGCATCACCGAGCGCTCGGTGGCCGAAGTCCAGCGGGCTCTGGCACCCGGGGTACGCCAGATCGACCTGTCCGCGAGGTTTGTGCGCCACGCGTTCGAATTGGGTGCCACCGCGAACATGCTGGAGGCGATCTGGCAGGTGATGCCGACCTCGCGGGCGACCGGTGTGTGGACCACGCACGGCGATCTCGCGCTCCCCCTGCTGACCACCGACCGCCAATTGTCCGCGGGCGATGTGTTGTGGACCGACATCAGCATCACCTACGCGGGTTACTGCTCGGATTTCGGCCGGACCTGGCTGGTCGGCGAGCAACCATCTGCTCGCCAGCAGGATCAATTCGCGCAGTGGCGCGCCATTCTCGACGCCGTGCTCGCCGTCACCAAAGCGGGCGCCACGTCCGGTGACCTCGCCCGCGCGGCGATCGCCGCCAACGGCGGGCGCAAGCCCTGGTTGCCTCATTTCTATCTCGGCCACGGCATCGGCACCTATCCCGCCGAAACACCCATGATCGGAACCGATCTCGGCGAGGAGTTCGATGACAACTTCGTATTCCCCCCGGGCATGGTGCTGGTCTTGGAGCCGGTCGTCTGGGAGGACGGCACCGGTGGCTACCGCAGTGAGGAGATCATCGTGATCACCGAAAACGGCTACACGCCGATCACCGACTACCCGTACAGCCCCTATGGCGACTGAGGTTGCACCCGACCCGCCGGCGTTGCGGATCGCTCGCCGTGAGCGCGCGTTGGCCCAGATGGCAGCGGATGATCTCGACGTCCTGGTCCTGGGGCGGCAGGCCAATATCCGCTATGTGACTGGCGCGCCCCAACTTTGGATCGCCGGAACCCGACCGTTCGGGCCGATGTGTGTGCTGGTACGTGCCACCGGTGGCATCTACCTCAACAGCACCGACGACGAGGGCATCCCCGAAGAAATCGACCACGACCACCTCTACGGGCTGGCCTGGAATCCGCTGACCCTCATCGAAGTGATGAAAGGCATCGACGGCGCCGCAACCGCAAGGCGAGTCGGGACGGATGCCCTGACACCCACCTTCGCGACGTTGCTGCCCCAGGCGTTCCCCCGTGCCGAGATCGTGGACGCGGAGACCACCATGCGCGCGGCACGGCGCATCAAGACACCGGACGAGGTCGCGGCACTGGGAACGGCGTTGCGGGTAGCCGAGCGCGGTCTCGCCGCCGGAGTTGGCGAACTGCGTGCCGGTGTTTCGTCGCAGACATTGGCCGGCGCAGTGCTCGAGGCGATGGCAGCGGGTGGTGTCAGTACGCCGGCGACCCAGGACGCCGCGTGGATAACGTCGCGGGAGACTTCGACAGGCACTAGCCACCGGGCGGTACAGGAAGGTGACCTGGTCGCCTTCTCAGCCGGTGCCCTCGCCGACGGGTATGTGGCCGAAGTGGGCCGCACCTGGCCCGCAGGAGACATCGCCGGTGCTGCGGCCCGGGCGCTCTACAAGCGGCTGGATGTGTTGTACGACAAGCTCATCGACGGATGCCGGCCCGGCGCGCCCGCCCAGCGGTTGCTCGAAGCCTATCCCGCAGCCGGTGAGCCGTTGCCGCCCATGGCAGTAGCACACGGCCTGGGTCTGGGTTTCGACCCGCCGGTGGTTTGCCGGACGCTGGTGTCCGAGGGGAACGGCGAGTTTCTCGAGGCCGGCATGGTGCTGGCCGTCACCGGCTTCGTGTGGCAGGAAGGGGTCGGCGGGGTTCTTCGCCGCGACACCGTCCACATCACCGATCAGGGTCCGCAGCTGCTGACCGAAAGCCCGTGCTGGTCCGCGACTTAGCTGTCGGCCAACCCCTCGCCGTCTTCAGCCAGCGCGTCGTCGAGTAGATCGCCTACCTGGTGACGTTCCCAGAGCAACAGCAGGTTGGACAACATTTGTAGCGGTGCGCGCAAACTTTCGTCATCGCTGATCCTTGGATCGTTGCGGTCGCGCGGGACATCTGCGTCGAACCGCCTGCGGATGAGAGCCGGTACGTCCAGCAGCCAGGCGACCCCCATCGTCGCGGCGTAGAGCAGCGTGTGGCGGCGCAGCCGACCGGGGTCGAGGACGGTGCCACCGTGTCCATGGAATTCCGCGACGAACAGCACCAGCAATTCGCCCAAATGGTCGCTCCACAGGTCATTTTCAGCGCCCGACATCGCACCCCAGATGGCCATGCCCAGGTTCATCTGGCTGACGCAACCCCAGTCCAGCAAGCCACAGTGCAGGTCTCCGACCGCGTCTCGCCAGAACCAGGCGTTGTCTACGTTGGCATTCCAGTGGCACAGCGCGACGTAGTCTCGATCGGACGCGAGTTGGCGCGCAACGGCTTTTTCGTGTCTGGCGAAACGGGGCACGTCGTGGCGCAGGCGCGCGACGAACTGCGCGCCGGCCGTGGGTAACAGCCCGGGATGTTGCTCGGCGAACTCGCTCAGCTCGGTGACCCTTCGGCTGAGCCTCTCGGCGGTCTGGGGCCGGCGTTCCCCTACTGTGGCCGCCTGCACGTCCACGGGGAAATCCGCGGTCAAGTTCGCCGGCAGCCGTCCTGACCGATGCGTCCCCGCCAGCCGGGCCAGCGCGGTCAACAGCGCGCGGTAGTGCTCGAGCGGCTGGGGCATCAGATAGTCCAGGCATTTATGGTATTGACGCTCGATCCCATTGCTGCCGAACGGGATTCGCTCGCTGATCAGTATTCCCGTCCCGGTCTCCCGCTGGTAGTCGGCAAACAGTACCCGCGGTACCTCGATGGGGAACCCTGGTGCGCTGGACAGTGCGGCGAACCGCACCTCCGACTCCATCTGGGTCTTGCCCCGATCGCGGATGGGATCGGTCAGATCTCGGGAGAATTTCACGAATAAGTCAGCAGGCAACCCGTTTTCGTGCAAATAGCGCACGGACAACGCAGCTTTGCGTCCGGTGCTGCCGCCGCCGAAATCCCGGACTTCGGGGATTGCGACGACGGAATCGTGCTCACCCAGTACCCCGTACGCCCGAAAAGCCCAGGTCAGAAACTCTGTGCCGCCGCAGCGCAGAGTATCGGGGTCCATCGGCATCAACTGCCCGAACGCGTCGCCGGTGACCCAGCCGGGGGTATTACGGTGCATGCATCACCACGTCTGTTCGGCAGCACGCACCAGCATGTGGTTGACCGCGACCCGGCGATCACGGGTGACCATGAACAGCACCGCGTCGGCGATATCCTCCGAACGTAACTTTTCCATGTCCGCCGTTTGGCGTTGGAAGGCTTCGCGCGACGATTCGGCCAAGTGGGTGAAGATCTCGGTGTCGACGGTGCCGGGCCCCACGACGCCCACCCGAACCCGTTTGCCCAGGACCTCTTGGCGCAGTCCTTCACTGAACGCGTTCACCCCGAACTTGGTCAACGAGTACACCGCGGTGCCAGGACGCGCGACCCACCCGGCAGTCGAGCTGATGGTGACCAGATCCGCTACCCCGCGCGCTGAGTCGGCAGCCGCTTGGATGAGATGCGGCAGTACGGTCCGCGTCACGTACAGCACGCCCTGTACGTTGACCGCGATCAGATCGTCCCAGTCCTGCAGTGCGGCCTCGGTTGCCGCACCCATCCGGATCAGACCGGCGTTGTTCACCACGATGTCCAGGCGACCCAGCTCGGTGACCGCTCGGTCCACCGCGGTCGCGACCTGTTCGGCATCGGTGACGTCTGCCGCTGCCACCACTGCCACGCCGCCGGCGGCATCGATCTCGTCCCGCAGTTCGCGCAGCCGCTCCGTCCGCCGTGCCACCAACGCCACCGCCGCGCCCTGTGCCGCAAGCGCTTTGGCCGTCGCCGCACCGATGCCGCTGCTGGCGCCGGTGACCAGGGCGGTGGTGCCGGCCAGCGGCGGTCTCGGAGGTGTCATGGTTGGGCTCCTGTCCGCGACCCGTCGCTCAGTATTGTGTGCAGGACGTAATCGTTGTGTTCGCCGAGATCGGGCGCGCCACGCGCGATCTCCGTGGGGCAGTTCGCCAGCCGCCACGACGGTCCGACGATCGGCCGTTGGCCTTCGCGGCGATCGCTGACGAAACGGTAAAGCTCCCGGTCCCAGAGCAACTGGTCACCGATCACGTCGATCGACGTGGCGCTCTTGCTGGCCGGCACCCCCGCCCGCCGCAAACGCTGGGCAAGTCGCTCGCCGTCGTGGGCACGGGTGTGCGTCGCCAGCGCGGCGTCGAGCGCCTCGCTGTGCATGTGTCGCCCTTCGATGGTCGAGAAGCGTGCATCCTGGGTCAACTTGGCCGCATCCAGTACGTCGCACAATTGATGCCACTGCGCCTCCGAGCCGACGGCCAGGCTGATCCAGCTGTCATCGGCGCACGGATAACACCCGTGGGGGCACATATCGGGGTGCCGGTTGCCCTGGGGCAACAACGGTCCGCCGGTGAAGGCTTGGTCCAGCAGGCAGTCCCCGATCATCGACGACAGGGTCTCTACCGCCGACACATCGACGAACTGTCCCGCGCCGCTGGACTCGCGATGCAGCAGAGCAACGACCGCCGCGTACGCGGCCGCCGCACCGACGGTCGAGTCCCCGTACCGCATGCTGGCGCCCAGCGGTGGCCCACCGGGCCGTCCTACCAGCGAGGCGAGTCCGGCCAACGCGGCGAAACACGGCGCGTAGCCCGTCTGATGTCCCAGCGGTCCGTCGTTACCCCACATTTTGATCGACACCGAGATGATGTCGGGCTTCAGTGCTTTGAGCTGGTCATAACCCAATCCCTGACGTTCCATGGCGCCAGGGCGCAGATTGTTGATCACGATGTCGCTGTGCCGGATCAGATCGTGCAACTGGCCCATACCCTCGGCCGTCTTGATGTCCAGGTCCACGCTGAGAATCTCGGGGTTGATGCTGAGGAAGAAAGGCGCGTGGTTGACGTCTGTGCCGCCGTAGGCGCGCATTTCCTCAGGGATGGCCGCGCATTCGACCTTGATCACTTCGGCGCCCAACATCGCCAGCAGTTTGCCCGCGTAGGGGCCTGCCCACACTTTGGTGAGTTCCACCACGCGCACGCCTTCCAGAGGGCCACCGCGCCTGATGAGCGGTGGCCGACGGCGTGTCCGCCCTGCTGTGGGTTGCTGGCGCGGCCCGGCGTCGCCCTCCAGCACAGAGGCGGTGTGCGCACCGAGACGAGGTGCGGCGGAGTGGATCTCGGCGGGTGTGGCACTGAACTTGTACGGCACCGTCGGATAGGCTGCGGTGCCCAGTACCGGATGCGGCACCTGTTGGAAGAATCCGCGATGGCGGTATTGCGGCGAGCGGTGCAGGTCCTCGGCGCTGTTGACGGGAACCAGCGGAACCCCCAGTTGCTGGGCCCGCTCGGCCGCCGCTTCCCGGGGCAGGTCTTGGACCCACGACGCGAACCCCTGCTGAAAGGTGGCGACTTTCTGCGGGGTGACCGAGAACTCCAGCCAGTCGTCCTCGAATGCGTCGAGCCAATCCTGCTGCTGCAGCAACGCTTTGACACCCAGCCAATGGGCGCGGTTGGTCACATACAGGTAGACGAAACCGTCCGCGCAGGCGAAGAACGAGGCAGGGCCCTGTTGGTCGTAGTCGCCGCGTTCACCGTTGGCGCAGACTTCACCCGTGACGAATCGGCCGAGGATGCAGTCGCCGCGCGACACCAGCACGGCCTGTTCGGAGATGTCGATGAATTCCCCTTGCCCGGTGTGCATCTGGCGAAACAGTGCTGCCGTCAGGCACAGCGCGGCGTCGAGTCCGGCTTCGTAATCGACCAGGAATCGGCCGGGACCCTGTAGTGGGGGCTCGTCCCGGCCGGCATGGCTGGGGGTGTGGTAACCCCATCCGCTGGCATGGAACACGTTGATACTTGCGGCGTTCCGATATTCGTCGGGTGCGTCCCGGCCGAACGGTGTGATCGAGCAGAACACCACGTGCGGGTGCTGTTCGGGCAGACCGGTCACGTCGGTGCCGATGAGCGCGTCGGCGGTATCGACGAGATGGTGCAAACGTTCCCGGCCGGCTGCATCGGTGACGTCGAGTTCCACCGAGCACTTGTTGGTGTTGAGGTAGCCGAACAGCACGCTGCCCTCCGGCGCCGCGTCCTCGACCAGCACGGGCGCCATCCCCCGGGTCCTGCTGCCGCGGCCGGGCACCTCGATCTTGACTACCTCGGCACCGAAGTCCGACAACAGCTTCCCGCAGTATTCGCCGGCTACCGAATCGGCCAGCTCGACAACGCGAAACCCGGTCAGTGCCGACATCGTCGCAACACGGTCAGGGTTTCTGACGGCCCGAGCGGCTCAGCCGCCACTCCGGCGGGAAGTTCAGGTCATTGTCCTTCACCACGTTGTTGAGACCCTTGCTGAACGTGCCTTCGGTCAGGTCGACGTCATTGTCCTTGTCATTGGCGATCATCGGCAGCATGCCTTCGACCATGCCGGTGAGCAGGCTGCCGAAGTATTCACCCTTGTGCTGCTTATACAGCTCCAGGAATGTCTTCTGCACCGCGACGGTGTCGGTCGGGCGGGACCGGGAGCAGGCCAGCGCATACTTTTCGGTCTCTGCTTCCAACTTGTCCCGCGGCACCACGCTGTTGACGAAGCCGCAGTCATACATCTCCTTGGCGCTGAAAGGCCTTCCAGTGAACAGCATCTCGGAGAACTTACGCAATCCCATGGTCTCGGCCCACCACCACAGACGCGGGCCCCAACCCACGTACCGGAACGCCGGGTGACCGAACAGCGCATCGTCAGAGGAGATCACCAGGTCGGCATCCCCGGCCTGGTAGAAATGCCAGCCGTAACAGTAACCCTTGGCCTCGATGATGCTGATCTTCCGAAGTTCCTGCAGCGGACGGTTTCCCGCCCGCGCCTTGGCGTAAAAGTCGGTGACGGTGGACAGGTAGCGATAGGATCCGCCGGGCGGGTACTTGACCTCGTCGTCGTTGATGGCGAGTTCATGCAGCAGCGGCATGCCCGGATTTTCCAGCATTCCTCGCTGCTCGGGCAGATCGCCGCCGCTGCCGAAATCCTCACCCTCACCGCGGATGACGACGACCTTCACGTCGTCGTCCACGTTGCACTTGTGGATCAGGTCGGCGTAGTTCTGCCGCATGCCGAGCGTGGTGGAATTCTGTGCCTCCGGACGGTCGAACGTGATGTATGCGATCCTGTTCTTGACGTCCTTCTCGAACTTGATGTACTGCTCGGCTTCCTTCTTCATTTCTTCGTAGTCGTACTCGGGCATGTTTCTCTCCACTTCTGTTGCCGAACTGGGTGTCTACTTGAGCAGTGCGCCCGCGTCGACGGGTAGCGAAACGCCGGTGACATAACGGGATTCGTCAGAGGCGAGAAATAATACGGCATTGCTGATGTCTACGGCTTCCACCCACGGCACCGGCAAGGTGTGGGTCATCTGTGAGAACGGCGCGAAGTCCTCCGGTCCGGGATTCTCCAGATCCGGCCGGAACAGACGGAACGTCACCTCGTTCATGGTCATCGGAGTGTTGACCTGGCTCGGGTGCACCGAGTTCACCCGGATGCTGTGCTGACCGAGTTCGACGGCGAAGCTGCGCATCACCCCCATCACCCCGTGTTTGGCGGCGATGTAATGGCCGGTGAAGGCCAGGGCCTTGTGTGACCCGACCGAGCCGGTCAGCACGATCGACCCTCCGCGGCCGCCCGCGATAATATGCGGCACACCGGCTTTGACGGTTTTCCACACTCCCGAGAGGTTGACGTCAATCATGTCCTGCCAGATGTCTTCGGTCAGCTTGTGCAGCTTGTTGCCGAAGGTGCCGATACCGGCATTGGCGACGATGACGTCGAGGCGGCCGAGTTCCTCCACGCCGCGATTCACCGCGGCCTGCAACGCCTCGAAATCACGTACGTCGACCTCAGCGGTCACGATGCGGCGGCCCAGCGCCCGAACCAGATCGGCCGTCTCGGCCAGATCGGCCGGTGTCGCAGAGTCGTACGCCAGGTTATCGATTGGCCCGCAGATGTCGACCGCGATGATGTCGGCACCTTCCTCGGCCAGCCGCACAGCGTGACTGCGACCTTGACCGCGCGCGGCACCGGTGATGAAAGCGACCTTGCCGGCAACCCGCCCGCTCATCGCGACACCATGGCCGGCATGGATTCCCAGCCCCGCACCGTGGAGGTGGGGCTGAGTTTGGCGTTGCTCAGGTCGACGTCCCACTCTGGGAACCGTTTCAAGATCTCTTCCAAGGCGATGCGTCCTTCCAGGCGGGCCAGCGCCGAGCCGAGACAGAAATGTGTGCCGACGCTGAATGTGAGGTGTGGACGAGCCGAGCGGTGAATGTTGAATTCGTCTGCGTCCGGGCCGAATTGGCGGGAGTCCCGGCAGGCGGCGCCGATCAGCATCATCATGACGCTGCCTTCGGGCACCGTCTGGCCGTGCAGCACGACGTCGCGGGTCACGTACCGGGAAACGTGCGGAGCGGGTGGTTCATAACGCAGCAGTTCCTCGATGGCTTGCGGAATCAGCCCGGGGTCGGCGACCAGTTCACGCCGCTGGTCGGGGTGCTCGGCAAGGACCTTGCCGGCCCAGCCGATCAGCCGGGTGGTCGTCTCGTTGCCTGCCCCGGCGACAACGTTGAGATAGACGAGTATCTCGTCGCGAGTCAGCTGCCGCGTGCGGCCCGTCTCGTCGACGAACTCGACATTGAGCAGTTCGGTCATGATGTCGTCGGAAGGATTGTCGGCGCGCCAGTCGATGTAGGCGGCGAACTGCTCGCCGACGGACAACCCGTGTTCGGCGGCGCGCATTGGCTTGCCGGCCTCGGTGCGCAACTGGGCGTTGCCTCGGTCACGGATGTAGACCTGGTCGTCCTCGGGAATGCCGAGCAACGCGCTGATGACCTTCATCGGCATCTGCGCGCCGAGGTCGGTGACGAAGTCGAACCTGCCCGATCCGATCAGTGGATCCAGCAACTGCGCGCAGAAGTCACGAATCATCGGTTCCAGCGCGGCAACCTTGCGGGGGGTGAACATTCGCGACAGCAGCTTGCGGTGCACGTCGTGAATCGGCGGGTCTTCGAAGATCAGCATTCCCGACGGAATGTCGAGGTTGGCCTTGATGAGTTCCAAGATCGCGCCGCGGGCAGAGCTGAAGGTGATGTGGTCGACCAGTGCCCTGTTGACATCGGCAAAGCGGCTCAAGGCGAAGAAGTCATATTCGGCGTTGTAATAGAGCGGCGCCTCGTCACGCAAGCGTCCGAACATCGGGTAGGGATCCACGATCAGTTCCGCGTCGTAGGGATCGAAGCGAACCTGGCTGTCGGTGCTTGTCGTCACGAAATCACTCCTACCGCTGGCTTTTCCAGGTACACCCACCGGTCGCCGACGAAATCGGCGTTGGGTCCGAGAGTTTGGCCAATTTGTACACTTCGCTTATGTCGGCTGTATCGCCGCGCGACATGCCCGGGCGGCGTTCCAGCACATGAACATCGACTTCTCTATTCTCGTAGAGAACCATACAGCGGGTGTCGTGACAAGGCCCCATCTAACGCGCTCGGCGCGTTGGACGGCCTGCGCTGGTGCGGGTGAGCCGCCCCTTGTCCGGACTCTTGAGAATGCCGGTGGCGATAGCCGCCAGGATTCCGTCGAGTTGTGCTGCGCTGTCAACGATTTGGTCGCCGTGGGCGAATCGCAACATGAGGCCGTTGATGAAGGTCAGCGTGATGTTGCTCAAATCCTCTACCACCGCAGATTCCAGCTCGGCACCCCGCGGCATGAGCTGGACCAGGATCTCGCGGTGCAGTTTGGTGAAGGCATCGGTGCCCTGCTGCAGTGTTGCGGCCAGCGCCGGGTCACGGGCCGCCTGCATCGTCAACTCGTACCGGGCCTTGGTGCGGGAGAGTTCTGGTTCGCGCCCGGATTGGATCACCACTTGCGACAGCAGCGACGGCAACGCCGCCTCGTCGTAATTACCCGAGTTGTCGGCGACCGCTTGCAGGTTCGCCATGTCGAGCTCAGCCAAACGTTCGGCGGCAGCCAGCAGCAACGCGGACCGGGTGCGGAAGTAGAACGATGTGGTGCCATCGGGCACTTCAGCCTTGCGGTCGACCTTCAGGTGGCTCAGCCCTTTGGCCCCGTCGTCGGCCAGTAGCTGAATCGCCGCATCGCAGAGTTCGCGGCGACGTTCGGCGGGATTGGGTTTGCGTCGTTTGTCCATCGGCACCTTCGTGAGCTTGGCTGCAGAGCGTACTCTACGTTTGTAGTGCCAGCCAAGGGGGCGCGACGATCCCAAACGAAATCCCCCGCCCGGCTATATGCCGAGCGGGGGATTTGTTGCTCTGATTACCGGGTCAGGTGCACGGGATGCCGTGCGGACCGCCTATCCATTGGCCAGGCGGCGACTGCCAGGGGCAGAACTTCTTGATCTGGCCGGGAGCCGGGCCCGGACCCCAGTTGACCGGGTTGTCGATGCCCGGAGGATGGGGTGGGCCAGGGATATGCGGACCTGGCTTGGCTTCGGCCATACCGGCACCGAGCCCCAGCGCAACGGCTCCCATCGAGCCCAATACTGTTGCCGTCCCAGCGAATTTTCGGATATTCATTTCAACCTCCTCGCGGGACCGTCTTGCCGGGTGCAAATGGCGAAACACCTCGTTTGACCAGCAAAGACGGCAGACCGTCGGTGTTCTCTTACTAAAAGGCTTCCCATTCGGGCGCAACGTCAAACGCCCCGACCGCCCTGGCGCGTCACCGCCGGGCGAACGCGGGCGCACGCTCGGGCAGCACTCCGACTCCAACGAAGTACGCCGGCACAAACGAAACCCACGGGAATCGTTCGATGAAGCGGAATACCGCGTCCGGCGGCGTGGGGTCCGCGCCGCGCAGCAGCGGGCCGACGAGATTTCGGTGCAATCTTCGTTGCACAAATTGCGTCACGGCGGTGGGAATCAGCCGACGGCGACGAATCGCGGCCAGGTCCCGTTCGGTGACCCGATGGCGCCTCAACGGTTCGGCCAAGATGGTCGCGGCGGCAACAGCATCTTGAACCGCCAGGTTGATCCCGACGCCCCCCATCGGGGACATGGCATGCGCTGCGTCTCCGATACACAGCAGCCCGGAACAGTGCCAACGCCGCAAGCGATTCAGCCGCACGTCCAGGTGCTTGACGTCGTCCATGGATTCCAGCGCGTCCACCGACCCGGCCGCCTCGGGCACCAGGGCGGCGACATCGTTGCGGAAAGCCTCGATACCTTGCGCGCGCAATTCCGCGTCACTGCCCTTCCTGCCCAGATAGGCGATCTGGTAGTAGCCTTCACGCGGAATCACGGCCAACGCCTTGCCCGGGCCGGTGCGGGGCAGAAACGAAAACTGCGCGTCGTCGTCGCGCGGCAGCTTGAACCACCACACATCGAAGTTCACCGGAAATTCGCGGGTAGTCAGGCCCGCCTCCTGGCGGGCGATCGACCATCGTCCGTCGCAAGCGACGGTCAGTTCGGCCCGCAACTCCCCCGGACCGTCGGGCGCCTGATACCTGACCCCGGTCACTTGGCCGCGTTCCCGCAACAATCCGGTGACTTCGGTGTTCATCCGCAACGTGAAGTTCGGCTCGGCCATCGCCGCCTCGGCGAGCAGATTGAGCAGGTCCCACTGCGGCACCATCGCAATGAACGGATGCGGTTGGTGTAGCCGGCCGAAGTCGATGTATGTCACCGAGCGACCGTTCGACTCGAATGCGCCCGTGCGAACTTCGGTGTAGGCGAGTTTGGAAAAACGTTCCCACAGACCTAATTCGTCGAGTAACCGCATGGTGCTGCAATGCACTGTGTCGCCGCGGAAATCGCGTAGGAAATCGCCGTGCTTCTCCAACAGCGTGACATCGACACCCGCGCGGGCCAGCAGCAGCCCGAGGACCATGCCTGCCGGTCCGCCTCCGATGATCGCGCACGTCGTCTTATCAACCGGTTGCGTCTTATCCACCATTTGCGCCCAAGCATAGGGCGCGGCGTGGGTGCGCCGGACGCTTGCCATAACCTGACATGCACAATTTCTGACGTCCGTCGGCGCGCGTCCGCTGAACCGAAAGGTGTGGTGATCCCTGGTGACGACGCGAGGAGTCGTTCCGACGCAACCGGCCGACGACGATCAGGGCGGGGGCGAGCGCACTCGTGCCGGCGTGATCGATGTGACGGTGCAGATCGTGCTCAGTGAGGGCATTGCCGCGGCCAGTGGACGGCACATCGCAGACACAGCGCGGGTCGGTTGGGAGGTGATCCAGGATTACTTCGGAGATCGTGACGGACTCCTGATGGCGGTGGTCGAGCGAGGCTTCGGTCAGCTGTTGGACGCGCTCGAGTCTTTGCCCGCGATCACAGCGAATACCGGTACCCGCCACCGAGTGGAGGCGGTGGTGAGCTCGGCATGGCAGGCCATGTGCAGCCCTGTGGCCCGCGCGGCCACCGAAATCCTGATCGGCACCCGCGCCAGCCGTGGCGCGGCCGCGACCGGGCATATGAAGCGTCTGGGCGAGACGTTCAGCACGCTGGGCGACGCTATCGATCGCACTCTGGCTGTGACACCGGGTGCAGCAGTCGGAGAGCATTTGCTGACCAGCTTGCGCGGCATGGTCGCCAACCAGTTGGTGATGCACAGGACCATCGACACGACGCAGGACCGGCGCCGGCTGGTCGACATCCTCAGCTGCTACATCGACGCGAATCAATAACGGACGGAATCGAGTTCATGACCGAGACGATTCAAACGCTGCTCAGACAGCGGGCATCGGACTCCGGGATTGCCGTGAAATACGGTGACCTGCAATGGACGTGGCGTGACTATCTTGCTGAGTCGGAGGCGCAGGCGGCAGCGCTGCTGGCGGCCGCTGACCCGGACCGGCCGATGCACATCGGGTCCCTGCTGGGTAATACACCCGACATGCTGACGCAGATGGCTGCCGCCGGGCTAGGCGGCTACGTCCTGTGTGGGCTGAATACCACCCGCCGCGGGGACGCACTGGCTGCCGACATCAAGCGCGCGGACTGTCAGATCGTGGTGACCGATGCCGAGCACCGACCGCTGCTGGACGGTCTTGACCTGAATGGCACGCGAATCCTGGATACCTCGAGCCCGCAGTGGAAAGAGCGAATCGCCGGCGCTGGACGTCTTGTCCCCTACCGTCAGGTGGAGATGACGGACGCGTTCATGATGATCTTCACCTCCGGCACCAGCGGCAATCCGAAGGCCGTGCAGGTGTCGCACTTGATGCCGACTTTCGCCGGCCGCAGTCTGGCCGAGCGGTTCAGCTTGACCGAGCAGGACACCTGCTATGTGTCCATGCCGCTGTTTCACTCCAACGCGGTGGTAGCCGGATGGGCGCCTGCGGTGGTCTCGGGGGCTGCCATCGTGCCGGCGAAGTTCTCGGCCAGCAACTTCCTCCGCGATGTTCGCCGCTACCACGTGACGTATATGAACTATGTCGGCAAGCCCCTCGCCTACCTCCTTGCGACACCGGAACGCGACGATGACGCCGACAACCCGCTGCGGGTGGCCTTCGGCAACGAGGCCAACGAGAAAGACATCCAGGAGTTCGCGCGGCGGTTCGACGTGCAGGTCGAGGACGGTTTCGGCTCAACCGAGAACGCGGTCATCGTGATCCGTGAATCCGGTACGCCGCTTGGATCGATCGGTAAGGGAATCGACGGGGTCGCCGTCTACAACAGTGACACTCGCACCGAGTGTCCCGTAGCCGAGTTCGACGAACACGGGGCGCTGCGCAATGCCGACGACGCCGTCGGCGAACTGGTGAACACCGCGGGCTCGGGCTTCTTCACCGGCTACTACAACGATCCCGAAGCCAACGCCGAGCGCCTGCGCGGCGGCATGTACTGGTCCGGTGACCTCGCCTATAAGGACGCGCAGGGCTGGATCTACCTGGCCGGCCGCACCTCCGATTGGATGCGGGTGGACGGCGAGAACCTAGCGGCCGCACCGATCGAGCGGATTCTGCTGCGGCACAAGGCAATCAACCGAGTTGCCGTGTACGCGGTACCAGACGGCCGGGTGGGCGACCAGGTGATGGCGGCGGTCGTGCTGCACCAGGGCCGCACCTTCGACCCCGAGTCATTCGAGGCGTTCCTCGATACCCAGCCCGACCTGTCCCCGAAAGCGCGGCCGCGCTACGTCCGGATCACTCCCGACCTGCCCAGCACCGCCACCCACAAGGTGCTCAAACGCCAGCTGAGCGCCGAGGGAACCACCGTCAGCGCAGGAGAAACGCTATGGGTGCGGGAGGAACGGGGTACGACTTATTGCGTGGTGACGCCATGACGGACTCCAGCACAACCCGCGTCGCGGTCTACTTCGACTTCGACAACATCGTCATCTCCCGCTACGACCAAGTGCACGGCCGCAACTCGTTCCAGCGGGACAAGGCCAAAGGCCTCGACCACGAACGGTTGCGGGCGGCCACGGTCGACCTGGGCGCCATCATGGACTTCGCATCGTCATTCGGCACGCTCGTGCTCACCCGCGCCTATGCGGACTGGTCGGCGGAGGTGAACGCCGCCTATCACGGCCAGCTGGTGGGCCGTGCCGTCGACCTCGTGCAATTGTTCCCGGCGGCCGCATACGGCAAGAACGGTGCCGACATCAGGCTGGCCGTCGACGCGGTCGAGGACATGTTCCGGCTTCCCGACCTCACCCACGTCGTGATCGTCGGTGGCGACTCCGACTACATCGCCCTGGCCCAGCGCTGCAAGCGTCTGGGCCGTTATGTCGTGGGTATCGGGGTAGCCGGCGCGAGTAGCCAATCGCTGGCGGCGGCATGCGACGAGTTCCTTACCTACGACGCGCTGCCCGGCACCTCGGTCACCACTTCAGCGCCGCCACCGAAGAAACGCGGACGGCACGCAAGCGCCGCTGAGACGGACGACGAACCCGTGACGCCGGACCCGCAGCTCGCCGCCACCGGATTGCTGGAGCGGGCGCTGCGGATCGGCCAGGAGAAAGACGATGCGGATTGGCTGCACAACTCCACCGTCAAGGCGCAGATGAAACGCATGGATCCGTCATTCAGCGAGAAGTCGTTGGGGTTCAAGTCGTTCAGTGATTTCCTGCGGTCCCGCAGCGACCTCGTCGAGCTGGACGAGAGCACCACCACGCGCACGGTGCGCCTGAAGTCCGACGCCTCCTAGCCGGCGATCTCGCCGGCGATTGAGCGCTCAATGCTGGTCCGGGTGACGTCGGGCAAGACGACGAGTCCGTCGAGTTCGGTACGCGCCAACCCATAGGCATGCTGACGTTCCTGTGCCGTGGCGCCGGAATCCGCGGCGATCCGAAGCAGGCTCTGTGCACTCGCCACCCGCTGCTTTTCTTCCTTCGAGAAGTCGTTGGTCCGACGCCGCATGGCCTCGGCTTCGGCGGCGTTGAACGCGGTCACATAATCCTCGACGGCATCGAGGTACTGGCGTGCGGCGTCGCGATCGTCGGAGAGGTCTTCCGCGCGTAGCGGCTTGAGCAGGTCCGCGCGCAACTTGGCCTTGTGGAAACGGGTGGTGAGCGGGTCCCGCATATCGGTCATCACGGGGAAATCCAGTAACCGGGACACGTCGAGTTCGTAGGCCAGCCATCGGGCGTCGGTGTCCTCGTGGGCCTCCAGCGCGCGCCTGATGGCACGCCAGTGCGCCGCTGGGTTTCCGGGCGCCGAGGTATCGCTCGCGGTGGCACCTGGGATCTCGGCGCGCTCGGAATCGCTAGTCCGCTCCGCGGCCCGCTTGCTGAAAGAAGAAAACGCCTTGATCCCGGCGGCGATCACGCCGATCAACGGCAGCACCAAGAGCAGCAACTCGACCACGCGGAACAGCACACCCACGTGGCCAGGATGCCATCACTTTCTCAGCGCTTGTCGATTTGGCCGGCCGCGATCTTGTCTGCCGTCTTGGCTGCCATCCCTCCGGCCAGGCGGGAGGCCGCCTCCGGGGCGTTGGCCGCGAATCGAGCCAGGACCCGCTGGCGCAACGGCGCCACGGTGACCTCACCACGATTGCGTTCGATTGCGGTCACCACCGCAGCGCCGACCTGCTCCGGTTTGCCGGTACCGATCAGTGGTGGCGCGTCGGCTCCGGAGTCGGCGAACATGCCCGCGCCGCCGATCGCCCCGGGGCTGACCACCGAGACGCCGACGCCATGGGGCCGCAAGTCGTCGCGCAGGCACAGGGCGAAACCCCGCAGACCGAATTTCGTCGCCGCGTACAGCGAGGCACGCGCGGTCGCCGTCTTGCCCGAGATCGAGGACAGATAGACGAAATGACCCGACCCGCGGTCGGTGAAGGCGGGAATCAGCTCGCGGGTCATCTGCACCGGCACTTCGAGGTTCACCCGCAGCGCGCGATCAACCTGTTCGGCCGTGTAGCTGTCGAGCTTGCCCGAGGCCGGCAGCGCCGCGTTGGACACCAACACGTCGATCGAGCCGGCTTCGGCGAGCAGCGCCGGACCCGCGCCGGGATGCGCCAGGTCGCTGACGATCGTCCGGTGACCACCGCCGGGAAGCGACGCCACCAGCTCCTGCAGTTCCTGAGGCTTGCGCGAACTCACGATCAGCTGCGCGCCGCGATCCGCGAGCGCCTTGGCGATCGCTCGTCCGAGGCCGCCGGTGGCGCCGGTGAGCAGAACTACTTTGCCGGTCAGCTCCATGGTGCTGACGCTAGTCGATCGCGTCGGCCGCTCGATACTCGAAGCGGTGCAACACGTCGTAGGAGCCACCGACAGTGGCCGAGATCATTTTGTAGACCAGACGCACCGGTCGCGACGGGATCTTGTCGTATGCGGCCAACACTGGTCGCTGCTCCACCAGATGCAGGCTCGGGTTCCAGTCCTGCAACTCGCTGGCATTGCGGACCCCCCACTTGACGATGCCCTTGGTGAACACCTTCGACAGCAACGGCCCGAACGGCGAGACGGTGTCGAAAAGCATTTCGCCGTGGTCGAATCGATCGGTCAGCCGAGCGAGCAGCTGCCGGACCTCGCTTTCCGGCAGATACATGAACAGCCCCTCTGCAATGATCAGCGTGGGGTGCCCGACTGGGATGTCCGCCAGCCAGCGTGGGTCGGTCACAGAGGAGCCGATCATGCGATAGTGCGCGGTGTCCTCGTAGAGCCGGCGACGTAAGTCGATGACTCCCGGCTGGTCCAGGTCGAACCACTGCACGGACGGGGGTACCGGCAACCGGAAGGCGCGGCCGTCCAGGCCGCAACCAAGATGCAGCACAACCGCATCGGGGTATCGACGCAGGAAGTCCGCGCACCAGTCGTCGAGTTGCTTTGCCCGCAGCACGACCAGGTACTGGTTCGATGCCGGCAGTGAGCTGCGGTGTATCCGCTTGAAGTCGTAGTCGATTCGGTCGACCGCCTCGGCTGCGGCGCGGTCGCCCAGAATCGGTTGCTGCGAACGACTTTCGTACGCTCGTAGGTACAGCGTGACCAGGTTCGTCCACTCCACCGAACCCCACGGGACGGAACTGAAATCGACTTTTGCCGATGGCATGGTTCCCACCCTAGATGCCTGAGGCGTACCCCTGGCGATGTCGATGGGGTACCCCGCCGCCGATTTCGGGCTTGCGGTGCCCGCTGCGCGGTGCGGCGTTCCTTGGTTTGCCTAAGCGGGCCTAAGCGTGCCTAAGTGTGCCTAATCCTGCCACCGTCTGCCTATGTGTGCCTGCGTGTGGCTGCGTGTGCCACGATTACGGCGGGCGTATCCGAGTCGTCGACGTGACCACCCGTTCGCCTCGCGCATCCCTCAACATTGGAACTGGTCACCCGTCCCGACGACCGAGCACTACCACCTAATGCCCTCAAGAGTCAGGAGATTCAATGCCGAACCGATTGACCGACAAAGTCGCACTCATCAGCGGCGGGGCCCGCGGCATGGGTGCGTCCCATGTTCGGGCACTGGTAGCGGAAGGCGCCAAGGTGGTGTTCGGCGACATCCTCGACGACGAAGGCGAAGCCGTAGCGGCCGAGGTCGGGGATTCCGCGCGTTACCTGCACCTCGACGTCACCGACCCCGACCAGTGGGACAGCGCCGTCGACACCACCTTGAGCGCCTTCGGCCGCCTGGACATCCTGGTGAACAACGCCGGCATCATCAACGTCGGAATCCTCGAGGAGTACGCGCTGTCGGAATGGCAGCGGATCTTGGACATCAACCTCACCGGGGTGTTCCTGGGCATCCGCTCGGTCGTCAAACCCATGAAGGCCGCCGGTCGTGGGTCCATCATCAATATCTCCTCCATCGAAGGTCTGGCCGGCACCATCGCCTGTCACGGCTACACGGCCACCAAGTTCGCTGTCCGGGGCCTGACGAAGTCGGCGGCGCTGGAGTTGGGCCCCAGCGGAATTCGGGTGAATTCCATCCATCCGGGCCTCATCCGGACACCGATGACCGAATGGGTGCCCGAAGACATCTTTCAGACCGCACTGGGTCGGATCGCCGAACCCCAGGAAGTCTCCAACCTGGTGGTCTACCTCGCCAGCGACGAGTCCAGTTACTCAACCGGTTCGGAATTCGTAGTCGACGGCGGCTGCGTCGCGGGCCTTGGGCACAAAGACTTCTCGACCGTCGACACCGCCGACCAACCCGAATGGGTCACTTAACCGGTTGAGCCTCAGAACGCGTCGGGATCGCGCTGGATCTCGACTGGCACGGGGTGCTGGTATAGCCGTGCGGCGTTGGCCCAGGTGATCTTGCGGATCACCTCGCCCGGCAGGTCGCCGATCTCTTCATGGATCGTCTGTTGGGTGTGCGGCCAGGTTGAGTCGCAGTGCGGGTAGTCCGCCTCGAGCATGATGTTGTCCGCGCCGATGCGTTCATACTGTACGAACGACGACTTGTCCTCCACCGCGCAGAACCAGAAGTTGCGCGTGAAAACCTCTGCGGGCGTGAGTGTCTCGCCAAGCGCCTGCCAGGTGCCGTACATCTCGTGGTAGCTGAGCATGTGGTCGAGGCGGTCCAGCAGCCCGGCCACCCAGCCGATGCCGCCCTCGGAGAGACAGATCTTGAGGTCGGGGTATCGGCTGGGCAGCCCGGAGTACAGCCAATCCACCGCCGCGGAGATGGCGTAGGCGAAGAACAGCACGCCCTGGACATCCGGCGGTGCATCCGCGGTCGTCGAAGGCGAGGAGCCTGACGAACCGATGTGCAAGTTGACCACAGTGCCGGTTTCGGCACACGCCGCCATCATCGGCTCCCAGTAACCGGAATGAATGCTGGGCAATCCCAGCATCGCCGGGTTCTCGCTGAACGTCACCGCATGGAAGCCGCGCTCGGCGTTGTCGACGATCATCTGCGCGCCCAGGTCGGGATCCAGCAACCAAGGCAACTGGCAGGGAATGATCCGCCCGGGATACGACCCGGCCCAGACGTCCAAATGCCAGTCGTTCCATGCCCGCACGGCTGCCAGCGCGAGGTCGCGGTCTTTGGTCACCTGTTGCAGGCGTTGTCCGGCGAATCCTGGCAGAAATGACGGGAAGTTCAGCGACGCGTAGACGCCGTTGATGTCCATGTCTTTAACTCGCGCATGGATATCCCATGCGCCCCGGCGCATTTCGTCGAAACGGACGGGTTCGAAACCGTACTCGGCGACCGGTCGCCCGACCACGGCGTTGAACCCGACGTTGGGCAGGATCTGCCCGTCATATACCCACGTCTGCCCGCCTTCGGGGGTGTCCACCACGGTGGGTGCCCGGTCGGCGAACTTGCGCGGTAGCCGCCCGGTGAAGGTGTCGGGCGGTTCGACGATGTGATCGTCCACCGAAATCACCGTGTAGCGCCGCGGCGCCCTGGGTGGATCCGGCAACAAGGTGACCGTACGATCCTCGCCCGTTTTTGCGGTGGTGAAGTTCAGGTTGCTCGCGAGGTCGTCGATCGATTTCATCGGTGGTGTCTCCCTGGTGTGGCGAGCGGTGGCGAGCAGACGCTTATTAGGTGAGCACGTCAGGGTCGGCTTTGATGGTCATTCGTGCCGCGCCCGCCCAGTACACGTCGGCGGCACGTTCGATCAGGGACGCCCGCATTCCGGCCATATCCGACCAATTCATCTGTGACGGCTCCTTGCCGGTCAGCATGACGTCGTAGGCCAGTTTGCAGACACGCTCGATGGATGCCGCCCGGTAGACGGCTTCAGGCAGATTGCGCCCGGTTGCGATGACTCCGTGATTGGCCAGGATGGTCAGATTCGCCGTGCCGATGCGTGCCGCGAGATCCGCTGCGCGAGAGGGATCGTCGACCTCGCCGCCGTAAGCCTCGACCAGGCACATGTCATCGAGGAACAGCGACCCCGTCTGGTGCACCAGCTCGGGCAGTCGTCCCAGCGCGGCGAGCACGCAGACGTAGTACGGGTGATTGTGAATGACCACGCGGGCATCATCGCGGACCCGGTGTAACTCGGTGTGAATGTGGATGGCCGGGGTGACGTCCCATCGGCCGCGAACCACCCGGGCATCGGCATCCACCACACAGATGTCCGACGCGGTGATTTCCTGCCACCAGAGTCCCCACGGATTGACCAACATGTCGGTTTGGCCGTCGAGTTGCCAGGTGATGTGGCCGGCCATGTTCTCGGCGAAACCCGTCGACGCGAGGTGACGAAAGGCCACGGCCAGTGCCTGCTCGTTGGACAGGTCGACACCGATCGGCGGGACGACCGACGGCGCCCACACTTCAAGACCGCCTCGGCGTGGGTCAGGAGTGTCCACTACCGGCCTCCATCCTGGTTCGAATATCTTCGCGGAGTTGGCCTTTGGCGATTTTGGCACCGGAGGACCGAGGTAGTGCATCGAGCACGATGAGTGCTTCGGGCAGCAGTTCCTTGGAAACCCCCAGCGCCAGCAGATGGTGGACGAGGTCGTCGAGGTCCAAAGTACTGGAGCCGACGAGTTCGGCATAGACACAGACTTTTTCGCCGAATACCGGATCGGGCATCGCTACCGCCGCCGCGACGGCGACCGCGGGATGGGTCATGACGGAGTCTTCGACTTGGGCCGCGCTGATGTTCTTGCCGCCTCGCACGATGAAGTCCGATGTTCGCCCGGTGACGCGCAGGTATCCGTCGGCGTCGATCGAGCAGATATCTCCCATCCGCATCCAGCCGTCGCGGGTGAACAACTTGTCGTGATCGGTCCCGCCCAGGTAACCGAGGCTGGTGGCGGGGCCGCGGCAGGCCGGCTGGCCGTGCCCGGTCTGTGTGACGTCTTGGTCGCCGTCGAAGAGGCGAACCGACATCTCCGGCACAATGCGCCCGCCGGTACGTAGCCGGTGGTCCAGCGAGTCCGCCAAGGTGGTCCCGCTGAGCAGTCCGGTCTCGTTGGAACCGTAGAACTGCAGAATTTTGGCGCCCGTCAGCTCTTCGAATGCCAATGCCGGCCGGTACGGCAGTGCCTCTCCCCCGGTGAATACCACCCGCAACGAACTCAGGTCGAATTCCCGACAGCTGGGGTCAGCCATCATCATCGTCAATTGCGTACTGACACAACACAAAACACTTGCGCTATAACGTTCGATGGCGGCGCACGCCGCCCGGGCGGTGAAGCGCGGCAGCAGCACCGCGGTGGCGCCCAGGTGGATCGGGGTGGTGTGGCTTGTCCATATCCCGAAGCCGAACGGCATGGGTATGACCGGCAGGAAAACGTCATCGGGCGTCAAGAGTCCGTTGGCGACGGCTTTTTGGTGGAAGTAGTGCCAACGGTTCTGGGTGTGTACCACGCACTTGGGTAATCCGGTGGTGCCCGAAGTGGAGTTGATCAGGAAGACATCGTCTGGGCCGAGCGGCGCCGCGACTGTCCGGGACGGCGCGTCGACATCCAGATCCAAGACGTGGCCTTTGTAGTCAGGCAGGTAGCTGAGCAGCAGAACGGGCGTCGACTGGTCGGCTGCCACCTCGATCGCGGCGGCGTGCCGTGGTTGATCGCTGATCAGCAGCTTGGGGGCGGTGGTACGGAGCAGGTGGCCAACCTCGCGGGTGCCGGCGCGAGCGCCGATCCCGACCACGACCGCACCGCAGCGTTCGACGGCCACGAACAGCACATGGACCGCGGCCGAGTCGCCATGCCACACCGCGACCCGATCACCCCACCCGACACCGCAACCAGCCAGCCGCTCGGCCAGAGCTGTTGCCGCGACGTCGAATTCACTCCACGTCAGACCGACCTGCTGGTCGGCATCGATATACGCCGTCTGACCGGACGAGCGTGCGGCGTTCTCGCGCACCGCGTCGGACAGCGTCGAGGAGGACCACCAGCCCTCGGCACGGTACCTCGCCACATCGTCGGCGGTGAACGCCGGCGACCGCACGATGTTCGGCGTGCCGGCGGTCATATCCAAATGATAGGAAAAGACATTCGATCCCAGCATTAGGGCGCTGACCTGGACTCCAAGGATTCGTAGAGAACCTTTCAAGTGCGATCCGGGATGCTGGATTCAACCGTCTGTAATCAACACCAGACCGAGACCCGACAGGAGTCCATAGACCGTCATGGCGATCGTCGATCAACCGACACACCAGCACCCGCACTTTCCGGGGCCAGCCTCGGGACCTACCGGCTTCCGGGAGGTGCCGAGCCGCCACCCGTGGGAGATCGGACTGTTGGTCCTGGTCATCATGTCCAGCGTCCTGCTATATCTGATCGCCTTCGCAGTGGTGCTCACGGGCAAGGTCAGCGTGCTGTGGCTTTCGGTGCTTGCCGCACCGATCCTGCTGTACCTGGGCCGCGGTTTGAACTACGGCCAGCAGCGCGCGAACGGCGTCAAGATGTCACCCACCCAATTCCCCGAGGGCTACTGGCTTGTCGTCGAGGCCGCCCAGCGATTCGGGCTCGCAGAGATTCCCGACGCCTACGTCGTCCTGGGCAATGGTCAGATCAACGCCTTCGCCAGCGGTCACGGCTTTCGTCGGTACGTGGTGGTCTACAGCGACCTGTTCGAGATCGGCGGCCAGGCGCGAGACCCAGAGGCCCTGGCATTCGTCATCGG
>NZ_LZLQ01000076.1 GCF_001673315.1 Mycobacterium asiaticum | reverse complement strand
ATGTGGCACCGACACCGCCAGCGCCACCATGACCCCACAACAGCCCGCCGTTGCCGCCGGCGCCGCCCGCACCACCGTTGCCGATCAGCCCGGCGCTGCCCCCGCTGCCGCCGGCCTGGCCCGCCGCACCCGATCCGCCTCTACCACCGTTGCCGTACAACAAGCCGCCCGCTCCGCCGTTCTGTCCGGTACCGGCGATGCCGTCGACACCGTCGCCGATCAGCGGGCGACCCAGCACAGCGCGGGTCGGTGCATTGATCAAGTCGAGTGCCGCCTGCTGGAGCGGGTTCGCATTAGCCACCTCGGCTACGGCATAGCTGCCCGCGCCCGATGTCAACAACTGCACAAACTGCTGGTGGAACGCCTGCATCTGCTTACTGAGCACCTGGTATTCGCGGGCATGGCCGGCGAACAATTCGGCCAATCCCGCCGAGACCTCGTCCTGGGCCGCAGCAGCAATGACCATCGTCGGCGTTGAGGCCAGGGCATTCGCAGCTTTCAGCGCAGCCCCGATCCCTGCGAAATCGGTTGCGGCTGATGCCAGCAACTCCGGGACAATTGACACATACGACATTGCACACCTCCGCCGGTACAAATAATCAATCGATTGATCGTATGTGGTGACAGGCACTCAGCGGAGCGTTTTGTCAAATAATCAATCGTTTGATTGCTTCTTAGACCGACACGGTTTCCGTCTGGTGCACCCAGTCCCGGGACCGCAGGCGCCAGGTGCGCCGGGCATACTCCAACTCGGTGTAGGGCCACTGCGTCACGACACGTCCGCTCGGCGAGCGGAAGTAGCTGTCGCACTGGGTCCAAATACTCCGCTCCAGGTCGGCCGATAGCTGGTTGTTGAATCGCCGTTCGGCTTCGGGGCGGACGTCCACGTAGCCGCCCCGGCGCGCGATACGCACGACCGCGCTGGCCACCAGGCGCGCACCCGCCTCGAGGATGTAGACGATCGAGTTGCCGCCTTGGTTGGTATTGGGCCCATACAGCATGAAGAAATTCGGAAACCCCGCGACGGCCACACCAAGATAGGCGCTCGGATCCAAGCCCCAATGCTCATGCAGACGCTGCCCACGAGCACCGACGACTTCGATGCCGGACAGGTATTGCGACGTCTCGAATCCGGTCGCCAGCACCACGGCATCGACACGCGCCGCCTCGCCGCATGTAGTAACCACCGATGTCGTCGTGACGCGCGCGATGGGATCGGTGACCAGCGCAACGTTGTCCCGCTGCAACGCCCGGTAGAAATCGTCACCCAACAGCACACGTTTGCAACGAAACGGATAGTCCGGTGTCAGATCACGGCGCAAGTCCTCATCGGACACGCTGCGTCGCAAGAACGCGCCGGCGAACTGCGACCGCGCCTCCACGACGGGGTCATCAGTCATGGTGGCCGTATTGTCGTGCTGGAATTTCCAGATCTTCCAGCGCGTACGTCGCACCGCCAGTGGATTGCGCCGGAATTGCGCCAATTCCGTTGGGCTATAGGGTCGATCGTCTTTGGGCACCATCCACGGCGGAGTCCGCTGAAACACCGTCAGCTGCGCCACGGTCTCGGCGAGTTCGGGGATGACCTGCACTCCGCTGGCCCCGGTTCCGATCACCGCGACGCGTTTGCCGGCCAGATCCACCCCGTGATCCCACTGCGCGGTGTGCATCAATGCACCGCTGAAATCGCTGAGCCCAGGTATTTTCGGCATCTTCGGCGCCCCGAACAGTCCTACGGCGCAGACGACGACATCGACGGTGAGCGTCTGGCGAGCCGTGCCACGGTCGAGCTGCAACTCCCACTGACAGGAATCCGCACACCAGCGGGCGGCCCGGACCGCGGTGCCCAGCATCAGGTGGCGGCCCAGGTCGAATTTGTCGACGACGGATTCCAAGTAGGTCAATATCTCGGGTTGTCGGGCGTAGGTGCGACTCCAGGACTTGTTGGGCGCGAACGAGAACGAATAGAGATGACTCTGGATGTCACAGGCCGCGCCCGGATAGGTGTTGCGTCGCCAGGTTCCTCCGACCCCGTCGTCAGCTTCGATGATCACCAAGTCGTCGATGCCCGCGCGGCGCAGCGCCACCGCGGTACCCAGCCCACCGAACCCCGCACCGATGATCGCCACCTTGGGCGAAGGCCGCCGCCGGGTCGCAGCGCGAATCCGGCCGAGCAGGTACCTCATGGACCGTCCCGGCGGCGTATGTCCAACCCGGCCAGGTCCCCGGTCGCACGCCAGGACCGCAGGATGTCGGCGTACTCGGTAGGACCACCGAAGAAGAAGCTGCCCTGGCGAGTTTTGTTATCGGCCTTGCCTTCTCGGTTGTAATATCCGGGGGTGCAGGTCTTGGCCCGTTCAGCGGTCGCCGCCGAACGCTGCACCACCGATTCGACCCAGGCAGCTTCCGCGGCCGGCGACGCCTCCAGTTCGTCGACACCATTCTGCAGTGCATATGCGATGATCCAGGCCGCATGGGTGGCCTGGACGTCCAGCAGGTAAGGAAAATTCACCGTCAGCCCGGCTTGGGCAATGCTCTCGATAAAGCAGTTCGGAAAACCGTTGGCGCACAGGCCCTGAAATGTCCGCACACCGTCACGCCATCGCTCGCTCAGCGTGATCCCGTCGCGGCCGATGAGCTCAAAACCGGTAAGCCGGCAGTAGTCGGTGCCCACCTCGAAACCCGTCGCGAAGATAAGGCAATCCAGCTCATAGGTCGCGCCGTCCACCACCACACCCGATTCGGTGATCCGTTGCACCCCTTGACCGCGGGTATCGACCAGGGTCACGTTGTCGCGGTTGAAGGTCTGTAGGTAATCGTCGTGAAAGCAGGGCCGCTTGCAGAAATAGCCGTACCACGGCTTGAGCGCCTCGGCGGTCGCGCGATCCGTCACGATGCCGTCCACTCTGGCTCGGATCTCCTCCATCTTTGCAAAGTCCGCGATCTCGATATCCTGGGCGCGTTTGTCCTGGCTGACCGTCGCGGCCGAATCCTGGCGCATTACCGGAAGCTTGCGGGTGATGCTCGTCCACGCATCGGCAACCAGATCCTCCTCCGCCTGCCCGCCCGCGGTGAGGATCTGAAAGTTCTGAATACGCTCGCGCTGCCAGCCTGGCTGTAATGCATTGGCCCACCGATGGTCTGTCGGACCGTTGGCACGAATGTCCACCGACGATGGTGTGCGCTGGAAGACGAACAGTCGCTGGGCCGCCGCGCCCAGATGCGGCACACACTGCACCGCGGTGGCCCCGGTACCGATGATGCCCACCCGCTTGTGGGCGAGGTTCTCCAACCGCTCACCCGTATAGCCGTAGTCCCACCGGCTGGTGTGGAACGCGTGACCACGAAAGTCGGAGATACCGGGTATGCCCGGCAATTTCGGTTTGGCCTGATACCCATTGGCCATGGTGACGAACCTCGCCCGCATTTCGTCGCTGCGATTCGTTCGCACGATCCATCGGGAAATGTCGGCATTCCAACGGATCTCGTGTACATCAGTGTGCAGGCAGGCGTCACGGTAGAGGTCATAGCGTGCGGCGATGTTCCGGCAGTGCGCGAAGATCTCTGCGCCGCTGGCGTATTTGTGCGTGGGTAGGTAGCCCAGCTCCTCGAGAAGCGGGATGTACACATAAGACTCGACATCGCAAGCGATCCCCGGGTAGCGGTTCCAATACCAGGTACCCCCGACGTCTGCTGCTCGGTCGATCAGCCTGATGCTCTGCACCCCGAGTTCGCGGAGCCGCACACCCGTCAGCAACCCGCCGAAGCCGGCGCCGATGATCGCGACATCGACCTCGTCGGTGAGCGGCGCTCTGGTGAATCCGTCATCCGCCCAGGGGTCGTCGGCAAACCGGGCGAACTTCCCCGCGACCTCCACGTACTGCCCGATCCCGTCGGGCCGTAGCCGTCGGGCACGTTCCTCGGCGTACTTGCGCCGCAGTGCGTCGACATCGAACCCGAGTTCCACGGTCTCGGTTCCCACGGCATCGGTCAACTTGTCGCCCCACTTCTTGTGCGACCGACTCTATAATTAATCACTTGATCGCATCAAGGCATGCTTGTCATGCCCCGTCGAACAGGGCTCCTCTGACCATTGCCTTGGACGCAGCCAGCGCGGCCTGGAAATCCGCCGGTGGCAGGGTCGCTGCCACTTCGGTCAGGCCGTAGATGAGGGCATAGATGGCCTCTGCCACGGCCCGTGGGTCGACGTCCGGCCCGAGATCGCCCGTCCGGCGGGCGTCGTCGACGACGCCAACGATGATTTCCCGCATCGTTTCGAACCTGCCGCTGTCGCCCTGCTCGGCAACTACGAGGTTCTCCGCTCGGATCGCCCATTCGAATGCGGCCAGGTCTGGATATTCGCGAAGTAATTGGCCGCATTCGTCCAGCACCGCTTCGAGGCGCGCGATGGCGCCCTCTGACCGGGCCGCGGCCGCACGTAACCGCGGCAGGACGATCGCCTCGATCTCTTCGCCGGTGGCCGCGAGCAACTCGGCCTTGTTCGGAAAGTAGTGGTACAGACTGCCGCTGGTCATTCCGGCGGTACGGGCGATCTCGCGGATGGACGCCTGTGAATAGCCGACTTCGGCCACACAACGGATGGCCGCCGCGACGATCCGTTGTCGGGTCTGTTCGCCGCTGGCGCCCACCGGGCGGCCGAGCTGAGAGCCGACGGTCACCGGGTACCTCCGAACGGCGGAACTAACTGATCGGTCGAATATATTCGACCAGTCGAAGAGCCGCTGAGGACAGGACCCGTATGACCCGTAGCCAGTTGGGCCGTCCGGTAGGCGCGGTCGGTGAGCAGACGCGGCAACGCATCATCGCCGCGACCATGAAATGCGTCGCAGCGGTCGGCTACTCGCGGGCGACCATCCGCGAGATCGCCCGGATGGCCGACGTCACGAGTGCGAGCCTCTACAACTACTTCCCGAACAAATCGGAATTGCTCAATGCGGCGATCGCGACCAGAAACGACGCCGCCATGCCCCGGCTGCGCCGCGCGGCGAAAGGGCCCGGCGACATCGTCGGCCGGATCCAAGCGGTGCTCGACGAATGCGGCCAATTACTTCGCGAATATCCAGACCTGGCCGCATTCGAATGGGCGATCCGAGCG
>NZ_LZLQ01000075.1 GCF_001673315.1 Mycobacterium asiaticum | reverse complement strand
GAAGCCGAAGTTCAACTCCCCGATATTGCCCCCGCCCACATTCAGCCCACCCTGGTTGCCCAAGCCGATGCTGAAGGTGGTGAAGTCGCTCACCGCATTGTGGAAGAACCCCGAAACCTGGTTGCCGACATTGCCGACGCCAGAGACGACCGCCGCCTGCGCCGCGTCCAACGAACTCACGTTGAACATGCCCGAGATGCTGTTGCCCAGGTTGCGCATGCCTGACGCCAGATCGCCCACGTTGCCCACACCCGAGACACCCAGCCCCAAGTTCTGCCACCCGGAACTGCCCGCACCGGAGTTGAAGAAGCCCGACGAGCCACCCGAGCCGCTATTGAAGAATCCCGACGACGGCGTGGATGAGGTGTTGCCGAAACCCACACCCCCCGGGAGCGAGAACGGGATATCGATCGGCCCGACGGTGCCGGAGATGCCGCCGAACACGTTGTATAGCGGCCCGCCGATTACGAAGTTCAGCCGCGGTCCAGTGACCGTTATGGTCGGCACATTGATGGGACCGACGGTGGAACCGCCGTTCACGCTGCTGATGTTGTCGATTCCGAGCAGGGGGATGGTGAACGGCTGAGTGGTGATGTCGAAGGTGCCACCAGACACCGTCAGGTTCAACGGGATTCGCATGCCGAAGTCCACGGGAATCTGGTCGATGTGGATCGAGTAGGTAAAGTCGGTTATGCCTTGGGCGTCGCCCCGCACGAACATCCCGAAGTTCATGTCGCCGGAGTTGCCGATACCGGTGTTGATGTCACCGGAGTTACCGATACCGGTGTTGAGGTTGCCGGTATTGAACCACCCGGTATTGGTGTCACCGGCGTTGAAGTCACCGCTGTTGAAGCTGCCCTCGTTGAAACTTCCCGTGTTATAGCTGCCGCGGTTACCGATACCGGTATTGAAATCGCCCGGGTTGAACAACCCGGTGTTACCGGTGCCCGCGTTGCCGATACCGGTGTTGTAACTGCCGGTATTGAACAACCCAGAGTTGCCCACCCCGGAATTCATAATGCCGCGCAGGTCAAAACCGGAGTTGCCGATACCGACGTTGCCGTCACCCGTGTTGAAGAACCCGATGTTGTTATCACCGGTGTTGCCAAACCCGATATTGCCGGTACCGGTGTTACCGAAGGCATCGGTGACCGCGGCCGTCGCAGCCGCCGGGTTCACCGTCAACAGACCGTTCAGCTTGGCCGACAGATTCATCCCACTCAACAAACTGCTGATCGCCGGATTGCTCAACAGGTTGCCCACCGCCGGGCTGCTCAACAAACTGCTGATCGCCGGATTGCTCAACAGGTTGCCCACCGCAGGGCTGCTCAACAGGCTGCCCACCACGGGGCTTCTCGGCAGGCCGACCTCACTCAACCCCAGGTTCTGCAGATTCAGATTGGCGAGGTTTCCAGTACCCAAACGCACACTGCTCAGCAATCCGCCGAGGTTGAACCCACCCAGCAGGCCGCCCAGCCTCCCATTCGCCGCACCCAGCACGGCACCGGCGCCGCCCTTGCTGAAAGTGCTGGCCAGGCCGGCAAGTTCGGTCGCCGCGGCGTTGACCAACCCGCCCGCGCCGGCCAACTGACCCAACGGCAACTTGGTGAACGGGGTCAGCGCCGCAGCAGCCGCCGACGCCCCACCGTGATAGCCCAGCATCGCCACGATGTCTTGAGCCCAGAACTCCTCGTAGGCCGCCTCTGCCGCTGCAATCGCCGGCCAGTTCTGCCCGAACAGGTTCGAAACCGCAAGCCGCACCAGCGAATTGCGATTACCGGCGATCAGTTCAGGGTGCACGATCATCGACCGCGCCGTCTCATAAGCCGACACCACCGCTT
>NZ_LZLQ01000074.1 GCF_001673315.1 Mycobacterium asiaticum | reverse complement strand
TCCTCCAGCGTCACTGCAGTCCTGGCCACCACCGCGGCGCCCACCCGCTGCCCCAATTCTTGATCGGCGATCCCCGCCACGGCGACATCCCGGACGGCCGGATGCGACCGCAGTGCCTCCTCGACCTCGACCGGCCCGAACTTCTCGCCGCCGCGGTTGATGGTGTCGCGGAGTCTGCCGGTCGGGAAGATGTACCCGTCGGCGTCCTGGCGGCCGAGGTCGCCGGTGCGCAGCCACCCCGGAACGGTGTTGACCGGCGAGTTGACCCACAACTCGCCCACCGCGCCAGGCTCAACGTCGAGGCCGGTGTCGGGGTCGACCACGCGCACCTCGACGCCTGGGAGCGGACGGCCGACCGATCCCTCCCGGGCCGGATCATGATGATCGGCCGGCAGCAGGTTGGCGTATGTGCCGAGGGTCTCGGTCTGACCAAACACGTTGGTAAAAGCCACATGTGGCAATGCGGCGACCGCGCTGCGCATCAGCGTGCTCGGCGCAGCCGCGGCCCCGTAGGTGATGGCGGCCAACGACGACAGATCGGTGGTGGCGAAATCCGGATGCTCCAGGATGCGGTGCAGCATCGTCGGCACCAGGAACATGCCGGTCACCCGATGCTCGGACACCAGACGCAACCACTCGCCGGCGTCGAACCGTTTCTGCACCACCAGGGTGTTGCCCGAGTACAGGCTGGCAAGCAGCCCCAGTGAACCGCCCACGTGGAAGTAGGGCACACACATCATCACGACTGCGGGCGCGGTGCCCGAAGAGAACGGACGAGACGTTCGCTGCAGCCGCGATTCGAGTTGCCGGTTGCCGATCGCAACCGTCTTCGGCAACCCCGTGGTACCGCTGGTGAACAGAACCATCGCCGGCGCCTCGTCCAAGGCAGCGACCGGCTCAATCGATGCCGGTCCGCGGCTGTCCAGGAGGTCGGCTGCCGTCAGGACGGTCGGCGCCCCGGCTTCGGCGAGTCGCCCGGCATACGATTCTCCGGCCACCGCCACGTTGCAGCACCCCGCGTTGTCCAGCAGTGCCCGCAGCTCTTTCGGTGTCAGCGCGGGATTCATCAGCGCGACGGCGGCACCGATACGCGCCGCGCCGAGCAGCGTCGCGATCGACAGCAGGCCGGCGACGTCGACCACGGCCACGCGGTCACCGCCCGTGACCCCGTGCGCAGCTAAACCGGCCGCGCTGTGCCGGACGGCCGCCCCCAGTTCTCCGTAGCCGATCGACCGGTCGTCGATGATCAGTGCAATGCGCTCCGGATCCTCGGCCGCGGCTGCGTCGACGATCGTCCCGATGTTCATAGGTACCTCAGTGGAGTGGGGACCACGTCGATGTCCGCAGCAGTCGGCTGGTCCACTGGTCGCGCAGGTCCAGCGCGTCGTGCATCCAGGTTCCCGGCGCGCGGTACTCGGCGGGTATATGCGTGCGCAGCAGGTCGAGCAATGCTTCGGGGCGGCTGATGCGTTGCATCAGGATCACCTCGCGGCGCAGATGACTGCCCAGGGCCGGCTGAAAAGACGCATGCATCTTCAGCATCGAAGAGGGCTGTTCGAGGGAGCGCGCATACACCTCACCGCACCGCAGGATGTACTCCTCGAACTTGTCCTCGTAGGGCCACATGGTGTCCTCCATGTACAGGCTCATGTCGTGTTCTCGCCCGTCGACCGGCACCTCGTCGAACGGCACTTCGAGCAACGGCGACCACGGCAGCGGCACCAGCAGCTTGGCGTCGACCTCGTGGCGCAATTCGTCGGTGTGGTGCATCCAGTCCCGCAGGTCACCGCCCTGCACGCGGTGGGTCAGTCGCTCCCAGGCGGCACCGTCGCGAACCGCGGTGACGGTGATGACGGTGTAGGCGGGGCCGCTGCCGTGGGCCTGGTTGGTGTACCAGAGCAGGCGGGCTTCGTCGCCGGCGCCGAGCGCGGGCATCCAGCCGTCGCGGAATGCGGCCTCGAAAGCGTCTTCGGCCCGGCCGCGCACCGTGTGAACTTCGTGCATGAACAGCAACGCCAGACCTCTCCCGCGCGGCGCTGCCTCATGAACGCCTACTCGCCCGATTTCTGCGAGCACGTTAATCCGCGACGGTTGATCCTGTCCATGCGGACGTTTACCGGCCGCGGTCGTTGGGCGATTCTGAGCGGACAACGAAAGGACACACTCAGAAAATGGACATCGCTTCAGTCGACGAGCTGCTCACCACCACCCGGGCGGTACGCAAACGTCTCGACCTGACCCGACCCGTCGGGCGGGACGTCATTCTGGAATGCATCGGTTTGGCAATGCAGGCGCCGACGGCCAGCAATGCTCAGGACTGGCGCTGGCTGGTGGTCACCGACGCGGACAAGCGCGCCGCGATTGCCGACATCTACCGCAGTGTCGGTGCGCAGTATCTGGCGCACGCCGCCGCCACTGCCTCGGATCCGCAGACCCAGCGCGTTTACCGCAGTGCGCACGGCCTGACCGAAACGCTGGCCCAGGTTCCCGTGCACGTCATCCCCTGCCTGCTGGAGCCCATAGACGAGACCAACCGGTTGGCCGCCGCGTCGGCGTGGGCATCGATCATCCCGGCCGGGTGGAGTTTCCTGCTCGCCCTGCGCTCGCGCGGTCTGGGCTCGGTATGGACGACGATGCATCTGGCCAAGGAGCGCGAGGTCGCTGACGTGCTGGGAATTCCGCCCACGGTCACCCAGGCTGCGCTGTTCCCGGTGGCCTACACGATGGGAACCAACTTCCGGCCCGCGGCACGGCCACCGGCTGAGACGATCACATTTTGGGACGGGTGGGGTGGCTGAAGCGGTGCCCCGTGCTGACAAACCTGCGAGCATGCGTTGCGCTACCCGGCCAACTCAGAGGCCAGGTTCGGCGTTTGGACTGAGGCATGCGCTCGCTCGAATTTGGCTACGCGGCCCGGTACCCTCATTACTTATGCGCTCTAAGGAAACCGCTCGCACGGTATGGCGTGCCAGTGCCGCGGCACTATTGGTCGCCGGCTGGGCCGCGTCGGTGGGGATCGCAGCGGCCGATCCCGACCCCGCGCCGGCACCGTCGAACCCGGCACCGGCGCCGTCCGGATCACCGGCACCGGCTCCCGCGGGAACACCCAAGACGACTATCGACCACGACGGGGTCTATACCGTCGGCACCGACATCGCACCCGGTACCTACAGCTCGGGGGGACCGGTCGGCAGCGGCACCTGCTACTGGAAGCGGATCGGCAACCCGGACGGTGCGCTGATCGACAATGCCATGACCAAGAAGCCTCAGGTGGTGCAGATCGAGCCCACCGACAAGGCCTTCAAGACCAGCGGCTGCCAGCCTTGGCAGCCGTCGAGTGACGCCCCTTCCTCTGGGCTTCCCGGACCCGTTGCGGGGGCGCAGCTGCAAACCAGCCTCGGCATCCTCAACGGGCTGCTGGCTCCCAACGGACAACGCGTTCCGTAACCGCCGTGCCAAGGCGGCACTGGCACATGTTCAGCGAAGCGGGCTGAAGCTGTTCACGCCGGCGGGGTCAACGCATTCTCGACGGTGGAGTACATCGGCAACAATCGGCGCAGTCCGCAGGCGGCGATCGTGCGGGCGACGATCGGCTGGTTACTGACCAGCCGCAGATTGACGCCACGACGGCGGCACCGCACCGATTCCTGAGCCAGTACGGCGTAGGCACAGGACCCCAGGAAATCCAGCTCGCGAACGTCGACCACGAACGGGCCGGGCGCGATGGCAATGGAAGCGCTCCTGCTCAGCAACCGTTGCCACACCGTCTCGTTGCTGGCGTCGATGTCACCGCCGACGTGAAGGACGACGGCCGATCCGGTGCACTCGGTGACCGCTCGCAGACCACTGTTTGGATCGGCTACTTGCGAACTGAGCCGCGTGCTTGCGGGACCGGGCTGCGATCCGATCGCGACAGTGTTCATATTTCGCGTTATCCCGTCGTCGTTTGCTTATCGTCGTCGTACCGAGAGACAGCGTAGGTGTTTGCCGGTCTTAGCAGGCGGTCTTCGAAAGCACGGACTTAATTAGCATATGTGTAATTGGGCCTGACAACATAGGAAGTCCGCGTGAAATTTCCAAGTGGCGTTCCCGCGGGTGTTTATCGGCGGCGCTTGGCTCGGCGAGTGACCAGCGACAGGATCCAGCTGACGATCGACAACAGGATGGCCGCCCAGATCGCGGTCCACCAGAAATGGTCGATCTGCAGTCCCCAGGAAGTGGTGTGCTCGGTGATTCGGGCGGTGATCCACAACATCAGCGCGTTGACGACGATGTGGAAGAGACCAAGCGTCAGGATGTACATCGGGATCGCCAAGAGCTGCACGACGGGTTTGACGATCGCGTTCACCACACCGAACAGGACCGCGACGACGAAGATGATCCCGATCCGCTGCAGCGTCGAGTCACCGCCGACGAAGCGCAGGCCGGGCACGAACAGCGTGACCACCCACAACGCAAAACCAGTGAACACCGCACGCAGCAGGAAAGGCCCCATGCGCCGATCCTGCCATCAGCTGCTCAATTCAGGTGGTAGAAGCGCTGGGCATTGAGGCCGCCGATCTTTTCCCGCGATTGCTCGCTGATGTCGGACCGTTGGCGCAGGTGCTTGGTGCTTTCCGGCCACTCGCCGTCCCAATGCGGGTAGTCGCTGGCGAACATGATGAAGTCGTCGCCGAGCACGTCGATCACGCCGGGCAAAATCGGCTCTTCGGGTTCGCATGTCACCCAGATGTTGCCCGCCCGCAGGTACTCGTGCGGGTCACGCCGCCAGCCGCGCTCGATCCAGGTGCCCCGTTTCTCGTAGTGCTCGTGCAGCCTGTCGATGAAGAACGGAACCCACCCCGCACCGGCCTCCAAGAATGCGACGCGCAAACCGGGGTGCCGTTCGAAGACGCCGCCGGACACCAGCGCGGTCATTGCGGTCATCTGGTCGAAAGGGAAACTGACACAGTGCACTTGGATGTAGTTGGTGAACCGGTCCACGCCGATCTTCGGCAAATGGACCCCGGGGGCACCGTGGATGCCGAGCGGCATCTGAAGCTCCACGGCAGCGGCGTAGAAGGGGTCCAGGTCGGGGTGGTCGAGGTTGCGGGTCTTGAGCGCCGGCGGTACCAGGATCGCGACCAGGCCCAGGTCCTTGGCCTCGGCCATGACGTCGACGGCTACCCGGCCGTGTTCGATCGGCGTCACGCCGACGCCGCGTAGCCGCCCGTTGGTGGGTGCGCAGAAATCGGCGATCCATCTGTTGTAAAGACGCGCGAATCCGGCTGCGAATCCGGGGTTTTCCAGGGTTGGCGCGCATAGACCCAGGCTCGGATACAGCACCATCGTGTCCAGGTGATCGCGATCGGCGTCCCCCAGCATGCCCTCGGCGGTCGCGCAGTTCAGACCGGGGGCTTTGGAGATTCCGTGCTCGACGGGGCAGCCGGCGCCAGGTCCCTGATCTTCGGGGTATCGGCGGCCTTCGATCACCAGCCGCGGCCGGTCACCCGCGCTGACGGTGACGAACTCCGGCCAGCGTTCGAGCATCTCGGTAGCCAGGGTTGGGTTCTCTGCGACGTGCCCGTCGGCATCGATGATTCGCATGCAATCGGAACATACTCGCGCACCGCGTTGGGCGGCGTGCGGTGCGCCATGTTCGCGGTAGGGCGGCGGGTAAGCCACGATGCTCAGGTGAATAGACAGCGGCTGACCAGCGACCAGCGCAATTCGTTCATCGCGGCATTCTTGGGCTGGACGATGGATGCTTTCGACTACTTCATCGTGGTGCTGGTCTACGCCGACATCGCAGAGACCTTCCACCGCACCAAGACCGAGGTCGCATTCGTCACGACTGCCACGCTGGTGATGCGACCAGTAGGGGCACTGCTATTCGGACTATGGGCCGACCGGGTCGGACGACGGCTTCCGTTGATGGTCGACGTGGCTTTCTACTCGATCGTTGGATTTCTCTGTGCGTTCGCGCCCAACTTCGCCGTGTTGGTGGTGCTGCGACTGCTGTACGGCATCGGGATGGGTGGCGAGTGGGGGCTTGGCGCGGCGCTGGCCATGGAGAAGGTGCCGACCGAGCGACGCGGGTTCTTCTCCGGCCTGCTGCAGGAGGGCTATTCGTTCGGTTATCTGCTGGCCACGGTGGCCTCCCTGGTGGTGATGAATGGACTCGGCTTGTCGTGGCGCTGGTTGTTTGCGTTGAGCATTGTCCCGGCACTGATCAGCCTGATCATCCGATACCGAGTCGAGGAGTCGGAAGTCTGGGAGGCCGCACAAGACCAGATGCGACTTACCAAGACCAGAGTTCGCGACGTGCTGCGCGAGGCCAAGGTCATCCGGCGTTTCATCTACCTGGTGCTGCTGATGACTGCCTTCAACTGGATGAGCCACGGCACGCAGGACGTCTACCCCACCTTCCTGCAAGCGACCGACGACCACGGCGCCGGGCTGTCCAGCGTGAGCGCCCGTTGGATCGTGGTGGCCTACAACGTCGGTGCGATCATCGGCGGGCTGCTGTTCGGCACTTTGTCCCAACGGTTCGGTCGCCGCTACACGATCGTGTTCTGCGCTGTGCTGGCCTTGCCGATCGTGCCGCTGTTCGCCTATTCGCGCACCGCGGCGATGCTGTGCCTGGGGTCGTTTTTGATGCAGCTTTTCGTGCAGGGAGCGTGGGGCGTGATCCCGGCCCACCTCACCGAGATGTCGCCCGATGCAATCCGCGGCCTCTACCCCGGAGTGACCTACCAACTCGGAAACTTGTTGGCGGCGTTCAACCTTCCCATCCAGGAACATCTGGCGCAATCGCACGGCTACCCGTTCGCGCTGGCCGCTACGATTGTGCCGGTGTTGACGATGGTCGCGTTGCTGACGCTGATAGGTAAGGACGCCACCGGGATTCGTTTCGGTACCTCCGAAAGCGCGTTTCTTCCCGCGGAGCGCTAACCGCTCAGGATTCGCAGCAGTAGGTGCATCGCGACGGTCGTCGAGCGCTCTCTGACGTCAGCCCGGTTACCCGGCAGCCTCAGGGTCCGGGTGACCGTCCGCCCATCCGCCAACGCAACGGTGAAACATACTGTCCCAACCGGCTTCTCGTCCGTTCCGCCCCCGGGGCCGGCGATTCCGGTGATGGCGACAGCGGTGTCGGCATCGAAGCGCTTCAGGGCGCCGGCCGCCATCGCCTCGGCGACGGGCTCAGAAACCGCGCCGTGCTCTTCGATCAGCGCGGCATCGACACCGAGTAGGTCGATCTTCGCCTGGTTCGAGTAGGACACCACACCCCCGGCCACATAATCCGAGGATCCGGGCCGTTCGGTCAGCCGCGCGGCGAGCAATCCCGCGGTGCAGGACTCCGCCGTCACGATCTTGCGGCCCGCGAGCAAACGCGCGACCAGATCGTCGACCTGGGAGCCGTCTTCGGAGAAAACCTGATCGCCGTGCCGGTCGCGTAACAACTGGGTCAGCTGCGCGTAGACGTCTGCCGCGTCCGGTTCGTAGCGCGTGACGATCTCCAACTCCCCGCGCCGCAGACAGGTGGTGATCTCCAGCGCGGCAAAGCCCGGGATTGCGGTCTCGGCGTCGCGCAATGTCTCGGCCAGGCCCGACTCGGGCAGTCCGAACATCCGCACCATGTCCTGCCGGTAGACCGTCCGGCCGGCGAGCGCCTCCTGCACCGCAGGTGTCTCGATTGCCTTGCGCCACATCGGCTGTAGCTCGCGCGGCGGTCCAGGAAGCACCAGCACCGCGGGCTTGCCCGGCACCACCACACCCGGTGCGGTACCGACCGGGTCAAGGATCTGGGAGCCGACCGGAATCATCGCCTGTTTGCGGTTCGCAGTCCGCACCGACTCGAAGTTGCCTGGTTCCAGCAGTGCCGCGAAGGCGGGATTTCGCGCCATCAACGACTTGAGGATCTCGGCGATGCGTTGCTCGAGTTCCTCGTCCAGGACCAGCTCGCGGCCGCAGAACCGGGCTACCACTTCGACCGTCATGTCGTCGGCGGTCGGGCCCAGCCCGCCGCTGGTAATGATCAGGTCCACACCCTGCTCGCCCATGAAGCGCAGCTGCGCCTCGATGTCGGCAGGGCGGTCACCGCAGATGGTGATGTGTGCCAGCTCCACCCCAAGCTCCAGCAGCCGATCCGCGATCCAGGGACCGTTGCGGTCCTGGATCCGGCCGGTCAGAACCTCGGTGCCGGTGACGACGATGCCTGCGCGTGCGCTCACCGTCCTGAGATTACGCATGCCTGAACCCGTCCGACGCCGTGGTGCAGGCGCGGCCTGCCCACTCCCGTGAGTGGCGGCTGGATGCGGCGGTGCGCAACCGGCCGGTCAGCCCTCAGGTACTGGGACTGCCTTCTTGTCCGGGTATGCCCGGGTCGACCAGGCCACCGCGTTCCTCCGCCCGGCCCGGCTGCCCTGCCCGGCCCGGCTGCCCCGGCTGACCCGGTTGACCGGGTTGACCGGGTTGACCGGGTTCGCCCGCACGCCCGCCGGCACCTGGTGCACCACCGGGGCCGCCAGCACCACCGGGCCCGCCGGCACCGCCGTCGCCGCCGCGGCCGCCGTCCCCGGGAACACAGGTAGCGCTCAATCAGACTGGTACTCAGTGGCTCGCCTAACGGCTCGGTCATGGTACCCATGCT
>NZ_LZLQ01000073.1 GCF_001673315.1 Mycobacterium asiaticum | reverse complement strand
GTGGACAGCATCGACATCGCCGAGCATGTGCCACAACTGGTCGAGCGAACGGCTGTAGGAAGCGGAGATGGTGGCCGTGGTGGTGATGCGGGTGCTGCCGGCTTTGGGGGGCAGGGCGGTGCGGTTAGCCCTGCTGGGATGGGTAGTCCGGGTGGTGCGGGCGTGCCTGGGAGTCCGGGAGTGCCGGGTGCGGGCGGTAACGCTGGGGAGTTTCACGGCACGCCGGGGGCGTCTGGAGCTTCGGGATAAGGCCAGCGTCTGGATCGGATCGTCACGGCCAAACGCGGTGTGGGCGGCGCCGGTGCTGCCCGGCACACTTAGTCCCGATTTTGTTGGGCGATAAACGATTTGATAACCGCTGCGCGTTGGCCAACGGGTCTGACTTGGCGTCGAGTGTGCCGATCACCGGTCCAGGTGGCAAGCGGTGTCGCCGGCCGGTGGCGGTGGGCGGTGTGGATTATTTGGGTTTGTTTTGAGGGTGTGTGATTGGCCACGGTGTGGTGGGGGTGTCGTAGTGTGGCGCTGCTCGGCGATGGGTTTCGGGGCCAGGATGTCGTGAAGGGAGCGGGTTTTGTCTGCTGTGGTGTGGGTGGTGCCGGAGGCGGTTGCGGTGGCGGCAGCCGATGTGGAGCGGATTGGGGTAGTGGTTCGGGCGGCGAATGCGGCGGCGGCGGTGTCGACGACGCGGGTGGCGGTGGCTGCGGGTGATGAGGTGTCGGCGGCGGTGGTGGCGTTGTTTTCTGGTCATGGGCAGGCCTATCAGCAGTGCAGTGCTTTAGCGGAAGCGTTTGGGGCGAGGTGGGTGCAGGCGGTGCAGGGCGCCGGGCGGGCGTATGCGGGTGCCGAGGCGGCCAATGTCGGGTTGTTACAGAGCTTTGAGCAGCGGGTGCTTGGTGTATTGAATGCCCACACCGAGGCGTGGTTGGGGCGTCCGTTGATTGGTGATGGTGTGGCGGGCAGCGCGGGCAGTCCTAATGGTGGGGCGGGCGGAATCTTGTACGGCAACGGTGGTGCCGGGTACAGCCAGACCGCGGCTGGGGTCGCGGGCGGCCGTGGCGGTTCTGCCGGGCTGATCGGTCACGGTGGAGCTGGTGGGGCCGGCGGGGCCGGTGCAAATGGCGGCGCTGGTGGAGCGGG
>NZ_LZLQ01000072.1 GCF_001673315.1 Mycobacterium asiaticum | reverse complement strand
ACCGTGCGCGACGCCATCGGCATCCTGCGTGAGTACGGCGTATCCCAGATGCCGGTGGCTGGGGCGGTGGCGGGTACGACCCGCCGGACGGCTGATCGGTCATGGGCTACCTTCCAGTGCGGACTAGCTGAACTAAGCCGCATACAGTACCTGAGCACCGAGGCCCAGGTCACAGCGATCAGCGTCGCCGGGTGCCTTCGGACAGGAAGCCCAACAGGTCGTAGCGGGTGATCACCCCGACGGGTTTGCCCTCATCGACTACGTGCCGGTGCTGGTGATCCTCGCCGTCGGTGTGGTGCTCGCCATCGTCGCGCCCGACGACTCGATCATCGGTGCGTTGGTGAACATGCTGGCCAACGCGGCGGTGGCGGCATACGTGGTCTGGAACTACGGCTACAAGCAGGGCACCACCGGATCGAGCATCGGCAAATCGGTGATGAAGTTCAAGGTGGTCAGCGAGGTCAGCGGCGAGCCGCTGGGCTTCGGGATGTCGCTGGTGCGCCAGATCGCGCACTTCGTCGACGCGATCATTTGCTACGTCGGGTTCCTGTTCCCGCTGTGGGACAAGAAGCGCCAGACGCTGGCCGACAAGATCATGACGACGGTCTGCCTGCCGCTCTAACCCGGTCATCGGCTGCCCGAGCCACTAGGCTGGCCGTCGATGACTGAAGACTTCACCCAGACCGGACTGGCTACCAGAGCGATCCACGCCGGATACCGGCCGGATCCGGCGACCGGAGTCGTCAACACCCCCATCTATGCCAGCAGCACGTTCGCCCAGGACGGTGTCGGCGGCTTGCGCGGCGGCTACGAATACGCGCGCACCGGCAACCCGACCCGTGCGGCGCTCGAGAATTCGCTGGCGGCAATGGAGGAGGGCGCGTTCGGCCGCGCATTCAGTTCCGGCATGGCCGCCACCGACTGCGTGCTGCGGTCGATCCTGCGCCCGGGTGACCACGTGGTGATACCCGACGACGCCTACGGAGGCACCTTCCGGTTGATCGACAAGGTCTTCACGCAGTGGGGCGTGCAGTACACGCCGGTGGCGCTGTCGGACCTGGACGCGGTGCGGTCGGCGATCACACCGCATACCCGGTTGATCTGGGTGGAGACGCCGACCAACCCGCTGCTGTCCATTGCCGACATCAGTGAGATATCTGCCATCGCCCAGCTGGGAGCTGATAGTGCCGCGAAAGTGTTGGTGGACAACACCTTTGCCTCACCCGCACTACAGCAGCCGCTGACCCTCGGCGCCGACATCGTCTTGCATTCGACCACCAAATACATCGGCGGCCACTCCGATGTCGTCGGTGGCGCCCTGGTCACCAACGACGAAGAGCTGGACCAGGCGTTCGCCTTCCTGCAGAACGGCGCGGGTGCGGTGCCGGGACCGTTCGACGCCTATCTGACCATCCGGGGGCTCAAGACGCTGGTGCTGCGGGTGCAGCGGCATAGCGAAAACGCTGCTGCCGTAGCACAATTCCTGTCCGAGCAGCCTTCGGTGAGTGCGGTGCTCTATCCGGGCCTGGCCAGCCACCCCGGCCACGCGGTGGCGGCTCGGCAGATGCGCGACTTCGGCGGCATGGTCTCGGTGCGGATGCGCGGCGGACGGGCCGCGGCCGAGAAACTGTGCGCCAACACCGAGATCTTCATTCTGGCCGAGTCGCTGGGCGGGGTGGAGTCGCTCATCGAGCATCCCAGTGCGATGACGCACGCCTCGACCGCTGGCTCGCAGTTGGAGGTGCCCGACGACCTCGTCCGGCTATCGGTCGGCATCGAGGACATCGGCGACCTGCTGGCCGACCTGGAGCAGGCGCTGAGCTGAGCGGCGGAGACGCAAAAGCCCTCGTTCCGGCACGAAACGGGGGCTTTCGGCGTTTGGGCGCTGACTCAGGAGTGGTACGGCTCCGCACTGACCAGCGTGACCTCGACGGTGTTGCCGCTGGGCACCTTGTAGGTGCGGGTCTCGCCGACCTTGGCGTCGATCAGCGCGCCGCCCAGGGGTGAATTGGGCGAGTAGACCTCGAGCTTGCCGTCGTTCACGCCCTCCTGGCGGGTAGCGATCAGGAAGGTCTCGGTGTCCGACTTGTCGCCGTTGTAGTAGACCTTCACCACCGACCCGGGCAGTGCGACGCCGGACTGCTTGGGCGCTTCGCCGACCTTGGCGTTGTTCAGCAGGTCCTGTAGTTGGCGGATGCGGGCCTCCTGCTGGCCCTGCTCCTCGCGGGCGGCGTGGTAGCCGCCGTTCTCGCGCAGATCGCCCTCTTCACGGCGATCGTTGATTTCGGCGGCGATCACCGGACGATTCGCGATCAGCTGGTCGAGCTCGGCCTTGAGTCGGTCATGTGACTCCTGGGTCAACCAGGTCACCTGAGTGTCCGTCATCTCGTGGCGCTCCTTGTGTGTCATTCGCGTAGCCGCGCAAGTATTGATCCCGCTGGCGGGTCCCACCCCCGGGTGCTGCCCCACAACGTTCCGGTCACGGCCTTAATGCAGCAATACACGGTCCCCGACCAGGACCGTGCATTCATATATGTTACCACCGCGCAAACAAACGATGACTCCATCGCCGCAGTTCGGCGATCGTTGTGCGGTCAGGACGGGCGCAGATAACCGGGCACGTCTGTGCCGCAGCCGTATACGTCCGCCATCACCGGCGGCTTGCTGGACTTCAGGGTCGTCGTCACCTGCACGGTGCCCTGATCGCCCGGGGGAACCAGGACTTCCCGCCGGCCGGTCTCGGTGCCGTCCTTGGCGCGCACCCGCACGATGCAATCCACCGGTCGGGAAGGGTCTTTTCGGGTGACGCTGATCGTCACCGACGCGGTCTCGTCGTCGATGACTTCATAGGCGGCCAGCGTGCCGGACACCGGGCTGGTGCCGATGCGCTGGTAGCCGAGGATCGCGATGCCGATACCGGCCGTCAGGACCAGTGCGGTCAGCCCGATGACGACGCGCCGCCGGGTTTTCCGGGACAGCCCGGCACGGCCATAACGCGCCTGCGGCCGCGCAGTGGGAGTCTCTGTCACGCCGTCAGTCATGCCCTCGGGATTTGTTGGGTAGTGGAGAACTGGAAGTATAGGGGGCACTCACAGGTCGGTGGGCGGCCAACGGACGGACGAGGGAGCACGTGAGCAAACTGCGATTGATGGCGGTGCATGCCCACCCCGACGACGAATCCAGCAAGGGTGCCGCGACCCTGGCCAAGTATGCCGACGAGGGCCACCGCGTCATGGTGGTGACGTTGACGGGCGGGGAACGCGGCGAGATCCTCAACCCGGCGATGGACCTGCCTGACGTGCGTGGACACATCCACGAGATCCGGCGCGACGAGATGGCCAAGGCGGCTGAAATCCTCGGCGTGGAGCACACCTGGCTGGGTTTCGTCGACTCCGGGCTGCCCAAGGGCGACCCACTGCCACCGCTGCCCGACGACTGCTTCGCGCTGGTACCGCTGGAGCGGTCCACCGAGGCGCTGGTCCGAGTGGTCCGGGAGTTCCGGCCGCACGTGATGATCACCTACGACGAGAACGGCGGCTACCCGCATCCCGACCACATCCGCTGCCACGAAGTGTCAGTCGCGGCCTACGAAGCGGCTGGAGACTATTGCCGCTTCCGGGATGCGGGCGAACCCTGGACCGTGTCGAAGCTGTACTACGTTCACGGGTTTCTCCGGGCCCGCATGCAGCTACTGCAGGACGAATTCGAAAAGCACGGCCAGAAAGGGCCGTTCGACAAGTGGCTCAAGCATTGGCTGCCCGAGCATGACCACTTTGAGAAGAGGGTGACGACCCGCGTCGAGTGCTCGGCGTATTTCGGCCAGCGCGACGACGCGTTGCTCGCCCACGCCACCCAGATCGACCCGAACGCCGAATTCTTCGCCGCCCCGATCTCGTGGCAGGAACGGTTGTGGCCGACCGAGGAGTTCGAGCTGGCGCGCTCGCACGTGCCGACGGCGTTGCCCGAGACCGACTTGTTCGAGGGGATCGAGGACCGGTGAATCACCTTCTACTCACCGTGATTGCTGAGGGCGGCACCAAGAACAATGGTCCCGACTTCGGCAAGGCCAGTCCCATCGGTCTGGTTGTCGTGGTGTTGCTGATCGTCGCGACCTTCTTTCTGGTGCGGTCGATGAACAAGCAACTGAAGAAGGTCCCTGAATCGTTCGACCCTCAGCATCCGGAGCCCGATCAGGCCGCCGACGACGGCACGGACGCGGTGAACGCGGTCGACCCGGACCGCCCTGGTCCCGGCGGCAACGGTGCTGCCCGACCGCCGGGATCCGCTCATGAGCCCGGCTGAGGAGTCCGGCACCAATACCCTCGGGCTGGCCACCAGCCCGTACCTGCGTCAGCACGCCGACAACCCGGTGCACTGGCAGCAATGGACGCCCCAGGCGCTGGCCGACGCTGTGGCCCGCGACGTGCCGATCCTGCTGTCCGTCGGTTACGCCGCCTGCCACTGGTGTCACGTGATGGCCCACGAGTCGTTCGAGGACGACGAGGTGGCCGCCGCGATGAACGCCGGTTTCGTGTGCATCAAGGTGGACCGCGAGGAGCGGCCCGACATCGACGCGGTCTACATGAACGCCACCGTCGCGTTGACCGGTCAGGGTGGCTGGCCCATGACGTGCTTCTTGACTCCGGACGGCAGGCCGTTCTTCTGCGGCACCTACTACCCCAAAGACAGCTTCCTGCAACTGCTCGCGGCCATCACCGAGACGTGGCGGGACCGCCGAAATGAGGTCGAGGAGGCCTCGGACCAGATTGCGGGTGAACTGCGCTCGATGGCATCAGGACTGCCCGGCGGCGGTCCCGAGATCGCACCCGGTTTATGCGACCACGCCGTCGCCGCCGTGCTGCGCGACCAGGACACCACGCACGGCGGTTTCGGCACCGCACCCAAATTCCCGCCGTCGGCACTGCTGGAGGCGTTGCTGCGCAACTACGAGCGCACCGGGTCCGCGGCGGTGCTGCAGGCGGTGACCCGCGCTGGCAACGCGATGGCCCGCGGCGGCATGTACGACCAGCTGGCCGGCGGCTTCGCCCGCTACAGCGTGGACAACGCCTGGGTGGTGCCGCACTTCGAGAAGATGCTCTACGACAACGCGCTGCTGCTGCGCGGGTACGCCCACTGGGCACGCCGGACCGGTGATCCGCTGGCGCGGCGCGTCACCGCGCAGACGGCGCGGTTTCTGCTCGATGATCTGGCCGACGGCGACCTGTTCACCTCGTCGCTGGATGCCGACGCCGACGGCAGCGAGGGATCCACCTATGTGTGGACGCCGGCGCAGTTGAACGACGCGCTTGGTGTCGACGACGGACGTTGGGCGGCGACGGTTTTCGGTGTGACCCGGTCAGGAACCTTCGAGCACGGGAGCTCGGTGCTGCAGTTGCGCGAAGATCCTGAGGACAGACAGCGGCTGGACCGGGTTCGTGCCACCCTGCTGAGCGCGCGGCGAGTCCGGGTCCAGCCCGGCCGTGACGACAAGGTGGTCACGTCCTGGAACGGGCTGGCGGTCACCGCTCTCGCCGAAGCCAGCGTGACACTGGATGATTCAGACTTGGCTGAGGCTGCACGTAAATGCGCGACCGCGCTGCTGGACCGCCATGTCGTCGACGGGAGGCTGCGACGTGTGAGTCTGGGCGGGGTGGTCGGCGACAGCGCGGCCATTCTGGAGGACTACGCGATGCTGGCAACCGGGTTGCTGGCGCTGTACCAGCTGAGCCCGGAGGACTACTGGCTCACCGCGGCCACCGGCCTGCTGGATACCGCCGTGCGTCACTTCAGTGATCCGCAGCGGGCCGGGCGCTGGTACGACACCGCCGACGACGCCGAACAGCTCGTGGCGCGGCCTGCCGACCCGTTGGATGGGGCGACGCCCTCGGGGGCGTCGTCGATCGCCGAGGCGCTGCTGACGGCCGCGCACCTGGTGGACGGCGCGCGCGCCGAACGGTACCTGCAGCTGGTCGGCTCCACGCTGGCGGCGCACTCGGTGCTGCTGGCCCGCGCGCCGCGTTCGGCCGGGCATTGGCTCGCGGTGGCTGAAGCCGCGGTGCGCGGGCCGCTGCAGATCGCGGTCGTCTGCGGCGGAGGGTCCTCGCTGCTGACCGAGGCTCGGCGGCTGGCGCCCGGCGGGGCGATCGTGGTTGGCGGCCCGGCGGATTCGTCGACGTTGCTGGCCGGGCGCACCCTGGTGGGTGACGCTGACGCGGCCTATGTGTGCCGCGGGCGGATTTGCGACTTGCCGGTCACCACCGCGGACCAACTCGCGGCCGCGCTGGGACCCCTCACCCAGCTCTAACCAGCTCTAGAAGACCACGAACCACATGGCGATGTAGTGGCATATCGCCGCAACCGCCGTGCACGCGTGGAAGAACTCGTGATAGCCGAACGTCGACGGCCACGGGTCGGGCCACTTCAGCGCGTAAAGAATCCCGCCGATGCTGTACAGGGCGCCGCCGACGAACAGCAGCACCATCGCCGTCACGCCGGCGTTGTGCAGGATCGTCCCGGTGTACCAGACGGCGACCCAGCCCAGGAGGATATAGAGCGGCACGCCGACCCAGCGCGGAGCCGACGGCCAGAGCATCTTCAACAGGATTCCGCCGGCGGCGCCGCCCCACACGATCCACAACATCAATCTCGCCGCATCCGGCGGCAGGGCCAGCAGCGCGAAGGGGGTGTAGCTGCCGGCGATGAACACGAAGATCATCGAGTGGTCGGCGCGCTTCATCCACTTCCGCGTGGTGGCGGACTTCCAGTTCACCCGGTGGTAGGTCGCACTGACGGTGAACATGATGATGGTGGCGAACGTGTACAGCATGGTCGCCAGGCCGGCCTTGGTGGAGTCGACCGCCCACGACACCGCGACCAGGGACGCGCCCGCGAAAACGGCGGCGCCGGCTGAGTACACGTGAATCCAGCCCCGGAAGCGGGGCTTGGTCAATACCTTTGCGACGCCCTCGGCGATCTTCTCGCCCGCGGTGTGGTCGGCATCGGTAGGCGCAGAGCCGCGCTCGGCGGCCTGGTCCGCGTTGGTGAGCGTGCTGGTCTGGCTGCTCATCTGTGTGGTGACTCCATCTAGTGAATACCGGTGCTTGGTCCAGTTGCTTGGTCCAGTTGGTGGTCCGAGAAGACCTTGAAATTAGGTTAGCGGGACTGTCTGAAATTCGGCTGAGCGACGTGGCGTGAGATTGCCCAGAATCGGGACCGGTAATCGGCCTTGATCACAGTAGGGTTGATCTCCGTGGAGATCATCCCGCCGAGGCTCAAGGAGCCGTTGTACCGGCTCTACGAGCTGCGTCTACGGCAGGGTTTGGCCGCCACCAGGTCTGAGCTGCCGCGCCACATCGCGGTGTTGTGCGACGGGAATCGCCGCTGGGCGCGCAGTCTTGGGTACGACGACGTCAGCGTCGGCTACCGCATGGGTGCCGTCAAGATCGCCGAGATGCTGCGGTGGTGCCAGGAAGCCGGCATCGAAATGACGACCATCTACCTGCTTTCCACCGAGAATCTGCAGCGTGACGCCGACGAGCTGGGCGCGCTGATCGAGATCATCACCGACGTGGTGGAGGAGATCTGTGCACCGGCTAACCGGTGGAGCGTTCGAACCGTCGGCGACCTCGAGCTACTGGGCGAGGAACCGGCCCGCCGGGTGCGCGGCGCGGTGGACTCCACCCCGCAGAACGCGGCGTTCCATGTCAACGTGGCGGTCGGCTACGGCGGCCGTCGGGAAATTGTGGACGCCGTCCGTGCGCTGCTGGGCAAGCAACTCGCAGACGGCGCCACCGCCGAGGAACTCATCGAGGCGGTCACCGTCGAAGGAATTTCGGAAAACCTTTATACGTCCGGGCAGCCCGATCCCGACTTGGTGATCCGCACGTCGGGGGAGCAGCGGCTGTCCGGCTTCCTGTTGTGGCAGAGCGCCTACTCGGAGATGTGGTTCACCGAGGCTCACTGGCCGGCATTTCGCCGTGTCGATTTCCTGCGGGCACTGCGCGACTACAGCATGCGGAATCGGCGATACGGCCGCTGACCCGTCCGCGGGCCGTGCCTGCGCAATCGGCGATACGGCCGCTGGCCCGCCCGCGGGCTGTGGTGCAGCAGGCACCGCCCGTGTGACACTCCCGACGAGAAATGTCACGTTCAGTGTGACAAAACTTGTCTTCACGACTGGCGTTTAGGCGCGTCAGCAAATCTTGCACTTAAATGCCAAATTCGGCAGCCAGCTCTTAGCGCGGCTAAACATACTTAAAATTACTTAAATATTCACTTACGCTAGCGTCAGCAAGGAACGACTGCTCCACAGGCGTAAAACAACTCGAAATCCTCTGTATCACAACAGATTTCAATTTGCACCAGAGTTATTGTATTAATGTCAACAGTCTGACCGACGCGTATGAGTTCTTCTAAAAGGGCTTATAAAAATCCAGCAAAGCTTCGGCTAAGGGACGTCAGATGGGCGCCGAGATGCAGTCTCAGAAAATTGAAGAAATTTCTGTTGTCAGTTCTGGCTATTCCGTCCCCGTGCCATGTACATTCCCCATTCGAGTGACCCCCATCGGCCATGAACCACAGGAGTTTCAGCGATGTCGTATTTGGTGGCTGCCCCGGACCTGCTCGCTGCTGCGGCGGCGAACTTGGAGAGTCTGGGCACGTCGATCAGCACCGCCCATGGTGCGTGGGCCGGCCCGATAGCGACGTTGTTGCCGGCGGCTCGTGACGAGGTTTCGGCGGCCATCGCCGCGCTGTTCGGTACGCACGCGCAGAGCTACCAGGCGCTGAGTTCCGAAGCCGAGGCCTTCCACCAACAGTTCGTCCGAGCCCTGACATCCGCGGGGAACGCCTATGCCACCGCCGAGACGCTCAACGCCTCGCCGCTGCAGGCGGTCACGGACCTGATCAACGCGCCGTCTCAGGCGTTGTTCCAGCGTCCGTTGATCGGCAACGGCGTCGACGGTGCAGCGGGGAGCGGAGCCAATGGCGGCGCCGGCGGGCTGCTGTGGGGCAACGGCGGAGCGGGCGGATCAGGTGCAGCTGGGCAGGCCGGCGGGGCCGGTGGAGCAGCCGGGTTCTTCGGTAACGGCGGTGTGGGCGGTGCCGGCGGAGCGGGCGCAAACGGTGGTAGCGGCGGGTCCGGAGGGATCCTGTTCGGCAATGGCGGTATGGGTGGCGCCGGTGGTATCGGCGCCGCTGCCGGCCTGACTGGTGGTGCGGGCGGCATCGGCGGCAACGCCGGCCTGTTCGGCGCCGGCGGCACCGGTGGCGCCGGCGGTGTGGGCGGTGCGGGCGATCTACTCTCCGGCACCAACGCCGGTGACGGTGGCGTCGGTGGTAGGGGCGGCAACGGGGGCGCGATCTTGAGCACCGCCGGGGCCGGCGGCATCGGTGGCGCCGGTGGTGCCGGCTACACCGGCGCGGAAGCCGCCCCAGGCTTGACAGGTGGCACCGGCGGCAACGGCGGCAATGGTGGCGCCGGTGGCGCCGCCGGTGGCACCGGCATGTTCGGAGCCGGTGCCGCTGGCGGCCAGGGTGGCGCGGCCGGACTCGGCGGTGACGGCGGCGCAGGTGGCGGGGGTGAAATCGGAAACATCCACGGTGGCGCCGGCGGGCAGGGCGGGAATCCCGGTGTTGGCGGTGTGGGTGGCGCGGGCTCCTTGGGCGCGGCCAACGGCGCGACTGGGGCCGCGGCGACCAGCGGCGGCAACGGTGGAGCCGGCGGCGCGGGTCTCACCGCCGCGACCGGCTCGAACACCGCCGGCGGCAACGGTGGCGCGGGTGGAAACGCCGGCGCGGTCGGACACGGCGGTATCGGTGGCGCCGGTGGCGCCGGTGACGGCAGCGGTGCCGGTGGGAACGGCGGCACTGGCGGCGTGGGCAGGGTCGGCGGAACCGGTGGTGCCGGCGGCGACGGCGGCGTGACCGGCAACGGAGGCCATGGCGGTGCCGGTGGTGCCGGAGTGGTCGGTGCCGCAGGCGCGAACGGTGCTACCCCGGGTGCCGCAGGCGGCACGGGCGCGGTCGGTGGTACCGGTGGCCTCGGTGGATCCGGTGGCCGCGGCGGTGCTGTATCGGGCAACGGTGGAAACGGTGGCGCCGGCGGCGTCGGCGGTCTCGGTGGTGCGGGCGGCGCCGGAGCCACCGGGGCCGATGCAACCGTCGCGGGAGCCACCGGCGGAACCGGCGGGCTGGGTGGCTCTGGCGGTACCGGTGGTCACGGCGGTGCCGGCGGAGCCGGAGGCGTCGCGCTGGGCAGTGGTACCGGTGGCGTCACCGGCACCGGCGGTGCCGGTGGTAACGGTGGCGCGGCCGGTATCGGCGGCGACGGCGGGGTCGGCGGTGCCGGCAATGCCAACGTTCGCAATGGCGGTACCGGCGGCCAGGGTGGCAACCCCGGCTTCGGCGGAGCCGGCGGCGCCGGCGGCGTGAACGGTGCCGGAACCAGCGTCGCCACCTCCGGTTCGACGGGCACGGCAGCGATGACCGGCGGAAACGGCGGCTCTGGTGGCGCCGGCTGGAACGCCACCACCCCTGGTGCTCATGGTGGTGACGGCGGGCGCGGCGGTGCCGGCGGTCGCGTCGGAAACGGCGGCGCGGGTGGTGCCGGCGGTAATGGCGCCATTGGTGCCACCGGTACCGACCCGACCCAAAGCGGTGGTGCCGGCGGGACCGGTGGCAACGGCGGTCACGGCGGCGACGGCGGTTCGGCCGGGACCAGCGCCGGCTTCGGCGGGGCCGGCGGGCAGGGCGGCATTGGCGGGCAGGGCGGCACCGGCGCAGTGGGCGCTGACGCAGCGAACCCGTCCCAGATCGCCGGAACCGGTGGCGTCGGTGGTGCTGGTGGGCAAGGCGGCGATGGTGGTAAGGGCGGCAACGCACCCAACCCGAACGGTGACCTGGGCGTCGGCGGCAACGGCGGTGCCGGCGGTGCGGCCGGGCTGGGCGGAAACGGTGGTCATGGTGCCCACGGCACCGTCGACAGCATCCACGGCGGCGCGGGCGGGCTCGGCGGCGATCCCGGGACCGGAGGTGCCGGTGGTACCGGCGGTGCCGGCAGCGCCTTTGGTGGCGACGGAGCTACCGGCGCTGCGGCGACCAACGGCGGTGATGGTGGAGCCGGTGGCGACGGGTATGACGCCACGACAGGCACGGTGACTGGCGCAGCGGGCGGTAACGGCGGTACCGGCGGCGCAGGTGGCCGGGTCGGCAGCGGCGGTGCCGGCGGTGCCGGCGGTGACGGTGCTAACGGCGCCCAAGGCGACACCGGGGAGACAGGTCTGGTCGGTGGGACCGGGCAGGCCGGTGGGGTGGGTGGACACGGCGGCGCTGGTGGTGCGGCCGGTTCGATGGCTGGTAACGGTGGAATCGGTGGTGCCGGCGGCGTCGGCGGTACCGGTGGCGTGGGTGGCACCGGCGGTGTCGGTGAGGCGGGTCCGGATGGCGGTGGTACCGGCGGTGTCGGCGGTCAGGGCGGTGTCGGCGGCGTTGGGGGTGCCGGCGGAAACGGTGGCCTCGGTGGCGCGTCCTCGAAGGGCACCGCGGGTGCGCTCGGCGCAGGCGGCTCGGGTGGTAACGGTGGTGCCGCCGGTATCGGCGGTACCGGTGGTGTCGGCGGCGACGGCAACTCGGGCAGCATCGACGGCGGTATCGGCGGCCAGGGCGGTAACCCCGGCACCGGTGGCGCCGGCGGGCTGAAGGGCACCGGCGCCACCGGCACCGGTGCTAACGGGGGTACCGGTGCCGCGGCTACCCACGGTGGCGACGGCGGCGTCGGTGGCCAGGGCTATGCCGCCGATGCCGGCTCGAACGCAAACGGTGGTGTCGGTGGTGCGGGCGGTGCCGGCGGTGTGCTCGGTAGCGGCGGTGCCGGCGGCCACGGCGGCGCCGGTGATGGGACCGGCGCCGGTGGCGCGGGCGGTCACGGTGGCATCAGCGGAGCGCAGGCCGGCGACGGTGGCGAGGGCGGCACCGGTGGTGCCGGCGGCGAAACGGGTAGCGGTGGCATCGGCGGGGAGGGTGGCCTCGGCCAGTCCTCGGCGGGTATCGGCGGTGCCGGAGGTCATGGCGGTGCCGGCGGGACGACCTCTGGTGACGGTGGTGCCGGCGGGCACGGTGGCGACGGTAAGGCCGGCGGCGGTGCCGGCGGTCATGGTGGCGACGCCGGAAAGAGCGGCAACGGTGGAGCAGGCGGTGCCGGTGGTGACGGTCTGCTGGGCAAGGCTGGTGCGGTCGGGGTCGGCTCGGGTGGCAATGGTGGCGCCGGAGTTGCCGGCGGCTTCGGCGGTGCCGGCGGCCACGGTGGTGCCGGCGGCACGGTGTCAGGTGACGGCGGCGCCGGCGGTACTGGGGGCGCCGGCGCACAAGGCGGAACGGGTGGTCTCGGCGCGAACTCGACGAACCCGAACACCGCCGGCGGTGCAGGTGGTGCAGGTGGCGCAGGTGGCGAGGGCGGTGCCGGCGGTAACGGTGGCGCTACCACGGCAGGCGTCGTGGGTGCTGCGGGAGACGGCGGCGCCGGCGGGGCGTCCGGTTTGGGCGGTAACGGCGGCCGCGGCGCCGACGGCACCGCGGGCAACCTCAACGCCAGCAATGGTGGCAAGGGCGGCGACTCCGGCGTTGCCGGGACCGGCGGCGCGGCAGGCACCGGTTCGACCACCGGGAACAACGGTGCGAACGGCCTCGCGGCTACCAGCGGCGGCGACGGCGGTGACGGCGGTAACGGCTTCAACGCCGGTGCTCTGACCAACGGTTCGAACGGCGGCAACGGGGGCGCCGGTGGTGCCGGCGGAAACGTCGGCAAGGGCGGTAACGGCGGTAGCGGTGGCCACGGCGCAACCGGCACCACCGGTGGCAGCGGTGGCACGGGAGCGGATGGCGTCGGTGGCGGCGCCGGTGGTCAGGGTGGCAACGGCGGCGCCGGTGGTGCCGGCGGATCGATCTCCGGCGACGCGGGTAACGGTGGCAGCGCCGGCCACGGCGGCCAGGGCGGCCAGGGCGGTAACGGTGGGACAGGAATTAGCTCCGGTGTCGCCAACGGATTCGGTGGCACCGGCGGTAAGGCTGGCGCCGGCGGCCAAGGCGGCCAAGGCGGCAACGGTGGCGCCGCCGGCAGCGCCACGGTCGGCAACGACGGCACCGCGGGTAGTGCCGGTAACGGCGGCAACGGTGGAAACGCTGGGACGGCCGGTAACGGCGGAAGCGGCACGGGCAACCGGACCAACGGTGGTCTCGGCGGTAACGGTGCCGCCGGTGGCGCCGGTGGCGCCGGCGGGACTGGTGGTGCCGGTACCACGAACTCGAACGGCGCCGCAGGCGGTAACGGCGGGCAAGGTGGCGTCGGATCCAGCGGCGGGACTGGCGGTGCCGCCACCGGCACCACGGGTGGTGCGGGCGGCAGCGGTGGCACGGCGGGTGCCGGTGGCACCGGTGGTAACGCGGGTGCCGGTGGTACAGGCAACTCCGGTGGCAACGCAGGAACCGCCGGTGACGGTGGTGCCGGCGGCGCAGGCGGTAACGGGGCCACGGGTGGCAACGGTCAGAACACCAACACGGCGGCCAGCAGGGATGCCCGAAACGGCGGCGCCGGTGGCGGGGGTGGTGCTGGCGGTGCCGGTGGCAACGGCGCGGCCGGCGGTACCGCTACCGGCGGCGGCACCAACGGCGCCGCAAGTGCCGGTGGCGACGGCGGTGCCGGCGGTAAGGGCGGAGACGGCGGTACCGGTGGCCTTGGCGGCACCCCGACCAGCGGTACCAATGCCGGCGGCCTCGGCGGCAACGGTGGCACCAGCGGTTCCGGCGGTGCCGGTGGCGCCGGCGGCAACGGCGGGGCCGGAACCGACACCACCGCAGGCGCAGCCGGTGGTAATGGCGGTCAGGGCGGCTCAGGCGGCCAGTCAGGTGCTGGCGGCAACGGCGGTGCCGCTAAGGGCACCGCGCTCGGTGGCAACGGCGGCAATGCCGGCGCGGCCGGCTCGGGCGGCGTCGGTGGTGCCGGCGGTGACGGCGGCGCCGGCAACGGCGGCGGCGTAGGTGGCAACGCCGGCAACTCGGGTAATGGCGGGCAGGGCGGTGTCGGTGGCAACGGTGGTGCGCCGAACACCGGCACCACTGGCGGCCAGGCCGGCAATGGGGGTGCCGGCGGCGACGGCGCCGACCACGCGACCGGAGGCACTGGCGGCGCGGGCCTCGGCGGCGGTCTCGACGGTGGGTCGGGACTCGACGGGGCCGTCGGTACCGGTGGCGGCGGCGGTGCGGCGGGCACTCCCGGCGCCAACGCCGCCCCCGGTACTGCGGGGAGCCCCGGCTCGAACGGCACGTAAGAACCCAACCTGGCCTACCCGGTAATACTCCACACACGTCGAACAGCGGTCGTCTGAAGCGATCGTCTGCAATGTAAGGAAAAGGATTGAGCCGGTGAGTTTCCTGACTTTGCCCCCTGAGATCAACTCGCTGAACATGTTGGTCGGGGCGGGTTCGGCGCCGATGGCGTCGGTGGCGTCGGCGTGGGATGGCTTGGCGTCCGAGCTGGGCTCGGCGTCGTCGTTCTTCGAGGCGGTGACCTCGGGTCTGGTCAACGGTGCTTGGCAGGGTCCGGCTGCGGCGTCGATGGCGGCGGCGGCCTCGCCCTATGCGGCCTGGTTGAGTGCCGCGGGAATAGCGGCCGAGGAGGCGGCTTCGCAGGCCCGGGTGGTGGTGTCCGCTTTCGAGACCGCGCGGTCGATGATCGTGCATCCGGCGCTGATCGCCGGTAATCGCAAGTCGCTGGTGCGGCTTGCGGTTTCGAACCTGTTCGGGCAGAACTGGCCGGCGATTGCAGCGGCAGAGGCGGCCTACGAGGAGTTTTGGGCTCAGGACATCGTGGCAATGCTGGGCTACCACGGTGGCGCTTCGGCTGCCGCCGCGGCGTTGACGCCGTTTGCCAAGGTCCCGTTGAGTGGTGCGGGCGGTGCGGGTGGCTTCGTCAAAGCGGTGGTGGCCGAGTTGTCGGGTCTGGCCGGGGGTTTGAACCCTGGCGCGCTCAAGGCGGGCGTGGGTGCGATCAGCACCAGGTTGAGCAGTTTGTTGGGTGGGTTCAACCTGGCCGGTGTCTTGCGTCAGTTGCAGCAGGGTACCGGCGGTTTGGCGAACCTTCGCCTGCATGAGCTGGGCGGCGTGCCGACCGGGGGCGCGACCGCGGCCAGCGGTTGGGGGTCGTTCGGGCGCGACGGATTCGGATCGGGTCTGTGGGGCCGTCTCGGCGGTTCGGGTGCCGGTCTGCAGGCGTTTGTGGCGAGTCTGTCCGGTTCCGGGGGGCTGAACAGCCTGCTCAACAGCGCGACGGTGACAAGCGCTTTAACCGGTGCGCTGAGCAGCCCGACGGTTACCAGTTTGTTGAGCAGTCCGACGGTGAGCAATTTGTTGAGCAGCCCTGCCGTCAGCAACCTGCTGCGTAGTTCGCCGGTAAGCAGCCTTTTGAACAACCCGGCTATCAGCAGTCTGTTGAGCGGGAGTCTGTCGGCCAAGCTGAACGGTTTGCTGAGCGTGCACCCCGGCTCGGCGGAAGCGATCGCCGCCGACATCTTCGGTAATACCGGCACCGGCAATATCGGGTTCGGCAACACCGGGGATAACAACGTCGGGTTCTTCAACACGGGTGACGGCAACGTCGGTATCGGCAACTCGGGTTTTGACCTGCGTGGCTTTATGAATTCCGGGGTGGGCAACTCTGGGTTGTTCAATACCGGCAGTTACAACACCGGTATCGGCAACGCGGGCACCGGTAACACCGGCTTGTTCAATCCCGGCGATTTCAATACCGGTATCGGTAACCGCGGCAGCTATAACACGGGAAGTTTCAACGAGGGCAGCTTCAACAGCGGTGACTTCAACTCCGGTGACACCAATACCGGGTGGTTCAATACCGGCAACCTCAACACCGGTATCGGTAACTCCGGTGACATCAACACCGGTATCGGCAACTCCGGCAACATGAACAACGGGATGTTCGTCCGGGGCGACGCCCAGGGCATGACGGGTGTTTCCTACTCGATCCACATCAATCAGATTCCCGTGGACTTCGGCATGCGATTCCCGGTGAACACGACGATTTCCGGTGGCACATTCGACATCACCACTCTGCCGTTCAACATCGGCGCTATCAATATGGGCGCTCTCAGCAACACGTCCGGCACCATCGGCCCCATCAGCGTTCCGACCATAACGATCAGCGGACCGCGGCTGCACTTCACAGTCGGCGGTCCGGGATACACCACGTACGGCAGCATCTCCGGCACCGTCGGCCCGATCGATATTCCGTTGTTCTCGATCCCGGCGGGCCCAGGCATCGGCAATACATCGGCCGTCCCGTCGTCGGGATTCTTCAATAGCGGCTCGGGTGGCTCGTCGGGCTTCTTCAACATGGGTGCGGGCAGTTCCGGGTGGCAGAACTTGGGGCTGGGTGTCTCGGGTGTGGGCAACGTGGGCGATCTGGCGTCAGGCATGCGCAACCTGGGCAACAGCATCTCGGGCATGTTCAACGTGAGTTCGTTGGACGCGGCGCAGGCGGCGGTCGTCTCTGGCGTCGGCAATGTCGGCAACCAGGTTTCGGGGTTCTTCCACAATGCGGTGAGCGACTTCACCACCTTCAGCATCGGCTTGGGCAACCAGGGTGGGCTGAATGTGGGCGGGGGCAATATCGGGGAGTTGAACTTCGGCTTC